>NZ_CP108025.1:4800000-5488368 GCF_041435095.1 Kitasatospora sp. NBC_00315 | reverse complement strand
GGGTGCGGGTTCGGCCGCGCGTGCGGGTTCGGGTGCGGGTTCGGGTGGTGAGGCCAGGGTCGCGGCGAAGGCCAGCCGGGCGGTGGCCGGACACGCCGTCAGGACCGTGTCGATCAGCGCCCGTAGCTCCACCGGCGTCCCGGCGGTCCCCGGCAGCCGCCGTAACCGGAGCTCCAGGTACTCCCCGGCGATCTGCTCGGCCCGCTCCGGACGCTCCCTCAGCAGTACGGTGGCCAGCTCCGCACCGCGCCGCAGCGCGAGCGGCGCACCCGCCCCGGCCAGCAGCCGCAACCCGGCACCGAGGGCCGCCTCCGGGGCCGTCAGCCGGGCCTCCAGCGCGGCGAGTACCGGCTCGGGGTCGCTCTCCAGCGCCGGCGCGAGGACGGCGGCCGTCAGGTACGGATCACCCGTGCCGTACGCCGCCAGGGCCGCCGGCAGGTACCGGGCCCTGGTGGACGGCTCCCGGACGAGCAGCGCCAACGCCGCGCCGTGCAGGGCGGGCTCGTCCTCCCTGGCCAGCAGCGCCAGCGCGGTGTGGCGCAGCAGCTCGGCCCCCGGGCCCGGGGCGTACGGGGCGGCCCGCAGGGCGTGCACGGCGGCGGCCACGTGGCGCTCGGGGCGGGGGTCGTGGCTCCAGCGGTCGACGGCCCGGCACACGGCGGACGGCTCGTCGGCGGCGAGCAGCCCCAGCAGGGCGTCGGCCCGCGGGTGGGCGGCGTCGGCCAGGTGCTCCGTCAGGTCGTCCAGCGCGAGGCTGCGGTGGGCGTGCAGCAGGCCGTGCGCCAGGTCGGCGACCGTCCGCGGGCCGGAGCCGCCGGGCTGGGCGGGCGCGGCGGACTGCGCGGGCACGGTGTTCCGATCGTCCAGCCAGTCGCAGAGCAACGGGATCACGGCGGCCGGATCGGCCCGCAGCCGGCGGGCGGTGGCGGCGAGGAACCCCTGTTCGGGACCGTCCGCGCGGACCAGACGGCGCAGCAGGCCGAATTCGTCCTCCGGCGCCAGCCCGAGCCCGCTCCAGAAGGCGGGCCCGAACCGGACCGTGCCGGACGGGACGGCGGCGCCCGGGACCGGGCCGGACGCCGCCGGGCCGGGCTCCGCAGGCCGTGGGGTGGGCTGCGGGGCCGCCTGCTCGGCGGTCCACTCGGCCAGCCGCGTCAGCAGGGCGCGATGGGCGGCAGGTTCGGGTGAGTCGGCCAGCGCGCCCGCGAGCAGCCGGGCGGCCCACCAGGCGGGTTCGCTCCCGGGCGGCAGGAGTTCGAGTGCGCGCCGGAGGCGGTGCAGCCACGGGTCGAGTCCGGACGCGCCCCAGGTCTCACCGATGCCGCGCAGGGCTGCCAGCACCGGCCCGACGCGGTGGCGCGGCACCTGCACCGGTCCGGGCCCGGCCGGCGGGCCCGCCGGGGCGCCCTCGTCCGGCCCGGCCGCCGGGCCGCCCTCCGCGCCTGCGCCCTCGTGGCCCACTGCTGCGGGCCGCTCCGCCAGCAGCAGCCGCAGCGCGGCGTCCAGGTCCAGGTGGAGGCCCTGCAGCCGGTCGAAGACCTCCTCGTGCGCCGGGCGGTAGCCCGTTCCGGCCGGGACGAACAGCCGCTCCGCGAGCACCGCGCCCGCCCATCCGGCCGCCGTCGGGAACAGCTCCTCGAAGACCTCCCGGCTCAGGCTGCCGTGCCCCGGGCCGAGCATCCGGCGGCCCGCCTCGTGCACCCGGCCGGCGACCGCCACCGCGAGCCGACGCAGCCGGCCGTGGTCCTCGGCGGCCGGCGGCGGCCCGCCCCGGCGATGCGCGCCCTGACGCCGGAGCTGCGTCGACGCGGCGATCCGGCGGGCCACGGCCAGGCAGCGCAGGTCCAGGTGGCCGCCGAACAGCTCGCCGCGTGAGGCCGGTCCGCTCCCGACGCCCGCCGTCCACAGCTCCCCGGCCAGCCGCAGCGCGAGCGGGTGCCGGGCGTCGGCCGGAGCGAGCCAGTCGGCGGGCGGACCGTAGCGCCGACGGGCCCGCTCGGCCGCCTCCGCGGGCAGCGGGCCGAGCCGGTGCACCCGCGGTGGGTCGGCGGCGGCCGGACCGGCGGCGTGCGGGCCGGCGGCGGCCGGGCCGCCGGTGTGCGGGCCGCCGGGGCGGGAGCTGCCGGCGAGCTGTTCCCAGGCGTCCGGGCCGCAGGCCGTCAGCAGCCGGGCCCCGCAGCCGTCCAACCAAGCCGTGGCCTGGGCCAGCCAGTGCGCGTCGAGGGCGGCGGGCGCCTCCTCGGGGGCGTCCAGCAGCACCAGCAGCGGCCGGTGCGCCGCCGAACAGAGCCGGGCCACCTCGCCGGGGTCGGGTCCCGCGCCGACCCCGGGCAGGTCGGCGGCGAGCAGCCGGGCGGCCCCGGCCAGCGCGCGGCCGACCGCCTCCGCGAGCGGCCCGGCGGGCGGCGGGCCGGCGGGGCCGCCCGGAGCGGCGGCGCCGGTGCGGCCGGTGGGGGCCGCCCGGGCCGCGCCGGCCGGCGCCAGGTCGGCCCCGCGCAGCCAGAGCGTCGGCAGCGCCCGCCGGCCGCCCGCGCGGCGGACGGCCAGCGCGGCGAGCTCGGTGCTGCGGCCGCTGCCCGGTGCGCCGAGCAGCACGGTGACGGTGGCCTGCGGCTCCTCGCCGACCAGCCCGTCCGGCCGGTCGACCCGGTCGGCGGCCAGGTCGGCGACGGCCCCGGGGCCCGCTCCCGCGGCGGCCAGCTGACGGGAGGCCAGCCCCAGCACCCCGGCGAGGTTGAGCGCCCGGCCGTACCCGGGGACGCCGGCCGCGTTGCGCGCGAGCAGCTGCGCCAGGGCCTCGTCCCCGTCGTGCGGTACGGCGGCCAGGGCCTCGGTGCGGTCGTCCCCGAGGGAGCCGGCGCCGCGCAGCGCCGGCACGACCACACCCAGGACGGCGCCGTTCTCGGCGTCCAGCACCGGGGCGCCGGCCGTCGGCGGGCCGGTGAGCTGGGGCAGGTCGAGCAGCAGGGCGCCGCCGATCACGTGGAAGCCGTCCGCCCACCGGTGGACCGCGGCGGCGACGCCCAGTACGCCGCCCTGTAGCAGGCCCGGCCGCCCGTCCTCGGCGGCCTGCCGGGGGACGGCGACCAGGCGGCCCGCACGGGCCCCGCCGGCCGGGGCGATCGGCAGCGCCGGCACCGGCAGGCCGCCGACCTCCTCCGTGCGGAGCAGCGCCAGGCCCTGGGCCGGCAGCAGCAGCACGCTGTGGCGGCCCAGCACCCGGCTCTGGCCGCCGTGGGTGTGCAGGACGACCCGGTCGAGCCCGGCGACCGTCTCGTAGGCCGTCAGGACGGTGCCCTGGAGATCCGCGACGAAGCCGAGACCGCGCAGGCCGCCCCCCGGGTCACAGATCCGCAGCAACGCCCGTGCCGGCTCCCTCGCCGCCCCGCCGAACGGGCCACCCGCCATGCCGACCGCCTCTTCCGCAGGGCCGGGCGGGCCCTGCGAGGGCCCGTCGCGGCCGTCGTACCAGCCGCCCGGAGCCTGCCCTCCCGAGTCCCCGGACGACCGCGCACGCGCTGCTCACCACCCTGCTTCACCTCGCGCGCTCCCCCGGAGGAGTGAGATCGGGGCCACGGCCGGGCCCGGTGCGCACGCACGGGAACGCGCGGTGGCCCGTACGTCCGTACGGGCCACCGCGCGTTCCCGGCACGGCGGCTCCCGGTGCCCCGGCGCCGCCGCCGGGTCTCAGCCGACGAACACCGCGACCGGGCGGGCGTGGCCGTCCCTCTCCTCGACCAGCGCGAGGAACCGCTCCTGGGGGCCGAAGACCGCGATCGGGCCGTCCACCCCGAGCCCGGGCGCCTTGAGCTTCATCCCGTTGGCGAGCAGCTTGGCCTGGTCGGCGTCGATGTCCCAGCGCGGGAAGGCCGCCGCGGCCGCCTCGCCGATCGGCAGCACCTCCAGCCCCCCGGCGCAGTCGCCCGTCACGGAGGCCTCCAGCTGCTCCAGCGTCCGCGCGGACTCCACCCCGTAGGGGCCGACCCGGGTGCGCCGCAGGGCGGTGAGGTGTCCGCCGACGCCGAGGCCGGCGCCGAGATCCCGGGCGAGCGCGCGGATGTAGGTGCCGGAGGAGCACTCCACGGTGACGTCCAGGTCGAGGACGGGGGTGCCGTCCTCGGCCACCGCCTCGCGCAGGGCGTGCACGGTGAAGGAGTGGACGGTGGTGGGCCGGGCCGGGATCTCGAAGTCCTCGCCCTCGCGCACCCGGGTGTAGGACCGCTTGCCGTCGATCTTGATGGCGCTGACCTTGGACGGAACCTGCATGATCCCGCCGGTGAGGGCGGCGACCCCGGCGTCCACGGCCTGCCTGGTCACCCCGGTGGCCGGGGTCGAGGAGACGACCTCGCCCTCGCGGTCGTCGGTGACGGTGTCCTGGCCGAGCCGGATCGTCGCCTCGTACGTCTTGGCGGTGAGCATCAGGTGCCCGAGCAGCCGGGTGGCCCGCTCGACTCCGATCACCAGCACGCCGGTGGCCATCGGGTCCAGCGTCCCGGCGTGGCCGACCTTGCGGGTGCCGGCCAGCCATCGCATTTTGGCCACCACCCCGTGCGAGGTGATGCCCTCCGGCTTGTCGACGATGACCAGGCCGTCGGGGCCGGTTCCCTTGCGCTTCATCGGTTCATCTCTCCAGCGGATGGTCGGCGGGCGGCCGTGGTCCAGCGACGGCCGCCGCACGGCGTACGGAGCTCATTCAAGCGCAGGAGGGTCCACCGGCCGCAGCACGGCCCGGAACCGGGCCACCACCGCCTCGACCTCGTCGCGGACCGAGAAGCCCGCCGCGTAGGTGTGCCCGCCGCCGCCCAGCTCGGCGCAGGCCCGCGCGACGTCCACGGCCCCCTTGGAGCGCGAGGAGCCCCGCAGCGTGCCGTCCGGATCCTGCTTGAGCACCAGGGCGACCTCGGCCTCGGCCGGGCGGCGCAGGGTGTCGATCAGACCCTCGATCTCCTCCACCGTGACGCCGAACAGCACGAGGTCCTGGTAGGGGACCCAGGTCCACACCAGACCGAGGCCGCCGGCGGCCTGCGGCTCGTACACCGCCCGCTGCAGCGCGCCGGCCAGCACCTTGAGATAGCCGAACGAGCCGGTGTCCCAGAGCTGCCGGGAGATCAGGTCGTGCCGGATGCCGGTGGCCAGCAGCCGCCCGGCGAGTTCGTGGGTGGCGGGCGTGGTGGCCCGGTACTTGAACGAGCCGGTGTCGGTGGCCACACCGGTGTAGAGGCAGGTCGCGAGGTCCTGGTCCAGCGGGACCCCGAGCCGGCGCAGCAGCTCGTCGACCAGCACCGCCGTGGCGGGCGCGGCCGGGTCGATCAGCTGGTGGGTGCCGAAGCCGGGGTTGGAGGCGTGGTGGTCGAGGACGGCCAGCACAGGCGCCGCGAAGGCCTTCTCGTGGAGCAGCCCGAGCCGCCCCTCCGAGGCCACGTCGAAGCAGAGCACCAGCTCGGGGACGTCCGGGACGTCGGCGGCCGGGACGATCAGCTCCTGCCCGGGCAGGAAGGCCAGCGACTCGGGGACGACCTGCGGGTCGTCGCCGAAGGAGACCCGTACCTCGTGGCCGAGCGAGCGCAGCGCGATCCCGGCCGCGAGGGCCGAGCCGAGCGCGTCACCGTCGGGGCAGATGTGGCAGATCAGGTCGACGGACCGGGCACGCCCGATCTCGGCGACGACCTGCTGCCAGACCAGCTCGGCCCCGGTCGCCTCGGTACGCGGCCCCGGAAGCGCCGCGAGGGCACCCTCCACCGCACTGGTGGAAGGCGCCCCCGCCGCGCCGCTCGCCGCCGTGTCCACGAGGGTGGTGCTCGCCACCACCGCCCCCGCCGGCTCGCCGGCCATGACTACTCGTCCTCGTCGTCACGCTCGGAGGCCGGGACCTTGTACGGGTCCGCGTCTCCGGCGTACGTCTTCCCGGTCGCCGTGGTGCGCACCTCGGCGTCGATCTGCCGCGCCCGGTCGAGCAGGTCGTCGATGTTGCGGGCGTTGTCCGGCAGCGCGTCGGCGACGAAGGTCAGCGACGGCGTGTGGCGGACCCCGGTCTCCTTGCCGACGGTGCTGCGCAGGATGCCCTTGGCGCTCTCCAGCGCCACGGCCGCGGCCTGGCGGTCGGTCTCGTCGCCGTAGACGGTGTAGAAGACGGTGGCCTCCCGCAGATCCCCGGTCACCCGGGTGTCGGTGATGGTCACGAAGCCCAGTCGCGGGTCCTTGACCCGCCGCTGCAGGGTCTCGGCGACCACCACCTGGATGCGGTCGGCGAGCTTGCGCGCCCTTGCCTTGTCGGTCACGTTGCCTCCTCGTGCAGTGGGCCCGGTACTCGGGTCGACAACCCACCCGCGGGGGCCCATGCCCCCAAAGTACCGGCCCGCGCCCAGCCTTGTGGGCGCTCTCGGTCCTGATCCGTGTGAGAGTGGCGACTCCCGCCGCTCCCGCTCCGGATCTCAGTCATCCTCGTCGCCGTGGTAGCGCCTCCTGGCGGAGAGCAGCTGAACCTCGGGGCGGCCGGCGACGAACCGCTCACAGCTGTCCAGGACCTCGGTGACGAACCCGGCTTCGCCGGACACCACCGCGACGCCGATCTCGGCCCTGCGGTGCAGATCCTGGTTCCCTACTTCCGCCGCGCACACGCTGTACTTGCGCTGCAGCTCGGCCACGATGGGCCGCACGATCGAGCGCTTCTCCTTCAGCGAGTGGACGTCGCCGAGCAGAAGGTCGAACGCGAGTGATCCTACGAACATGTATGACAGGTCAAGCCGACCTGGAGGCCTCGGAGGACGGCCCGCGGAGCGGACCGACGTAGGAGGACCCTACACAGCCAGACCGGGGCCGGTCGACGGGAAAAATCTCCCGCCGGCCGGCCCCGGCCCACCACTCGCTTACGCGCGCGGCTTCTCGCGCATCTCGTACGTCTCGATGACGTCGTCGACCTTGATGTCGTTGAACGACCCCAGGGTCACACCGGCCTCGAAGCCCTCGCGGACCTCGGTCGCGTCGTCCTTGAAACGACGCAGGCCCTCGATGGTGAGGTTCTCCGTGATGAGCTTGCCGTCGCGGATGAGGCGAGCCTTGGCGTTGCGGCGCAGCAGGCCCTCGCGGACGATGACACCCGCGATGTTGCCGAACTTGGAGGAGCGGAACACCTCGCGGATGTCCGCGGAACCGAGGCGCACCTCCTCGTACTCCGGCTTGAGCAGACCCTTGAGGGCCGCCTCGATCTCCTCGATCGCCTGGTAGATGACCGAGTAGTACCGGACGTCGACGCCCTCGCGGTCGGCCGCGGTACGCGCACGGCCTTCGGCGCGCACGTTGAAGCCGATGATGATGGCGTCCGAGCCCATCGCCAGGTCCACGTCGGACTCGGTGATGGCACCCACACCGCGGTGCAGGATCCGGAGCTCGACCTCGTCGCCCACGTCGAGCTTGACGAGTGCGTCCTCAAGGGCCTCCACGGAACCGGAGACATCGCCCTTGACGATGAGGTTGAGCTGCTGCACGCCGCCGGCCGCGATCGCCTGGTCCAGGTTCTCCAGGGAGACCCGCATCGGGCGCTTGGCGAACATGGCGTTGCGGTCACGCGTCGAGCGCTTCTCGGCGATCTGACGCGCGGTGCGGTCGTCGTCGACGACGATGAAGCTGTCGCCGGCGCGGGGCACCGAGGTGAGACCGAGGAGCAGCACCGGACGGGACGGACCCGCCTCGGCGACGTTCTTGCCGTTCTCGTCCAGCATGGCGCGGACGCGGCCGTGCGCGTCACCGACGGCGATGGAGTCGCCGACGCGCAGCGTTCCACGCTGCACGAGGACGGTCGCCATGGCGCCGCGGCCCTTGTCGAGGTGGGCCTCGATGGCGATACCCTGCGCGTCCTGCTCGGGGTTGGCCACCAGGTTGAGCGAGGCGTCGGCGGTGAGCACGACGGCCTCGAGCAGCTGGTCGATGTGCAGACCCTGACGCGCGGAGATGTCGACGAACATGGTGTCGCCGCCGTACTCCTCCGCCACCAGACCGAACTCGGTCAGCTGGCCGCGGACCTTGACCGGGTCCGCGCCCTCGACGTCGATCTTGTTGACCGCGACCACGATCGGCACACCGGCGGCCTTGGCGTGGTTCAACGCCTCGACCGTCTGCGGCATGACACCGTCGTTGGCCGCGACCACCAGGATCGCGATGTCGGTGGACTTGGCACCACGGGCACGCATGGCGGAGAACGCCTCGTGACCCGGGGTGTCGAGGAAGGTGATCGGACGCTCTTCGCCGTTCACCGTCGCCGTGACCTGGTAGGCACCGATGTGCTGGGTGATGCCACCCGCCTCACCGGCCACCACGTTGGTCTTGCGGATGGCGTCCAGCAGTCGGGTCTTACCGTGGTCGACGTGACCCATGACGGTGACGACCGGCGGGCGAGGCATGAGCTCGTCCTCGTCGCCCTCGTCGGCACCGAAGTCGATGTCGAACGACTCCAGCAGCTCGCGGTCCTCGTCGTCACGGCTGACGATCTCGAGAACGAAGCCCATCTCCTGGGCCAGCATCTCCAGCGTCGCGTCGGAGACCGACTGCGTCGCCGTGACCATCTCACCGAGGTTGAACATCACCGAGACGAGCGCGGCCGGGTTGGCGTTGATCTTCTCCGCGAAGTCCATCAGCGAGGCACCGCGCGACAGCCGGACGGTCGTCCCGTTGCCACGGGGCAGCATCACACCGCCGACGGACGGAGCCTGCATCGACTCGTATTCCTGGCGACGCGCACGCTTCGACTTACGGGCACGGGCCGGGCGACCGCCCGGGCCACGACCGAAGGCACCCTGCGTGCCACCACGGGCACCCGGGCCACCGGGACGGCCGCCGAAGCCGCCGGGACGCGGGCCGAAGCCACCGCCGCCGCCGGGAGCGCCACCGGGACGCGGGCCGCCGAAGCCGCCACCGGCCGGGCGCGAACCCGGACCGGCCGCGCGGCCGGCGAAGCCGGGACGAGCGCCACCGGCGCCGGCACCCGGACCGCCCGGACGGGCACCGGGGCCACCGGGGCCACGGCCGCCGGGGCCCGGACGCGGGCCCGGACCGGCCGGACGCTGCGGCATCATGCCGGGGTTCGGACGGGGCATCCCGGACGGGCTGGGCCCACCCGGACGCGGACCGGCCGGACGCGGCATGCCGTCGGGGCGCGGGGCACCGGCGGGGCGGGCGCCACGCTCGGCGCCGGGAGCACCGGCGGGACGCGGACGGTCGCCACCGGGACGCGGAGCGCCACGGTCGGCACCGGGAGCACCGGCGGGACGCGGACGGTCGCCACCGGGACGCGGAGCGCCACGGTCGGCACCCGGAGCACCGGCGGGACGCGGACGGTCACCGGCGGGACGCGGAGCGCCACGGTCGGCACCCGGAGCACCCGCACCCGGACGAGCGGCACCCGGCGCGGCCGGACGACGGTCACCGGGACGGGCCATGCCGGTGGCACTGCCCGAGGTGAACGGGTTGTTGCCCGGACGCGGGCCGGCCGGGCGCGGGCCCGGACGGGCGCCGCCGCCACCGGCGGGGGCCTGCGACGCCGGACGCGGGGCCTGGGCGGCCGGGCGCTCGGCGGGAGCCGCGGCGGCGGCCGGAGCAGCCGCAGCGGCGTCGCCGGCGGGAGCCGGCGAGGAGAACTCGGCGGCCGGGGCGGCCGGAGCCGCCGGGGTCGCGGGGCGCGCGGCCGGGCGCGGGCCCGGGGTCGCGGCGGCCGGCTTCGCGGCGGCGGGGGCGGCCGGAGCAGCCGGGGCCGCAGCGGCCGGAGTCGGGCGGGGACCCGGGGTCGCGGCAGGGCGCGGACCCGGGGTGGGGGCACCCGGGCGGGGTGCGGAGGCACCACCGGCGGGCTGGGGCGCCGCAGGCTTGCGCGGGCCAGGCTTGGCAGCGGAACCACCCGTGGGGGCCACTCCAAGCGCGTCAGTCAACTTGCGTACGACCGGCGCCTCGATGGTCGAGGACGCCGAACGGACGAACTCACCGAGCTCGGTGAGCTTGGCCATGACGGCCTTGCTCTCCAAGCCAAGCTCCTTGGCGAGTTCGTAAACCCGGACCTTAGCCACTTCACTCCTGTCTATGAGTCCGGGGTGATCGTCCGCCGGACTGTCGCTACTTCATGGGCGTACCCATCGCGTACTCATCGCGTACTCATCGAGTGCTCATCGCAATCTCGACCTACTTCCACATCGCGAGGTACCTGACTGGTCGCACGGCGCGCGGATACACGCGCGCTGTGCTTGTTGCGGTGGTTCTCCGCCGCATGAGCGGCGGCCCTAGCGGGCGGCGTTCCCCTCCAGGCGGCCGTGAGGGAAGCCTCAGACCGCCGGGGTGCCGCCTGCCCGCTCCTCGACGTACTCGCGGATCCGCTCGGTGTCGAGTGCTCCCTGGAGCCGGAAGGCCCTGGGGAACGCCCGGCGGCGGACCGCGAGGTCGAGGCAGGTCGGGTCGGGGTGCAGGTGTGCACCTCGTCCCGGCAGTGCGCCACGGGGATCGGGGACGCAGACGCCCTCGATCGCCGTGACACGCAACAACTGGTGCTTGGCCGCTCGCTTGCGGCAGCCCACGCAGGTGCGCTCCGGGCGTGCTCGGACGTGCGTCCGGCCAGACGAAGGCAAGTCTACCCCTCCGAAGGGACATGGTGCCGCCCCACCGGCGAGGGCGGGACGGCACGGTGACTCAGATCGGTGCGGGGACTACTCGCCCGCGGACTCCCGGCCGCCGTCCGCGGAGCGGCCCTCGTCCTGGCCCTCGGTGTCCGGACGGATGTCGATCCGCCAGCCGGTCAGGCGGGCGGCCAGGCGGGCGTTCTGCCCCTCCTTGCCGATCGCCAGCGACAGCTGGTAGTCCGGCACGATCACCCGGGCGGAGCGCTGGCCGTAGTCGACGATCTCGACCTTCGTCACCCGGGCGGGGGACAGTGCCGCGGCGACCATCTCGGCCGGGTCCTCGGACCAGTCGACGATGTCGATCTTCTCGCCGTGCAGCTCGGCCATCACGTTGCGCACCCGGCTGCCGACCGGGCCGATGCAGGCGCCCTTGGCGTTCAGGCCCTGCCGGCGCGACCAGACCGCGATCTTGGTGCGGTGACCGGCCTCACGGGCGATCGCGGCGATCTCGACGCTGCCGTCGGCGATCTCCGGGACCTCCAGCGCGAACAGCTTGCGCACCAGGTTGGGGTGGGTGCGCGAGAGCGTCACCGACGCGCCCCGGACACCGCGGCGGACGGCCACCACGTAGCACTTCAGCCGGGTGCCGTGCCGGTAGTCCTCGCCGGGCACCTGCTCCTGCGGCGGCAGGATGGCCTCCAGCTTGCCGATGTCGACCAGCACGTTCTTCGGGTCGTTGCCCTGCTGGACGACACCGGTGACGATGTCGCCCTCCTTGCCGGCGTACTCACCGAAGGTCTGGTCGTCGGCGGCGTCGCGCAGACGCTGCAGGATGACCTGCTTGGCGGTGCTCGCGGCGATCCGGCCGAAGCCGCTCGGGGTGTCGTCGAACTCCTTCGGCTCGACGCCCTCGTCCAGCTCCGACGCGTCCTCCAGCGCCCACACGGTCACATGGCCGCTCTTGCGGTCCAGCTCGACGCGCGCACGGCGGCGCGAGCCCTCGGTGCGGTGGTACGCGATGAGGAGGGCCGACTCGATCGACTCGACCAGCAGGTCGAAGGGGATGTTCTTCTCGGTAACCAGCCCACGCAGGGCGCTCATGTCGATGTCCACGGCTACGCCTCCTCGTCCTTCTTCACGTTCATGGTGCGGATGGTGCGGGTGCGGTGGCGCTCACTGCGCACCGTCGTCCCCCTCGGCGGGGGCATCGGTCTCGTCCTCGTCGTCCTCGGCGAACGCGTCGCCGTCCTCGGTCTCGTCGAAGTCCTCGGCCCCCTCGATGTCGGGGGCCTCGTCGAGGAGCTTCTCGTCCTTGCGGTTGAACTCCACCTGGACGCGCGCCTTGGCGACCTCGGTGTACTCCAGACGGCGCTCCTTGGCCCGGCCGCGGCCCTTCACCGGCTGCACCTCGACCAGCGCGCCGTCCTCGTCGGCCGACAGGACCCGGGCCACGATCTCGCCGCCGTCCGCCAGCTGCACCTTGACCAGCCGGCCCTCGGCCCGGCGCCAGTGGCGGGGCTCGGTGAGCGTCCGCTCGGCGCCCGGGGAACCGACCTCCAGGACGTACGCGCCACTGCCCATCACATCGGACTCGTCCAGGGCCTCGCCGACCAGCCGGCTGAACTCGGCGATGGTGTCCAGGTCCACGCCGCCGTCGGCGTCCACGTCGACCTGCACCTGGCGGCGACTGCCCGCCTGGGTGACCTTCACCTCTTCGAGATCGAGGCCGGACTCGGCGGCCAGCGGCTCCAGCAACACACGCAGCCGGTCGATCTGGGTGGTGCTCATCCGGGTGACTCCTCGGCCGCGTCTGCTGTTGTCAGAAGGTCATACCGCATCGCCCCGAGGGTGGTCTCCCAGCGGGTGCGTCGCAGCAACTAGGCCCAAAGCCTATCCGGTCGACCCCCGAACCACCGATTCCGCGGCGGCGCCCGACCGGGCCCCGCCGGGGCCTGCCCCGGGCCCGCCCCGGCCGACTGCGAGCAAGCTCACACCGGAGGCCGGGATGCCGAAGGATCCCCGCACACGTGTGCGTTCTGTAATGATTCACGCCATCGGGAGTGGAGGCGCTCCCCCACGCCCCGGGAGAGACACCGATGCAGGCCGCCCGCCGACGCACCGCCCTGACCGTCGGGCTGCTCGCCGCCGCCGCGGTCCTCACCGCCTGCACCGGCTCCCAGCACAAGGACGACGGTGACGCGCGGCGACCCGATCCCGACCTTCCGGTCCGCGCCCGCGCCGTCGCGGCCACCGACGCCCTGCTCGCCGCGTACGACGTCGTGCTGGCCGGCCCCGGCGCGGCCCAGGCCGCGCAGCTCCAGCCGCTGCGGGCCGAACTGCTCCAGCACCGGGCCGCGTTCGCGCAGGGGCTGCCGGACGCGAGCGCCTCGGCCTCCCGTCCGGCGAACTCCGGGTCCCAACCCGCCTCGGCCCCGCCGTCCGCCGGCGCGTCCGCCACCGCACCGGCCGCCGCCACGCCGGCCACCGTCGCCGGGCTCGGCGCGGCCGAGCGGCGCACCGCCGAGGCCAGGCTCGCCGACCTGTCCGCCGCCTCCCCCGACCTCGCCCGGCTGCTCGCCTCGGTGTCCGCCTCCGACGCCCTGCACGCCGCCGCCCTCGGCGACACCACCCCCGTCACCGACCCGGCGCCGGCCACCCCGGTCACCCCGTCCCCGTCCGCATCCCGGTCGCCGTCGCCGTCGCCGTCGCAGTCGTTGTCCCGGTCGCCGGCCGGGTCGCCGTCCGCCACCACCGCCGGCACCGCCTCGCCGTCCGCCGGCGGCGCGCCGCTGGCCACCGAGGCGGCCACCGCCGTCCAGAGCGCGCTGGCCGCCGAGCACGCCGCCGTCTACGGCTACGGCGTCGTCGGCGCCAAGCTCCCCGACGACCAGCGGCGGGCCGACGCCCGCGCGGGGTACGCGGCCCACGAGGCGGAACGGGACACCTGGCGCCGGCTGCTGGCCGGTGCGGGCGCCTCCCCCGGCGCCGCCGCGCCCGGCTACCAGCTGCCCTTCCCGGTGAGTGACGCCACCGGCGCCACCGCGCTCGCCGCGCACATCGAGACCCGGCTCCGCGACACCTACGCGGAGCTGGTCGCGGCCCTGCCCGCCGACCGCCGCGCCCCCGCCGCCGACGCGCTGCGCATCGCGGCCCTGCAGGCCCGCCACTGGGGCGCCGCGAGCACGGCCTTCCCCGGACTGCCCGACCCGGCCACCGCGACCGCGAGCGGCTCCCCCGACGCCTCCCCGGGCGCCGCCAAGGCCGCCGCCACGGGCCACTGACCCCACCCGGACGCCAGCGCTGACCTGCGGGTTCCCGTTCATGGCCGACAATGGACGGGTAGCACCACGGGGGAGCGTCCAACCGGAAGGCCAGCATGTCGGCAGCAGCAGGGCAGATCAGCGTTCCGGCGCAGCTGGCGCGGAGCGTCCTCGCCCAGCGGGGTGAGGACGCCGGACGCGCCTGGCTGGAGAGCCTGCCGGCACGGATCGGCGCGTACCTCACCCGGTGGGAGCTCACGCTGGAACGCGTCCTGGACCCCGGCGGCCGGCTCAGTCTGATCGGGTACGTCCGTCGGGAGGACCTCGGCCCCGCCGTGCTCAAGGCCGGACTGATCACCCCCGAGACCGCCCACGAGCACGCGGCCCTCTCGCACTGGGCCGGGCGCGGCGCCGTCCTGCTGCTGGACGCCGACCCCACCGAGGGCATGCTGCTGCTGGAACGCCTGCACGGCGAGATCCCGCTGCGCTCACTGGCCGAGTCCAAGGCCATGCTGGAGGCGGCCGGCCTGCTCCAGCGCCTGTGGGTGGCGCCCGCCGACGGCCACCCGTTCGGCACCGTGGCCGCCCACGCCACCCGGCTCGCCGAGGGCCTGCGCCGCGACCGCGAGCTGCCCGCCGCGGCCGACGCCCGGCCGCTGGCCGACGAGGCGCTGACCACCGCGGACGACCTGCTCGCCTCCACCGGCGAGGAACTGCTGCTGCACGGGGACTTCCACCACGGCAACGTGCTGGCCGCCGACCGGGCGCCCTGGCTGGCCATCGACCCCAGACCGCTGGTCGGCGAACGCGCCTGGGATCTCGCACGGCTCGCCCAGGACCGGGTGGACACGTTGATCGGCTCCCCCGGCCCGCGCGGCGCCGCCCGCCGCCGCCTGCACCAGCTCGCCGAGGCGGTCGACGTCGACCACGACCGGCTGCGCGGCTGGACGCTCTTTCGCAGCGTCGCCACCGGCCTGCGCGCCCTGCGCGACGGGGACGACGACCGGGGCCGGCTCTACCTGGAGTTCGCGGCGGCGCTCTGAGCCGCCCGCCCCGGCAGCAGCGGCAGCGGCGCACCCATCACCGCGTACGGCCGCTCCGTGTTGGGGAACCGCACCGCCCGCGCGAGATCCCGGTAACCGAGCGAGCGGTAGAGCCGGCGGGCCGGAGTCTCGGCGTCGATCGCCGACAGGATGCTCCGGGGCAGGCCGGAGCGCTCGCAGAGGGTACGGATCAGGCGGCTGCCGACGCCCTGCCCCTGGAACCGCGGCAGCACGTGCAGTTCGGTGATCGCGAACACCTCGTCCAGCCAGTCGGCGTACCCGCGCTCCTCCAGGTACGGCTCGATCACCGAACTCCACCAGTGGTCACGGTGGTTGGGCATGCCGTAGCCGAAACCGACCAGCCGCCCGCCGCTCATCGCGCCCAGGGCGATCACGCCCGGCTGCTGAGCGTGCCGCCCGACGATCTGCAGGCGCACCGCGACCTCCTCGGGCGTCAGCCCGAACGCCACGGCCTGGACCTCCAGCGCGTACGGCGCCCAGGCCGCCAGGTCGATGGCCTCGATCGTCACCTCGGTCAGCTGCTCCATGCCCCGGGACGTTACTCCCTGCGGAGCACCGGTCGGGACCGGCACGGTAACGGGGTCAGAAGAGCACGCTCATGAACGCGCCGACCTCGCGGAAGCCGACCCGGCGGTAGGCCGCGCGGGCCCGCAGGTTGTAGTCGTTCACGTAGAGCGAGACCACCGGGGCGACCTCGCGCAGGGCGATCTCCAGCACGGCCGCCATACCGGTGACCGACAGGCCCCGGCCCCGGTGCTCGGGGGCGACCCAGACCCCCTGGATCTGGCAGGCGCCCCGGGTGACGGCGCCGATCTCGGCCTTGAAGACGACCTCCCCGCCGTCGCCGATCCGGGCGAACGAACGCCCAGCGCCGACGAGTTCGGCGACCCGGGCCTGGTAGAGCAGCCCGCCGTCGCCGGCCAGCGGGGAGATGCCGACCTCCTCGGTGAACATCGCCACGCAGGCGGGCATCACCGTCTCGACCTCGTTGCGGAGCACCCGGCGCACCAGCGGGTCGGGCTCCACCCCGACGGCCGGTGCGGCTGTGGCCATCAGCGGTTGGTGGGCGCGGACCTCACGGGCCGGGCCCCAGCTGCGCTCCAGCAGCGCCCACAGGGCCGCGGTGGCCTCGGCGGGGCCGACGATCGAGGAGCAGCGCCGGCCCTGCCGGCGGGCCCGCTCGGCGAAGGCGCGGACGGCCTCGGGGCCGGCGTCGACCAGCACCAGGTTGGCCCCGGCGTAGCAGAGCGACTCCAGGCTGCCGTTCTCGTCGAACCAGCCCCACATCTCGCCGCCGAGCCGCCAGGGGTCGAGCCCGACGGACTCCACCCTGGTGGCGACGAACGCGTTGGCGACCGGATCGCGGTGGAGCACCGCGAGGGTGTCCGCGAGATCCGCGGCTTCGAGGACGCGGGTGGTCGCCAGGGCGCGGGCGGCCTGGAACGCACCGGGGAGCATCACACCTCGATCGAGCATCGAGACAGCACCTCACTGAGAGACTCTTGCCGCACCCTACTCCGTGGCCCCACCCGGATACGGCCACGGGGTCGTCCGCCGACGGACGACCCCGTACCGGAATGACGTCGCGCGGTCAGTCGGCCGCGACCACGGTCGGGGCACCGGCCTCGACACCTTCGGCCTGCATCTGCTCGGCGAGCTTGAGCGCCTCCTCGATCAGGGTCTCGACGATCTTCGACTCGGGAACGGTCTTGATCACCTCGCCCTTCACGAAGATCTGGCCCTTGCCGTTGCCGGAGGCGACCCCGAGGTCGGCCTCACGGGCCTCGCCCGGGCCGTTCACGACGCAGCCCATGACCGCGACGCGCAGCGGCACCTCCATGCCCTCCAGGCCGGCGGTGACCTCCTCGGCGAGCTTGTAGACGTCCACCTGGGCGCGGCCGCAGGAGGGGCAGGAGACGATCTCCAGCCCGCGCTGGCGCAGGTTGAGGGACTCCAGGATCTGGTTGCCGACCTTGACCTCCTCCGCCGGCGGGGCGGAGAGGGAGACCCGGATGGTGTCGCCGATGCCCTCGGCCAGCAGGGCGCCGAAGGCGACCGCCGACTTGATGGTGCCCTGGAAGGCCGGCCCGGCCTCGGTGACGCCCAGGTGCAGCGGGTAGTCGCAGGCCGCCGCGAGCTGGCGGTAGGCGTTGATCATCACGACCGGGTCGTTGTGCTTGACCGAGATCTTGATGTCGCGGAAGTCGTGCTCCTCGAACAGCGAGCACTCCCAGAGCGCGGACTCCACCAGCGCCTCGGGGGTGGCCCGGCCGTACTTCTCCAGCAGCCGCTTGTCGAGCGAACCGGCGTTGACGCCGATCCGGATCGGCACGCCGGCGTCCTTGGCCGCCTTGGCGATCTCGCCGACCTTGTCGTCGAACTGCTTGATGTTGCCCGGGTTCACGCGCACCGCGGCGCAACCGGCCTCGATCGCCGCGAAGACGTACTTCGGCTGGAAGTGGATGTCGGCGATCACCGGGATGCCGGACTTCCTGGCGATGATCGGGAGCGCGTCCGCGTCGTCCTGGGTCGGCACCGCGACACGCACGATCTGGCAGCCCGAAGCGGTCAGCTCGGCGATCTGCTGCAGCGTCGCGTTGATGTCGGCGGTCACCGTGGTGGTCATCGACTGCACGGAGATCGGGGCGTCGCCACCCACCGGGACGTTGCCGACCATGATCTGGCGGGAGACGCGGCGCGTGGCGAGGGGCTTGAGCGGCAGGGACGGAATACCGAGCGAGATCGCGGTCATGTGCGCAGGGTTCCCCGGGGTTGAGGTGGGTGGACCGGCCGGTTGAGGTGGCCGGGCCGGGTGCGCAGTCGTACGCGCACCCGGCGTCAACGGTACGGCACCCGCGGGGCGCGGAGCACACCCGCCGGTGCGGCCGGTCAGCTGATCTTGACCGGGTTGACGATGTCGGCGACCAGCACCAACAGGGTGAAGCCGATGAAGATGCTCGCCACCACGTAGGCCACCGGCATCAGCCTGGCCACGTCGAACGGGCCCGGATCGGCCCGCCGCATCAGCCGGGCGGCCCGGCGGCGGACGGACTCCCACAGGGCGCCGGCGATGTGCCCGCCGTCCAGCGGGAGCAGCGGGAGCATGTTGAAGAGGAACAGCGAGAGGTTGATGCCCGCCAGCAGGTTGATCATGACGGCGACCCGCTGGCTGGCGGGGATCTCCATCGAGAAGACGTCGCCGCCGATCCGGGCCGCGCCGACCATGCCGATCGGGGAGTCGGCGTCCCGCGGGGTGCCGTCCACCACCGAGTGCCACAGGCCCGGGATCTTGCCGGGCAGCGCCACCAGCGAGGTGATGCCGGTCTCCGCGTTGGTGTACATCCGGTCGACGCTCCGGCCGAAGCCGAGCTTGACCACGCCGCCGGCCGGGGTGAAGCCGAAGAACCCGGCCTCGACCGTCCGGCCCTTCTCCGGGTTGCCCTGGGCGTCGTACTTCTGGACCTGGTTGACGCCGATCGTCGGGTTCAGCGTGAGCTGCTGCCCGTCCCGCAGGACCACCACCGGCACGGTTTTGCCGGCCGACTCGCGGATGTCCGCCTGCAGCCGGTCGTAGTCGCCGATCCGGTCGCCGTCGAACGAGACGATGGTGTCCCCGGCCCGCAGGCCGGCGGCGGCGGCCGGGGAGGCCGTCGCACCGGCCGGACAGGTGTCGGTCGGCTGTCCGGCCGGCACCACGCACTGCGCCACCGACTGGACCGTCGGCACGCTCATCGGGACGCCGAAGCCCATCATCACGGTCAGGAACAGGCCGAACGCCAGGATCAGGTTCATGAACGGGCCCGCGAACATCACGATGACGCGCTTCCACGGCTTGCGGGTGTAGAACAGCCGCGTGTCGTCGCCGTCCTGCAGTTCCTCGTAGGAGGCCTCGCGGGCGTCCTCGATCATGGAGCGCCAGGGCGAGCTGCTGCGCTGGGTGATCCTGCCGTCGGCGCCGGGCGGGAACATCCCGATCATGCGGATGTACCCGCCGAACGGGATCGCCTTGAAGCCGTACTCGGTCTCGCCCTTCTTGCGCGACCACAGGGTCGGGCCGAAGCCGACCATGTACTGCGGCACCCGGATGCCGAAGATCTTGGCCCAGGAGAGGTGCCCGAGCTCGTGCCAGGCGATCGAGAACAGCAGCCCGAACGCGAAGACCACGATGCCGACCACCCACATCACTGTTGTCACCGCTGGTCCTCCGTCATACCGCTCTGTGCACCCATCCGGTCCGTACCGTCCCTGTCGTCCGTGTCGCCGGTCAGCCGGCCGCCAGCTCGCGGGCCCGGGCGCGGGCCCAGTCCTCGGCGTGCAGGACGTCCTCGACCGTCAGAGAAGTTCCCGGGGCGGGCGTGCCGTGTTCGGCGACGACCTTGGCAACAGTGTCCACGATCGCGGTGAAGGCGAGCCGGCCCTGCAGGAAGGCGTCCACGCACTCCTCGTTGGCCGCGTTGAAGACCGCGGGGGCGGTGCCGCCGAGCGTGCCGACCTCCCGGGCCAGTTCCACCGCCGGGAAGGCCTCGTTGTCGAGCGGGAAGAACTCCCAGGTGGCGGCCTTGGTCCAGTCGCAGGCGGGGGCGGCGTCGGGCACCCGGTCCGGCCAGCCGAGGCCGAGCGCGATCGGCATCCGCATGTCCGGCGGGCTGGCCTGGGCGAGTGTCGAGCCGTCCGAGAACTCCACCATCGAGTGGACGACGGACTGCGGATGGACCACGACCTCGATCCGGTCGAACGGCACGTCGTACAGCAGGTGTGCCTCGATCACCTCCAGACCCTTGTTGACCAGGGTCGCCGAGTTGATCGTGATGACCGGGCCCATCGCCCAGGTCGGGTGGGCCAGCGCGTCGTCCGGGGTGACGGCGGCGAGCTGCTCGCGGCTACGGCCGCGGAACGGACCGCCGCTCGCGGTCACCACCAGCTTGCGGACCTCGGCGCGGGTGCCGCCGGCCAGCGCCTGGAAGATCGCGGTGTGCTCGGAGTCCACCGGGACGATCTGGCCCGGCTTCGCCAGCGCCCTGACCAGCGGGCCGCCGACGATCAGCGACTCCTTGTTGGCCAGCACCAGCACCCGGCCGGCCCGCAGTGCGGCCAGCGTCGGGCGCAGGCCGATCGAACCGGTGATGCCGTTCAGGACGGAGTGGCACTCCAGGGAGGCCAGCTCGGTCGCCGCGTCCGGACCGGTCAGGATCGTCGGCAGCGGCCGGCCCGCCGCGCATCCGGCGAGCGCCTCGCGCAGTGCGGGTTCGGCCGCCGGATCGGCGATCGCGACCGTGTGCACGCCCAGTCGCACGGCCTGCTCGGCGAGCAGTGCGACCCGGCCGCCGGCAGCCGAGAGGGCGACCACCCGGAACCGTCCGGGGTTGCGCAGCACCACGTCGATGGCCTGGGTGCCGATCGAGCCGGTGGAGCCGAGGATCACCAGCTCCCGGGGGCCGGAGGGGTCCTTCACCGTGGGGGTGAAGCGCAGCTGCGGGTGGGCGAGCGAGTTCATGGGCCCATTGTGTCCTGCCCGCCGCGCCGGTGGACGCGACGGGCGGGATCCGCACCGGATGCCCGGGCGTTTCGAACCCGGGTTCGCCCCTCAGTGCAGGGGCTTGTCCAGCACGGCCTTGGTGTGACTGAAGGTCTCCACCGAGTACTCGCCGTGGTAGCGGCCCATCCCGCTCTCGCCGACGCCGCCGAACGGCAGCGCGGGCACCGCGAGGTGCGAGACCGGCAGCCCGAACACGAGTGCGCCGGAGGAGGTCTCCGCGGCCAGCCGGTCCTTGGTCGTCTGCGACTCGGTGAAGGCGTACAGGGCCAGCGGCTTGTCCCGCCCGTTGACGAAGGCGATCGCCGCGTCCAGGTCCGGGACGGTCAGGACCGGCAGTACGGGCCCGAAGATCTCCTCCCGCATCACGGGTGCCTGCGCCGAGACGTCGGTGAGCACGGTGGGCGCGATGTACCGGGTGGCCCGGTCGTGTCCGCCGCCGGTGACGGGCCGGCCGTCGCCGAGCAGCGCGGTGAGACGCTCGAAGTGACGGTCGTTGACGATCCGCCCGTACTCCGGGTCGGCGGACGGGTCGTCCCCGTACCGCTCGCGCACGGCGGCGGCCAGCTCCGCCTCCAGCTCCGGCGCCGTGCCGCCGACCGCGAGCACGTAGTCCGGGGCGACACAGGTCTGTCCGGCGTTGAGGAACTTGCCGGCCACGATCCGCCGGGCGGTGACGGCCAGGTCGGTCCCGGCGTCGACCACGACCGGGCTCTTGCCGCCCAGCTCCAGCGTGACCGGGGTCAGGTGCCGCGCGGCGGCGGCCATCACGATCCGCCCCACCGCGCCGTTGCCGGTGTAGAAGATGTGGTCGAAGCGCTGCTCCAACAGGGCGGTGGTCTCGGCCACCGCCCCCTCCACCACGGCGACGGCCCCCGGGTCGAGGTAGCGCGGCAGCAGGCGGGCGATCGCCGCCGAGGTGGCGGGCGCCAGCTCGCTCGGCTTGACCACCACGGCGTTGCCGGCCGCCAGCGCGCCCACCACCGGGGCGAGGGCCAGCTGCAGCGGGTAGTTCCACGGGGCGATCACCAGCACCACGCCGAGCGGCTCGCGCACCGCCCTTGCCTCGGCCGGCAGGAAGCCCTCGGGGACGGCGGCGGGCTTGGGGCGCAGCCACTCGTCCAGGTGCCGGACGGTGTGGTCGAGCTCGTTGAGGGTGAAGCCGATCTCGGTGCGGTAGGCCTCGGCGGGGCCCTTCCCCAGGTCGGCGTGCAGGGCCTCGGTCAGCGCCTCGCTCTGCTCGGTGAGCAGGCGGCGCAGGGCGGCGAGCTGGCCGAGCCGCCAGTCGAGCGGCTTGGTGCGGCCGGTCGCGTAGGCGGCCCGGAGCCGGGCCACCACGGCGGGGGCGTCGGCGGCGGCCGGGTCGGTGGCCGGGTCGGTGGAGGATTCGGCGGTGGAGGATTCGGTGGTCATGTCGCGGTGCTCCGTGGGGTGTCGGTGCGGCGGATGGGTTCGGTGAGCCGTGAGGTGACGGCGCGACGGACGGTACGGGTGGGCCGGGTGCCGGTGGGCCGGATACAGGTGGGCCGGGGTCGGGTGGGCCGGATACGGAAGGCGCCGGTGCGGATCCGGTGCTGACGACTGCTCGGATCGGAGCGACGGCTCGACCTGGTGGTCGATCAGCAGTGCTGCGATCGTGCCCCGGCCGAGCTCCCGACAGCGGCCTGCGGCGCGGCGCATCCGGGTACTCGTCCGGGTACTCCGCGCGGATGACGGGCGCGGGCGCTCGGGGCGCCGCGATCGCACGGCGGCCCGAGTGCACGGGCCCCGGGCACACCCGCCTCGGCGGGCGGTCTGTTCTCCCGTTGTCCGGCACGGGCCCGGCGCTGGCCCGGCGCGGCTCAGGAGACGGTGACGACGACCTTGCCCCGGGTGTGGCCCCCGGCGTTGAGCCGCTGGGCGTCGGCGGCCCGCTCCAGTGGGAAGGTCGCGGCCACCTCGACGCGCAGCCGCCCGCTGTCGGCGAGCGCGGCGAGCGCCGTCAGGTCGCCCCCGTCGGGGCGGACGAAGACGTACTGCCCGCCGAGCGCCAGCACGGCTCCGTCCGCGATCGAGGCCAGGCGGCCGCCCTCGGCGAGCAGGCCGGGCGAGATCTGCAGGGCGTCGCCGCCGATCAGGTCGAGCACCGCGTCCACGCCCCCCGGGGCCAGCGCGCGGACGCGGTCGGCGAGGCCCTCGCCGTACGTCACGGGTTCGGCGCCCAGGCCGCGCAGGTAGTCCTGGTTGTGCTCGCCGGCCGTGCCGATCACGCGGGCACCGAGGGCGACGGCGATCTGGACGGCGAGCGAGCCGACGCCGCCGGCCGCGGCGTGCACCAGGACGCTCTGGCCGGGCTTCACCTCCAGGGCGCGGGTGAGCGCCTGGTAGGCGGTGAGGCCGGCCAACGGCAGGCCGGCGGCCTGCTCGAAGTCGAGCGCGGCGGGCTTGCGGGCCAGGGTGCGCACCGGGGCGGCGACGTACTCGGCGAAGGTGCCGCGGCCGACCATGTCCTCGCGCACGTACCCGATGACCTCGTCGCCGGGGGCGAACTCGGTGACCCCCACGCCCACCCGCTCGACCACACCGGCCACGTCCCAGCCCGGGATGACCGGGAACACGGTGTCCATCACGCTGTCCAGGTACCCGGCCTGGATCTTCCAGTCGACCGGGTTCACCGAGGCGGCCCTGACCTTGACCAGGACGGCGTCGGCGCCGAGCTTCGGCTCCGGGACGTCGCCGTACACGAGGACGTCGGGGCCGCCGTAGGTGCGGTAGGTGATGGCCTTCATGGCAGTGCTCCTGAACAGAAAGATTTGATGAGCTAGATGATTGAGGTGCTCAAGCAATAAACCGAAGGTAGGTCTCAATGATTGATGATGTCAAGTAATCACGGCTAGCATGGAGCCATGACCCAGAGCACACCGCGGCGGAGCACTCCCCCGCAGGCGGACGCCCCGCCGCCCGGCACCGACCTCCTGATGGAGCGGCTCGCGCACACCGCCGCCTGCTACTACCGCAGTTTCGCCGTGGTCGCCGCCGGCCAGGGCCTCACCCTGATGCAGGGCAAGATGCTGAGCCTGCTGCCGCGGCCCCGCCCGATGCGCGCCCTCGCCGACCTGCTGGGCTGCGACGCCTCCAACGTCACCGGCATCGTCGACCGGCTGGAGACCCGCGGCCTGGTCCGCCGGGAGGCCGATCCCGCCGACCGCCGGGTGAAGAACGTCCTGCTCACCGCCGAGGGCGAGGCCGCCGTGCGGCGGATCCGGGCGGAGATGGCCACCGGACTGCCCGGCCTGGAGCGCCTCGACCCGTACGAACGCCGGGCCCTGCTCGACCTGCTCGACCGGGCCTTCCCGGCCGCCGGCTGAGACCGCGCGCCGCAGCCCCCACCCGGCGCGGCAGCGCCCCGTGCCGCCGCGCCGGGACCGGCCGCAGCGGTTACCGTCGGACCATGCGTACCGTCATCGCAGGTGGCCACGGGAAGATCGCCCTCCTCCTGGAGCGCATCCTCGCCGGACGCGGGGACCGTCCCGCCGGGATCATCCGCAGAGCCGACCAGGCCCAGGACCTGATCGACGCCGGGGCCCAGCCCCTGCTGCTCGATCTGGAGGCGGCGAGCCCCGACGAGCTCGCCGAACTGCTCGAAGGCGCCGACACGGTGGTCTTCGCCGCCGGTGCGGGCCCCGGCAGCGGCCCCGAACGCAAGAACAGCGTGGACCGGGACGCCGCGGTGCTGCTCGCCGACGCCGCCGAACTGGCCGGGGTCCGCCGCTACCTGATGGTGTCCTCGATGGGCGCCGACGCGGCGGCGGAGTACCCCGCCGACCCCGTCTTCGAGTCCTACCTGCGGGCCAAGGGCGCGGCGGACGACGCCATCCGGGCCCAGCCGGCGCTCGACTGGACGATCCTGCGCCCCGGCCGGCTGACCGACGGCCCCGGCACCGGCCGGATCCACCTCGGCCCCGCCACCGGCCGCGGCGACGTGCCGCGTGCCGATGTGGCAGCCGTCCTGGCCGCCCTGCTCAACGCACCGGCCACGGCGGGCCTGACCCTGGAGCTGATCGGCGGCGACACCCCGGTGGCGCAGGCCGTGGCCACCCCGGGCTGACCGACGTCCCGCAGACGGCCGGGAGCCCCGGCACCGGACGAACGGTGCCGGGGCTCCCGGTGCGTCGAGGGCCTCAGAGGTCCAGGCCGGTGAGGACCATCACCTTCTCCTGGGTGTAGTCGTCCATCGCATAGCGCACACCCTCACGGCCCACACCGGAGTCCTTGACCCCGCCGTAGGGCATCTGGTCCGCGCGGTACGAGGGCGCGTCACCGATGATCACGCCGCCGACCTCCAGCTCCCGGTGGGCCCGGAAGGCGGTCTGCACGTCGTGCGTGAAGACACCCGCCTGCAGGCCGAAGAGCGAGTCGTTGACGGCCGCGAAGGCCTCGTCGGCGCCGTCCACCCTGTGCAGCGAGAGGACCGGGCCGAAGACCTCGCTGGTGGCGAGGATCGCGTCCGCGGGCAGCTCGGCGAGCACGGTCGGGGCGTAGCTCGCACCCTCGCGGGTGCCGCCGGTGAGCAGCTTGGCGCCCTTGGCGACGGCGTCGTCCACCCAGGACTCCACCCGCTCGGCCGCCTTCACGTCCACCAGCGGGCCGACCTCGGTGGCCTCGTCCTCGGGGTCGCCGGTGACCTGCGCCCGTACCTTGGCCACGAGCTTCTCGACCAGCACGTCGTAGACACTCGCGTCGGCGATCACCCGCTGCACCGAGATGCAGGACTGGCCGCCCTGGTAGTTGGCGAAGGTCGCGATGCGCGAGGCCGCCCACTCCAGGTCCGCGTCCGAGGACCAGTCGGCCAGCACCACGGCCGCGGCGTTGCCGCCGAGCTCCAGGGTGACGTGCTTGCGCGGCACCGAGTCCATGATCTGGTAGCCGACCGTGTCCGAACCGGTGAACGAGATCACCGGCAGGCGCTTGTCCTGCACCAGGGCGGGCATCCGGTCGTTCGGGACGGGGAGCACGCTCCAGGAGCCGGCCGGCAGATCCGTCTCGGCCAGGATCTCGCCGAGCACCAGGGCGGAGAGCGGGGTCGCCGGGGCCGGCTTGAGGATGATCGGGGCACCGACCGCGATCGCCGGGGCGACCTTGTGCGCGACCAGGTTCAGCGGGAAGTTGAACGGGGCGATGCCCAGCACCACGCCGCGCGGGAAGCGGCGCACCACCGCGAATCGGCCGGTGCCGCCCGGGTCGGTGTCCAGCCGCATGGTCTCGCCGTTGGTCCGGCGGGCCTCCTCGGCCGCCCAGCGGAACACCGAGACGGCCCGGCCGACCTCGCCGCGGGCCCACTTGATCGGCTTGCCGTTCTCGGCGGTGATCAGCCGGGCGATCTCCTCGGTGCGCTCGGCCAGGCGCTTGGCCACGTGGTCCAGTGCGGCGGTGCGCACGTGCGCGGGGGTCGCGGCGAACGCCGGGAGGGCGGTCACCGCGGCGGCCACCGCCTCCTCGACCTGGGCCTCGGTCGGCACCGCGACCCTGCCCACCAGGCGTCCGTCCCAGGGGTTGTGAACCTCGAAGTCGCCGTCGCCGCTCGCCCGGCGGCCGGCCAGCCAGAACTCATGGGTGGTGGTCACGGTGGTACCGGCCCTCTCCTCGTCGTCTGCACCCCACCGACGTGGAGCTCGAACCCCACGGTAGGACGGGCCGCGCGCTCGGCGGATTGGACAGTGCGTAGCGCTCGACAGCCGGAGCACTCCAGATCGGACAGAAGCCGAGCGCCCTCAACGGCCGCGGGTCACTCCTCGCCCGAACGCAACGCCAGCCAGAGCTCCATCCGCACGTCCGTGTCGTCCAACGAGCGGCCGAGCAGCTCCTCCACCCGGCGCATCCGGTACCGCAGAGTGTGCCGGTGCACGCCGAGATCGGCCGCGGCCGCGTCCCACTGGCCGTGCCGGGAGAGCCAGGCCCGCAGCGAGGCGACCAGGTCCCCGCGCGCCGTGCGGTCGTGCTCGCGCAGCGGCCGCAGCAGTCCCTCGGCGAAGGCCGTCACGGCCTCCTCCCCGAGCAGCGGCAGCAGTGAACCCGCGCCGACCTCCTCGTGGTCCACCGACCGCCGGCCGCCGCGCAGGGCCACCGCGAGGGCCCGCTCGGCCTGCGCGAAGGCGCCGCCCGCCTCGTCCAGCGCGGCCGGCGCGGACACGCCCAGCGACAGGACCTCGTGCTCCTCGACGACGCCCAGACAGGCCCGGTGCACCGCGCCGTTGTCCAGCGCCAGCACCGTCAGACGGGGCCCGGCAGCGCCGTCCTCGCGCGCCACCAGCAGCCGCTCGCCCACCCGGCCACCGGCCTGCTCGGCCCGCTCCGCGAGTTCGGCGAGCGCCTCACCCGACTCGGCCGGCTCGGCGCCCGGCGCGGCGCCGGCCACCAGGACCCGCGCCGTCCCCTCGGGCAGGCCGCCGAACAGCCCGATCGCGACCTGTCGGGCCGTCGCGACCTCACCGGCCAGCACCATCCGCAGCAGCGCGGCGCCCATCCGCTCCTCGGCCTGGCGCAGCTCGCGCGAGCGCTCCAGGGTGAGCGTGAGCAGCGCGACCGCGGCGTTCAGCACGTACCGCTCGGTGGGGGTGATCCGGTCCTCGGTGCCGACCGCGAGGAAGCCGCGGGCCCGGCGGTCCGCGCCCAGCGACTGGACCACCACGTAGTCCTCGTCGGCCGTGTCGATCCCCGGGGAGCGGCCCTGCAGCGCGGCGCTGGACGGCGCCGGGCGCCGGCGCAGCCGGTCGACCTCGGCCGCCAGCCGGCCCGCCCGTCTGGCCGCCCAGTCCGGCGCGACCACCGACAGCGCGCCCGAACCGTCGTACAGCGCGGCCCAGCCGCCGAGCCGGGCCGCCAGCCGGCGCACCACCGCCGTCGTGCCGTCCTTGCCGAGCGCGGCCCGGGTCAGCTCCTCCTGGGCCTCGAAACTGGTGGTCACCGCCTCGTACTGCTCGGCGGCGATCGCCGCCGAGACCACCTTGCTGATCGCGATGAACGGCGTCGGCTCCGGCACCCGCAGCAGCGGCAGCCCGCGCTGGGCCGCGGCCTCCACCAGGGGCTTGGGCACCTCGGCGTGCGAGAGGCCGACGCCCAGACCGAGGCCGACCACCCCCGCGTCCGCGAGCCGGTGCACGTACGCCTGCATCTGGGCGGCCGTGCGGCCCAGTTTGATGCCGGTGGTGAGCAGCAGCTCCCCCCCCTCCAGGAAGGGGGTGGGATCGTCCAGCTCGCTGGTGTGGACCCAGCGGACCGGCCGCTCCAGGTGGTCCGCACCGGCGAGGACCGTCAGGTGGAGCGTGGTGTTGCGGACGACGGACGCGAGTGTGGGAGGCATGGCACCTTCGGTGGGACGACCTGACCGCGCCGTTGCGGCCGGGCGAGGAGGGGGACTCTGTCTCTCATTATGGACGCTCCGGACAACCGGCACCGCCGAATCCACCGGGACGGCGATACGCACGGTCCGCCCGGGGTCGGGCGGGGGCGGGCGGGCGGTGCCGGCGGCCCGGCCGGCGCCTGCCCGGCGCGCGGTGGCTGATGGCGCGGGCCGGCGGCGCAGGCGGGCGGGCCGCCGGTGGCGCCGTCAGCCGCGCAGGTCCACCAGCAGCGGCGGGACCTGTGCACCGGTCACCGCCGTCAGGGAGACCACCGCGTGCCCGGCGGGCAGGGCGTGGGCCAGATCCGAGGCCGACCAGCGCAACCGCTCCACCTCGCGGGTGGTGACGCTCTCGGTCTGCGCCGTCGTGCCGGACAGCGCCTTGCGGCCGATCCGGCCGGCCCTGCGGAGCATCCCGCCGGAGGTGTCCGGGGCGTGCGTGACGGCGGTCTCGCTCACCAGATGCGTCCCCCAGGCCTCCGAGAACAGCTTGCCGTCCCACGGCGCGATCCCCGGAAAGGCCATCCGGCAGCCGACCGCCCCGAACAGCGCGGCCCGCAACGCCTCCGGCAGGTCGACCAGCGTGCGCAGCAGCAGCACCGCGCCGGCGTTCGCGCCGCGCATCCGCTGCAGACCCCGCACGACGGCGCCGTCCAACGCCGCCGACGCGTCGTCCACCACCAGGCCCGCGAACAGCGAGCGGTCCGCCCGCGCGGCCGAGGCCTGCACGAACTGCCCCACCACCAGCCGGGACAGCATCCGGGCGGCCTCCGGGTGGCTCAGCTCCGGCAGTTTCACCCGCACCCGCAACGGGTGGTCGAGGGCCCGCATCGCGAAGGCCGGCCGCCCCGTGCCGTCCGTGGTGAAACACCCCTCGAAGGCCGGGCGGTCCAGCAGGGCGAGCCGGTCCGCGAGGAGCGCCCCGGGATCGTCGGCCCGGCTGCGTCCCCGCTCGCGCTGCTGCAGGTCGCGCTCGTAGCGCTCCAGCAGTCCGGCTGCCCGCAGCGCCTTGACCAGCGCCTCCACACTCTCCGGCTCACCGCCGAGCAGCCCGCGCAGCTCCCGCACACCCGGGTAGCGCCGGAAGGCGGCGTGGAAGGGCCCGACCACCTGCTGCAGCGCGCCGTGGGCACTCTCGGCCCGGGACGCCAGCTCGTCCGGCAGCAGGGCGTCGGCGAGCCGGGCGGCGGCCTCGTCCGGGTCCTGCGCCGCGCCGTACAGGTCCAGGCCGTACACCGAGGAGCGGTCCCCCGGCGCGATCACCACGTCGTACCAGGCGTCCGGGCCGAGATCCGCGTCACCGGCGCCGATCACCACCGCACAGGCCGTCCCGGCCAGGGCCTGCAGGCAGAGCGCCTCGGCCAGCGGCCGGGCCAGCCGCGAGGTCTTCCCGGTGCCGGGTGGCCCCACCGCCAGCAACGAGGTGCCGAGCACGGCCGGATCCAGGGCGAAGCCCGCCCCCCGGTGCGCCGGCGGGTTCTTCGGCACGTCCTGCGCCGCACCCAGCCGGACCTGACGGCTCAGCAGGTCGTGCCGGCCCGAGCGGGCGGGCAGATCGCGTGCCTCGGAGGGGTGGGCGCAGGCCGCGCCGCCCCGCGCCGTCACCTGCTCGGTGAACGCCGGCAGGATCTCCGGATCCGCCAGCACCACCTCCCAGGCCCGCCGGATCCGGACGTAGTCGACGTCCCCGACCGCCTCACCGTCCAGCACCCCCGCGGCGACACCCGCCCCGGCCTGCCGCAGCTGCGCCCAGGGGTCGGTGCGACCGGCGGCCTCGGCCGCGTCGGGCGTGGCCGGCTCCTCGACGGTCACCGTGCGGGAGAGCAACGGGGCCACGTAGCGGCGCCAGACCTCGGGCCAGCGGCCCATCCGGCCGAAGACTTTGAGGACGGCGGCCGCCACCAGGACGTTGACGAGGATTCCGACGACGGTCACCTCGGTCGCCGACGGATTCTTCACCCAGACAGTGAGCACGATCAGGTGCAGCACCAACTGAGTCCCATATACGAAGCCCAGCCACCCCACCACCGCGTTGAGCCCCGCCCGCAGCAGCAGCGGCCCCGCCGCCACCTTCGCCGCCTCGGCCCGCGCCGGATCGGCCGGCCGGTAGCCCTGGCGGTACACGCCCGGCTCCGCCTCCGGCCGCGGCTCGCCGACCCAGGCAGCCAGGTCGAAGGAGGGCGCGAGCGGCTGTGGCAGGCCACGGGCCGCCTGCTGGGGCATCGGCGGCGGGACCGTGGTCCGCTGCCCGTACCCGTGTGCGCCGTCCAGTCCCATTTACGGCCCCGCTCCCTCGCCCGCCCCGGCAGGCCGATTCCCGTCCAGCCATACCCATGCCGCCATACCCATACGGTCCTACCGGCGACACGCCCGCGCTCAATGTAGTGGAGCGCGGCCTGCGCGTAGTCGGCGACGCCGCGCTGGCCGCGCAGGACAAGTCGGACGGCGCAGTGGTACCGAGTGGCGCATGCCCGGGCCAGTGCGGCGGCCGTAGCCTGCGAAGACCGAGCCGAGAAGTCTGGAGAACACCATGAGCGCCGCAACGCCGCTCCCGCAGGAGCGCCGCCTGGTCACCGCGATCCCCGGTCCGAAGTCGCAGGAGCTGCAGGCCCGCAAGCTCGGCGCGGTGGCGTCCGGGGTCGGCACCACCCTGCCGGTGTACGTGTCCCGCGCCAACGGCGGCGTACTGGAGGACGTGGACGGCAACTCGCTGATCGACTTCGGCTCCGGCATCGCCGTGACCAGTGTCGGCAACAGCGCCGAGGCCGTCGTGGCCAAGGCCGCCGAGCAGCTGGCCGCCTTCACGCACACCTGTTTCATGGTGACCCCGTACGAGGGGTACGTTGCCGTGGCCGAGCAGCTGAACGAGCTGACGCCGGGCGACCACGAGAAGCGCACCGCGCTGTTCAACTCGGGCGCCGAGGCGGTCGAGAACGCGGTGAAGATCGCCCGCTCGTACACCAGGCGCACCGCCGTCGTGGTCTTCGACCACGGCTACCACGGCCGCACCAACCTCACCATGGGCCTGACCGCCAAGAACGTGCCCTACAAGCAGGGCTTCGGCCCGTTCGCCCCGGAGATCTACCGGGTGCCGGTGGCCTACCCCTACCGCTGGCTGACCGGCGCGGAGAACTGCGCCGCCGAGGCCGCCGCGCAGGCGATCGACATCATCAACAAGCAGATCGGCGCCGACAACGTGGCGGCGATCATCATCGAGCCGATCCAGGGCGAGGGCGGCTTCATCGAGCCCGCCCGGGGCTTCCTGCCGGCGATCGTCGAGTACGCGCGGGCGAACGGCATCGTCTTCGTCGCCGACGAGATCCAGACCGGCTTCTGCCGCACCGGCGACTGGTTCGCGTGCGACGACGAGGGCATCGTGCCGGACCTGATCACCACCGCCAAGGGGATCGCCGGCGGCCTGCCGCTGGCCGCCGTGACCGGCCGCGCCGAGATCATGGACGCCGCCCCCGGCGGTGGCCTGGGCGGCACCTACGGCGGCAACCCGGTGGCCTGCGCCGGTGCGCTGGGCGCGATCGAGACGATGCGCTCCGAGGACCTCAACGGCAAGGCGCGGCGGATCGGCGAGGTCATGCTCGGCCGCCTGCGGGCGCTGCAGGAGAAGCTCGCCGACTCGACCGTCGTCAACGTCGGCGAGGTCCGCGGCCGCGGCGCGATGATCGCGATCGAGCTGGTGAAGCCGGGCGGCAAGGAGCCGAACCCGGAGGCCACCGCCGCCGTCGCGAAGGCCTGCCACGCCGAGGGTCTGGTCGTGCTGACCGCCGGCACGTACGGCAACGTGCTGCGCTTCCTGCCGCCGCTGGTGATGCCGGAGCACCTGCTCAACGAGGGTCTGGACATCATCGAGGGCGCGTTCTCGCGCCTCTGAGCCCCCGGCCGGGTCCGGCGGCACGTCCCCGGCGGCACGGTCCACGGCGACCGGGCCGCCGGGCGTTCACGGCGCTGGTGCACCCCACCGCGACGGTGCACTCCACCGGGTGAAGATGCTGTGCAAAATCGCTGAAGCCGCCGGGCCGGACAAATCCCTTGACGTACTGTCATCACAGATGGACAGCGAGCCTCGACCATTGGCGGACCAGCCTGCGGCACCCTCCCTGACGGAGGTGCCGTCGTCGATCCGCGAGGACAACCAGACCGCCCCGGCGAAGGCGGTGCACACCGAAGACCGATCGACCGACCGTCCGGCCCACACCCCCCGGGGCGCACGGAACGGCGATCACCATGGCCGTCCCGGAGCTCTCCCCCCCGCTCCTGGGCGGCCGCTTCGTTCCCGGCTCCGCCTCCCGCGGGGCCGCCGGGCGGTGCTCCCCGCCGCCCTCGTCGTGCAGGGCCTGGTGCTGGTGTCGGTCTCCTGGCAGGTGGCGGCGGACGGCCCGCTGCTCGGCCTGGACCGCCGGATCCGGCAGTCCGTCCACTCCCTGCGGCACGGCCTCTCCAGCTCCCCGGTCGACCGGCTGGGTGAGCTGCTGTCCGATCTCGGCGGCTCCCTGCCCGCCGGCTCCGTCCTGCTCGGCGCCGGCGCGCTGGCCGCCTGGCGGGCCCGCCGGGCGGGGGTGCGGCGCTGGTGGCTGCCGATGCCGGTGGCGGCGCTGACGGCGGGGCTGATCCCGCTGCTGGTGGTTCCCGCGAAGGCCGGGTTCGCCCGGCCCGGCCCGCTCGGACTTCCGCTGACGCCGGAACAGTGGGGTTGGTACCCGTCCGGCCACACGGTGACCGCGAGCATCGCGTACGGCGTCGCGGCGCTGCTGCTCGGCCGGACGCTCGGCACCCGGGCGCGCCGTCTGCTGTACGGGGTCGCCGCGCTGCTCCCGGTCGGGGTCGGCCTGGGGCTGCTGTGGTGCGACTACCACTGGTTCCTGGACGTGGTGGCCGGCTGGTGCATCGCCGGGCTGCTGGTGCCCGGGGTGTCCCGGCTGCTCCCCGGCGCACCCGAGCGGGCGACGACCGACCGCGAGGACTGAGGGGCGGTCAGCTCCCGTCCTCGGCCGGCTGCTCGTTGCGGTGGACCAGGCCCGGCTCGCCGCTGTCGCGGTGCCACGCGACGACCAGTTCGTCGCGGGCGCCGAAGCGCACCAGATGGCGGCCGACCACGTCCTCCAGTTCGGCGAGGTGTCCGGCCTCGCCCTCCACCGCGAGGAGCAGGGCGTCGGGCTCGGCGGCGAGCGTGCCGCGGCCGCCGCCGAAGGTGAGTTCGCCGCGGCCGGTCTCCTCCGACCAGGTGGCCTCGATCCGCCGGCCGAGATGGGCGGCGAGCTGCTTGGCGTAGCGGGCGGCGCGGTCGGTGGTCACACGGGCTTCGGAACGGGGCATGGGTGCTCCAGGGGTCTTCGGAACGGCCGACAGGTAGGCCGGGCAGGCCCGCCAGGGGCTGCCGGGAGGCCCGGGCACCACCCGGCCGGAGGGGTCGAGGTGAGCGACTCCGACGAACTTAGGGTGCCCTCACTCGATTGCAGAGTAGCTCACATAGTGAGTCTGACTCAACATATTTCCCGAACCCGCGCCGACCGGCCGATACCCTGGGGCGAACCGCTGCCGAGGAGACCCCGCCGATGACCGCCACGCCGCCCGAGACCGCCGCCGAGCTCGCCGACGAGATGACCCGGGCGATCAAGCGGATCCGGCGGCAGACCATGCACCGGCTCGAACCCTTCGGCATCACCCCCGGCCAGGGCCGCGCCCTTCGCACCCTCGCGCACGCCCCGGGCTGCGAGAGCACCCGGACCATGCGGCTCAGCGACCTCGCCGACCGGCTGCACATCGCCCCCCGCTCCGCCACCACCGTGGTCGACGCCCTGGAGGAGGCGGGCCTGGTCGAGCGGACCCCGGACCCGGCCGACCGCCGGGCCGTCCGGATCGTGCTCACGACGGCCGGCTGGTCGGCGGTCGAGCGGATCGGGCAGGTCCGGCACGAGGTCGCCCAGGAGTACTTCGGCCCGGTCAGCCCGGCCGACCAGGACGCGCTGCTACAGGCACTGCGACGGGCGGACGCCGCCTACGGGGCAGCCGGCGCGGAGCCCCGGGCGACCCCGGACGCAGCGCGGTGAGCCCGATCCCGGCGACCACCAGCAGCGCCGCGCAGCCCGCGGTGAGGCTGACCGGCTCCCCCAGCAGCAGCCAGGCCGAGGACATCCCGAACACCGGAACCAGCAGCGAGTAGGGCGCGACGGCGGTGGCGTCGTAGCTGCGGAGCAGATAGCTCCAGGCGACGAAGCCGAACAGCGTCGACACCAGCCCGACGTACGCGATGGCACCGATCCCGGCCGCCGTGATGCCGCGCAGCGCCGCCAGGTCCGCGGCTGGCCCCTCGACCAGCAGGGAGAGGGCGAGCAGCGGCAGCGGCGGGACGGCGCTGACCCAGACCATCCAGCGCAGCGCGTCCGGCGGGGAGGCCTTGCGGGTCAGTACGTTGGCCAGGCCCCAGGCCACCGCTGACGCGACGACCAGGGCGAACGCCCCGACCGGACCACCGAGACCGTGGTCGACGGCGGCCAGCGCGATGCCGCCGAAAGCGATGGCCAGGCCGATGATCCGGCGACGCGCGGGCCGTTCACCGAGCATCGCGGCGGCGAAGAGCACGGTGAAGACCGCCTGACTCTGGAGCACCAGCGAGGACAGCCCGGCCGGCATCCCCGCGTGCATCCCGAGGAAGAGCAGTCCGAACTTCACCACCCCGAGCACGAAGCCGACCCCCAGGATCCAGCGCCCGGCGACCGCCGGCCGTCCGACCACGAACACCGCCGGCAGCGCGACCACGGCGAACCTGAGAGCGCAGAAGAGCAACGGCGGGAAGTTCTCCAGGCCGATGTGGATGAGGACGAAGTTGAGCCCCCAGACGGCCGCGACCAGCACGGCCAGGGCGATGTGACGCGGACTCATGGCGGTGCTCGATGCGGGCATGCCCCGAGCATGGCGGCCCGGCATCGTGCAGCACCAGCGATGATGTCTGAACGCTACGGTTTAGCATTGCTGCATGATGGATCTCGGACGGCTCCGCGCCCTGCACGCGGTCGCGGTGCACGGCTCGGTCGGCGGCGCGGCCGCCTCGCTCGGCTTCACCCCCTCCGCCGTCTCCCAGCAGATCGCCAAACTGGAGCGGGAGACCCGGACTGTCCTGCTCGAACGGCAGGGGCGGGGAGTCGTCCTCACCGACGCCGCACGCGAGCTGGCCGCCACCGCGCAGCAGGTGCTGGCCCTGGTCGAGCAGGCCGAGGTGACGCTGGAGGAGCAACGGGGCCAGGCCGTCGGCCGGCTGCTGCTGGCCGCCTTCGCCACCGGCGCGCGCGGCCTGATGCCCGGCGCGCTCGCCGATCTGCGCACGCGCTGCCCCGATCTGGACGTCCGCCTGCTGGAGAGCGACCCCTACCCCGCCGCCGAGCTGGTCGCCCGGGGCGAAGTGGACCTCGCCCTCGTCCAGGACTGGCCGACCGTACCCCTGCCGGTGCCCGAGGGGCTCTCCCGGATGGAGCTCGGTGAGGACCCGGTGGACCTGCTGCTCCCGGCCGGCGACCCGCTGGCCGACCTGGCCGTGGTACCGGTCGGCCGGCTCTGCGGCCTGCGCTGGATCAGCGTGCCGCCCGGCAACATCTGCCACGACTGGCTGGTGCGGACCATGCGCGAGGCCGGCGAGGAGCCCGACGTGGTCCACCAGGTCGGCGAGTTCGAGACCCAGATCGCGCTGATCGCGGCCGGACTCGGCGTGGGGCTGGTCCCCCGGCTGGGGCGCGGGGCACTGCCGCCCGGGCTCGTCGCCCGCCCGGTCGCGCCCGAACCCACCCGCCGGGTGTTCGCCCTGTGGCGCACCCAGGCCTCGCGCCGCCCCGCCATCACCGAGGCCCTGGCCGCGATGCGCGAGCAGTGGACGACGCTGCGCCTCTGACGCTCCCGGCGCCGGGGCCCCGACCGCGGGACCGACCCTCCCGCCATCGGGGCGCTAACCCGCGAAACCGATCACCAGCCACATGAACCCCACGCCCGCCAGGGTGCAGAGCAGGGTGTTGCGCGAGGGGTGCGGGCTGTGCGCCTCCGGGAGGATGTCCGAGGTCGCCAGGTAGAGCAGGAAGCCGGCGAAGAACCCCAGGTACAGCCCGAGCAGCTGCTCGGGGATCGTGAAGAGCAGGGTGATGGCGGCCCCGGTGACCGGTGCGAGGGCGTCGGCGCCCAGCAGGGTCAGCGCCCGGCGGCGGTTGTTCCCGTACATCCGGGTGATCGTGTAGGTGTTGAAACCGTCGGCGAAGTCGTGGGCGACCACCGCGATCGCCACCACCGTGCCGACCGTGCTGCCCGCCTGGAAGGCCGCGCCGATGGCGAAGCCGTCCATCAGGCTGTGGCCGACCAGCGCACCGGCCGCGGTCAGCCCGACGCCCTGGGCCTGCGGGCCGTGCTGCGGGTGGCGGTGACCGTGCGCGTGGGTGTGCTCCGCGTACTCGCCCTCGTGGCCGCGGTGGATCGCCACCGCGCGCTCGATGATGTGGATCACCAGAAAGCCCGCCGCGAACATCAGCAGCGCCTGCGGCACCCCGTGGACCTCCGACGGAGCCGCCCGGAGCGCCTCGGGCAGCAGGTCGAACGCCACCACACCGAGCATCAGCCCGGCCGCGAAGCCGAGGACGAGGTGGCGGCGGTCGCCGGTCCGCTGCGCGACGAAGCCACCGATGAGCGTCATCAGAAACGCTCCGGCGGCCACCAGGATCGCGGTCATCGCGGTCTCTCTCCTCCCCCGGCCCCTCGGCCCTACCCGGCCCAAGTCTGTGGGCGGGCCCGCCGGTCCGCCCGCCGGACGGACCGTCGGAGTGAGCCGGGCGACGCCCCGGCCACGCCCCGGCCACGGACGGGCCACGGGCGGACCACGGACGGGCCACGGACGGGCCCATCGCCGGTCACAGCCGGGTTGGTCGCCGGTCACAACCGGGGTCGGCCGTCCGTGACAGCCGGGGTCAGTCGTCCGTGGTCTCCAGGTAAGCCGCCGTCAACTGAGGAGTGCCGGTCTGCGCCCAGGACCGGCCGACCGCCGTGACGTCGAGCCGGCGGCCGTCGAGCAGCACGACCAGCGGGCTGTCCTCCCCGGCGAGCTCCCAGCGGGCCCCCGGGACGGTCCGCAGGACCACCGTGCCGAGATAGAACCCGGCGTCGTTGCCCAGCCACGTGTAGCCGTCGGGGTCGTCCCGCCAGCTGGGGAGCAGCTGGTCCAGGGCGGCCAGCGACGAGACGCTGTCGTCCAGCGCCAGGCCCGCGCCGTCGGCCAGCTCCCGCAGTTGCTCGCACTCGGAGAGCAGTTCGGCCATCGCTTCCTGGTCCTGCACGGGTGAGGGGCGGCCGGCGGAGTGTCCGTGCCGGGCCCGCCACCTGTCGACGAATCCGATTCCCATCGGCCCAGCCTGCCGCCCCCGCGGTCGATCCGCACGCCCGCCGCGCGCGAGCGGCCTCAGACGCCCGCGCCCAGCGGCAGCCCGAGGTGCGTACGGGCCAGCTCCCGGACGCCGTCGCCGTCGACCAGGTGGATGTGCTGGTGGCTCTCCTCCCCGGTGAGGTCCAGGGCGGCCTCGCTGAACCGGCCGGTGGTCAGCCGCAGGCCCCTGTCCGCGGCCTCCTCCCGGACCGCCTCGGCCAGCGTCCTGATCTCCTCCTCGGCCACCGGCGCCACCGCGCGGGAGGCCCAGACCACCCAGCGCCCGGGCAGCGCACTGCCGGCCTCACCCTCGCCGGTGGCGACCAAGCCCGCGGGGCCGCGCAGCCGCACGCTCCACCCGTCCAGCCCGCCGCGGGTCAGCAGCTCCCGGACGAGCTGGACGAACTCGTTCGCCGACAGGTCACCGGCCGACGGCACGGTCGGGCCCGCCGCCGCGGCCGGCGCGACGCCCGCGTGCGCGTACGGATCCGGCGTGACGGCGGCGCCCAGCCCGCGCAGCCGGACCAGTGCCTCGTCGCGTTCGGCGTCGGCGTAGACGCCGTCCCCGTCGAGCTCCTCGTAGGGCTCGGCGGCGGGCAGCAGCCTGGTCCTGGCGAGCGCGTCACGGTCGGCGTCGACACTCACCAGGCACAGGGCCGGGGCGTCGGCGCCGACGCGGAGCCAGCCGTTGAGCACCACCCCGGCCAGTATCTCGTCGGTGTCGACGGCGTCCGCCGCCTGCAGGGCCCGCAACGCCAGCCGGGCGACCAGCCGCAGGTAATCGGTGGCCCGGTCCCCCGGCGGGCGCGGCACCGGGAGGATGTCGCCCTCGGGCGTGAGTCGGTAGCCGCTCAGCGCGGGTACGAGGTCCAACGGCGGCAGGTCGAGGTCCAGCACCACCGTGCGGGTCAACGACCGGAAGACCGCCCGGCACGGCACGGGCAGATCCTGGGTCGCGCTCTCGGCGGCCGCCAGCGCCCGCTCGATCAGGGACTCCACGGCGGCGGGCTCGGCCAGCCGGTAGGCGCGGCGGCACTCCTCCAGGCTGTCGTTGTACTCCCGTACGGCCCGTGCCCTGGCCTGCTCCGCCTCCTCGTGGGCGCGCCGCGACTCAGCCTCGCCGGAGACCACGGCCTCCGCCCGACGGGTGCGCCACTCGCGCAGGGCCCGCTGGTGGGTCAGCCGGGCCTGGGCCAGACCCCGCTGGTAACCGGAGTCCAACAGGCTGCGGGCCGGTCCCTCCTCCGGGTCCGCACCGGCCGGCTGCGCCGGTGCGAAGTCCTCCCAGCGGGGCTCGGCGCCCAGTCCGTCGGCGTCCCCCGCCCCGGCCGGAAAGGGGCGCGGCTCGTAACGGCGCAGCTGGCTCTCGAAGTCCATCGCGGAGACCGGAAGCGCGGCCCGCCGCAGCAGGTCGGCCAGCCGCTCGTGGTCGGCCCGGACCGCGAGGGTGCGGTGGTGGGTCAGTGCGGCGGCCCGGCCGTGCGCGGCGACGGCCTCGTCGGTGCCGGAGCCCGTTCCGACCCGATCGTCGGGTACCGGGCCGCCGGACGGCGCACCGTCGCCCCGCGGGTCGACGCTCCCCCCGTCGCCCCGCGGATCGGACGGATCGCCGCCGGAGGCCGCGCCGAGATCACGGAACACCGAAGCCAGGAAGCCGGGCTGGAGGCCCGTGGCGGCACCCTCCGCCAGGGCCTGCGGGCCGGCCCCCGGCATCGCTACCGGCATCGCGTCGGGAATGGCGTCCAGAATGGCGTCCGGCAGGCCGCCGGGCCCGTCGGGTGAGTGGCGGCCGTCTGGTGAGTGCTGCATCGGCGGTCGTTCCCCCATGCTCGTCCGGCGCTTGCCCCGGTCGGACCACGGCCCCGTGGCCGGCCCCTGCCGGACATTGTCCACCGTACGGGTGCACCCGGTCAGCCAAGCCTCTCAGTTGGTACGGGTGTTGGTCAGGTGCAGCCCGATGTAGCCCACGTAGATCCGGCCACTGCCGGAACAGTCGTCCAGGTAGTGCAGCCGGGGCGCCGTTCGTCCGCCGCCGATCCGCAGGTGCGCCCCCATGAACGCGCGCCTGGACGCGTCAACGCACTCCGGCACGGGCAGCATCCGCTCCCGCTTCCACTTGGTGTGGCTGAATACCGTCTGCGACTCGCCCCGGACGGCCTTGCGCGGCGGGAAGTGGTGGCAGCCGGGCGGTGTGTGCTCGCACCACTGCTTGAAATCCCCGCCGGCGTCGCCGCGGACGGCCGCCACGGCGTACTCCTGAAGGGCCGTCATCCCCTCCCAGGTCAGCCTGGCCCAGCCGGCGCAGGTGCCCAGACCGTCGAGTGCCAGGGCCGACTTCTGGTCCCCGGTGAAGCTGAGCAGCGGGAACTCGGGCAACCGGTCCATGAGTTCGGCGAAGGTGCCGGGGGCGTCGTCCTCCTCCGCCCTGGCCTCCTCGGCGAGACCGGCGAGAGCGGCCGCCGCCGGAGCGCTCCGGTCGAACCCCGCCGGAGCCGAGCCCTTGGACCCGCCGGCCGAGCCGTCGCACTCCGCCGCTCCACGGACCGGGCCCGCCGCGCCGCCGGCGCAGAGACGGCCGGCCAGCACCCGGACCTGCGCGCCGACGTGCCTCAGCGTGGCGTACTGCTCGTCCGACTCCGTGCGCAGCAGGTGCTCGCGCCGCCTGGAGTGCCGCAGACTGTGCCGGATCAGCTGCAACTCGTCCGCCCTGGCCTGCTGCTCCTGGCGGTCCTGTTGCTCGTGCGCGGGCCGGTCGGCCGGCGGTGAGCCGGGCCGGCGCGCGGCCGGCGGTACGCGCAGCACCGGGACGGCGGCGAGTGGCTCCGGCAGTGGCAGTTCGGCGGCGAGCCGGCGGGGCTCACGGGCGAGCAGACCGGCGGCGCGGCGCAGATCCTCCTCTATCCGGCGGCGCGGCATCACCGGGTGCCGGGCCCCGTCGTGCCGCGAGGCGGGATCGACCTCCGGGAGGTAGGTGCGCACCGCCCCTCCGTACACCGAGTGGTACTCCAGCGCGACGTTGAACTCCGTGCGGGCCGAGGGATCCAGCACGTACAGCGTGGCCAGCCCGGGCAGCTGGTGGCAGAGCGGGCGGACGGTGCCGGCCAGCCAGTCGTCGAGGTCGAGATGGGCCGGGACGCTCGCGACCACCGTCGGCAGCCGCCGTTCGGGGTCGCAGAGCTCGTCGATCAGCGCATCCACCTCCTCGGCCCTGATCACGCGCGGGCCGTCGTGCACCGCGGCCGGGCCGTCGGTGGCGTCGAGCAGGGGCAGCAGGGTGCGGGCGAGCTCGGGGAGGGGGACCTTGGTGGGTGTGCGCACACCCGGATCCGAGGCGTGGTACTCGGCCTCCAACCGGACCCAGGTCGGCCCTTCCGCCGCTGTCGCCAGGGTGAGGGTGAGCTGATGGGTGCCGTGCGGGGCCGGGGTGCGCAGTCGGCGGCGGGTGTACCGGCCGGCGCCGGCAGGGGGAGCCGTACCGGCGGAGCCGGTGCGCAGCGGTCCGGCGTCCCGGTCCAACAGGATCCGGTCACCGAGCCGCAGCCGCTCGGCCGGCGCGTCGAGGGGGGCGGGTGCCGGAGAGACGGGCGGGGGCTCGTCGCAGCCCTCCTGTTTCAACCAGGCGTAGAGCCGCTGGTCGGCCAGGGCGACGGCGTCGGAGTGCGTCAGCGTGGTGGTGACGGTCATCCGGTAGGGCGTCGCGGGGCTCCGGGGGCCGGGCAGATCGGGCTGGGCCGGCGACGGGGAGCGGTCTGATGTCATGCGCGGTACCTCCCGTGGTGCGGTGGTGGGGTGTGTCGTCCTCCATGGGGATCCCCCTGCCCGAAAGGGCGGGGGTCGGGTTTTTCGTCCGGTTCGGCCGGATCCTTGTAGGTGAAAACGCGGTGACCCTGAGCGGAAGTTCCGGCTCCGGGTCACGTCAATTCGTTCGAGTGAACGCTCTCATTCCAAACACTCGCGGCTCACCGGGTCACGGGTCACGCGGGCGGTCACGGGGACGGTCACGCGGCGCCCGGGTGCTCCGTCAGCGGCTCCATCCCGGGGCCGGCGCGGCGACCACGGTCGGGCACCCGTCCGGCACGTGGTAGGTCGCCAGCAGCACCACGGGCCGCCCGCCGTGGTTCTGCCCGACATGGGCGTACTCGGGCCCGGCCGGTTCCACCACCCGGGTACCGGCCCCGTTGACCTCGATCCGGCCGTCGTGAAGGGTACGGGTGAGCACGCCCGCCAGGACCACCGCGTCCATCCGGCCCGGGTGGTAGTGCCAGCCGGTGCTCTCCCCCGGTGCGATGGTGACGATCCTGACCACGGACATCTCTTGTGCGGCCCCGCTCCCCGTTCGGCTACCGGCCCAGGCTAGGTAGGCCGCCGGGCGCTCGAAACCACCCCGGCCGGGTCTGTCCGAAACATCGTCCGACAGTCGCCCTCCCGAGGGTCACGGTCCGAACCATCACCGTCCGGACCATCACCGTCCGGACCATCACCGTCCCGACGGGCGCCGTCCTTCGAACGGGCTCCGTCCCACGCCCCGGGCCGGCCCCCGGACCGGAACCTCAGACCGGGACCTCCACGAAGGTCCGCCCGGCGGCGACCGCCACCGCCGTCCCCGCCGTCGCCTCGGCCAGCCAGGCGTGGAAGGCCGTCACCTCCGGCTCCGGCACGCCGACCTCGATCCGGACGCCCGCGGCCCCGTAGGCCAGGTCGTGCACCGCGTACCCCGCCGCCCGCAGGTCGTTCTCCAGCCGCCCGGCCCGGAGGTGGTCCGCGCTCACCGCGAGCAGGGCGACCGGTCGCCGTTCCAGCAGCCCGATCTCGTCCACCGCCTCGGACACCGCACCCCCGTAGGCCCGTACCAGGCCACCGGCCCCGAGCTTGATCCCGCCGAAGTACCTGGTCACGACCGCGACGGTGTCGGTGAGTCCGCGCCGGCGCAGCACCTCCAGCATGGGCACACCCGCCGTCCCGCCCGGCTCGCCGTCGTCGCTGGAGCGCTCCCGGCGCTGCTCGTCGCCGACCACGAACGCCGTGCAGTTGTGCCGGGCGTCCCAGTACTGCTTGCGGATGCCGGCGATGAACGCCTGCGCCTGGTCCTCGTCCTCGACCCGGGCGAGGTGGCAGATGAACCGGGACTTCTTGATCTCCGTCTCGTGGCTGCCGTCGCGCCGGATCGTCAGGTACGGCCTGGGGGTCGGATCCGGCATGACGCGGCTGGTCTCCAAGACGGGCGAAAGCTGGCGGGACCACCCTCCCGGGCGGTCCCGCCAGCCTAGACCTCGGGGTCGACGGCCGCTCCCGACCGACCGCTCCCCCGGAGCGACACCGGTACCAGGACCGGAACCGGGCCCGGAACCGGACCAGCGCCCGGACCGGCACGTGGTCAGCGCCCGGATCAGCGTCTCGTCAGCGCCCGGCGAGGGCGTCCAGCCGCGCGCGGTCGAGCCCGGTGAGCGCGGTGACCTCGGCCGCGTCGACGGCGCCGCAGTCCAGGCCGCGCAGCAGGTAGCCACTGAGCGCCTTGGCGGTCGCCGGCTCGTCCATCACGTCGCCGCCGGCCTTGGCCACGTAGGCGGCGAGCCGGGCGGCGGCGGCCGCCAGGCCCTCGCGGTAGAAGCCGTACACGGCCACGTACCGGGTCGGCAGGTGCGCCGGGTGCATGTCCCAGCCCTGGTAGTACGCGCGGGCCAGCGAGCGGCGGACCAGGTCGTGGTGCAGCTTCCAGGCCGCGTGCACCTGCTCGGTCCCGCCGGTGGGGATGACGTTGGTGGAGCCGTCCGAGAGCCGGACGCCGGTGCCCGCCGCGGCCACCTGCATGACCGCCTTGGCGTGGTCGGCCACCGGGTGGTCCATGCTCTGGTAGGCGGCGCTGACCCCGCAGGAGGCGCTGTAGTCGAAGGTGCCGTAGTGCAGGCCGGTGGCCCGGCCCTCGGAGGCCTCGATCATCCGGGCCACGGTCGCCCGACCGTCGGCGCCGAGGATCGCCTGGGTCGTCTCGATCTGGATCTCGAAGCCGATCCGGCCCTGTGGCAGTCCGGCCCGTCGCTCGAAGTCCGCCAGCAGCCGGACCAGCGCGGTGACCTGCTCGGCGTAGGTCACCTTGGGCAGGGTCAGCACCAGGCCGTCGGGCAGGCCGCCGCCCGCGACCAGGGTGGCGAGGAAGAGCTCCAGCGTGCGGATCCCGCGCTCGCGGACCGCCGCCTCCATGCACTTGATCCGGATCCCGACGTACGGCGGCGCGCTGCCCCCGGCGACGGCCGCGGTGATCAGCTCGGCGGTGCGGACGGCGTCGGCGTCCTCCTCCGCGTCCGGGCGGGGGCCGTAGCCGTCCTCGAAGTCGATCCGCAGGTCCTCGACCGGCTCGCGCTCCAGCTTGGCGCGGACCCGGGCGTGCACGTCGGCCAGCAGCTCGTCGTCCGCCACACCCAGGGCCCGGGCCAGCTCGGCCGGGGTTCCCGCGTGGGTGTCGAAGGCCTCCAGCGCCTGCCGGCCCCAGCTGCGCACGGTGTCGGCCGCGAACAGGTCGGCCGGGACGTAGACGGTGTGGACGGGCTGGCGGGTGCCGCGCTCGCCCGGGTAGCGCCGCGCCAGCTCGGCGTCGACCGGTGCCAGCAGCGCGTCCACGGCGGCCCGGGCGGCGCCGGAGAACGAGGCCCCACCCTCCGGCTTGCTACCGTCCACCTCGAACTGCGACATCCGTACTCCTCCGTGCCGAACCAGCGCTTCAACAATTTGTTGATGCGAAGGTAGCCCCGTCGGAGTAGGGCAGTCAATGGCCGACCGGCGGCCGGACGGCTCGGGTCAGTCCCGGCCCGCCGAGACGTAGCGCTCCTGCAGGGCGGGCCAGATCTTGGCCAGCTGGGAGGGGCTCACCGAGCCGTCGGGGCGGTTGCCCACCACCTCGTACTCGGCCGTCAGGTACTCCGCCAGGCGCTGCGGATCCGGGTGGGAGTCGTAGGTGTCGATGTAGGAGACCAGCGCCTCGAAGCAGAGCTCCGGGTCGAGCCGATCCGACTGCAGGCCCGCGTCACGCGGGAGCGGCTCCCGCTCACCGGCCTCCCGCAGCTGCGGCTCCCGCTCGCGGGGCTCCTGCTCCCGGGGCTGGGCGGCCGCCGGGGCCGGCCCCGCGTACGCGGGCGGCTGCCGGCGCTGGGCCGGGGCGGCCACCCGGACGTCGGGGCCGGCCTGCTCGGCCGGGCGGGGCGGCTTGAACCACGGTGAGGCCTGCCCCGGGACACGGCCCGTGGCGTCCATCGCCCCCTGCGGCGCATGGGTGCGGACCGCACGCTCCGTCCAGACGTTCAGCTCGTCCCGGGCCTGGGCCGGTGCCGGCGACTGCTCCGGCTCCTGGGCGTCCCGCAGGCGGACGGCGGCAAGCTTGGCCAGCGTCGGCACGGCCAGCTCCGCCGACACCGGGGGTACGGCGGACGCCGGCTCCGCGGACACCGCGGCTGCCACGGCCTCCGGGGCCGAAGCGGCGACGGCGGGTATCGCGGCCTGCGGCACCGGGACGGGAGCTGCTTCCACCACCCTGCGGGACGCCCGGGCCTCCTCGGCCTCGCGCGCCTCCGCCTCGATCCGCTCCAGCACCCCGAGGTCCAGCGGCTTCCCGTACTTGGCCAGCTTCAGCGGCAGCAGCGCCTGGATCGGCGCCGCGCGCCGCCACCCGCGCCCGTACCGGAACCGCAGCTGCGCCCGGTAGACCAGCCGGTCCTGCTCCAGCCGCACGACCTCGTCGTAGGAACGCAGTTCCCACAGCTTCATCCGCCGCCAGAGCCGGAAGGTCGGCACCGGCGACAGCACCCAGCGCAGCAGTCGGACCGACTCCATGTGCCGGTCCGCCGTGATCGCCGCGATCCGGCCCACCGCGTGCCGGGAGGCCTCGACCACCACCACGAAGAGCACCGGGATGACGGCGTGCATGCCCATCCCCAGCGGATCCCCCCAGGAAGCCGCGGCGTTGAAGGCGATCGTCGCCACGGTCAGCAGCCAGGCCGTCTGACGCAGCAGCGGGAAGGGGATACGCAGCCAGGTCAGCACCAGGTCGAGCGCCAGCAGGACGACGATTCCCGCGTCCACGCCGATCGGGAACGCGTACGCGAAGAGCCCGAAGCCCTTGGCCACCGCCAGGTCCCGGACGGCGTTGTACGAACCGGCGAAGCCGATGCCCGAGATCAGGCAGGCTCCCGCCGCTACGAACCCGAGCAGCACCCGATGGGCGCGGGTGAGGGATGGGCGTGCCATGCGTCTATCAACCCCTGGATGTCGGCGTCTGCCGTACGAGACCGTCGGCTGCCGGATTCCCCCCGGGTCGGGGCGGCCCGAATGGCTGCTGCCGCCGACCGTCTCGGCCCACCGGATACTACTCGTACACCTGTTTCAGCGTCCGCCCAGGCCGGGTTGTCACCGCGTGGGCTCCCCCGCCCCGTTCAGGTGGGCCAGCACGGCGAGCACCCGCCGGTTGGCGTCGTCGGCCGGCGCGAGCCCCAGCTTGGTGAAGATGTTGGCGATGTGCTTGGCCACCGCACCGTCGCTGACCACGAGCCGGGCCGCGATCGCCGAGTTGGAGCAGCCCTCCGCCATCAGCCCCAGCACCTCCCGCTCGCGCGGCGAGAGCCGCTGCAACGGCTGCGAACGGGAGTTGCTCTGCAGCAGCTTGGCGATCACGTCCGGATCCATCGCCGTCCCGCCCGCCGCCACCCGCCGGACGGCGTCGATGAACTGGTCGGCCTTGAACACCCGGTCCTTGAGCAGATACCCGATGCCGCCCGAGCCGTCGGCCAGCAACTCCCGCGCGTACAGCTGCTGGACGTGCTGCGAGAGGACCAGCACCGGCAGGCCGGGGATCTCCCGGCGCGCGGCGAGCGCGGCCTGGAGGCCCTCGTCGGTCAGCGTCGGCGGCAGGCGGACGTCCACGACCGCCACGTCCGGACGGTGGGTCAGCAGTGCCTCCAGCAGCTCCGGCCCGGTCTCCACCGCCGCGGCGATGGTGAAGCCGTGTGCCTCCAGCAGACGGATCAGGCCTTCCCGGAGGAGGTAGAGGTCCTCGGCGAGGACAACTCGCACGGCAGCTCCAAGGTGATCGTGGTCGGACCGCCCGACGTGCTGTCGATGGCGAGGACACCGTCGAAGGTACCCAACCTGCGCTCGATCCCGCGCAGTCCGCTCCCCTTCGACGGATCCGCCACGCCGTGGCCGTCGTCGGTGACCGTCACCCGCAGCGAACCCGCCCGGTGCAGGATGTCCACCCAGAGCCGATCGGCCCCCGAATGCTTGGCGGCGTTGGCCATCAGCTCACAGACGCTGAAGTAGACCGCGGCCTCCACCGGCGCCGGGGGCCGGTCCGGAAGGCTCACGCACACCTCGGCCGGCAGTGCGCTGTCGAGCGCGAGTGCCCGGACCGCGTCCCCGAGACCCCGCTCCGCCAGCACCGGCGGGTGGATGCCCCTGACCAGGTCCCGCAGCTCCTGCAGTGCCTTCGCCGAGGACTGCCGTGCCTCGGCGAGGAGCTCTCGCGCGGCCGCCGGATTGCTGTCCATCAGGTGCTCGATCGTCCCGAGCGTCATCCCGATCGCCACCAGTCGGGCCTGCGCCCCGTCGTGCAGATCCCGCTCGATCCGCCGCAACTCGGCCGCCTGGCTGCCGACGGCCTCCGCCCTGGTCTCGGTCAACCGAGCAACCCTGCGGGTGAGTTGCTCCCGCGAGGACTGGCCCGCCGGGTCCAGGACCCGGCGGGCCAGCTCGGAGTGGGCCCGCATCGCATGCGGGAGCAGAAGCAGGCCGCCGACGACCAGCAGCGCGCCGATGACCAGCGACAGCAGCACCGACAGGCCGCCCGACGCGATCCCCCCGTAGGTGCGGGAGTCCGTGCCCGGCGTGAGCGCGAAGAGCGCGCCACCCAGCATCAGCACGAACACCGGGCCGAGCAGCGAAGCGGCCGCCGCCGGGTTCAGCAGCAACCAGCCGATCTCCCGCCGGGTGATCGGATCGCGGAACGACCAGTGCAGCAGCTGACCGAGCCGGGCCACCGCGTGCGAGCGGTGGTACGAGTAGCCCGTCCACCAGTGCCCGCGCTCGTCCAGCTCCAGGGCCGGCCGGTTCGTGTAGGTCGCCGGCAGCCGGACGCCGTACCAGCGCATGACCTGAGCGCGTGTCAGATCGGCGTTCCAGCGTACGAAGAGACCCGCCAGCGTCAGCAGTGCGACTCCGGCGGCCAGCAGGACCAACCAGGAGGACCGGTCGGTGTCCCCGAACGCCCCGATCAGCACGGCGCCCAGGACGACGGCACCGAAGACCGGTACAAGGACGCCCGGCAGGGAGCCCAGCACCACCTGACACGACCTGGGCAGCGCCTGGGCCCCCGTCCTGATGACCGCTCCGGCCCGCACACGCGTGGGCGCGTCGTTGGTGGGAGTGACTGCTGCCACGGCTTCTCCTGCGACTAGGGCTGCGCGGACGGCTGTCGCCCGCCCCCGGCAAGTCTCGCCCCGCCGGCCGCGTCCGGGCACGGGCCGTGTCACCCGTCTTCCGGGGTGGACCTAGCACCACACGCGCGCCTCCGGAGAACCGTATGTCGCCGGACATGCGAAAAGGCCCCGCCGGTTACCCGGCGGGGCCTTTCCTGAATGATTGTTCGGCGGCGTCCTACTCTCCCACAGGGTCCCCCCTGCAGTACCATCGGCGCTGTGAGGCTTAGCTTCCGGGTTCGGAATGTAACCGGGCGTTTCCCTCACGCTATGACCACCGAAACACTATGAAACTGTCACCGCACCGCTCTCCCCGTGGCCCGGGAAAAACGGGGTCGTTGTTTCAGAACAACACAGTGGACGCGAGCAACTGAGGACAAGCCCTCGGCCTATTAGTACCGGTCAGCTCCACCCCTTACAGGGCTTCCACATCCGGCCTATCAACCCAGTCGTCTACTGGGAGCCTTACCCTCTCAAGGAGGTGGGAATACTCATCTCGAAGCAGGCTTCCCGCTTAGATGCTTTCAGCGGTTATCCCTCCCGAACGTAGCCAACCAGCCATGCCCTTGGCAGGACAACTGGCACACCAGAGGTTCGTCCGTCCCGGTCCTCTCGTACTAGGGACAGCCCTTCTCAATATTCCTACGCGCACAGCGGATAGGGACCGAACTGTCTCACGACGTTCTAAACCCAGCTCGCGTACCGCTTTAATGGGCGAACAGCCCAACCCTTGGGACCTACTCCAGCCCCAGGATGCGACGAGCCGACATCGAGGTGCCAAACCATCCCGTCGATATGGACTCTTGGGGAAGATCAGCCTGTTATCCCCGGGGTACCTTTTATCCGTTGAGCGACGGCGCTTCCACAAGCCACCGCCGGATCACTAGTCCCTGCTTTCGCACCTGCTCGACCCGTCGGTCTCACAGTCAAGCTCCCTTGTGCACTTACACTCAACACCTGATTGCCAACCAGGCTGAGGGAACCTTTGGGCGCCTCCGTTACTCTTTAGGAGGCAACCGCCCCAGTTAAACTACCCACCAGACACTGTCCCTGATCCGGATCACGGACCCAGGTTAGACATCCAGCACGACCAGAGTGGTATTTCAACGTCGACTCCACAACCACTGGCGTGGCCGCTTCAAAGTCTCCCACCTATCCTACACAAGCCGAACCGAACACCAATATCAAGCTATAGTAAAGGTCCCGGGGTCTTTCCGTCCTGCTGCGCGAAACGAGCATCTTTACTCGTAATGCAATTTCACCGGGCCTATGGTTGAGACAGTCGAGAAGTCGTTACGCCATTCGTGCAGGTCGGAACTTACCCGACAAGGAATTTCGCTACCTTAGGATGGTTATAGTTACCACCGCCGTTTACTGGCGCTTAAGTTCTCAGCTTCGCCGAGACGAATCTCGACTAACCGGTCCCCTTAACGTTCCAGCACCGGGCAGGCGTCAGTCCGTATACATCGCCTTACGGCTTCGCACGGACCTGTGTTTTTAGTAAACAGTCGCTTCTCGCTGGTCTCTGCGGCCGGCCCCAGCTCACGGAGTAAATCCGATCACCAGTTCCGGCCCCCCTTCTCCCGAAGTTACGGGGGCATTTTGCCGAGTTCCTTAACCATAGTTCACCCGAACGCCTCGGTATTCTCTACCTGACCACCTGAGTCGGTTTGGGGTACGGGCCGCCATGAAACTCGCTAGAGGCTTTTCTCGACAGCATAGGATCATCCACTTCACCACAATCGGCTCGGCATCAGGTCTCAGCCTCAATGAGTGACGGATTTGCCTATCACTCGGCCTACACCCTTACCCCGGGACAACCACCGCCCGGGCTGGACTACCTTCCTGCGTCACCCCATCGCTCACCTACTACCCTGTTGGGTCAGCGGCTCCACCACGTCCCTTTGTCCGAAGACTCCGGGCCGGCTTCACGGCTTTAGCATTCAGAGGTTCGACGTTGGCGCTTCAAAGCGGGTACGGGAATATCAACCCGTTGTCCATCGACTACGCCTGTCGGCCTCGCCTTAGGTCCCGACTTACCCTGGGCAGATCAGCTTGACCCAGGAACCCTTGGTCAATCGGCGCAAGAGTTTCTCACTCTTGTATCGCTACTCATGCCTGCATTCTCACTCGTGTCCCGTCCACAACTGGATTCCTCCGCTGCTTCACCCGGAACACGACGCTCCCCTACCCATCACAGCCCCCGTTGGGGGTATTGCTGCAATGACACGACTTCGGTGGTGTGCTTGAGCCCCGCTACATTGTCGGCGCGGAATCACTTGACCAGTGAGCTATTACGCACTCTTTCAAGGGTGGCTGCTTCTAAGCCAACCTCCTGGTTGTCTCTGCGACTCCACATCCTTTCCCACTTAGCACACGCTTAGGGACCTTAGTCGGTGTTCTGGGCTGTTTCCCTCTCGACCATGGAGCTTATCCCCCACAGTCTCACTGCCACGCTCTCACTTACCGGCATTCGGAGTTTGGCTAAGGTCAGTAACCCGTTGAGGCCCATCGCCTATCCAGTGCTCTACCTCCGGCAAGAAACACGTGACGCTGCACCTAAATGCATTTCGGGGAGAACCAGCTATCACGGAGTTTGATTGGCCTTTCACCCCTAACCACAGGTCATCCCCCAGGTTTTCAACCCTGGTGGGTTCGGTCCTCCACGAAGTCTTACCTCCGCTTCAACCTGCCCATGGCTAGATCACTCCGCTTCGGGTCTTGGGCATGCAACTCAAACGCCCTATTCGGACTCGCTTTCGCTACGGCTACCCCACACGGGTTAACCTCGCTACACACCGCAAACTCGCAGGCTCATTCTTCAAAAGGCACGCAGTCACGAGACACACAGCAAGCTGCACGTCCGACGCTCCCACGGCTTGTAGGCACACGGTTTCAGGTACTATTTCACTCCGCTCCCGCGGTACTTTTCACCATTCCCTCACGGTACTATCCGCTATCGGTCACCAGGGAATATTTAGGCTTAGCGGGTGGTCCCGCCAGATTCACACGGAATTTCTCGGGCTCCGTGCTACTTGGGAGAAGCTCAAGTGAGCCGCTGATGTTTCGTCTACGGGGGTCTTACCCTCTACGCCGGACCTTTCGCATGTCCTTCGACTACACCAACGGTTTCTGACTCACCCAGCCGCCGGCAGACGACTGAAGAACTTTCCCACGACCCCTACTACGCAACCCCTGCCGGGTATCACACGTAACAGGTTTAGCCTCATCCGGTTTCGCTCGCCACTACTCCCGGAATCACGGTTGTTTTCTCTTCCTGCGGGTACTGAGATGTTTCACTTCCCCGCGTTCCCTCCACATACCCTATGTGTTCAGGTATGGGTGACAGCCCATGACGACTGCCGGGTTTCCCCATTCGGAAACCCCCGGATCAAAGCCTGGTTGACGGCTCCCCGGGGACTATCGTGGCCTCCCACGTCCTTCATCGGTTCCTGGTGCCAAGGCATCCACCGTGCGCCCTTAAAAACTTGGCCACAGATGCTCGCGTCCACTGTGCAGTTCTCAAACAACGACCAGTCACCCACCATCAACACACCCAAGGCGCATCTCAAGTAGGACCGGCACTGAAGCAACGACCATCACGGCCGTTCCTTCAGGACCCAACAACGTGCCCACCACGACCCAACCCCACCAGATGCTTTCCACGCGCCGAAGCGCAGTACTCGCGGTCGATGAGACCGAACCGTGCCGAATAGTCAACGTTCCACCCATGAGCAACCGTGCGAGACATTCGCTCACATCCGGCTATGTGCTCCTTAGAAAGGAGGTGATCCAGCCGCACCTTCCGGTACGGCTACCTTGTTACGACTTCGTCCCAATCGCTGGTCCCACCTTCGACGGCTCCTCCCCTTACGGGTTAGGCCACCGGCTTCGGGTGTTACCGACTTTCGTGACGTGACGGGCGGTGTGTACAAGGCCCGGGAACGTATTCACCGCAGCATGCTGATCTGCGATTACTAGCAACTCCAACTTCATGGGGTCGAGTTGCAGACCCCAATCCGAACTGAGGCCGGCTTTTTGGGATTCGCTCCGCCTCGCGGCATCGCAGCCCTTTGTACCGACCATTGTAGCACGTGTGCAGCCCAAGACATAAGGGGCATGATGATTTGACGTCGTCCCCACCTTCCTCCGAGTTGACCCCGGCAGTCTCCTGTGAGTCCCCATCACCCCGAAAGGCATGCTGGCAACACAGAACAAGGGTTGCGCTCGTTGCGGGACTTAACCCAACATCTCACGACACGAGCTGACGACAACCATGCACCACCTGTATACCGACCACAAGGGGGCGACCATCTCTGGCCGTTTCCGGTATATGTCAAGCCTTGGTAAGGTTCTTCGCGTTGCGTCGAATTAAGCCACATGCTCCGCTGCTTGTGCGGGCCCCCGTCAATTCCTTTGAGTTTTAGCCTTGCGGCCGTACTCCCCAGGCGGGGAACTTAATGCGTTAGCTGCGGCACCGACGACGTGGAATGTCGCCAACACCTAGTTCCCAACGTTTACGGCGTGGACTACCAGGGTATCTAATCCTGTTCGCTCCCCACGCTTTCGCTCCTCAGCGTCAGTAATGGCCCAGAGATCCGCCTTCGCCACCGGTGTTCCTCCTGATATCTGCGCATTTCACCGCTACACCAGGAATTCCGATCTCCCCTACCACACTCTAGCCTGCCCGTATCGAATGCAGACCCGGGGTTAAGCCCCGGGCTTTCACATCCGACGCGACAGGCCGCCTACGAGCTCTTTACGCCCAATAATTCCGGACAACGCTCGCACCCTACGTATTACCGCGGCTGCTGGCACGTAGTTAGCCGGTGCTTCTTCTGCAGGTACCGTCACTTGCGCTTCTTCCCTGCTGAAAGAGGTTTACAACCCGAAGGCCGTCATCCCTCACGCGGCGTCGCTGCATCAGGCTTTCGCCCATTGTGCAATATTCCCCACTGCTGCCTCCCGTAGGAGTCTGGGCCGTGTCTCAGTCCCAGTGTGGCCGGTCGCCCTCTCAGGCCGGCTACCCGTCGTCGCCTTGGTAGGCCATTACCCCACCAACAAGCTGATAGGCCGCGGGCTCATCCTGCACCGCCGGAGCTTTACACCCACCCCCATGCGGAGGAAGGTCATATCCGGTATTAGACCCCGTTTCCAGGGCTTGTCCCAGAGTGCAGGGCAGATTGCCCACGTGTTACTCACCCGTTCGCCACTGATCCACCCCGAAGGGCTTCACCGTTCGACTTGCATGTGTTAAGCACGCCGCCAGCGTTCGTCCTGAGCCAGGATCAAACTCTCCGTGCATGTCTGCTCGTAATCGAGCGGCCACCCGCGTTGAGCGGCGCGGCGACCCCCGGAATAGGGAAGCCCCGCGCACTGCGTCCTCGCTAGTGTTTTTTACTAAAGGAATCTCCAACCCGGATCGAACGACCCGGGCCGGGGATGTCAACATATCTGGCGTTGACTTTTGGCACGCTGTTGAGTTCTCAAGGAACGGACACTTCCTTCGAGCCGCTCTCACGGTCTCTCCGGGCGCTTCGTTCTTTCGTGTTCCAAGCTTATCAGATGTTCGCCGCTCCGTTTACCGGAGTTTCGCTTCCCTGACCTGCTTTCCTTCGGCCTTTCGGCACTCCCAGACTCTACCAGAGTCTTTCGTGCGTTCCGGCCTTCGGAAGGCTTTCACCGAACCGACCTGACGGCCCGTCCGATGCCTCAAACCTTAGCTCAGCCCCGCCCCGAAAGGCGAATCCGAGCCAATTCACCGAAACCACACACGCCAATTAATCGCACTGGAATACGCCGAAGCGAAACCCCATGGCGATGGAGAGGAAGGTGGTTCGTGGAGTGGCCGCCCCGGGACCGTCCGCGCTGACTGCGTGTCCGGTGCCCCCTGCCGAGCGACTAGTCGACACTACGCGCAGCCGCGCCCGGAGGCAAGTCACCCAGCCGGACGCTGCGGGTGCAGGCGTCACGAGCGGCTTTCACGTACTCGCCGTTCGGGTGGTCGTTGGAGCTGACCCTGCTTCGGGCGTCGGCTTCGGCCTCTCCGCCGGCCATGTGGCGGCGCAGCAACCGGGTCTCCCGCACGGAGTCCTCCGCCTCGACATACCAGAGTTCACGCAACAGGGGACGGGCCTGCGTCCAGGGGTGGTCGGCGGACGCCAGGTAGTTGCCCTCGGTGATGACGAGCCGGGCCTGCGGCGTGACGACATGGCGCGCGGCCACCGGCTCGTCGAGCTCCCGGTCGAAGTCGGGGACGTAGATGTCACGGAAGCGGTCGTCCGCGACCCGCCGGAGCAGAGCCACGTACCCGTCCGCGTCGAAGGTGTTCGGTGCCCCCTTGCGGGCGCGCAGGCCGAGCCGGTCGAGTTGGGCGTTCGACAGGTGGAAGCCGTCCAGGGGAAGGTACGCGGCGCTGGTCGCGCCCTCGGTCCGGCGGATCTCGGCGACCAGGAACCGGGCGAGCGTGGACTTGCCGGCGCCGGGTGGGCCGGCCAGGCCGAGCAGCGTGCGGCTGCCGCTCCCCCGGCCGCGCAACAGGGCCCGTACCTGCTCGGTCAGGGTCCGCAGGTCGTCCGTCGTGCCGGGGGCGCCTGTCGCTGCGGCTGCTGCGGAGGCGGCCGTATTCGGTTCGTCGTGCATGGCCGCACCCTACTCAGGAGGCCGCGTCCGCCAGCGCCGGCGCTTCCAGGGTGAGGGTTCCCGCGTCCGCGTCGAGCAGTGCGGGTACGCCGAGCGGGACTGTGAGGGTGGACGAGCAGTGGCCGAATCCGAGGTCCTGGAGCACGGGTACGCCGAGCGGTCCGAGACGGTCGAGCATCACCTCCCGGACGCGTTCGGGACGGCCGCAGCCCTCCCAGGAGCCGAGGGCCACACCCGCCACCCCCTCCAGCGCGCCGGAGCGCAGGAGCTGGGTGAGGATGCGGTCGAGCTGGTAGGGCTGTTCGTTGACGTCCTCCAGGATCAGGACCGCACCCGCGAAGGAGAGCCTGGCCGCCGGGGTGCCGCGCTCCGCCGCGAGGACGGAGGCGCAGCCGCCCGCCGTGACGCCCCGGGCCCGGCCGGCGACCAGGGGCGCGGCGGTGGGCGAGGTGAGCACGGTCGTCGCGGCGGGCTCGAACAAGGTCCGGCGGAGGTGGTCGGCGGTCGGCCCGTCGAGGACGAAGGACGCGGCGGCGGCCATCGGCCCGTACAGGGTGGCGATGCCCAGGCGCTGGGCGAAGGCCTCGTGCAGGGAGGTGGCGTCGCTGAAGCCGATGAAGGCCTTCGGGGCCACCGCGCGCATGGCATCCCAGTCGAGCAGGTCGACCATGCGGTGGACGCCGTAGCCGCCGCGCGCGCAGACGACGGCCGCCACGGCGGGGTCGAGCCAGGCGGCCTGGAGGTCCGCGGCCCGGTCGGCGTCCTCGCCTGCGAGGTGGCCGACCAGCGGGTGGCCGTCGAGGACGTGCGGCGCGACGTCCACCTCCAGCCCCCAGGAGCGCAGGATCGCGCAGCCGGCGGTGAGTCGTGCGGGGTCGATCGGGCTGCTGGGGGCGACCACGGCGATGCGGTCCCCGGGGACGAGTCGGTTCGGGCGGGTCAGCCCGCGGGCCCGTGCGGGGTCGGGCGCGGGGCCCGGCCCCGGGCCGCCAAGGGTGTACTGAGCCATCGCCAGGTCCTCCCCAGGAAGAGTTGTCCGACTGACCAAGGTATGCCCAGGTCCGGCTCAGTCCGATCCCACCGATCCCATCGCGGTCCGCACCTCCCCGAGAGTGGCGTCGGCCACGGCGTTGGCCCGCTCGGCCCCGGCACGCAGTACCTGCCGGATGTGACCGCGGTCGGCGGCGAGCTCGGCGCGGCGCGCGCGGATCGGCCGCAGGTGTTCGTTGACCGACTCCGTGACAGTGCGCTTGAGCGCGGCCGCTCCGCCGTCCCCCAGTTCCTCGGCCACCTGCTCGGGCGCCCGGCCCTGGCAGAGGGCGGCGAGCTGGAGCAGCCCGGCGACCCCCGGGCGGGTGGCCGGGTCGTAGGTGATCCGGCGTTCCGCGTCGGTCCGGGCTCCCCGGATCAGGCGGGCGGTCGTGTCCTCGTCGGCGGCGAGGGGGATGGCGTTGCCCCGGCTCTTGCTCATCTTGGTGCCGTCGGTGCCGAGCAGCAGCGGTGTGGCGGAGAGCAGGGCCCGTGGCTCCGGAAAGACCGGACCGCGGGCGCCGTAGCGCTCGTTGAAGCGGCGGGCCACCGTGCGGGCGACCTCCAGGTGGGGCAACTGGTCCTGGCCCACGGGCACCTGGTCGGCCTTGCAGAACAGGATGTCGGCGGCCTGGTGGACGGGGTACGTGAACATCAGGCCGCTGACGGCCGCCTGGCGGGAGTGCGCGATCTCGTCCTTGACGGTCGGATTGCGGCTGAGCTCGGCGACGCTGACCAGGCTGAGGAAGGGGAGCAGCAACTGGTTCAGGGCGGGTACGGCGCTGTGCGCGAAGATCGTGGCCCGGTCGGGGTCGAGGCCGGTGGCGAGGTAGTCGATCACCAGTCCCTCGCTGTGCTCCGCGAGCCGGTCGGCGATGTCGCGGTCGGTGATGACCTGGTAGTCCGCGACGACGACGAACAGCTCGGCCCCCTGGTGCTGCAGGCGGACCCGGTTCTGCAGGGTGCCGAAGTAGTGGCCGAGGTGGAGCGGGCCGGTCGGTCGGTCACCGGTGAGGACGCGCCGGGCCACGGGGGCGCCGGCGGCGGGCTCGGCCGGTGTGAGCAGTGCGGTGGTCATGCTGTTCTTCTCCTTCACGGATGCCTGCCGTCCTGGACGGGCTCTGCGTGGTGGGGAGAAAAGCAGCAGGGCCGTCCGTTCGGACGGCCCTGGGTCATGTCTGGGGTGGCCGTCCTAGGACGGCCACCAGCTCAGGCACGCGAAGCGCTTCATGGGGTCGAGCTTAACGGGAGGCGGCCGGCGCCGTGGGGTCGACGGCGCGATTCGCCGACGGCGGCGGATCGCGCTGCCGGCCCCGGCAGGTCGGGTCGGGTCGGGTCGGGCGGGCGGGCCGGCCCTGTCCGTCGGTCGGCCCGCCCGCTCCGGGTACGCGGATCGAACACGAAGGGGTGGGGAAGGGCATCGTCGAGCCATCGGATAGGTTTGCCTCACCTAACATCGATCACTGGTGAACGCACCGGCCGTCGCAGAAGGAGAATCGCGTGGCCCCCACCCCCGCAGACCGGACCGTTGCCTCCCGCCCGTCCCGCCGGAGGTTCCTCGCCACCGGCCTGACCGGCGGGATGGTCCTCGGCCTCGGCGGACTGCTCACGGCCTGCGGCGGCTCCGGCTCGACGACCGGGACGACCTCCGGTGAGGCCAAGGGCTCCTCCGGGGCGTCACCCGACCAGAAGTCGGTCAAGCAGGGCGGCGACGACTACGCCACCGTGATCGAGCAGATGAAGAGCTTCGGGACCGACGCCGCGCCCGGCGTCTACCCGCGCACCGTCAGGCACGCGCTCGGCGCGACGGTGATCCCCGCGAAGCCCGTACGCGTGGTGGTCCTGGACACCGGTGAACTCGACAACGTCGTCTCGCTCGGCGTCCAGCCCGTCGGCGTCGTCCACACCGACGGCTCGAAGACCATGCCGTCCTACCTCAAGGACAAGGTCGGCACCCCCGCCAACGTCGGCACCATCAACAGCCTCAACCTGGAGGCCATCGCCGCGTTGAAGCCGGACCTGATCCTCGGCAGCCAGCTGCGTGCCCAGGACCAGTACGCCTCGCTCTCCAAGATCGCGCCGACCGTCTTCTCCATCCGCCCCGGCTATCCCTGGAAGGAGAACTTCGCGCTGAACGCGAGCCCGTTCGGGCTGGAGGCGGAGGCCGCGGCACTGCTCGCCGCCTATCAGGGGGCGGCCACCGCCGTCGGCGCCCGGCTCGGAGGGAAGCCCACCGTCAGCCCGCTGCGGTTCATGCCGGGCAAGACCCGCCTCTACGCCGAGCTCTCCTTCATCGGGACGATCCTCACCGACATTCCGCTCCCCCAGCCGAAGATCGAGCAGGTCAAGGAACTCGCGGTCGAGATCAGCCCCGAGCAGATCGACAAGGCCGACGCGGACTGGATCTTCTACGGCGTGTACGGGACGCCGAGCGCCACCAATCAGGACACCGTCCTGGGCGGCGCCCTGTGGAAGACCCTCGGCGCGGTCAAGGCCGGACAGGCCAGGCCGGTCTCCGACGAGACCTGGTTCCTCGGCCTCGGCGTGCTGGCCGCCAACGCGGTGCTGTCCGACCTCAAGGGGTTCGTCGCCCCCGGTGCCTGAACCGCGCCCCGGACGGCACCGGGCGGCACTGGACGGCACCGGACGGCACCGGGCGGCACCGGGCGGCGTGGGCAGCCGTTGGCGGATACCTACCGGCTTACCGGTTTCTCTTTGAGCTTGATCCCGGGGTGCGGCAGGATCATCCGCACCGCATCCCGGAGGGCCCGTACCGATGACCTCGCTCGACCAGAACGAACCCGCCCGACCGCTGCCCGATCAACGACCGGCCGACCGGCCACCGGCCCTCCCGGCCGCGCCCGGGAAGGCCGGACGGTGCGCGGTGGCTGCGGCCGGCGGCCCGGACGGGGCCGTCGGGGCGGGCGCGGGCGCCGGGTCCGGCACGGGCACAGGGGCCGGCTCGGGCTCGGGTTCCGACAGCTCGGTGCCCCGCCCGCGCGGCGCAGTGGAGGGAACTCCGCAGATCGACGTCAGGGAGAGCGACAGGGAGAGCGACAGGGAGGGCGACAGGGAGGACTGCGTCACCGAGGGCGGCATCCGGGGAGGCGGCGTTTCGGTCGACCGCGGTCGGGAGCCGGCCGCTCCGGGACCCCGACCGGAACCGGACCCCGGACCCAGCGCCGTGACGGCCGCCAACCTGCGGGCCGGACTCGGGCAGCGGCTGCGGGCCCGCTACGAGCGCGGGATGACCCTCGCCGAGCTCTCGGCGGCCTGCCATCGGCCCCAGGAGGAGATCCGGGAGCTGCTCTCCCGGGCCGGGGCGGACCTGTCGCCACCCGCCGGTGCCGGAGGTGGCGGCCGGACGGACGGCGGCCTCCGGGCACCGAACGCCGACCGGGTGGCGCTGCCCCGCACGGCGCAGGCGTCGTCCGTACCGGTGGCCCGGCCCACCGTAGTTCCCCCACCCGTACGGGCCGAGGGGGCGACCGCCAGGACCAAACGCCCTTCGCCCGCCCGGCGGTTGAGCCGGCTCCACCCACGCGGACCGGCGGTCGACGCCACCGCGCCGCCGGCGGTGCAACCCGCAGACGGACCGACCGGAGCGCACGGGAGCGCCGAGCCGGCCGGTCCGGAGACCCCGCTGGGCATCCTGATCGGTGGAACACCGAACCGACCCGAGCCGGAGAGCCGACCGGCGGCGGAGCGCTACGTCCTGGTCGACGCGCGGATGGTGCGGCCCGGACGCGGCAGCTGCCTGGTCGTCCTCCCGTCGTGGCGGCCGGCCATCGCCGTCTCGGTGCCGACCGAGCAGCTGATGGAGGCGACCGGCCTCGGGTTCGACCAGTTGCCCGGCGCCGAGTTGTCCGTCCTGATCGACCCGGAGGCCCTGCACGACCGCGAGCTGGGGCTGCACGGCTGGCGTACGGGCTCCGTGGCACGCGGCGGTGCCCGGCTGCGGCGCGGCTGATCCGCCGGGGGCGAACCCGCCAGGGACGAACGTGCCGGGCCGAACCCGCCGGGCCGGACTGCCCAGCGTCGACGACCCGCGGCCCGAGAAGCCGGAGCCCGGAGCCGAGGGCGCCACGAGCTGAGGACGCCAAGAGGCGAGGGCCAGGAGCCGAGCCGCCCGGCACCGAGCGCCGACTGTCAGGCGCTCCTGCCCCCGCGCGGAGTGTTCGGGACGAAACCCAGGTCGACCGGCTCGACCGGCCTCCCGTCACCGAGCGCCTCGTTCTCCCGGACCGCGGCGAGCAGCGCGGGCAACTGGGGCGGCCAGAGGGCGTCGGCCCGCTCGGCGGCGAGATCCGCCGGAGTCCACCAGCGCCATCCGAGGATGCCGTCGGCGGTGTGGACGGCACTGACGTCGCCCTCCGGGCCACGGCGCGGACCGGTGGTCAGGTAGATGTGCTCGTGCTGGCGCACCGGCGTGCCGTGCCAGGTGAAGTCGTGCTCCCAGGTGCAGAGCAGCGGCCCGGGTGCCAGATCCGTCCAGCCGGTCTCCTCCCACAGCTCCCGGCGGGCCGCTTCCAGCGGCGTCTCGCCGCTCTCCACGCCGCCGCCGGGCATCGTCCAGTGGACACCGACCTCGCGGTTGTCGGAGCGGAGCAGGAACACCGATCCGTCCTGGTCCAGCACCACGGTTCGTGCCGCCTGGCGCGGGATCCGCCCCCGAGGGCGCCTCAGAATTCGCATCGGCTCACCCTCGCAGAGGGTGCCCCGGAGGTCGAGCACGATTCCCGGCGGCCTCGGGGGGTGGGCGAGGGCCTTCCGCGGACCGGGCCCTCGGATCGTCCGGCGGGCCCGGTCAGCACGCCCCTGTTCCGTACGCTGATCTTCATGACCGTCCCCGCGATGCTTTTCCCTGCCGACCCGCTGACCCTCCGTCGGCCGGATCCGCACTTCGCCGGCGAGGCTCGCCGGTGGCGGGAGCTCGGCGGGGAGTACGCCCTGATCGACCACGACGCGCTGCTCGCCGGGGAGGGCTCCGAGGCCCTGCGCCGGGTACCGGTCGGCATCGGCCCGCTCTGGTACCGGGGGTGGATGATCCCGACCTCGGCCTACGAGCGGCTCGCGAGCGCCCTCGACGCACGCGGCGGCGGCCTGCTCACCACCCCCGCCGGGTACGCGTCGGCACATGAACTCCCCGGCTGGTACCCGGCCTTCGACGGCGCGACGCCAACCAGCGTGTGGCTCCCGGTCGACCTGTCGCCCGGCGCTCCCGGGCCGGCGCCCGCTCACGGAGCGCTGGCGGCCGCCGCAGCCAGGCTCGGCGGCGGCGGGCCGGCGATCGTCAAGGACTACGTGAAGTCGCGCAAGCACGAGTGGGCGGAGGCCTGTTTCGTCCCCGACCTGGGGGACCTTCCCGCGCTGGAGCGGGTGGTGGCGCGGTTCGTGGAGCTGCAGGCCGAATTCCTGGCGGGCGGCGTGGTCCTGCGGCGCTTCGAGGAGTACACGAGGACGGAGGACGGCCGGGCGAACGAGGCCCGGGTCTGGTGGCTGGACGGCGAACCGGTCCTGGTCGGGCCCCACCCGGACACGCCCGACCTCACGCCGGAGCCCGATCTCTCCGAGGTCCGGCCGCTGGTGCGCGCCCTCGGCTGCCGCTTCGTCACCACCGACCTTGCGCACCGTGCGGACGGCAGCGGCTGGCGCGTGGTGGAGGTCGGCGACGGCCAGGTCAGCGGCCTGCCGTCGAGCGTGGACGCGACCGTACTGCTGAGTTCGCTGGCCACCGCCTGACCCGCCCGGCCGGGCCGCCGTCCACCCGACCGATGGACGGGCCGGGTGGACGGACGGACGAACAGGCGGACAGGTGGACGGACGAACAGGCGGGCAGGCGGACGGGCCCGCGCCGACGGTCGGGCGACGGGGCGCCGACCGAACCGACTAGCGACCGACCGGTTGGGGCTCGGGAACAGGGGCCGGGTGACCGTCGGCGACGAACGCCGCCCAGAGCCTGGCGTACACGCCGTCCCGAGTGAGCAGCTCCGCGTGGGTGCCGTCCTCGACGACCCGTCCGTGGTCCAGGACGACGACCCGGTCGGCGCGCTCCGCAGTGGTCAGCCGGTGGGCGATGACCAGGGTGGTACGGCCTCCACTGAGCCGGTCGGCAGCGTGGTTGACCGCGGCCTCGGTGGCCAGGTCGAGCGCGGCGGTGGCCTCGTCGAGGAGCAGCACGTCCGGGTCCACCAGTTCGGCCCGGGCCAGCGCGATCAGCTGGCGCTGGCCGGCCGAGAGGTTGCGCCCGCGCCCGGAGACCTCGTGGTCGTAGCCGCCCCGGAGACCCATGATCATGTCGTCCGCGCCGACCGCCCGGGCCGCCGCGCGCACCTCTGCGTCCGTGGCGGAGGGCCGCCCGTACGCGATCGCCTCGCGCACCGTACCCGCGAAGAGGTACGCCTCCTGCGGAACGACGCCGAGCCGGTGCCGGTACTCGGCCAGGTCGTACCGGGTGATGTCGACGCCGTCGACGCGGACGGTCCCGCCGGTCGCGTCGTAGAACCGGGCCACCAGCTTGACCAGCGTCGACTTTCCGGCGCCCGTCTCACCGACCAGCGCCACCGTCTGGCCGGCCGGGATGTGCAGGTCGACCCCGGACAGCACCTCCGGGTTGCCGGGCCCGCCCCCGTTGTAGGCGAAACCCACACCGACGAAGTCGATCTCGCCGCGCAGCCCGGTCACCGGCACCGGGTCGACTGCGGCGACGGTGCTGGTGGGCGTGCGCAGCAGCTCGCGGATCCGGCCGAGACCGACGGCCGCCTGCTGGTAGCCGTCGAAGACCTGGGACAACTGGTTCACCGGCGCGAAGAACAGGTCGATGTACAGCAGGTACGCGACCAGCGCACCCACCGTGAGAGTGCCCGAGGTGACCCGGTCGGCGCCCGCGATCAGCACCAGCGCGGCCGCCACGCTGGAGAGGAACTGGACGAACGGGAAGTAGATCGAGATGTAGAGCTGAGCCCGCACCCGGGCGTCCCGGTACGCGATGCCGCGGGAGACGAAGCGGGTGGTGTTGGTGCCCTGACGGCGGAACGCCTGGACGATCCGCATGCCCGCGACGTTCTCCTGCAGATCGGCGTTGACCGTGCTGATCAGATCCCGGGAGATCTCGTACTGCGCGGTGGACTTCCGGCGGAAGATCAACGTCGCGACGACCAGGAACGGGAGCACCGCGAAGACCACCAGGGCCAGGCCCGGGTCGATGATCAGAAGGGCGGCGAAGATCCCGAAGAAGGTCAGCAGGCTGACCACGGCCGTGACGACACCGGTCTGCAGGAAACTCGTCAACGAGTCGAGGTCGGTGGTCATCCGGGTGAGGATGCGGCCGGAGAGCTCGCGCTCGTAGTAGTCGAGACCGAGCCGGTTGAGGTGCGCGAAGATCTTGATCCGCAGGGTGTAGAGCACGCGCTCGCCGGTACGGCCACTGACCCGGTTCTCGGTGGCCTGGACACCCCAGTCCAGGACGACCACCACCAGCGCGGCCAGCGCGGCGACGGCGACACCTCCCAACGCGGCCTTGCTCACGCCGTCGTCGATGCCGTGCCGGATGAGGATCGGCAGCACCAGGCCGGCGCCCGCGTCCAGCGCCACCAGCAGCAGGGCGACGGCGAGTGGACGACGGAACGGGGCCAGGAGGCGGCGAAGGCTGAAGTCGGGGTCACCGGTCTCGGCATCGGCGAGTGCCACATCGGGGGTGTCGGTCGCGGGCGGCAGTGCGGCCACCTTGGCCAGCAGGTCCGGACCGGCGGTGCGGGCGGCCCGGGCGAGTGCCTTCGTCGCGGCGGTGGCCGGAGCCGGTACCGCCTCGGTGCCGGGAGGTGCGGTCTCCGCCCCGGCTTCCCGCTCGATCTCCCCTGTGGGGGAGCCACCGGTGGAGATCCCGGCGGAGATCCCGGCGGGGGCGGCGCCGGGGCTCGCGGCCGGGGCCGCCGTAAGGGTCGGCGCAGCGTTCGGGGAGGCAGCCGGAGAGGTGTCCGGGGAGCCGTCCGGAGATACGTCCGGGAGGAGGTCTGTGCCGTCGGCCGTCTTCCGGCCGGCCTCGTGGTCGGAGATCAGGGCCCGGTAGCGGGGACATCGGCCGTCGAGCTCCTCGTGCGTCCCGATGTCGATCAGCCGGCCGTGGTCGAGCACGGCGATCCGGTCGGCCAGCTGCAGCGTGGAGCGGCGGTGCGCGATGATCAGCGTGGTCCGACCGGACATCACCGACCGCAGCGCGTCGTGGATCTCCGCCTCGATCCGGGGGTCGACCGCCGAGGTCGCGTCGTCCAGCAGCAGGATCCGCGGGTCGGTCAGGATCGCCCGGGCAAGAGCGACGCGCTGGCGCTGTCCGCCGGAGAGGGTGAGGCCCTGCTCGCCGACCTTGGTCTCGTAGCCCTCGGGGAGGTCCCGGATGAACCCGTCGGCCTGGGCGGCCCGGGCGGCTGCCTCGATCTGCTCGTCGGTCGCGTCCGGCCGCCCGTAGGCGATGTTGGTTCGGACGGTCTCGGAGAAGAGGAAGCTCTCCTCCGGCACGATGCCGACCGCCGCACGCACCGAGTCGAGTGTGAGATCACGCAGGTCGTGCCCGTACAGGCGGACGGCGCCGGCCGTGGGGTCGTAGAAGCGGGGCACGAGCTGCGCGACGGTGGACTTGCCCGAGCCGGACGAGCCCACCAGCGCCAGCGTCTCGCCCGGGGCGAGGCTGAGGCTGAGCCCGTGCAGGACGGGAGTGGGGTGCTCGGGGTCGTAACGGAAGTCGACCTCGTCGAACTCCAGCGCGGGGGTGGTCGCGCGAGCCGCACCCTGCGCCTGGTGGGCCGCACCGGCGGGGCCGGTGGTGTCGGCGGGGGCGGCCGCACCGGCGGGGGCAGTGGGGTCGGCGTGGTCGGCGTGGTCGGCCGCTCCAGCGGGGTCGGCTGCCTGAGCCGGACCGGCGGGGTGACCGGCACCGGCGGGGTGACCGGCACCGGCGGGGTCCGCCGGATCAAGGGTGACGGCGTCCGGCCGTTCCTGGACCAGCGGGCGTTCGTCGATCAGCTGGAGCACCCGCTCGACACCGGCCTGGGCCTGCTGCCCGACGGTGATGACCATGGTGAGCATGCGTACCGGACCGGTCATCTGCGCGACATAGGTCGAGAAGGCGACGAAGGTCCCCAGCGAGACCTGGCCTTCCACCGCCAGCCAGCCGCCGAAGGCCAGCACCGCGACCTGGGCGAGCGCCGGAACGGCCTGCATCAGGGGGTTGTAGCGACTGGTGAGCCGGATCGAGCGCAGCCGCGCGCCGAAGAGGTCGCGTGAGGCGGCCTCCAGCTTGCCGAGTTCCTGGGCCTCCTGCCCGAAGCCCTTCACCACCCGGACGCCGCCGACCGCCTCGTCCACCACACCGGCGACGGCGGCGGCCTCCTGCTGGGCGGCCCAGGTCGCCGGGAAGAGCCGCTTGCGGCTGAGCTGAGAGACCCACCACAGGGCCGGCCCCATCACCAGCGCGATCAGGGTCAACGGCAGTGACAGCCAGAGCATCACGGCGAAGGACATCACGAACATGACCAGGTAGCCGGTCATCATCGGCAGCATGGAGAGCAGGCCGTTGATCAACTGAAGGTCGGAGGTCGCCCGGCCCACCACCTGGCCGGTGTCCAGGCGGTCCTGGCGGTGCCCGTCGAGCCGGCCGAGCGAGCGGAAGAGGTCGCTCCGCAGGTCGTGCTGGACGTCCAGAGCCAGCTGTCCGCCGTAGTAGCGGCGAATCTGGGTGCACCCGAAGACGACCGCCGCCGCGAGCAGCAGGGCTGCCGCCCACGGTCCCAGCGAGCGGGTGTGCGCGGTGATCACGTCATCGATGATCAGCTTGGTGATCAGCGGGACGAGCGCCGTGACGGTCATGCCGACGAGCGAGGCGCCGAACGCGAGCAGCACACTGCGGCGGTAGCGCCAGCAGTAGCCGACCAGCCTGCGGAGCCAGCCCTGCTCGGCCTCGGGAGCGCCGGGAGTGCTGGACGTACCAGGAGCTCCGGTCGCCCCGGGAGTGCCGGGGTGCCCGGAGGCGGCGTGGCCGCCGGCAGCGGGGTCGGCCGGGGCGGGGTCGGCCGGGGGCGACGCGGTCGCGGTTTCGGCACTGCCTGAACCGGGCCCGACCGCGTCGGGCCGGACGGACGATTCGGCGGGCGCGCGGTCGCCACCTTCCCCGTGGGCACTGCCGCCCCGGGGTAGCTCCGCCGTGGATCCGTGAGTCTCAGACATATTTAGGGATACTAACCATTCTGTCGCGTAGACGTCCAAGCGATGCCGGCCGAGCCGACTTGGCCGACCGCGAGCCCGCCTCGGTGGCATCCGACGGTTGCCACCACCGGTCGCGGCGGGCCCGCCGCCGCGGCCGGTCCGCCATGGCACCGGAGTCCGCGTACGGTCCGACCCGGGACGCACCAGCAGCACCATGAGTACCAGCCGCACCAGGGGTACCGGCCCAGCACCAACCGACGAACGCACCAACAGTGCTCGGCCGGCGGTGATTCCTCCGGCCGACCGGCTCCCTATCAGCGTGGACGATGCACGTCGGCCCGCGCACCCGCCCGGCGGCCCCCGCCGGACCGTCGATGGTCCTAGGCCCGGCCGACCGCGACGCTCCCAACGCTCTCGCGAACCCGACTCGGCAGCCTGGCTGCCCGTCCTACCCGTCCTGCCCCTTATGCCCGTCCTGCCGTCTGCCTGCCCAGCGCCCTGCCGTCGCCCTGCCGTCCGCCCGGCGGCCCTGCCGTCCGCCCGTCCGCCCGTCCGCCCGTCCACCCGGCTGTCCGGCTGTCCGGCTGTCCGGCTGTCCGGCTGTCCGGCTGTCCGGCTGTCCGGCTGTCCGGCTGTCCGGCTGTCCGCCAAGGATTGCCGCAGGCCCAGGAGGCGGACGGGACGAACATCAGCCCCCGGCCGGGCCGAGCCCCTCCTCCGCGGCGGTCGTGGTCTCGTGGGGCAGCCCCACCGCGCCCGCCGCCGAACTCGCCGCCGCTTGGGCAGCGGCAGAGAAAGCCCCCTGGGCGAGGCTGTGCAGCAGGGCCGCCATGCCGTCCCGGGGCAGCCCCGCCCGCTCACCCTGCGGGAGGTTCGGGCCGAGGCTGTGCGGTGTGGAGTTGAGCAGGCCGAAGACCGCGTGCACGGCGGCGCGGGCGACCGGCTCCTCGTCCGGGCCGGCCAGCGCGGGAAAGGCCTCGCGGACGACGTCGACCCACAGCTCGACGTAGCCCCGCTGCAGGCGCCGGACCCGGCGGCGGTCCTCCTCCTTGAGGTGCAGCAGCTCGCGGTCGTGCAGGGTGATCAGGTCGCGGTCGTCGAGGGCGAACTCCACGTGACCGCTGATCAGTGCGTTCAGGACGCCCTCCGCACCCCCGCCGGCGGTCGCGTCGCCCGCCCTCCGGCGTCCCTCGTCCAGCAGCCGCTCGCTGATGCCGACCAGCAGGTCCGCGAGCATCGCGTCCTTGCCGGCGAAGTGCCTGTACAGGCCCGGGCCGCTGATGCCGACCGCCTTGCCGATCTCGTCCACCCCCACACCCAGGAAACCCCGCGCGGCGAACAGGCGCGCGGCCTCCTTACGGATCTGGTCACGGCGTGGGAGCGCAGAGGCGGCTGGGACATTCGACATGCTGCCCATCGTAGACAGTCGGGTTATCGAGCGTTAACCTGGCCGCAGGAGTTAACGCTCATTAACTTGGGGGCGGCGGGCTCATCCTGCCCTGCCGCCCACCTTGTTCCGAGGGCAAGGGAGCTCTTGGGATGGTCTTCTCAACCGTCGGTCCACCGACCGGCGCTTTCGGCGGCCCGACCGCCGGCCCGAGCGCGCGCCCATCCACGGCGGCGCCGGGTGGGCAGGGCGGTGCGAGCCGTACACAGGCGTACGGCACCGGTGCGACGGACGGATCCGGCGCCACCGCCCCGTACGGCGGCGGCACGGCGCCCGCTGCGGCAGCGCCCGCCCCTCGACTGGGTACGGGTGCCGACCCCGGCTCAGCCGACTTCCGGTCGAACACGGCCGCCCACCGGGCACTGGTCACCGAGCTGCGCGACAAGCTCGCCACCGCCGCGCTCGGCGGTGGCGCCAGGGCGCGCGCGCGGCACACCGCACGCGGCAAGCTGCTTCCCCGCGACCGGGTGGACACCCTGCTCGACCCCGCCTCGCCCTTCCTCGAACTGGCCCCACTGGCCGCCGACGGGATGTACGACGGGACGGCGCCCGCCGCCGGAGTCATCGCGGGCATCGGCCGCGTGGCCGGCCGCGAGGTCGTGGTCGTGGCCAACGACGCCACGGTCAAGGGCGGCACGTACTACCCGATGACGGTGAAGAAGCACCTGCGGGCCCAGGAGGTGGCGCTGGAGAACCGGCTGCCCTGCATCTACCTGGTGGACTCCGGCGGTGCCTTCCTCCCGATGCAGGACGAGGTGTTCCCCGACCGCGACCACTTCGGGCGGATCTTCTACAACCAGGCCCGGCTGTCCGCCGCCGGAATCCCTCAGATCGCGGCGGTACTCGGGTCGTGCACCGCCGGCGGTGCCTACGTCCCGGCGATGAGCGACCAGGCGGTGATCGTCCGCGAGCAGGGCACCATCTTCCTCGGCGGCCCGCCGCTGGTGAAGGCGGCGACCGGCGAAGTGGTCACCGCCGAGGAGCTGGGCGGTGGTGACCTGCACTCCCGGACCTCGGGCGTGACGGACCACCTGGCCGAGGACGACGCCCATGCGCTCTCCATCGTGCGGACGATCGTGGCGGGACTCGGTCCGCGGGCGGCCCGCCCCTGGCAGCTCGCGCCGGCCGAGGCGCCGGCGGTGGACCCCGCCGGACTGTACGGGGCCGTGCCGGTGGATCCGCGCACGCCGTACGACGTTCGCGAGGTCATCGCCCGGTTGGTCGACGGCAGTCGGTTCGCCGAGTTCAAGGCCGAGTACGGTGCCACCCTGGTGACCGGCTTCGCCCGGATCCACGGCCACCCGGTCGGAATCGTCGCCAACAACGGCGTGCTGTTCTCCGAGTCGGCCCTCAAGGGTGCCCACTTCATCGAACTGTGCGACCAGCGCGGCATTCCCCTCCTGTTTCTGCAGAACATCACCGGTTTCATGGTGGGCCGCCAGTACGAGGCCGGCGGCATCGCCAAGCACGGCGCGAAGATGGTCAACGCGGTGGCCTGCACGCGGGTCCCCAAGCTGACCGTGGTGATCGGCGGCTCCTACGGAGCCGGCAACTACTCGATGTGCGGGCGGGCGTACTCACCTCGTTTCCTGTGGATGTGGCCCGGGGCCAAGATCTCCGTGATGGGTGGCGAACAGGCGGCATCCGTCCTGGCCACGGTGCGCCGCGACCAACTGGACGCCCAGGGTGGCGAGCCCTGGGCCGCCGAGGCCGAAGAGGACTTCAAGCGGCCCGTCCGGGAGCAGTACGAGCGGCAGGGCAACGCGTACTACGCCACCGCCCGGCTCTGGGACGACGGGGTCATCGACCCGATGGACACCAGGACCGTGCTCGGCCTCGCGCTCACCGCCTGTGCCAACGCACCGCTACCGGCTCCCGGCCCGTACGGGGTCTTCCGGATGTGACCGGCAGCCCCGCCCTCCCGACCGGACGCCGCTCCGATTCGTCGGCCCCCAGCTCGGGACCCCGCCGATCCGGGGTCCCCCCGCTCCGGGGCCCGGCCGCTCCGGAACGGTCGGCAGGGGAACGGTCAGCACGGGGACACGGTCGGTACGGGGAACGGTCGGTACGGGGACACGGTCGGTAACGAACTCCGCCGGTCGGTGGCTCCCGCCCCCGCACGGGGGTCCGGCGTCCGGCGAGGACCGGGCCGCCGCGGTCGCCCCCGCGGCACTCGGAGGCGGACCGGTCCTCGTCCCGTGCGGCCGACGCCCTGGCTCTCGCTCGCTCGCCACACCTCCTCGCCGCACCTCCTCGACGCATTTCCTCGACGCATTTCCTCGATACGGGTGCTCGTACGGCCCCCGTCGTACCGACCACCGCCTCGTACGGCTCCCCTCGACCCGGAGGAACACCTCCCATGTTCGACACAGTTCTGGTCGCCAACCGTGGCGAGATCGCCGTCCGGGTGATCCGCACCCTCCGGCGGCTCGGCATGCGCTCGGTCGCCGTGTACAGCGACGCTGACGCCGACGCGCCGCACGTCCGTGAAGCCGATGTCGCGGTGCGGCTCGGCCCGGCCGACCGGAGTGACAGCTCCGCGGCCGAGACGTACCTGCGGACCGACCAGATCCTCGCCGCCGCTCTGCGGACCGGCGCGACGGCCGTGCACCCCGGCTACGGCTTCCTCGCCGAGAACGCCTCCTTCGCCCGTGCCTGCGCCGATGCCGGCCTGTCGTTCATCGGCCCTCCTCCCACGGCCGTCGAGCTGATGGGCGACAAGATCAACGCCAAGGAGGCTGTGCGGACCGCCGGTGTTCCGGTGGTACCAGGCAGCCAGGACAGCGCGCCGACCGACGCGGAGCTCGCCGCGGCCGCCACCGGGATCGGCTACCCCATCCTGCTCAAGCCCTCGGCCGGTGGCGGCGGCAAGGGCATGCGGCTGGTACGCGACCCGGCGGATCTCCCGACCGAGATCGACGCCGCCCGCCGTATCGCCCGTACCTCCTTCGGTGACGACACACTGCTGCTCGAACGGTGGATCGACCGCCCCCGGCACATCGAGGTGCAGGTACTCGCCGACGCCCACGGCAACACCGTCCACCTCGGTGAGCGCGAGTGCAGCCTGCAGCGCCGCCACCAGAAACTGATCGAAGAGGCACCCTCCGTTCTGCTCAACGCCGAGACCCGGGCCGCGATGGGCGCGGCGGCCGTCCGGGCGGCCGAGGCCTGCGGCTACACCGGAGCCGGCACCGTGGAGTTCATCGTCCCCGGCCTCGACCCCGAGCTCCCCGAGCCGCCGGCCGGCGTCCTGGACTTCTTCTTCATGGAGATGAACACCCGGCTTCAGGTGGAACACCCCGTCACCGAACTCGCCATCGCCATCGGCCCCGGCACGGCTGGTCCGGTGCGGCTGGACCTGGTCGAATGGCAGCTTCGGATCGCCGCCGGCGAGGCCCTCCCGTTCGGTCAGTCGGACGTCTCCTTTCTCGGTCATGCCATCGAGGCCCGGATCTGCGCCGAGGACCCGGAGCGGGACTTCCTGCCTACCGGCGGCCGCATTCTTCTTCTGGAGGAGCCCCACGGCGAAGGCATCCGGGTCGACTCGGGCGTCGGCCCGGGCACGGTCATCACCAGTGCCTACGACCCCCTGCTGGCCAAGGTGATCGCTTACGGACCCGACCGCCCGACCGCGCTGCGCAGGCTGCGCGCCGCGCTCGCGGACACCCGGATCCTCGGTGTCACGACCAACGCGGGCTTCCTGCGACGACTGCTCGCACACCCCGAGGTCGCCGCGGGCCGTCTGGACACCGGCCTGGTCGAGGAGACAGCCCAGCAGAACCCCGCGCTGCTGGCCTCTCCCTACTCCCCGGCCGCCCTGCCCACCCCGGTTCCGTCCGATGCACCGCTCACGTCCGACGGCGCGGCCCCGGCCGCCGGGACGACCTCGCCCGCATCCCCGATCGTCGCCGCCCCGGGCGGGACGACCGCTTCACCCGTCGGCCCCGTCCTCACTCCGGCGCACCTCCTCTACTGTGCGGCCGCCCTGACGCGGCATCTGGACCTCGTCCCGTCAGCCACGAACGGCGGCTGGACCGACCCCTTCTCCCTTCCTTCGGGCTGGCGCCTCGGCGGCACACCTGCCTGGACCACCCACCGACTCCGCATCCCCGGCCATGACCCGGTGGCGGTGAGCGTCCGTGCTGTCACTGTGGGCAACGTAGCCGAAGCCACTGACAATCCCTCACCCCTCGGCCCTGACCTGCAGGTTCGGCTCGGCGACGGTCCGATCCACCAGGTCCGGGTGGTGCGGGAGGGGTTGCGGCTGCACCTCACCGTCGACGGCTTGCAGACGACGTTCGCACACACCACCGACAACGCGCCGGGTCTCGCCACCGGAAGGCCGGTCACCTGGCTGGGCATCGACGGCGACGCCTGGGCCGCTCATCCGTACGACCCGCTCGGCGACCGCGCGGCGGGCGGTGGCGCCCACCACGGTGCGCTGACCGCCCCGATGCCGGGCACGGTGACCGTCGTCAAGACCTCGACCGGCGAGCGGGTCCGCCGAGGTCAGCCCCTGCTCGTCCTGGAGGCCATGAAGATGGAGCACGTGATCGCGGCGCCGCACGACGGCGTCGTGGGCGAACTCAGGGCCGTCGCCGGCTCGACGGTGGCGATGGAGGAGCTCCTCGTCGTCGTGACGCCGGACGACGGGCCGGCCGCACCCAGCCAGGCGCTCGGCGGGACCGCCGCGGTGGCGGCCGACCTGCCCACCGGGGTGACGGCGTGAACGCCCCGATCCCCGAGCCCGACGCCCTCGACCTGGGTCTCCCCGCGCCCTTCCAGGACACCGCGCTGCCGGCCGAGGTCCGGATCCACGAGGTCGGACCGCGTGACGGACTGCAGAACGAGAGCGCACTCGTCCCCGTCGAGGTGAAGGCCGAGTTCATCGGCCGGTTGGCGGCGGCCGGCCTGCGGACGGTGGAGACCACCAGCTTCGTCCACCCCAAGTGGGTGCCGCAGCTCGCCGACGCCGAGGAGCTGGTGCCCCGCCTCGCCGGACTGCCGGACCGACACCCCGGGCTGCGGCTGCCCGTCCTGGTCCCCAACGAGCGCGGCTTGGAGCGCGCGCTGGCCCACGGGATCACGGACATCGCGGTGTTCGCGAGCGCCACGGAGACCTTCGCCCGGCGCAACCTCAACCGCTCGGCCGACGGGGCCATGGCGATGTTCCTGCCGGTGGTACGCAAGGCCACCGAAGCCGGGCTGCGGGTGCGCGGCTACCTGTCGATGTGTTTCGGCGACCCGTGGGAGGGGCCGGTTCCGCACTCACAGGTGATCGACTTCGGCGTGCGGCTGCTGGAGATGGGATGCGACCAGCTCAGCCTCGGGGACACCATCGGCGTCGCCACCCCGGCCCAGGTAACCGCTCTGCTGGACGGCTTCGCCCGGGCCGGCGTCCCGGTCGGACGCCTCGCGGTGCACTTCCACGACACCTACGGCCAGGCGCTGAGCAACACGCTCTCGGCCCTGCGCAGTGGGATCACCACCGTGGACGCCTCCGCGGGCGGCCTCGGCGGCTGCCCGTACGCGAAGAGCGCCACCGGCAATCTCGCCACCGAGGACCTGGTCTGGATGTTGCACGGCCTGGGCGTCAGGACCGGGGTCGACCTGCGGGAGCTGGTCGCCACCAGCGCCTGGATGGCCCAGCGGCTGGGCCGGCCCAGCCCGTCCCGCACCGTCCAGGCCCTGACCGGCAGCCGGCCCTGACGGCGGCCCCGCCCCGCGCGTGTCGGCCCACCAGGCCGGGCGCGCGCCCGGAGCCGGGCTCCGGCCCGGCCCGTTCCCGCTCCACCTCCCGACCGGCGCGCCCGTCACACCATCCGACCGGCGCCGGCCATCCACTCACGCCCGCGGCCACCCCGGCCGGGCCCCAGGAGGATCATCATGCTCGACCACCGGCTGGATTCCGAGTACGAGGAACTGCGCCGCACCGTCGCCGAATTCGCCCAGGACGTGGTGGCGCCGAAGATCGGCGAGTTCTACGAGCAGGGCGAGTTCCCGTACGCGATCGTCGAGGAGATGGGGCGCCTGGGACTCTTCGGGCTGCCGTTCCCCGAGGAGTACGGCGGCATGGGTGGCGACTACTTCGCGCTCTGCCTCGCCCTGGAGGAACTCGCCCGCGTCGACTCCTCGGTGGCGATCACCCTGGAGGCGGCCGTCTCGCTCGGCGCGATGCCCATCTACCGGTACGGCACCGAGGAACAGAAGCGGGAGTGGCTGCCCCGGCTGACCTCCGGGGAACTCCTCGGCGCCTTCGGCCTCACCGAACCCGAAGGCGGCTCCGACGCCGGCGCCACCCGCACCACGGCCCGGTACGACGAGGCCACCGACGAGTGGGTCATCAACGGCACGAAGTGCTTCATCACCAACTCCGGCACGGATGTCACCGGCCTGGTGACGGTCACCGCGCTCACGGAACCGATCGCTCGTTCGAGTGAAGAGGGCTCAGATCTCTCGTCACAGCGGGAGATCTCCTCCATCATCGTGCCTACCGGAACCCCGGGCTTCCAGGTATCGAAGAAGTACTCCAAGGTCGGATGGAACGCGTCCGACACCCGCGAACTCTCCTTCACCGACTGCCGTGTCCCCGCGGCCAACCTGCTGGGCGAGCGCGGCCGCGGCTACGCCCAGTTCCTGCGGATCCTCGACGAGGGCCGCATCGCCATCGCAGCCCTGGCCACCGGCCTGGCCCAGGGGTGCGTCGACCAGTCGCTCACCTACGCCGCCGCACGACGGGCCTTCGGCCGCCCGATCGGTGCCAACCAGGTCATCCAGTTCAAGCTCGCCGACATGGAGCTGCGCGCCCACACCTCCCGCCTGGCCTGGCGGGATGCCGCCTCCAGGCTGCTGCACGCCGAGCCGTTCAAGAAGGAGGCCGCGATCGCCAAGCTGTACTCGTCCGAGGCGGCCGTCGACAATGCGCGGGAGGCCACCCAGATCCACGGTGGATACGGCTTCATGAACGAATTCCCGGTCGCCCGGTTCTGGCGCGACTGCAAGATCCTCGAAATCGGCGAGGGTACGTCGGAGGTTCAGCGCATGCTCATCGCCCGGGAGCTGGGCATGGTCTACTGAGCCCTCCCCGACCGACGGCGAGTCGCCCATCCCGCTCGCCCGACCTCGCCGAGTCACCCGAATTCGACGACGACGAGTGCGGTGCTGCTCGGCCCTGCCCGACCGAGCAGCACCGCCCCGTCCGGACCGGTCCCAGCGTGCTCTGACGCGATCCGCGAGTCATGACCACGCGCAGGAACCACTCCGGGGCGGCCGGCGACGGCCCATGGAAAACTCCTGAAGCGGATTCAGGGAATGACGATGACAGGCCGATTGGCCCGGCGCGCCAGACGGCCGGACACCGAACCGAAGATCTTCCCCAGCAACCCGTGGGTGCTGCCCACGACGATCGCGTCGGCGGCGTACTCCCGTCCGACCTCCTCGATCTCGTGGCAGATGTCGCCGCCACGCTCCACCAGGATCCACGGCACTCCGGAGAGGAAGTCCGCGCACGCCAGTTCCAACCCGATGACCTCGGTCCGGTGATCCGGCAGATCGACGAAGACAGGAGGCTCGCACCCGGCCCAGACGGTGGCCGGCAGGCGGTTGGCCACGTGCACGATCACGAGTCCGCACTGCGAACGACGAGCCATGCCCACGGCGTAGGCCAGTGCCCGCTCACTGGAGAGCGACCCGTCGAAACCCACCACCACACCGTGCTGGAACACGGGGTCGCAGGGGTGAGGGGCGTCCTCCTGCGTCGTGGGCCTGTTCGACGCTCCGGCTGCGTCCGGTGTGCCAGGACGATCGGTCCCCGGCCCCAGGCGATCGGTCATGGCTCGCTCCGTACGGTCTCTGCCGGTCTCACGCCGCGGACGGGGCCTCGGCCACCTGTCATTCGCGGCCTCGCCGACGGGAGCGGCCCTGAACCGCTCGTCCGCCGACCGTTCCGGCACGGGAAGGCCGACGATCCGCGCGACGTGATCCGCGCCAACCGGTCGGGAGGACTCAAAACCAGCCATGGCTCAAAGCTCTTCGCATGAGATGGGCCGACAGGGGAAAAGAACGCTGCCCAGGCAGCAGGCCCGCCCACGGCACGAAACCGGACTGTGCCGAGCACCACCGTATGTGACCTGTTCCTTTCAGAGTACGACGGGCGGGAGATGCCGCCCACCGACGCGGCCTCCCGGACGACCAATTACCGCAAATGGAAGCGGCGCGCAGCAACCACTTGCGCGCCCCTCCCCCAGGCAGTCGCACTCCCGTACGACAAGAGATTCCCTGGAGCTTGACCCAGGAGGCGCGGCAGCGCAACAGCCCGGGCACAGACCGTAATCGGACTGTCATCGATCGACAGCTCCCTCCGTCGATTCAGCCACCCCTCGACCGCCTCTCAGCCACCCTGGCCGACCCCCACCGCTCGATCACTCCCGGCCCACGCGGCCGCGCGCCCCCGACACCAGCCCTCCGAGCCGGGCCCGACCGGCGGAGTCCGCAGCAACCCGTCGTGCCCGGCCCCGCCCCAGGCCGGCCGGGCCCGCCCCACCCCGACCGGGCCCTGCCGGCCTGGATCAGATCAGTGCGACGCCGTCTCGTCGAGCTCCCCTGCCTGCCGGGCAGCGGGCGGCCACCCGGCGGTTCGACCGTCCTTTCGAGCAGATCGCACCCAATGCATCCGTTTCAGCCATTTCGATCGGGTTCGGGACGTCGATTGGCAATTGCCAGGTGCATATCCAATGGCGCTGGCAGCATGCTGGCCATGCCGCTGCTCCTGCTCGACCTCGACAACACCCTGCTGCCGCGGGACGCGGCCTTCCGTGCCTGGGCCCAGGACTTTCTGACCGAACTCGGCCTTCCACTCACCGAAATCGACTGGCTCGTCACCATCGACGGCGGCGGCTACGTACCGCGCAGCACCGTACTGTCGGCGGCCCGGCGCCGCTACGGGCTCGACCACTCCTTCGACTATCTGTTGGCCCACTATCGACGCGGCATCAACTCCCACATCAGCTGCCCCACACGTCACATCGACGCCCTTCGGGCGGCCCGGAGCGCCGGCTGGACGCTCGGCATCGTCAGCAACGGCGGCACCCGGCCACAGCTGGAGAAGATCCGACGCACCGGCCTCGGGTCGCTGGTGGACGGTTGGGTCATCTCCGAGGAGGCCGAGTGCATCAAACCGGATCCCCTGATCTTCGAGATCGCAGCCCGGCGTTGCGGCGTGGCACCCACCGGTGACTGGACGGCGAACACCTGGATGATCGGCGACTACGCCCCCGCCGACATCGCGGGCGCCGAACTCACCGGGCTGCGCAGCGTGTGGCTGCACCACGGCCGCCCCTGGTCCGAGCCTGGATACCGCCCCACACTCAGCGCCGCCGGACTGACCGAGGCCATCGGCCTGGTCCTGTCGGCGCGCAACGCGCCGACTCCACGCGCCGGTGCCCGCAGCGGGGGCCCTTCCCGCCGGCCGACGGCATCCGCCAGCGAACGTGCGCTCCCGCCGACCATCAACAGGACATCCGCTGCCCCCGACCCCGACCCGGAGGGGATTCCGGACGCAGTCGAGGCGCCGTGCGCGGACGGCACCCCGGTTGTCCGAAACCTGTATGCCGGCGCTTCGCCGGAGATGGCCGGGCCCGTACCCGCCCAGACTCCACTGGAGGCGCACACCCCCAAGCCGAGGCTACGCACCCACTTCGCCGTGCCCGCATCGAGCCTGGCGCCGCGCTCGGCGTCCATCAGCTCCGTCAGCCCCATCAGCTCCGCGGATTCGGCCGTCCAGCCCGCTCCGACCGGTGCAACTGCTGCCGTGGCTCCAACAGGCCCAACAGGTCCGACGGCTCCGACGGCTCCGACGGGCCCGTCGGGCCCGTCGGGCCCGTCGGCCAAGCTTTCAGCGATCTCCCGAGCGACTCAGCTCACCGGCCCGTACCAGCTGCCTGGATCATCCACCGCTCCGTCCACGGCAGCCGGCGTGCCGCCCCTCCGTGAACCCGTCGTCGACTACCTCGCCCCGGGCGCCGCCGGATAGCCCCACCAACGGGTCAGTCCCTGCTCGACGAAGCCGAGCTTCCGGTAGAGCGGCTCGCCGAGCAGGGTGGCGACCAGCGTCGCCGGCCTGTCCGGCTGCGCTGCCAACGCCGTCTCCAGCAGCGCCCGGGCGACACCTCTGGAGCGGTGCTCGGCCAGAGTGGTGACCCAGTAGACGCCCACCGTGTCACCGTCGTCGTACGTCAGGCAGCCGCCGGCGGGCCGGCCGGCCACCCGGGCCAGCCAAGCCCGCAGCCCCGTCTCGCCCAGCAGGCCCAGGGGTAGCATCCCACCACTGACCCACGGTTGACGTGCGGGAATCGGAAACCCCTCGACGACGGTCCGCTCCATCGCGGCCAGCTCGCCGGCGTCCAACACCTCACTTACTGTCAGTTCCACCCCGTACGAGGGGAGCCCGCTCAGGCCGGCGACCCGACCGGCTCGCTCCCCGCCGGATGGGATGACACCCGGTCGGGTCATCACCGCCATGGCCAACCCGTGGACACAGCCGAAACGGGAGAGGTCGAGGTGCCCATAGGGATCCTCCAGGCACAGCTGTGTCGTTCCCCACGTCCGCAGAAGCTCGTCCAACTCGGCTTCCAGAAGACCCGCTTCCCCGTACGGCCGGGTCACCACCACACGATGGGCGTCAGCGCTGTCCCGCGCGCACCGGACAGCGGTGAAGCCCGGACGCCGAAGCTGCTCCCAGCCGTGCACCCGGGCCTGGGCGAGCCAGAAGCCGGCGGCGTTGTCGTTGGCCTGTTCGAGGCGGCTGCGCATCTCCACGAGTGGACCATAGCCGGGCGGCGCGGCGAGGACCTCCGGGCTGCCGGCGCTGCCCAGAAGGGGTGTGGTGGGCGCACGTTCCTTCAACGCGCGCCCCTCGCGCAGACCGCCGATTTTCGGTCAATCTCGTGCGGGAGCATCCGGCTTGGGCAAAGTCGCAGCCCAGACCCGCCGACCGGGTCCAGCGAGGCGCGACGCCCGTGGACGGGCCCTGCGACAACAAGCCACCGTTGAACCTGCCCCCTTCCCAGAAGGGTCGACGGGTGCCACGCTTCGTGATCGAATGCATCACGCCAAATTGCCATGTCGACATAGCGTCGAATGGTGAACTTGTCACAACAGCAACGGTCCACCCAGTAGATTCGATCTTGGCCAGCAGTGCCGCAGCACCACACCACACCACCGAGGGGGCTTGAGCGCCTTGAGCAGGGTGAGCAGGAGCGACGCAGGTCCTGACAACGGCCAGGCCGTGGCCGGTCGCATGGATCAGGTGTCTAGAAAGAACGACACCTCAGCCTCCACTGCCGCCTCCCTCTCAGGAGCCGCCTCGCGCGCCGCCGAACAGGCACCGCGCGACCGTGAGGCCACCGAGGCCCTTCGAGCCACACCGGGCCGATCCGGCCACGGCGGACAGGCGCTGACGGTGGCGCAGGTCGCAGCTCACTCGCTCGCCACGGCGTTCCGGACCGCGGTTCAACCCTCCGGCCGCTCCGCACCGTCCGGTCCCACCTCGACGCAGGGCCACGGTCAGACCTCCGGCCCCTTCGCCGGTGTTCCCGCGGGCTCGTCCGCCGGAGCCGGCGCAGCGGTGACCGGTGGTCCGTCAGGCCCGATGACAGCGGCGGCGATGGCAGCCGCCGCGGCGGTGACCGGCCCGCCGGCGTCGGGCCTCTCGGTGGCCGGCCAGGCAGCCGCCGGCGCCCTGTCGGCCACACCGGCTTCGAGCACGGCGACGACGTCGGCCCCCGCGCTCTCGGGGTCGCCGCGCAAGCTCTCCGGGCGCCGGCGCCGCGAAACAGTGGCCGTACTGATCTTCGGGGGCGCACCGATCTTCGAGAGCTCGATCCCGCTCTCCGTCTTCGGCGTCGACCGGCAGGACGCCGGGGTGCCCCGCTACCGTCTGCTGGTCTGCGCCGGGGAGGACGGTCCCCTCCCCACCACCGGCGGTCTCACGCTGACGGCCCCGTACGGCCTGGAGGCGCTCTCCCGGGCCGGCACCATCGTCGTTCCGGCCTGGCGCTCGATCTCGCAGCCGCCGCCCGTGGAGGCCATCGCCGCCCTGCGCAAGGCGCACCACGAGGGCGCACGCATCATCGGCCTGTGCACCGGCGCCTTCGTCCTCGCCGCGGCCGGCCTGCTCGACGGCCGACCGGCCACCACCCACTGGATGTACGCGCCGACTCTGGCCAAGCGCTACCCGCGCGTGCACGTCGACCCCCGCGAACTCTTCGTGGACGACGGCGACGTGCTCACCTCGGCCGGCACCGCCGCCGGGATCGACCTCTGCCTGCACGTCGTCCGCAGCGACCACGGCGCCGAGGCCGCCAACGCGCTGGCCCGCCGCCTGGTGGTGCCCAGTCGGCGCAGCGGCGGCGGACAGGCCCAGTACATCGACCAGTCTTTACCTGAAGAGATCGGCAACGATCCGCTCGCCGAGGTGGTCACCTGGGCGCTGGAGAACCTCAACCAGCAGTTCGACGTCGAGGTGCTGGCGGCGCGTGCCTACATGAGCCGGCGCACCTTCGACCGCCGGTTCCGGACCCTCACCGGCAGCGCACCACTGCAGTGGCTGATCACTCAGCGGGTGCTGCAGGCCCAGCGCCTGCTGGAGACCTCGGAGCTGTCGGTGGACGACGTCGCGCGTCGGTGCGGCTTCCGCTCACCGGTGGCGCTGCGCGGCCACTTCCGTCGCCAGCTGGGCGTCTCCCCCGCGGCCTACCGGACGAGCTACCGGGCCCGGCGCCCCGGGACGGCGGGAGCGGCGCAGACCGCGCCGCAGCCGACCGAGCGCTTCCCCGGCTCACCGGGCGGGCCCTCGGGCCAGTTCGCGGCGTCCGGCCAGTTCGGGCAGGGCTGGCAGCCGGGCCAGAGCGGACCTGGCGGCCAGGGTGGCCAAGGTGCCCCCGGGCACTCGGCGGCCGCGGGCGGCACGGCCGGGCAGAGCCATGCCTCCGGACCGGGCGCCACGGGCCATCAGGCCCATGCTGGCGCCCAGCAGAGCGCGCCCCCGGGCCCGCACCAGGGGCAGCACACCCGCCAGCCGTACCAGCCCCATCCGGCGCAACCCGCGTCCGGCCGCGGCGGCGGCAGGCCGCTGGTGCCCTCCCAGGCCGGTCCCGCGGGTCCGCGGACTGCCCGGACGGTCGAGCACGCCCCGACCGAGGACGGCCAGCCCCAGCCGGGCGCCCGCGGGCAGGGAGCGGGCCAGGGCCACCGAGCGGGTCGCGGGCCGGCGGAGCGCGCGTCGTCCGACCGGTCCGCACCGGATCGCGGGACGACCCGTGCCCAGGGCGGCTCCGGCGCGCCGGGAATCCCGGCGACGCCGGCTCCGGGCACCGGCAGCCACTCCGGCGCGGGTCACCCCTCGCCCGGTCACCCCTCGCCCGGCCGCCCCGCCGACGGGCGCCTCGGGCGAACGAGCCGTGCCGACGACGATCACGGCATCAACGATCACAACGCCGAGGACCGCGGCCCGACGACCGACCGCGTGCCCTCGCCGGCCTCGCCGCCCGACGACGAGATCGGCGGCGCCACGTCCCGGACCGGCTCTCCGATGCCCGCGGCGCGTGATCGCGCCGTAGGGTGAGTGACGTGAATGACCGCTTGGTATGGATCGACTGTGAAATGACCGGGCTCGACCTCGACCGGGACGCCCTGGTGGAGGTCGCGGCGCTGGTGACGGACTCCGAGCTGAACATCCTCGGCGATGGCGTCGACGTCATCATCCGCCCGCCCGCCGAGGCCGTGGCGAACATGCCGGAGGTGGTGCGCACCATGCACACCTCCTCCGGTCTGCTGGACGAGCTGGAGAACGGGGTGACCCTGGCCGAGGCCGAGGCACTGGTGCTCGCGTACATCCGCGAGCACGTGCCGGAGGCCGGCAGGACCCCGCTCTGCGGGAACTCGGTGGCCACCGACCGGGGCTTCCTGGCTCGGGACATGCCCGCGCTCGAAGGGCACCTCCACTACCGGATCGTGGACGTCTCCTCGATCAAGGAGCTGTCCCGGCGCTGGTTCCCCCGGGCCTACTACAACAGCCCGCAGAAGGGCGGCAGCCACCGCGCTCTCGCCGACATCCGCGAGAGCATCGCCGAACTGCGCTACTACCGCGAGGCGGTGTTCGTCGAGCAGCCCGGGCCCGACACCGACACCGCGCGGGCGATCGCGGCCAAGTACCAGCTGCCCACCGAATGACCGGTTGCGCGAGGGACAGTCGCCGGCGGCGTCCACCCGCGCAACCGGCACCGCTCGGGCGGGCCCGGGGTGCGCTCGAAACCCTGGCGCGAGCACCCTTCCGGATCCTGTAGAGTTCTTCCTGTCGGAGCGGGAACGCCCCGGACAGATGGTGGGTGTAGCTCAGTTGGTAGAGCACCTGGTTGTGGTCCAGGTGGCCGCGGGTTCAAGTCCCGTCACTCACCCCAGAACATGAGGGCCCGATCTCTTCTTGAGGTCGGGCCCTCATGCGTTTCTGTCGTTCCGCCACGGAACCGGCGGAAGCCGCGCACTGCGCGAGCCCGCCTCGGCCCCGGCCATCCCGAGCCGGCCACCCGGCCCCGGCCAACCCGAGCCGATCCGCCCCGAGCCGATCCGCCCCGAGCCGCCGAGCGCCCGTGACCGGCTGCCCGCAGTCGGCGTCCCGTCGCCGATCACGGGCCGCCACCGCCACCCGGCCACGGCGCCCGACATCCGACATCCGCCGGCGCGCGACCGCCGGCGCGCGACTCCCGGATCACACCGTGTCCCGCACCACGGCCCGAACACCACGTCCGGCACACCACGTCCGGCACGCCATGCCCGGCATCCCGCGGCGGTCGACAGCCGGGCCGGACCCTGGACTGCCCCACGAAGCTACCCATTAGTAACATGACGGCATGACCACACCTTCGATCGGCCAGCTCCTCGACTCCACCGTGCCGATGGCGCGCACCCTCAAGCTCGAATACCTGGAGACCACCCCCGAGCGCGCCGTACTTCGGCTGCCGGACCAGCCCGACTACCACAACCACGTCGGCGGCCCGCATGCCGGCGCGATGTTCACCCTCGCCGAGTCGGCCAGCGGCTGCATCGTGCTGGGCGCGTTCTCCGACCAGCTGTCGCGTGCCGTGCCGCTCGCGGTGAGCGCGGAGATCGCCTACAAGAAGCTCGCGATGGGCGCGGTCACGGCGACGGCCGTCCTCGGCCGCCCGGCCGCCGACATCCTCGCCGAGCTGGACAAGGGCGAGCGCCCCGAGTTCCCCGTCACGGTCGAGATCACCCGGGCCGACGGCGCCGTGACCGGCGTCATGACGGTGGTGTGGACCCTGCGCCCCAACTCCTGACGCACGGTCGCTGTCGCCCCGAGCGGCGGGAACCACGCAACCCGACAGCGCGGCGACCGCACCGGGGGCGCGGCGAAGCGCTCCGGCGGCGAGCAGTGCGGCCGGTGCGGTCGCCGGCGGGAATCACCCGACCGGGACGGCGCGAGCAGCCGCCGACACACGGGAGGGCGTGTGCCGGTCCACCAGGACCGGCACACGCCCTCCCGAGGTGGCCTCACCCCCGCTCCCGCCTCCGGCAGTGGCGGGAGCGGGAGCGGGAGCAGCCCGTCAGGCCGAGTCCCGCACCACCAGCTCGGTGGCCAACACCACCTGCCGCCGTGCCCGCCCCCGCTCCGTGATCTCGTCGAGCAGCAACCTGGCCAGCGTGCGTCCCATCTCCTCGATGGGCTGGCGGACACTCGTCATCGGCGGGTCGGTGTGCCGGGCCACGATCGAGTCGTCGAACCCGATCACCGCGACCTGGTCCGGCACCCGCCGGCCGGCCGCACGCAGCTCCTGCATGGCACCGGCCGCCATCACGTCGGAGGCGCAGAAGACCGCGTCCAGTCCGGGGCGGCGCTCCAGGAGCTCACGCATCGCCAGCCGTCCGCCCTCCTCGGTGAAGTCGGCGAGCATGACCAGATCCTCGTCGTACGGGCGGCCGGCCTCCTCCAGCGCGGTCCGGTAGCCGCCGAGCCGGGCCCGGGCGACCTCCATGTCGAGCGGACCGGTGATGGTCGCGACCTGCTCGCAACCGCGCCGCAGCAGGTGCCGCACCGCCATCCGCGCGCCGCCCGCGTTGTCGGCGTGGACGTAGCTGAGCGGTTCCTGGTCGCCCCGGCGGCCGGCCAGCACCGAGGGGATCTCCAGGCTCTCCAGCAGACCGGGCAACGGGTCGTCCTGGTGCACGGCGACGAGCAGGACGCCGTCGACCCGTCCGGCCGTCAGATAGGCCGAAAGTCGATCCCGCTCACGCCGGTTGCGGACCAGGATCAGCAGCAGCTGCATGTCGGTCTCGGAGAGCTCGGCGGCGACGCCGCTGATGATGTCCGAGAAGTACGGCTCGGAGAAGAGCCGGGTCTCGGCCTCGGGGACGATCAGTGCGATCGAGTCCGTCCGCGAGGTGACCAGGGTGCGGGCGGCCCGGTTCGGGACGTAGCCCAGTTCGGTGATCGCGGTCTGGACGGCCTCCCGCGCCCGGTCGCTGACCCGGGGCGAGCCGTTGATCACCCGGGACACGGTGCCGCGACCGACCCCGGCGAGCGCGGCCACCTCCTCCAGGGTCGGGCGTGCCGAGCCGCGCCCACTCGCCCCGGAGTCGCCCGGCCCGGTGGGGCGCTGTGCGGTCTGGCTCATCGCTCACCTCGTGGAGAGATCATCCTCGGCCGGGCTTCGTCGCCCGGTTGCTGTTCAGTCCTGCTCATTGTGTCCGGTTTCCGTGCGTGGGGATCCACCCGGGCGGTCTCCGGTACCGCAGCCTGCGGTTTCGGTTGGCCCCGGCCCCGGGGCGGGCAGCCGGACCGGCCGGTGCCGGACCGCGGCCCCGAGGGCCGCCCCGCTCGGATCCGACCTCGTGTCTTGACACTCGCCCCTACGACAAAGGAACCTTTCGGCATGCACGATGGGAGCGCTCCCACACTCTAGTGGGCAATCCCACCTAGGAACAGCACCAAGCGCATCAGCTGCGGGTTCGCGGCCGGTGTGGTCAGAAGCCTGCCGTCCGGGCATGCCCCCGGGCGGCAGTTCCGGCGCCTTCGCCCAAGCGCCCGCACCGCCCCTGTACGTCAATCCGTTACTTTCGAACCTCATATGGGAGCGCTCCCGCATGACTGTCGTACCCGCACAGACCACCTCCGGACTCATCGCGGCTCCTCGGGCGGCCACGCCGGGCACCGCCTTCCCGGCCGGCTTCGCCTGGGGCGCCGCCACCGCCGCCTACCAGATCGAGGGGGGCGTCGCCGAGGGCGGTCGGACCCCGTCCATCTGGGACGTCTTCAGCCACACCCCCGGCAAGGTCGTCAACGGGGACACCGGGGACATCGCGGTCGACCACTTCCACCGCTTCCGCGACGACGTCCGGATGATGGCCGACCTCGGCCTGACGTCCTACCGCTTCTCGCTCTCCTGGCCCCGGATCCAGCCCACCGGCCGGGGGCCGGCGGTCGAGCGCGGTCTGGACTTCTACCGGGCCCTGACCGACGAGCTGCTCTCCCACGGCATCACCCCCGTCGCCACGCTCTACCACTGGGACCTCCCGCAGCACCTGGAGGACCTCGGCGGCTGGACGGTCCGCGACACCTCCTACCGCTTCGCCGACTACGCGGCACTCGCCGCCGAGGCGCTCGGGGACCGGATCGGCACCTGGACGACCCTCAACGAGCCCTGGTGCAGCGCTTTCCTCGGCTATGCCTCCGGCGTGCACGCCCCCGGGCGCACCTCCCCCGCCGACGCGCTCAAGGCCGCCCACCACCTCAACCTCGGCCACGGCCTGGCCGTCGGGGTCCTGCGCTCCGCCCTTCCGGCGAGCGCGCAGATCGCCGTCTCGCTCAACCTCCACCAGATCCGCCCGCTCACCGGGGACGCGTCGGACGCCGAGGCCGCCCGTCGGATCGACGCCGTCGGCAACCGCGTCTTCACCGACCCGATCCTGCGCGGCTCCTACCCGGCGGACCTGCTCGCCGACACCGCCCACCTGGTGGACTGGGACGCGCTGATCCGCCCCGAGGACCTCGCCGAGATCTCCCGTCCCATCGACCTCCTGGGGATCAACTACTACACGCCCACCGTCGTCTCCTCCTCGGAGAACGCCGAGCCCGCCCCCCGCAGCGAGGTGCACGGCGCCAGCGAGCACTCCCCCTGGCCCGGCGCGGACGACGTGGTCTTCCACCTCGCGCCCGGTGAGGTCACCGCGATGGGCTGGCCGATCGACGCGACCGGCCTGACCGACCTCCTGCTCGACGTCCACCGCGCCCACCCCGGCCTGCCGATGCTCGTCACCGAGAACGGCGCCGCCTTCGACGACGCGGTGGGCCCCGACGGCACCGTCGACGACGCCGACCGGGTCGCCTATCTGCACGACCACATCGGCGCGGTCGCCAGGGCGATCGAGGCCGGCGCGGACGTCCGCGGCTACTACCTGTGGTCCCTGATGGACAACTTCGAGTGGGCCTACGGGTACGAGAAGCGCTTCGGCGCCGTCCACGTCGACTACGAGACGCTCGCCCGTACGCCCAAGGCCAGCGCCAGGTGGTACTCCGAGGTGATCCGGCGCGGCGGACTCGCCTGACCGGCCTTCGGGCATCCGGCGGCCACCGGCTCGGCGCGGGGCCTGCAGGGCCCGGCCTCGCCGCGGGAGATGACTGTCCGTGACGGCGGGGCGTGACCTGACCTCCCGTTCGCTCGTTGTGCCCTCACGTGCGAGCCAATCACCCGACCCGTCCCGCGACCGCGGCCACCGTCCGACGTGACAGTGGCCGTCCGGAGCGCGGTTGGCTGCCCCGCCCCCGCTCGGTAGCGGCGGGCGGGGCACTGCTCGTCCAGCTCTGGAGCCTCGGCCTGAGCGCGACGCAGGCACAGGCCGCGGCCCTCGCCTCGGGTGGCGGCCCCGACTCCGTCGTCACCACCGCCCGGCCGAACGGCCCGACGACCGGTACGGCAACGGGCCCGGCTACGGCGACCGGTCCGACGACCGCCGGCCGGGGCACGACGGCGACCGCGCCGGAGCCCGCCTCCCGTCGGACCCCCCGGCAGGATCCCGGCGGCGCGGCCCCGGAGACCTCGTCCGGCCTGGTCGGCGAGCTGACGGCCGCCGTACCGGCGCTGGAGGACCCGGCCACCGCCACCGCGCCGGTCGACCACCTGCTGCAGGACCGTATCCGGGCCGGTGGTCTTCCGCTGCCGGGCCAGGGCAAGGCCGTCCCCGACGCGTTCGCGATCGCCTCCGTCCTGCAGCCCTCCGCACCTGCGGCCCCGCACGACGGCGAACCGCGCGCGTCCCGGGACGTCGGCGTCGAGGGCGCCGACCAGGCCGAACCGCCCGGCCGGAGCGGCGGCTCGGGTACGTCGGGGAGGTCGGAGGTGTCCGGCCTCCCGGCGCTGCCGGTGCCGGCGGGCACCGCCTCCCCCGACGCCCTGCCGGTGCCACCGACGACAGCCCGGTCGGCGGCCGACCGCGCGCCCGCCGCCGTGAACGCCGGGACGCCGCTCGTCCCCGCACAGCGGCGGCCCCCACCGGCGGCGGGCGTGCGGGCCGAGGCCGCCGCACCGGTCGCCGCGGCCGGCACGGGGGCGGGCGCCGCCGTGCTGGTCCCGATCGCGGCGGGTCTGCTGCTCACCGGCGCGGCGATGTACAAGCACCGCGGACTGCCCCGAGGGCACTGAAGCATCCGCCGACAACCCGTCCGGCTTGACCGGCCCGCCCCGCCCGACCCGGCCGGCGCCGACCCGCCGCAGGGCCGCAGGGCCGCAGGGCCGCAGCCCGTCGCTCCGCTTCGCGTCGCAGCAGCCTGAGCGGACCCCGTCGGTGGACTCAGTGGAAGACGCCCGGCGGCGGTTCGGGCGAGGGGCCACCGGTGGCGTCGGTGGCGGGGGCCGCCCCGGCGGTGAAGTCGGTCAGGGTCCGACCGCTCTCGACCCGGCCGAGAGCGGAGTCACCTGCCACCTTGCGGGTCAGTTCCGGGATCGGAAGCGGGTGGTGGGCGCCGGCCAGGATCAGGTTGCCGAAGCGCTTGCCCCGCAGCACGGCCGGGTCGGCGACCAGGCAGGTCTCGGGGAAGACGGCGGCCAGCGTCGCCACCTGGGCCCGGGCGAAGCGCAGCGCCGAGCCGTCGGCGATGTTGGCTGCGTACCAGCCACCGGCGGCCAGCGCGCGGGCGGCCAGCGCGACGAACTCGACGGTCGCGCAGTGCGCGGGCACCCGGGCGCCCGAGAAGACGTCCGCGATCACCAGGTCCACCACGCCCTCGGGTGTACGTTCCAGAACGGCACGTGCGTCGGCACCCCGCACCTTGATCTGCCAGCCGCGCTCCAAGGGCATTTCGGTGCGGACGAGTTCGGTGAGCGCGGAGTCGATCTCCGCGACCTGCTGACGGGATCTCGGACGGGTCGCCGCGACGTACCGGGCGAGGGTGAGGGCGCCGCCGCCGAGGTGCAGGACGGTGAGCGGGCGGCCGGCCGGAGCCACCAGATCGATCAGGTGGCCGAGGCGGCGCTGGTACTCGAAGCCCAGGTGGGTGGGGTCGGCGAGGTCGACCATGGACTGCGGGGCGCCGTCGAGCAGCAGTGACCAGGCCTGCGGACGATCCCGGTCCGGTACGAGCTCCGCCAGGCCCGAGTCGACGGGCCGGGCCAGCGGGCCCTGCGCGTGCGTCCGGCCGTCGGCGCCGGTGGCCGCGGCGTCCTCCGTCGCATCCTGCCCCTGGCTCCTGCCGGAGTTCTTGGCGGCCCTGCTGCTGCGTCCCATGCCGGCCATTATCGCCGTCGCAGCCGGGCGAGTCGCAGGTCAGGCGGGCGGCCGGCACCGGGCGGTCCCGCCCGGTACGCATCACCGCTACGCATCACCGCTTCCAAGGGACCCCGGCTGCGACACGACCCGGGAAGCGGTGGGGCCCGGGCCCGGCAGGCCCCGGCCCCCGGGGGGCCCGGAGTTCAGAACGGGCCCGGAGTTCAGAACGGAGCCAGGGTTCAGAACGGGCCGAGACCACCCGCGGTCAGCGTGCACGCTGCCTCGCAGAGGGCCGAGCGCAGGACCCACGGGTCGGTGGGGCGGGCGAGCGCCTCGGCTCCCGCCGGGGGCATCACCCAGCGCGGGTCGGCCGCGGGGAGAACCACGGCGCCGGCCGTACAGGAGCTGCCGGGCAGATGCCAGCCCAGGGCCGTTCCGGCGGGGACGAGGAAGGAGACGGTGGTGCCGGTGGCGCTCTGCAGGGCCGCGCCGCAGGCCCGGCGCAGACGCAGGATGTCCACCGCCTCCAGGCCGTGGCGCATGGAGACGGTGACGGTGTCGTAGCAGGCGGCCGCGGGCGGAGCGGCGGGTGGCGAACCGGGGAGGTCGGACTGTTCGGACGGCCTGGACCGGCGCACCGGAGCGCCGCCCGCACGGACGGACCGGTCCTCGGTGGTTTCGGGCACCAGGGCGGGCACTGTGCCCGAAAGCACTCGTCCGGCGGCCGGGTGGTGGTACTGCGGCACTCCGGTGGCCATCTGGGGCCCTCCTGTCACCTCGTCAGATCGGAAGCGTCACCGCCGGGCAGCGTGGGGGCGCCGTCCCGTTCGGCGGCGGCCCGCGACGGCCCGGCTTCCGCGTATCAGGACAACGCGAGGAGGATGCTCCAGGCTACGGGGCGGCTTACAGCAAGCCATGGCATTTCATGGCAGAACTCGGCAATGATGCCCGATATCAACCGAATTGGCAGTACATCATCCGAGAACTCGCGGTACTCGACCGGTGACTCCCGGTACTGTCGTCGCAACGCCGCCGGGCCACCTCCGCCCCACCGGACCCGGCCGTGACCGTCATCACCGGCGTCACGCCCCACCGATCGCACCCACCGGTGCCACCGACCACCCGGCGCCACCGACCGACCCGCACCACGACCCACCCGGTGCCACGTTCCACGGGTGCCCGCCCCATCGGCAAGCACCCGACCCACCGAGCACCACCGCCACCGCACCACCGAAGACCCGCAGCACCCGCAGCACCCGCAGCACCCGCAGCACCCGCAGCACCCGGCACGGACAGCAGACAGTACCGCCGCCGAACCGTACGGCCACGCACGACACGGAGGCCAGCATGGCAGCCACCAGACCGGCCGCGCCGGACCGCCCCGCGCCCAACCACGCGATGCGCGAACTGCGCGGCGACCTCTCCCCCGGGGAGTTCGCCACCGCCGTTCGCCGTGCCGCCCGTGAGATCGGCGAGCACGTCTCCTGCGACGCGCGCTACGTCGGCCGGGTCGAGGCGGGCGAGATCCGCTGCCCCAATTACGCGTACGAGCGGGTCTTCCGCCACATGTGGCCCGGTCGCTCGCTGCAGGAGCTGGGCTTCGCCCCCCGCGAGGCCGTGCGCCGCCGGGAGGCCCTGCGCCGCCCGGCGGAGGCCGGCGGCGGCCGCGTGGTGCCGGCGGCCGTGCCCTGGTGGCCCGACGATTCGCATCATCCCGACGAGGAGAACGACGACGTGCGTCGCCGTACGTTCCTGAGCGGCGGCCCGACCGCCCTGGCGACCGTGATCGGCCTGGACCGGCCGGCCACCGCCGCACCCCCCGCAAGCCGACTGCCCCGGTACGCCGGATCCGCGCCACAGCCCCGCAAGGTCGGCGCCGCCGAGGTCGAGGGCGTCGAACAGGCCGTGCGCGACATCCGGCTGCTGGACGACGTACACGGCGCGGACACCCTGTTCGAGCTGGCCGGGCAGTCCCTGCGGACCGCCTACGTCCTGCTCAACGACGGCGAGTACAGCTCGGCCACCGAGCGCCGGCTGCAGGCGGGCGCCGGCGAGCTGGCCATCTCGGTCGGCTGGCTGGCGCACGACTCCAACCGGCTGGCCGAGGCCCGGTCCTTCTACTCCGAGGCACTCGCCACCGCGCGGATGGCCGACGACAGCGCGCTGGAGGCCCACGTCTTCTGCAACAGCGCCTTCCTGGCGCGTGACGCCGGGCGTCCCCGTGAGGCACTGCGCGCCGCGCAGGCCGGGCAGAGCGCCGCCCGCCGGCTGGACTCCGAACGACTGCTGTCCCTGCTGGCGATGCGCGAGGCGGGCGGCTGGGCGCTGCTGCGGGACCGTGCGGCCTGCGAGCGGGCGCTGGCCCGCGCGTACACGCTCTTCGAGCGGGGCGAGTCCGAGGCGGATCCGGAGTGGATGTCCTTCTACGGGGAGGCGGAGATCGCCGGTCTGGAATCCCAGTGCTGGTCCGCCCTCGGTGACTGGGACCGCGCCAGTGAGCAGGCCGGGCGGGCCATAGCGCTGCAGGAGCCGCACTTCGTGCGCAACCGTGCGCTCTACACCGCCGAACTGGCCCACGACCGGCTCGGCCGGGGCGACCTGGCCGGGGCGGGCAGCCACGGCCACGCGGCGGTTGATCTGCTCGGCGAGGTCCGCTCCGCCCGGATCCGCGCGATGCTGGCGGACACGGCCACCCGGCTGCGCAGCCACCGTTCGGTGCCCGAGGTCGGCGGGTTCCTCTCCGCGTACGACCTCGCGTCGGTGGCCTGAACCTGCACCGACGACACCCGCACCACTCCCGCACCGTCGCCCGGCCGCGCACTCCACCCGGCCGTGCACCTTCACCCGCCCGGGCCGCCGGGGCCGCCCGGGGCCGCCGCGCCGACCGCCCCCGAGCGGGGCGGGACGGAGCAGCGGCCCGGCGGTTGAGCCGGCTCAGCCCGTGAGCGCCTCCAGGTGACTCACGTCGTTCCAGACCTCGACGGCCGGCAGTCCGTACTCCCAGGAGAGGACGCAGAGCGCGGCCGTGCCCAGCTTGAGCCGCTGGCCGAACTCGGGCGGCAGGCCGAGCCAGCGCGCGGTGAAAATGCGCAGCAGGTGGCCGTGGGCGAAGAGCACCACGTCACGGTCGGCGCAGTGCATGGTGGTGGTCTCGGGGTGCGGCGTGCCATGCTCGGAGTTGATCTCCGCGATGAAGCCGTCCACCCGGGCGGCCACCTCTCCGAGCTTCTCCCCGCCCGGTACGCCGTCGCGCCAGATCAGCCAGCCCGGGTGATCGGTGGCCCGGATGTCCGGTCCGGTCCGGCCCTCGTACTGTCCGTAGTCCCACTCCAGCAGCTCGGGCCGCTCCACGGCGCGGTCGCCGAAGCCGGCCAGCTCGCAGGTCTCCCTGGCGCGACTCAGCGGACTGGTGAAGACCCGCGCGTCGGGCAGCCCGTTCCAGGGCGCCCTGGCCAGCCGTTCGCCGAGTGCCCGGGCCATCGCCCGGCCCTCCTCGGTGAGCGGGATGTCGGTGCGACCGGTGTGGCGGCCGGTGGCCGACCAGTCGGTCTCACCGTGCCGGACGAGCACGATTCGGGCGGGCATGGGAACTCCTTGCAACGGACGGTGACAGCGGCCGGTCTCACCATCGAGCACCGGTCTCCATGATCCCCCATCCGGTGGTTCCCTTCACGGGCTGTCCCCCTGCGGCCGCTCCGGTCACGGCTCCTGTCTCTCCCCGGTCGCCTCGCGTCGGAGCGCCCAGGCGTCCGCAACCGGGCCCAGGTGACCGAGCTTGTCGGGGTTGATCACCGAGCGGACCGTCCGGATCCGCCCGTCGAGCACGTCCAGCGCCCAGGCGTTGATCACCCTGTGGTCCCGGTCGCGGAAGATCGCGCCCGGCCGGCCGTTCACCTCCCGCGGCTCCACGGACACGTCGATCCGCGCGCTCAGGCCGAAGAACATGGTCAGCACCCGGGCCACCCGGTCGGCGCCGACGATGCGCGCGGCCAGCTGCGGGGCCTTGCCGCCGCCGTCACCGACCACCTGGACGTCGGCGGCGAGCAGATCCCGCAGGCCGTCGACGTCGCCCTCCCGCAGGGCGTCGAAGAACCGCGCCGCCAGCTCCTCCCGCTCCCGGCGGTCCGCCTCGAACCGGGGACGTCCCGCCTCCATGTGACGCCGTGCCCGCACCGCGAGCTGGCGGCACGCCGGCTCCGAACGCCCCACCGCCGAGGCCACCTCGGGGAAGCCGAACCCGAACACCTCCCGCAGCACGAAGACCGCCCGCTCCAGCGGGCTGAGCCGCTCCAGCAGCAGCAGAGCGGCCATCGACAGCGAATCGGCCAGCTCCGCCGAACGCGCCGGATCCTGGTAGGGGTCGCTGAGCAGCGGCTCGGGCAACCAGGGCCCCACGTACTCCTCCCGTCGGACGCGGGCCGACCGCAGGACGTCGATCGCGATCCTGGTGACCACGGCCGCGAGGAACGCCTTGGTCGAGACCGGACGGGTCCGGGTGGCGCCGAAACGCAGCCAGGTCTCCTGGACCGCGTCCTCGGCGTCGCTCACGCTGCCGAGGATCCGGTAGGCGATCGAGAACAGCAGCGGCCGCAGCTCCTCGAACTCCTCGGCCCGGGGCATGCCGGCCCCTCCGCCACTCCCGCCTGCCGCCAACACCCGCATGAGCTTCACCTTCCGGATTCGAGGACGTCTCCCCGGAAGTGGGACGAGACAGCCGGGCGTTCTGTGACACGGGGCGGCGGTCCGGGAGAATTCCGCCCGCCGGTCCTGGTGGCCGCGCCGCACATCGGACCAGGTCGAAGCCGCGTCGACCCCGGACAACGAACCCGGCATCGGACCCGGACAACGGACCCGGCATCGGACCCGGACAACGGACCCGGACAACGGGCGGTAACGCCGTCGACGGGCGCCGCACACCGTCGTGGGCGGGGTTGTCGACCCGGGTTGTCGGACCGGGATGCAACACTGGGCCGCACCATGAACGTCTCGCTCATCGGGCCCTCCGAGCCGCTCGCGCAGCGCCTCGCCGAGCTGCGCGGCCCGGCGCCGCAGCGCAGCCTGAACGCCCGCGCCCTCGCCGCGCTCGCCGCCAACCCGGGGTGCCGCCGCCGCGCCGTGCTCGACGCCGCCGGGGTGGACAAGTCCGCCCTGGCCCACCGGCTGGGCCGCCCCGCGCCGTTCGGCCAGTCGCCGTTCGCGATCGCGCGCGGCACCATCTTCGAGGCCCGGCTGAAGGCCGACGACTACGCCGCGCTGCTGGAGCCCCTGCGGCTCCATCTCGGCCTTCCCCCCGAGGGCGCCACGCCCCCGACGGTGCCGGATCTGCTGCACCGCTCGGGTCCGGCGGTCCGGGCCGAGCGTACGGCGGCGGCGCTGGCCGAGGCTGCCGCCGATCCGGACGCCTGGACGCTGCTGGACCACCCGATGCTGCGGCTCACGGTGGCCGGCGGTCCGGCCTACCTGGAGCCGGACGCCGTGGTGGTGCACGGCGGGCGGTGCACGGTGGTGGAGATCAAGTCCTTCCCGGTGCTGGACGGCGGCGCCGATCCGGCCAAGGTGGGTGCGGCGGCCCGGCAGGCCGCCGTCTACGTGCTGGCGCTCCAGGACGCCGCCGCGGCGGCGGCCGGCGCGACGGCCGCCGCGGGGCCGTACACGGAGCAGGACCTTCCCGGCAGTCCGGAGCTGAGCGTGCTGCTGGTCTGCCCGAAGGACTTCGGCAACCGGCCGACCGCGGTCCCCGTGGACGTCCGGCGCGAGCTTGCGACGACGCGCCGTCAGCTCGCCCGGATGACCGGCGTGGAGCAACTGCTCGACGCGCTCCCCCCGGGTACCAGCTTCGACCTGGCGCCCGATCAGGCGGGCCTGCCCACCCGCCCGGCGGGCGAGTTGACCGAGGCGGTCGAGAGCGTCCCCGCCGCCTACAGCCCGGACTGTCTCTCCACCTGCGAGCTGGGATTCCACTGCCGCGCACAGGCCCGCTGCGAGGATCGCGTGGAGCAGTTGGGCCGGGGCGTCCGCGGCGAACTGGGCAGCATCCGTACGGTGGCCGAGGCGCTGAAGGCCGCCGAGGCCCCCGCGCCGCAGGGCGACGGCTCCGACGCCGAGGCCGACGAGGCGGCCGCCCGGCTCTCGTACGCGGCGGCGCTGCGCGCCGAGGCGCTGGGCGGGTGCACCGGATGAGCCTGCTCGGGACGCTCGCCCGGCTGGAGGCCGTCCGCAGCGGTCGGGCCGAGCCGCTGGCGACCGTGGGGCACCGCCGGATCAGCGACCGGCCGATGGTGGTCGTGCCGTTGACGGCGGCCGGCGAGTCGGGGGCGCCGCTGGCGGTGCTGCTCGGCACCGACCGCGAGGCGCCGCGCCTGCACGTCGTGCCGCAGCCGCTGAACCGTACCCTGCGGTTCGACTTCCTGGCCGCGTTCGCGGCCGACCTGCTGCCGTACCTGGAGTCGTTCGGCGCCGACGTGGAGCAGATCGAGGGCTCCGAGAAGGATCCGGAGACCGGTGAGAAGACCCAGATCTTCCGGGAGCTCTGCACGGACGCCCCGCAGCTGATCGTGCCGAACAGCGCCGGCCTGCACCATCTGGCGCTGCTCGGCCGCTCCACCAGGTTCCGCCGCACGATCGAGGACGCCGACCCCGGGCCCTACCCCGCACCGGCCCGGGTGCCGCTGCTGGGCCGCTGGCTGACGCATCTCACCGAGCGCGCCCAGGTGCCGGGCTCCAGCCTGCTGCTGCCGATGACCGGGCTGCTCTCCCGGCACTGGGCCACCGGCCAGAGCCACTTGGAGGACCAGCACCTGGCGGCCCGGCTCGCCTGGCACTCGCCGCCGGCCGGCCTGGGCGGCGCCGAGGCCGCCGAGCTGGCCGAGACGGCGCGGGACGCGGACGGTCTGCTGCTGCACCCGCCGGCCGGCCCGGTCACCGACCCGCGCTTCGACGAGCTGGTGCTCGCCCCGGCGATCGCCCGGTACGACGCCGCCGTCGCCGCCCTGCGGCACGCCGGGTCGGACGGGCCCGGCGGTGGCGAGGAGCGGGCCCGGTCGCGGCTCAAGGAGGCCCTCGACCAGGTGCACACCGCGCTGGCGGGTGTCCTGCTCCCCACCTGGCGGGACGTCTGGGCCGGGCTCGACCTGATGCGCTCGCTGCCGCCCGCCGCCCACCTGGAGGAGCGCTGGACGGGCGACCGCTGGTCGTACACCGGCCACCGCGACCGGCTGGCGGCCGGCGAGCCGCCGCAGCCCCGGCAGGACGACGCCGTCACGGCCGCCCGCAAGCTGGCCCAGCGCGAGCGGGAGCAGGTGAAGGTCGAGGTCCAGGAGGCGCTGGACGACCCGCTGGCGATGGCCGAGCGCCGACTCGCCGGGGAGGCGTTCACCGGCCGGGTGGTCGACGTGACACCTGACTGGGACACCTCCGGGCGCTCGCCCAAGCCCCGGCCGCTGGTGACCGTGCTGACCCCCGACCGCCCGCACGCCGACCTCGGCCGCGAGGTGCACCGGGCACACGCCGCGACGTCGCAACGGGCCGTGGTCACCGAGGTGGACCCGCGGGCGGGGACGGTCACGGTGCGGGTGACGTCCGGCATGGGGCGCAGGAAGGAGCCGGATCCGGGCAGCCTGCCCGAACCGGGCGAGCAGGTGACCTTCACCCTCTTCGAACTGACGGCCCGCCAGTCCGCCCCGCTGCCCGAGCCGGACGACACCCCGTGGACGCACGGCGGGCCGCCCGGTGCCGACCGGGCGCCGGCCGCCCCGGCCGCCCCGGCCGGCACCGTCGCCGCCTTCAGCACCGAGGACTGGGAGTGACCGGCACCGTGACCGCACCGCAGGACGCCGCCGACGACGGCCCGGGCCGCACCCGGCCGACCGGACGGACAGCCGCGCCGGCCGCCGGCCCGACCCGTGCCGGGGGCGGGGGCGGGGGCGGGGGCGGTGCCCCGGACCTCGGACCGACACCCGGCGCGGCAGCCGACGCCGTGCTGACGCGGATCCTGGACGCCACCGTCCGGCCGGCCGTGGGCGCCCCGCGCGGCGTGGTGGTCGACTCTCCGCCGGGGGCAGGCAAGTCCACCCTGGTGGTGCGGGCCGCCCGGGAGCTGGTCGGCGCCGGCGAGCGGCTGATGATCGTCGCCCAGACCAACAACCAGGTGGACGACCTGGTGGACCGGCTCGCCGAGAAGGCCCCGGATCTCACCATCGGCCGCCTGCACGCGGGCGACTCCCGCCCGGCGGCGCAGGCGCTGCGGCACGCCAACGTGACGGCCGCCGACAAGGTCGCCGACCTGGCCGAGCTCGATGTGGTGATCTCGACCTCCGCCAAGTGGCAGTGGGTGAACACCGAGACGCCGTGGCGGCACGCCATCGTCGACGAGGCCTACCAGATGCGCTCGGACGCGCTGCTGGCCGTGGCCCGGTTGTTCGAACGGGCGCTGTTCGTCGGCGACCCGGGCCAGCTGGACCCGTTCACCGTGGTCGGCACCGAGCAGTGGGCCGGGCTGAGCTACGACCCCTCGAACAGTGCCGTCGTCACGCTGCTCGCGCACAATCCGCAGATCGAGCCCCACCGCCTGCCGGTCTCCTGGCGGCTGCCGGCCAGTGCCGCACCGCTGATCTCGGCGGCGTTCTACCCGTACACACCGTTCCGCGCGGGCACCGGCCCGGACGATCGCACGCTCACCCTCGACGGCAGGGCCGAGCGCACCGGCCCGCACGGCGCGGTGGACGCCGCGATCGACGAGGCGGCGGAGCACGGCTGGTCGCTGCTGGAGCTGCCCGCCCGGCACACCGTCCGGACCGACCCCCAGGCGGTGGCCGTGGTCGCGGCCACCGTGCGCCGGCTGCTGGACCGGGGGCTGACCGCGCACTCGGAGCAGGGCTCCACACCGTTGTCGGCCGACCGGATCGCGGTCGGAACCGCCCACCGGGACCAGGCGGCGGCCGTGCGCGCCGCGCTGGCCGGGTCGGGTGTACCGGTGGACCCGGCGGCCGGCCCGGCCGTCACGGTCGACACCGCGAACCGGCTGCAGGGCCGCGAGTACGACGTCACGGTGGTCCTGCACCCGCTCTCCGGGCGCCCGGACGCGACGGCCTTCCACCTGGAGACCGGCCGGCTCTGCGTGCTGGCCTCCCGGCACCGGCACGCGTGCATCGTGGTGGCCCGCGCGGGCATCGCCGAACTGCTGGACGAGCACCCGGCGACCGAGCCGGTGCAGCTGGGCGTGCCGGTACGGTTCCCGGACGGCTGGGAGGCCCACCACGCCGTGCTGGCCCGGCTGCACGAGCACCGGGTGGCGGTGCGCTGACGCCGGCCCACGGCCCGGTCGAACCGGACCGCCGGGCGGGGCACCGACGGCCTTGCGCGCCGGTCAGTGCACCACCCCGGCGCACGCGGCGGGAATAGCGCCCGTGGTCACACCGTTCCGCTAGCGACCGGCGCCGGGGGACAATGGACGGCGCCCGCGTCCCGCCCTCGCCACCCCGGAGGTGTCCACCCATGCCCGACTCCCACGCACGGCCGTCCGACCCGAGCGGCTCCCCCGCGCCGGACGGCCCGGGCCAGGGCACCCCCGAGCCGCCCGCACGCCGGCTGCGCCCGGCGCAGCTGCTATTCGAGCCGCAGGCCGCCGAGCCCGAGCCGGAGCGCTTCTTCGACCTGGAGTCCATCGACGACCCGGCCGAGCTGCTGCGCCGCTCCACCGAGCTGGCGATCGCCTTCCGGGCCGCCGCCGACCGTGCGACCGACTTCCAGGCCGTGGCCGCCGCCCAGCTCGCGGACACCCGCCGCTTCGACGCGCTCTCGGCCGTCGAGATCGCGGCCCGCGCGGACTGGACGCCGGACTACGCGGAGAAGATGGTCGAATACGGGCGCGGCCTGCTCCGCCCGCGGCGCCACGGCGAGGGCTGAGCGCCGGACGCCGCCCGCACCGGCGACCCGCACCACCGGCCCCGCCCGGCCGACTCCGTACGACACCCTGCCGACCAACCCTGCCGACCAACCCTCCCGACCGGCCGTCCCGGCGCGGGCCGGCGCCGTTCGCTCGCCCGTGGCATATGCGCAGGGCAGGGTACGCCGCGCCGCCCCGCCCTGTCCGGCAAACCGCTCTTTCCCTCTCGGTCATCCACGCGACACTCCAGGCTGCTCCTCGTGGACATCTGGACCTATCAATCCGTCGAGTACGTCACGGTGGCCGGGGAGGCCTGGCTGGCGTCGGCCAGCGAGTACCCGCGCAGCATGCGCGCCCTGTGGCAGTCACGGCCCTGGGCGCCCTCGGTCCTGCCCTGCGGGCGAGCCTTCGACGTCATCAGCATGCCGTCCCTGTTCGGCCGCAAGGTGCTGGACGAGCTGTGGACCTCCGGCCCGGGGTGCGGCCCGGTCGCGACCTTCCGGGGCCGGACCCTGCTCTTCGCCCAGCCCGGCGCCGGCCCTCGGCTGCGGACCCTGCTCGCCTGGGAGGAGTGGGCACGCGACGTGCCGCCGCTGCTCTGCCACGGACTGGGCGACGCGGTGACGATCCCGCCGGTGCAACGGATGGTCAGCGCCCCGCAGTCGCCGGGTCAGGGCTCCGGCCGCTGGATCGTCGCTCCGGACTCGCGGGAGCCGTGGCTGCCGGGTGCGGCCGTCCTGCTCTGGGCCTGCGTCCGGGCCGCCCGGGAGCAGGGCGATGCCTCCCCCGTGCCGGACGCCGCACCGAACACCGTGCCGGGCGCAGCACCGAACACCGTGCCGGACGCCGCACCGAACACCGTGCCGGGCGCAGCACCGGGCGTCGGATGCCCGGCCGCGCCGACGGCCGCGCTCCCGGCGGGCCCCGGCGCCTGCGCCGAACGCTCGCGCCGAGGCGCGCTCCACCGAGCGCAGAGCGCGCAGACGTCCAGGTCGGGCCACCTCCAACCGCTCCCGTCCGCCTGAGCGCGGCGCCCGCGCGGGGCGAGCGGTATTCGATTTTGGCCGCGCCCCGGGCCGCTGCTACAGTTTTCTCTGTCAGCAGGCGCCGCTAGCTCAGTTGGTTAGAGCAGCTGACTCTTAATCAGCGGGTCCGGGGTTCGAGTCCCTGGCGGCGCACAGACGGATTCAGGGCCTTCCCATCACGTTGGGGAGGCCCTGAGTCGTTCCCGGAGCGGGCCGGTCCGACATCAGGACCGCTGCGCCAGACGCCGTCTGGCCTCCGGCCAGGCGATCGGCAGTTCCTCGGCGCCGGCCTCCCAGAACGTGAAGACGGAGTCCTTCATGACCCCGCGCAGCGAGGTCATGATCGAGCGGTGCGGCTCGGCCCGTACGTAGGCGTCGAGCGCCGCGCGGTCCTCCCAGGCGGAGAGCGTCCAGAAGGTGCGCCGGAGCGGCTGGGCGATCAGGGAGGCGCCGACGGCGCCGGGGGCGGTGCGGAGCTGGCGCCAGGCGGCGAGCGACTTCACGAAGAACCGGGGCACCTCGCGCAGGGTGCGGACCTCCAGGCGGGAGGCCATCACCAGCACGCGGGTGTGGGGGCCGGGCGGGTTGGGCGTGGTCCAGGGCAGTGTGGGCACGGCGGTCACAGCCTCTCGGCGGTTCGGCGGCGGAGCCGGGGTCGGCGGAGCCGGGGTCGGCGGAGCCGGGGTCGGCGGAGCCGGGGTCGGCGGAGCCGGGGTCGGCGGAGCCGGGGTCGGCGGAGCCGGGGTCGGCGGAGCCGGGGTCGGCGGAGCCGGGGTCGGCGGAGCCGGGGTCGGCGGAGCCGGGGTCGGCGGAGCCGGGGTCGGCGGAGCCGGGGTCGGCGGAGCCGGGGTCGGCGGAGCCGGGGTCGGCGGAGCCAGGGTCGGCGGAGCCAGGACTCCATAATAGACACCGATGCTATCCGGTATCCATATGAGGGGCCGGAAAAGGCCCCCGCCGCCGCGGGGGCCCTTCCGGGTGCCGTCCGGCTCAGCGGCCGCGCAGCGAGCGGTAACGGGCGACCAGTTCGGCGGTGGAGCTGTCCAGCGCCTCGGTGCCCTCGCCGGTCAGCAGCACCGGCTCGATCCGCTTGGCGAGCACCTTGCCCAGCTCCACACCCCACTGGTCGAAGGAGTCGATGTTCCAGATGGCGCCCTGGACGAACACCTTGTGCTCGTACAGCGCGACCAGCTGGCCGAGCACCGACGGGGTCAGCGAGCCGGCCAGGATGGTGGTGGTCGGGTGGTTGCCCTTGAAGGACTTGTGCGGCACCAGCTCGGCGGGCACGCCCTCGGCCGCGACCTCCTCGGGCGTCTTGCCGAAGGCCAGCGCCTGGGTCTGCGCGAAGAAGTTGGCGAGCAGCAGGTCGTGCTGGGCGACCAGACCCGGCAGCAGGTCGGCGACCGGCTCGGCGAAGCCGATGAAGTCCGCCGGGATGACCTTGGTGCCCTGGTGCAGCAGCTGGTAGTAGGCGTGCTGGCCGTTGGTGCCGGGGGTGCCCCAGACCACCGGGCCGGTCTGCCAGCTGACGGGGTTTCCGTCCCGGTCCACCGACTTGCCGTTGGACTCCATGTCCAGCTGCTGGAGGTAGGCGGTGAACTTCGAGAGGTAGTGCGAGTACGGCAGTACGGCATGCGCCTGCGCGTCGAAGAACGCGCCGTACCAGACCCCGAGCAGGCCGAGCAGCAGCGGGACATTCTCCTCCGGCGGGGCGGTGCGGAAGTGCTCGTCGACCAGGTGGAAGCCGTCCAGCATCTCGCGGAACTGCTCCGGGCCGATCGCGATCATCAGCGAGAGGCCGATCGCGGAGTCGTAGGAGTACCGGCCGCCGACCCAGTCCCAGAACTCGAACATGTTGGCGACGTCGATACCGAAGTCCGCCACGCCCTCGGCGTTGGTGGAGAGCGCCACGAAGTGCTTGGCCACCGCGTCGGTGTCCGCCCGCAGCTCCGTGAGCAGCCAGTCGCGCGCCGAGGTGGCGTTGGTGATGGTCTCGATCGTGGTGAAGGTCTTGGAGGCGACGATGAAGAGCGTCTCGGCGGCGTCCAGGTCGCGGACGGCCTCGTGCAGGTCGGCGCCGTCCACGTTGGACACGAAGCGGACGTCCAGGTCACGGGCGGTGTAGGCGCGCAGCACCTCGTAGGCCATCGCGGGGCCGAGGTCGGAGCCGCCGATGCCGATGTTGACCACAGTGCGGATCCGCTTGCCGGTGTGGCCCTTCCACTCGCCGGAGCGGACCTTGTCGGCGAAGACGCCCATCGTGTCGAGCACGGCGTGCACGGCCGGCACCACGTTCTCGCCGTCGACCTCGACGACGGCGCCGCGCGGGGCGCGCAGCGCGGTGTGCAGGACGGCGCGGTCCTCGGTGGTGTTGATCTTCTCGCCGCGGAACATGGCGTCCCGCAGCCCGGCGACGCCGGTGGCCTCGGCGAGCGAGCGCAGCAGGGTGAGGGTCTCGTCCGTCACCAGCTGCTTCGCGTAGTCCACGTGCAGGTCCCCGACCTGCAGGGTGTAGCGGCGGCCGCGCTCGGGGTCGGCGGCGAAGAGTTCGCGCAGGTGCGTCTCGCCGAGTTCCGCCCGGTGCTTGCCGAGGGCCGCCCACTGCGGGGTGCGGTCCAGCGGGGTGCGGCCCTTGGCGGGCCCCGGGGCGGCGTCCAGTTCCGACATCGGAATGCTCCTCGATTCATCTGGGTGCAGATACCGGCAGGGCCCAGCGGGAGGGTCGCGCGTGGTCCGGCGGTACGAGTGGTGCGCCGACTCCGTTGACGGGCTGCCCGGGCGACAGCCTATGCAACGTCACGGGGCGGTGCGTACATTGCCGACCCCCGGCGTGCGGGAGTCGCCGCCGCGCCGCCCTGCGGCCACCCGGGTGCCACCGGGCGGACGGGCCCGCGTCAGGTCCGCTCGGAGCGCAGGTCGAGGCCGCGCATCACCTGGTCGACCAGTTCGGGGTCGGCCCCGGGCTCGCTGCGGGCGGCGAGCATCTCCCGCCGGGAGGCGGCGATCATCTCCTGTTCGACCACGTGGGCGGCGCGCCACTGCGAGGCGCGCACCCGGGCCTCGGCCGCGACCTCCTCCGCGTAGTTCTCCGGGCAGAGCCGGGCGAGCCGGGAGTGCTGACGGTCACGGAGCTTCTCGGCGATCTCGACGGACAGCTTCTCCTGCTCCTCCAGTTCGCTGAGCCGCTCCAGCCCGGCCTTGGCCGCCCGCCACCACAGCTGCCGCACGGCCTGCTCGTGGGCGTCGTGGTCGGCGTCCAGCCGCAGGTACTTCACCAGCAGCGGCAGCGAGAGGCCCTGGACCAGGAGGGTGAAGAGCACCACGCCGAAGGCGATGAACACCAGCCGGCCGCGCTCGGGGAACGGCTCGCCGGAGTGCAGCGTGAGCGGGATGGCCAGGGACAGCGCGACGGTCGCCACCCCGCGCATCCCGGACCACCAGAGCACCACGCTCTCCTGCCAGCTGATCGGCGTGTCCTCCTCGCCGGAGTTGAGCCGTTTGGAGAGCCAGCCGGCCGGCAGCAGCCACAGCAGCCGCACCACGACGACCACCGCGATCACCACCGCGGCGTCCCCGAGCATGCTGGTCCAGCCGCGGCCGGCCTCCTTGAGGACGGTGGCCAGCTCCAGCCCGATCAGGCCGAACGCCACGCCGGTGATCAGGATCTCGACGATCTCCCAGAACGCGTTGCCGACCAGGCGGTAGGCCACCTCGTCGGCGTCGGCCGCCCGGTCCGCCAGGTAGAGGGCGCAGACCACGACGGCGAGCACGCCGGAGCCGTGGATCTCCTCGGCGAGGGCGTAGGCGGCGAACGGCACCAGCAGGTTGAGCGCGACCTGCTGGGTGGGGTCGTCCAGCATGCCGGCGAGCTTGCTGTTGAGCCAGCCGAGGCCGATGCCGACGACCACCGCGAGCACGGCGGACAGGACGAAGCGCAGCACCGCGTGCTCCGCCGAGAAGTCCCCCGAGACCACCGCGTCGATGGCCAGCGAGTAGATCACGATGGCGGTGACGTCGTTGAACAGTCCCTCGCTCTCCAGGACGGAGACCAGTCGGCGCGGCAGCCCGACGGCGCCGGCCACCGCGACGGCGGCGACCGGGTCGGGCGGGGAGACCAGCGCGCCGACCGCGACGGCGGCGGCCACCGGAAGTGCGGGCACCAGCCAGTGCACGGCGCCGGCCACGGCGACCGTGGTGAGCACGACCAGGCCCACCGCGAGCAGCAGGATGGAGCGGATGTTGGCCCGGAAGTACCGCACCGAGGAACGCCGGGCGACGGCGAAGATCAGCGGCGGCAGCACCAGCGGCAGGATCAGCTCCGGCTCGATCGCGATGTCGGGGATCTGCGGCACCAGGGCCATCACGATCCCGAGCACGGTCATCAGGACGGGTTGCGGCACTTTGGTCCGGCGCGCCAGCGGGATGGTCACCACCGAGGCGAGCAGCACCAGGAAGAGCAGGGGCAGCTGGCCCACGAGGCGGTCCTCTCGGCGTTCGTCTTCGCCGGGGCCGGCCCGGCTGGGTGGGGCCCGACCCCGCGCCAGAATAAGTCGGACAATGTGCTCATCCTGGCATGACACGCCGATGGGCCTTGACTTCAAGTCCGCTTCACCTTTCACCATGGCGGGGACAACCCGACGACAGGAGAACAGCCGTGAAGGCAGTGACCGTCCCCGAGTTCGGCGACCCCGAAGTCCTTTCGGTGACCGAGGTGGCCACTCCTGCTCCGGCCCCCGGTGAGGTGCGGGTCAGGGTCCGCGCGGCCGGGCTGCAGCCGGCCGACCTCGCCGTCCGCGACGGCTGGACCCCGCCCGGCGCCACCGTCGAACTTCCGGTGGTCCTCGGCAACGAGTTCGCCGGGGTGGTCGACCGGCTCGGCGCGGGCGCCTCCGGCTGGAGGACCGGTGACGAGGTGCTCGGCTTCCGGCTGTTCGGCGGTCATGCCGAGTACGTCACGGTGGACTGCGCCCAGCTGGTCGCCAAGCCCGCCGGCATGCCCTGGGAGCAGGCCGGCTCGCTCTCCGCCTCCGGCCAGACCGCGCACGTGGCCCTGAGCGGACTGAAGGTCGGGCCGGGTGACACCGTCCTGGTGCACGGCGCGGCCGGTGGGGTAGGCACCGTCGCCGTCCAGCTCGCCCGCGCCTGGGGAGCGACCGTGATCGGCACCGCGAGCGAGCGCAACCACGACTACCTGCGCGGGCTGGGCGCCGTCCCGGTGACGTACGGCCCTGGACTGGCCGACCGGGTCCGCGCGCTGGCCCCGGGGGGCGTGGACGCGGCGCTGGACGCGGCCGGGCGCGGCGCGCTGGACGCCTCCGTCGAGCTGGTCGCCGACCGCGACCGGATCGGCACCGTCACCGACTTCCGGGCCGCCCGGCGGCTGGGCGTCCAGATGCTGCGCGGCCCCCGTACGGCCGCCCGGCTGGCGGAGCTGACCGCCCTCTGGGAGGCCGGCGGCCTGCGCCTGGAGGTCGCCGGGACCTTCCCGCTGGAGCGTGCCGCGGACGCCCACCGCCTGGTCGCCGGCGGCCACGTCCGCGGCAAGGTGGTACTCACTCCCTGACCCGCCGGTCCGCTCCGGTACGGATTGGCGGATTCCGCCGCTGACCAGGTAATGTTCTCCGGGTCAGACAGGCGCCGCTAGCTCAGTTGGTTAGAGCAGCTGACTCTTAATCAGCGGGTCCGGGGTTCGAGTCCCTGGCGGCGCACAGACGGTCGGAGGGCCCCTCGCGAGAGCGAGGGGCCCTCCGACTTTTCCGGCTCTTTCGGCGGCCCCCGCTCGGCGTCCCCCCTCGGCGGCCCGGCCGGCGCCGGAGCGGCACGGCGGGAGCTCGCCGGGAGCACGGCGGGGACGCGGCGCAGCCGGTGCACCGGCGCCGCGTCGGCGGCGGTACCGGTGCACCGGCTGTCGGGCGCACGGCCCGGGGCGGTCAGCCGAAGTAGCTGTCGAAGTTCTTGGAGAACTCCTTGCCGCCGAACTGGTCCCAGTTGATGGACCAGGTCATCAGACCGCGGAGGTTCGGCTGGGCTCCGGCCTTGGGCACGTAGGTGCCGCAGTTGGCGAGCTTGGTCAGGCAGTCGAGCGCCTTGTCCACCTCGGCCGGGCTGACGTAGCCGTTGCCCGCGTTGGTGGTGGCCGGCATGCCGATCGCGACCTGGCTGGGCAGCAGGGCCGGGAACATGTTGGCGGTGTTGCCCGCCACCGGGAAGCCCTTGAGCAGCATGTCGGTCATCGCGACGTGGAAGTCGGCGCCGCCCATCGAGTGGTACTGGTTGTCCAGGCCCATGATCGAGCCGGAGTTGTAGTCCTGGACGTGCAGCAGGGTGAGGTCGCCCCGCATCGCGTAGATGACCGGCAGGAAGGCGCCGGCGCGCGGGTCCTGACCGCCCCAGGGGCCGGAGCCGTAGTACTGGTAGCCGAGCTGGACGAAGAAGGTCTCGGGGGCCATGGTCAGCGTGAAGCCGGCGCCGTACTTGGCCTTGAGGGTCTTCAGCGCGGAGATCAGGTTGACGATGACCGGCGAGGTCGGGTTCTTGAAGTCGGTGTCGCCGGTGTTCAGCGAGAGCGAGTGGCCCTCGAAGTCGACGTCGAGGCCGTCCAGGCCCCACTTGTCGATGATCGCGGAGACCGAGCTGACGAAGGTGTCGCGGGCCGCCGTGGTGGTGAGCTGGACCTCGCCGTTCTGGCCGCCGATCGAGAGCTGGACCTTCTTGCCCTGGGCGCGCTTGGCGGCGATCGCCGCCTTGAAGTCGGCGTCCGACTCGACGGTCGGGCACTCGGACACGGAGCAGCGGTTGAAGCGGATGTCACCGGAGGTGATCGAGGTGGGCTCGCCGAAGGAGAGGTTGATGATGTCCCAGGAGTCCGGGACGTCGGCCATCCGGGTGTAGCCGGCGCCGTTGGCGAAGCTCGCGTGCAGGTAGCCGACCAGCGAGTGGGTGCCGGGCGGCGGCGCGGTCGGGGTGCCGGTGCTGGTGGGGGTGGCCGTCGCGGTCGGCGAGGAGGTGGCCGTGGGCGACTTGGTCGCGGTGGGCGAGGCACTGGCCGTCGGCGAGACACTGGCCGTCGGCGAGGCACTGGCACTGGCCGACGGGGACGGGCTGGCGGGCGCGCCGGGGCCGTCCAGCGAGACGTCGTCGGCGTAGTAGGTGCCCTGGCCGTACCAGCCGTGGGTGTACACGGTGGCGCTGGTCTGGGCCGCGCCGGTGGTGAAGCCGACGGTGAGCTTCTGGTAGGCGCCGCCGGTGCCGGGCGTCCAGGTGCTGGTGCCGCCGTCGACGCCGAGGTAGACGTAGCTGCCCTTGACGTACGCGGTGAGCGTGTACGCGGTGTTGGGCGCGACGGTGACGGTCTGCGAGCACTGGGCCGAGTCGCTCGCCGAGGCCGCTCCGGCGAGGGCGTAGGTGCCCGTGTGCGCCTGACCGGTGACGACGCTCCCGGTGCCGCCCGTGCAGCTCCACGGGGCGAGGGCGTTGCTCTCGAAGCCTCCGTTGGAGAGGAACTCGCCGGCGGAGGCGGTGGGCGCGGTGCCCAGCGCCAGGCCGACTGCGCCGGCGGCCGCGACGGCCCAGGCGGTACCGGCGGCGGCCAGTCGGGCGGGCCTGCGGCGGTGGTTCGTGGGGGATGCTGTTCTGCGCATGCGGGGGGACTCCTGCCGTGGCGCGGATCGTGGGGGTGTCCGAGGGCACGGCGGAGCTCGGGCCGGTGGGGGTGTCGGCCGCTCCCTCGTGCAAGTTGGACTAGACCACTGAAGTGGATCCGCCGGTTCTGTGTCAATGCCCAGAAGGACACGCAGAGTTGCCGACGTCCGCGGCCGCCTCCGCGCCGCACCCGGCGCTCGGACCGCTCAGCGGAAGGGCGGTGACCGCTCAGCGGAGAGTGCCCGGGCCGAGGGACGGCAGCCGGGCGGTCCGGTTGCGGCCACCACGCCGCCACCGAACGATGAAGGGGTGACGGCGCCCGGCTACCTCCGATACCCCCACCTGCGTGACGGCCTGCTGGCCTTCACCGCCGAGGACGACGTCTGGGTCGCCCCGCTGGCCGCGGACGGTACGGTCGAGCGGGCCTGGCGGGTCAGCTGCGACCGCACCCGGGTCAGCCATCCTCGGCTCTCCCCCGACGGGCGGACCCTCGCCTGGACCAGCTGGCAGGCCCTCACCCCCGAGGTCTGGACCGCCCCCTCCGAGGGCGGCGAGGCCCTGCGGCTCTCCTACTGGGGCAGCCAGGACACCCGGGTCCGGGGCTGGCTGCCGGACGGCGAGGTGCTGGCGGTCACCTCGTACCACGAGCCGTTCGCCCACTACACCTGGGCGCACGCGCTGCCGGTCGACGGATCCCCCGCCGGCAAGCTGCCCTGGGGGCCGGTCGGCGACGCCCAGATGAGCCGCGAGCACACCGTCCTGCTCACCGGCTCCGCACCGCACGAACCCGCCGCGTGGAAGCGCTACCGGGGCGGCGCGGTCGGCCGGCTGTGGGTGGACGGCGAACGTCTGCTGCCCGACCTGCGCGGCCACCTCGCCTCCCCGATGCCGGTCGGCGGAGCGGACGGGCCACGGATCGCCTTCCTCTCCGACCACGAGGGCATCGGCAACCTCTACTCCTGCCGCCCCGACGGCACCGACCTGCGCCGGCACACCGACCACGCCGCCTACTACGCCCGCGAGGCCGCCACCGACGGGACCAGGATCGTCTACCAGCACGCCGGGGACGTCTGGCTGCTCGACGGCCTGGAGGCCGCCGAGCCCCGGCGACTGGACGTGCCGCTCGGCGGCGCCCGGGCGGGCCGGCGTCCGTACCAGGTCAACGCCGCCTCCCACATCAAGGACCTGGCCTGCGACGCGACCGGCCGCAGCGGTGTGATCACCGTGCGCGGCAGCCAGTACTGGCTCACCCACCGGGACGGTCCGGCCAGGGCGCTGGCCGACACCCCCGGGGTCCGCACCCGGCTGCCGCTGGTGCTCGGCCACAGCGGCGAGGTCTGCTGGATCACCGACGCCGAGGGCGACGACGCCGTCGAGATCGCCCCGCTGCCCGGCAGCGAGCACCAGCAGCACCAGCAGGCCGTCCCGCGCCGGATCGCCGGCGGCCGGATCGGCCGGGTGCTGGAGTTCTCCGCCTCCCCGGACGGCCGCACGCTGGCGGTCGCCGCCTCCGACGGCCGGCTGCTGCTGGTCGACGCCGCCGACGGCGAGGTCCGCGAGATCGCCGCCTCCACCCACGGGCCGGTCTCCAGCGCCGTCTTCTCCCCCGACTCGCGCTGGGTCGCGTGGTCCCAGCCGACCGCCGGGCGCTCGCTGCGCCGGATCCGGCTGACCCGGACCGACGCCGCCGCCCCGGTCACCGACGTCACCGACGGCCGCTTCGAGGACGAGCAGCCGGTCTTCACCCGGGACGGCCTCTACCTGGTCTTCCTGTCCTGGCGCGGCTTCGACCCGGTGCACGACGTGCACACGGGCGACATGTCCTTCCCGCTCGGCTGCCGCCCCTACCTCGTCCCGCTGGCGGCCGACACCCCCTCACCGTTCGCCGCCCCCACCGAGGCACGTCCGGGCGCGCCGGTGCCGACGGCCGGCGCGGGCAGCGCGGGGGACGGCACGGTGAGCGTCGAACCGCAGGGCATCGCCGGCCGGCTGGTGCAGTTCCCGGTGATCGCGTCCAAGTACTCCGCCACCGACGCGGTGCGCGGCGGGGTGGTCTGGCTGCGCTGGCCGATCTCCGGCACGCTGGGCCAGACCTTCGCCAGTCCGGACGACACCTCGGGCCGGCCCTCGCTGGAGCACTTCGACCTGGCCAGGGGCACCCGCAGCACGCTGGTCGACAAGCTGGACGGCTACGCGGTCTCCGGCGACGGCGGCTCGGTCGCGGTCTACTCCGCCGGCGCCCTGCGGATCGTCCCGGTGGCCGCGCCCGCGGCGGCGGTCGGCGTCGACCTGCGGCGGATCACCCATACCGTCCACCCGGCCGCCGAGTGGCGCCAGGCGTACCACGAGGCCGCCCGGGTGGTCGGCGACCAGTTCTGGGACCAGGGGATGAGCGGCCTGGACTGGCCCGCCCTGACCGCGCAGTACGAACCGCTGCTGGAGCGGATCGCCGGCCCCGACGACTTCGCCGACCTGCTGCGCGAACTCCTCGGCGAGCTCGGCACCTCGCACGCCTACGTCACGCCGTCCCGGCGCGGCGAGGGTCCGGCGCCCGTCCAGCAGCCGCTGGGCCTGCTCGGCGCCAACGCCCACCGCTCCCCCGACGGGCGCTGGCTGCTGGAGCGCATCCTGCCCGGCGAGTCCTCCGACCCCCGGGCGCGGGCCCCGCTGGCGGCCCACGGGGTCAAGGCCGGCGACGAACTGCTGGCCGTCGCCGGGCGCGCGCCCGACCCGGTCCGGGGCCCCGGCCCGCTGCTGTCGGGCACCGGTGGCACCACCGTCGAACTCACCCTGCGCAGCGGCCCCGAGGCCCCCGCCCGCCGGATCACCGTCACCCCGCTCACCGACGAGCGGCCGATCCGCTACCAGGCCTGGGTGGCCCGGCGCCGTGAGCTGGTCAGGGAGTTCAGCGACGGCCGATGCGGCTATCTGCACATCCCGGACCTCGGCGGCTCCGGCTGGGCCCAGTTCAACCGGGACCTGCGCCGCGAGCTCGACAAACCGGCCCTCGTACTGGACGTACGCGGCAACGCCGGCGGCAACGTCTCGGAGCTGGTGCTGGAGAAGCTCAGCCGCCGCGTCCTCGCCTGGGACTTCAGCCGGGGCCGGCAGCCCGTGCGCTACCCGAGGGACGCGCCGCGCGGGCCGGTGGTGGCGCTCGCGGACGAGGCCACCAGTTCGGACGGCGACGTGATCATCACCGCCATCAAGCTGCTGGGCCTCGGCCCGGTGGTCGGCGCCCGTACCTGGGGCGGGGTGGTCGGCATGACCGGCCGGCACCAGCTCGGCGACGGCACCCAGATCTCGGTCCCGAAGAACGCCTCCTGGTTCACCGGTGATCTCGGCTGGTCGGTGGAGAACCACGGCGCGGAGCCGGACGTCCACGTGCTGCGCGGCCCGCACGAATGGGCGCGGGGCCGACACGTCGAGCTGACCACCGCGGTCGGACTGGCCCTGGAACTCCTGGAGGACACCCCCGCCTCGGTGCCGCCGCCGGCCGACACCCCCCGCCCCGACCTGCGCCGGCCGCCGCTGCCGCCCCGCTGAGCGGCTCGTGCGGCACCGGAGCGGCCCCGGAGCGACCCCGCGCCGCGTGCGCCCGCGCGCACACTCCCGGGCGCACGAGAGGGGCGCGCCCCGGCAGGCGCGCCCCTCCATCACGGTGGTCCTCAGTCCCAGGGATCGCCCTCGGCGGTCATGTTCTCCCGGGCCATCTCCTCCTCCTCACGCGCGGAGAGGTGGTGCGGCTGCCGGGGCTCGCCGGCCTTCGCCGCGGTGTCCGGGAACGCGTCGGCCGCCTCGTCGTGGGCGAGCGCCGCGCGCCGGGCGGGGTCCGTCATGGCGTCGGAGCTCTGGTCGGGCGTGCCGCCCATGGCACCACCCATCGAGGACCTGGCCTCCTCGCCGGTGTCGTGCGCCTTGTGGCGGAACCTGTCGAAGATGCCCATGTCTCCTCCTCAGCCGGTAGCCGGGCTCACCTCACTCTCACACCACGCCGCCGCGCGCGCATCCGCTGGCGCTCCCGTGCCGTGCCGTGCCACCCGACGAGCTGCGCAGCCGCCCTGCGCAGCCGCCCTGCCCCGCCGACCTGCTCAGCTCAGGGTTCCGATCCGCGCGCCGGTGTCCAGCAGGCCGGACAGTCGGACGTCACCCGCGCCCGGTCCGGGCACCGCCAGAGTGCGGCTCGCCGTCCTGGTCTCGGGAATGGTCAGCGCACCCGCGCCGGAGACGCTCACCAGCCGGCGGCTGCCCCCGACCAGCAGGTACGCCTTGCCGGACTTGCCGCGCCACCAGGTGGCGGCCAGCACGTTCTGGTCGAAACGGCTGCAGGCCCGGGTCTGCTCGACCGAGGCGGTGCCCAGGGGAGGCGCGGGGGTGCCCCGCTTCGGGTCCGGCAGCAGCAGCGCGGTGGCGGCGGAACCTCCGCCGTCCCAGCCGTCGCGGCGCACACAGACCCAGGAGGCGGGGCCCTCGCCCTCGGGCAGGGCCTGGGTGGCGAACGCCCAGGTGTTGACGGCCCTGGTGCCCGGCCCGGCCCCGGCGGGACCGGTCGCCGCCCCCGTACCGGCGGGACCGCAGGAGGTGCGGGCCCAGGCGGTCAGCGCGTCCGGACCGGTCGCCTCGCGGGGGGCGCGCGCGGGAGTGCTGCCGTCCGGTGGCGGGGTGAAGGTCAGGTGGGCCGGCAGCAGGCCGCCGACGTCGGCCAGCAGGAACGCGTGCTGCTCGGCCACCACGGACGAGGAGCGCAGTTGCAGCACCGGTCGCCGGGTGCAGGCGGCGTCCCCGGTCAGGGCGAGCGCGGGGGTCAGTCCGTCGGGGTGCGCGACCGGGCGCGCGGGCGTGTCGGGCGCGCGCAGGTCCCGGCTGTCGGCGCCGTCGACCCAGGGTGCGAGCAGGTAGCGGCTGCCCGCAGGGGTGCGGGTGAGGACCACGGCGGCGGCCGTGGTGATGTCGGCGTCGTCGGCCCGGGCCACGGTCAGATCGGGCTCGGGCCCCTCGGTGTAGCGGGCGAGCCGGCCCTCGCCGTACAGCACCACGATCGCGGTCCCGTCGGGCCGCCCCGCGTACAGCAGCCTGATCGTGCCGGGCGCCCCGGCGGGGGCGCCGGGTTCGAGGGTGCGCGCCGCGGGGCCCCGGCCGCTCCAGGCCGCCGTGGCACGGTCGAGCAGGGCCCGGTCGGTGGTGAGCTCACCCCGGGCGGGCCAGGCGTCGAAGTCCAGGCGGGCGGTGTTCCGCCAGGCGTCGGCGGCCGCGCGCAGCAGGGCCGCCGACGCCGCGGAGGTCCCGGTCGCGGCGGCCGGACCGGCCGCGGGCCGGTCGGCCCGGTCCAGCAGGGGCGCGAGCCCGGTGCCGGCCGCCAGCAGGAGCGTGAGCGCGCCGACCACCAGCAGCCGGCCCTTGGCCCGGCGGCGCAGCAGGTCGGTGGGCTGGGCCCGGACGGCGCACGGGTCGAACTCGGGCGAGCGGTCGAGGTCCCGGCCGGCCGCCCGGTGCTCGGCGTGGATCCGCTCGCCCTCGGCCAGCGCCCGCTCCGGGGCCGGCACCCCCGCGCGGGAGAGCAGCGCGGCCGCCCGGGCGGTGGGCAGGCCCTCCAGCACCCGCAGCGCGTACCCGGCCCGGGTGTGCGGCGACGCCTTGGCGAGCGCCTGGTCGAGGGCGAGATCCTCGGGGCTGCCGGCCGCCGTGAACAGCCGCAGTCCCTGGACCCGGGGCAGCGGCAGCAGCCGGCGGCGGCCGGCCGGGGCGAGCGCCCCGCGCAGGACCTGGAGGCGGACCTCCTCGTAGCCGCGGCCGTCGTGGTCGGGCCCGCCCTCGGCCCGGCCGTCGGGCGCGTCCGATCCGGTCGCCCGCAGGGCGTGCTGGACGACGGCGTGCGCGGCGAGGATCCGGCGGTGCCGGTCGGTGCCGCCGGGCAGCACGAGGTAGGCGAGCCGGGCGAGTTCGCGGTACCCCCCGACCAGGGCGGCCTCGCGCTCCTTCAGCCCGGTCCGACGGCCCCGCCGGGAGCGCCCGGCGGGCACGGCCGGGGGCGCTATCGGCGCCTCTGAGGTGACGCTTTCCCGACCCGGCATGCGGACACTCCCCTGCAGCGCACCTCGCCGGAGCCCGCCCGGAGCGGGCGGACTCCCTCTGACGCACTGCCAAACGAGGCGATCATGGGATCGTCACGATGTCCCACGGCCGGTGCCGCGACCGGGCGGCCGCCGGGCTGTCGCCGCGCGCGGACGGTCCCGGCCCCGGCAGGAGGGCCGGGACCGGGAGCGGCCTCAGCCGGTGATGCTGGCGGCGCCGGTCTCCAGGTGGCCGGAGAACCGCTGCGACCAGCTGCTGTCCGCGTCCACCGTGACGGTGAAGTCGTACCAGCCGTTCTGGTAGGCGACGGCGTTGAACCAGTCGCTGACGTTGCCGCCCGCCGGGACCTGGTACGTCCAGGGGCCGTCGGCGCGGTACGCGTTCGAGGTGATGGTGAACTTCACCGCGGTGGTGCCGGCGTTGGCGAGCCTGAACCAGAGCGCGAGCTTGCCGGTGCCCGGCTCGACCGCGTAGGAGGCGGTGACCGCGACGTTCTTGCCGGCCTTGGTGGCGTCGCCCTTGAAGCGCCGCAGGAAGCGGTTGGGACCGGTGACGCTGAGGTCGTAGGGGCCGTTGCCGTACCCGGAGCCGCAGTTGAAGAAGTCGCTCTGCTCGGCGCCGGCGTCCACCGTGTACTGCCAGGGGCCGCCGCTGCGGTAGGCGTTGGCGTAGGCGGCGAAGTGCGCGGCGTTGACCGCGGCCGTCCCGGTGTTGGACATCTTCAGCCAGACCTTCATGACGCTGCCGGAGGCGAACTCCAGGTGGTCCAGGTTGGCGTTCGGCTGGTAGGGCAGCGCGCGGGCGGGGCGGGTGCCGGACTCCTGCACGGGCAGCGCGTTGTTGACCGGCGCCGGGTTGGAGAGCGGTCCGCAGGCGGCCAGGCCGATGGTGGCGTCGGTGTTGGGCAGCGCGGGCATCCCGTACACCGGGTTGGCGAAGTCGAAGACGCCGGTGAGGTCGCCGGTCACCTTGCGGCGCCAGGCGCTGATGTTCGGGCAGTTCGCGGGCTTGCCGATGGCGGAGGTCCAGCGCTCCAGGAAGCGCAGCACCGAGGTGTGGTCGAACACCTCGGAGTTGACCCAGCCGCCCCGGCTCCACGGGGAGACGGCGATCAGCGGGACGCGGAAACCGAGGCCGATCGCGGTGTTGCCGTAGAACTCGCCGGCGGTGCCGGCCGGCGGCGACGGCGGCGGGACGTGGTCGAAGAACCCGTCGTTCTCGTCGTAGTTGAGGAACATGATGGTGGAGTTGAAGACGTTCGGGTCCGCGTTGAGGGCGTCGATCACCATGTGCACGAAGTGCGCGCCGTCGGCGGGCGTGGCGTAGGGGTGCTCGGAGGAGGCCTGGTCCGCGACGATCCAGGAGACCTGCGGCAGCGTGCCGTTGAGCACGTCGGCGCGGATCGCGGCGGCGATGTCGTCCGGGGTCCTGCCGGTGACCTTGGGAACGGAGCCCATGCCCCTGTCGTGCAGCGGGGTGCCGGCGGCGGCGTCGGTGAACTGCTTGAAGTAGGCGAGGGCGTTGTCACCGTAGTTGTCGGCGGCGTTCTGGTAGACCTTCCAGCTGACGCCCGCGTTCTGGAGCGCCTCGGCGTAGGTCTGCCAGCGCAGGCCGGACTCGTCGCCGCCGTTGTAGGCCGGGCCGCCCGCGGTGCCGGCCGGGTCGATGGTGCCGCTCCAGTGGAAGGTGCGGTTGGGCCCGGTGGCGCTCAGCGTGGAGCAGAAGTACGCGTCGCAGATCGTCCAGTTCTCCGCGAGCGCGAAGTGGAAGGGGATGTCGGCGCGCTGCAGGTGGCCCAGGGTCCGGACGTTGCCCTTGGCGAGCACCCAGGAGTCGAGCTTGCCGCTGTTCCACGCGGTGTGCTGGTCGTTCCAGGAGTGCGCGAGGTCGCCGTTGCACTGCGCGAGGCGCTCCGGGTCGGCACCGCCCGCGGGCTTGGTGGAGCTGAACGCCCAGGGGTACTGCCGGCCCAGGCCGTTGGGCTGGTTGAAGACGCTGTAGCCGCCGGCGATCTGGATCGCGCTGCGGTCGGCGAACCCGCGCACCCCGCGCAGCGTCCCGAAGTAGTGGTCGAAGCTGCGGTTCTCCTGCATCAGCACCACGATGTGCTGGGCGTCGGTGAGTGTGCCGGTGCTCGTCAGCGCCGCCGCCGAGGCGGGCGCGGCGCCGGTGGCGGCCGAACCCGCCACCGCCGCACCGGCCGCCGCACTCGCCGACAGTGCCATGAACTTCCTACGACTCAGCTCGGACATCAGCCCCGGCCGTCCCTTCGCTAGCGATGTTGTACACACAGGTTGTGGACACATCGGTCGCGGAGCATCCTCACGCAGGGCGCCTCGGGGGGCCAGAGTCGTGCAGCAGGATTGTCGGACTGTTCGCCCAACTGTCTTCGAGCGACCGCCGGATGAACAACCGGCTCATCGATCCTTCACCGTGATGCCGAGCGCCTGGGCGAACTGCGGCGCCAGCTCGAAGAGCTGGGTACTGCTGATCAGCGCGCCGCGCAGCCCCTCGTGCCCGTCGCTGAGCCCGAGCCGCACGGCGCCGCGCAGGTCGGTCTTGCTGAGCTTGGCCCCGCGCAGCCGGACCTCCTCCAGCGAGGAGCCGGGAAACGTCACCCCGGTCAGCTTGGCGTCGCCGAAGTCGACGTCCCGCAGCACGCAGTCCTCGAAGACCACGTCCCGCAGGACGGCGGCGCGCAGGTTGACCGCCTCCAGCTTGCACTGGCGCAGCACCACCCGGCGCAGCGCCGACCCGTGCAGGGCGATCCCCGCCAGCACCCCGCCCAGCAGGGAGGCGTCCTGCCACTCGCCCTCGGACAGGTCGCACGCCACCCAGCGGCTGCCCTGCACCCACACCTCGTTGAACCGCGCCTGGCGCAGCTTCGTCCCGCTCATCGCCACCCCGGTGAAGGCGCACTCCAGGAACGTCGCGCCGTTCGCCGCCTGGTCGGTGTACTCCCCGCCGTCGAAGTGCACGGTGTCGTAGCGCTCGTCCCGCCGCAGCGGTCCGACGTGCGGCTGGAGGAGGTGGGCGTACGACAGGTCGTCGAGCCTGTCGGGGACGGACGGCGGCATGGCGGAGGGCCTCACGATCGGGGTCTCGGTGCTGGCCCCGGCATCGTCGCACGCCCCGCCGACAGCCCCGCCGGAGCGCGCCCCACGCGCCCGGCGCACTCCCCTGCGCCGGGCGCGCCCCGCTCCGTTCGTTCACCCGGGTATCCCGGACGCCCGCCCGCCGGACGCCCGCCCGGGCACGGTGGGCGGGTCGCCCACGGCGGACGCGGGGGCCGCCGACGGCTGTCAGGCCGTAGCCCCTCGCCCCTCCCGCGCGTGCAGGGTGATCCCGACGACGACGGTCGCGGCGGCCACCAGACCCGCGCGAGGACGCCCGAGCGGCCCAGGGCGGTGCAGGCCAGGACGGCCGCCGAGGCGATCGGCAGCACCGCCTGGGCGGCGCCGGACTTGGTGTGCCGGGAGTGCAGCAGCCAGACGGTGAGCAGGTCGAGTGCGCGAATGGCCATCGCTCTGACAATGATTGGGGCGTGACTGTCAGGTCCGGAACACGCCGCACTGTTGCGCCCCCGTCTGCCTCCTCCCTGGGCACTCGGGGGCTTGCTGCGTTGTGGTCATGCGACTTCTCAACTTGCATGATCTTCTGGGCCACTTGACGCTACGGAGCATCAGGCGCGATGGTCGTGCAAGCACAGGCAAACCGGAGTCGGGGAGGCTGACATGGCACTAGAGTTCTTCGGGATGGACCCGGACACGGACACGGACCACTGTCCGAGTGTGTGGGTGGACAAGGAGAATGCGGACCTTGTCTTGCAGGGTTGGAAGGCTGACGACAAGACCGAGGCCGAATGCTTGCAGACCGGGTCGATTCCGGACTACGAGGCGGTAGTCCGAATTCCGGCGCGCATGGTGCCGATGATCAGGGAGGCGTGCGATGCCGCCGAGCGTGCCCAGCTTCGCTGAGCTGCTGGCCCGCTGTTCGCGCTCCGCCGTTCATTTCGAGGCGCGAGACGACTACGGGAGCAACGAGCGGTTCGAGGCATGGAAGGCAGGCCACCGGAACAACTGGGAAGACCGTTCTTCCTGGTGGCTCCCCTTCCACTCCCTGATTGAGGATGCCGTGGCCCGTGGCGTTTCAGTGCGGCGAGTGCGCGTTGTATCGGAGCCGGTAAGCGAGTACATCCGATGGGAACATTACACGACTCGCGCCAATGAAGAGGCAGGGGAACAAGTTCGCTGGCTCCCGCGCCGCCAAGGGTCCGATATCCTCATTCCGACGAATGACTACTGGGCGTTCGACGGCGGATTTCTGCGCGTCCACCATTTCTCGGGCTCCGGGTCGATCGTCGAAGACGAGATCACGGAGTCACCGGAGTTGGTGAAGCTCTACAGCAATGCATTCGAATCCATCTGGGAGCGGGCTATCCCGCACGCCCAGTACCACGTCTAGCCCGAACACCGGACAGTCGCCTCATGCCCGCATCACCATCAACCAGCGTCCAAGCCGCACGCGCAGCCGTTGCATCGCGGCTGCGCGACATACGGTTGGATGCTGGTATCACGGGGCGTGAGCTGGCCGTCCGGTGCGGCTGGAGCGAGTCGAAATCTTCCCGGATAGAAAATGGTAAGACGCCGCCGGCTGACGCCGATATCAAAGCGTGGTGTACGGCCTGCGGGGCGGATGAGCAGGCCGGAGACATCATTGCGGCCAACCGCAACGCCGACTCGATGTATGTCCAGTGGCGGCGGGTGCAGCGAACCGGACTGCGACGCCTACAGGAATCGTCGGTCCCCCTCTACCAGGCAACCCAAAGGTTCCGAGCCTACTGCTCGAATGTGGTCCCTGGATTTCTGCAAACATCCGGGTACGCAACCGCGCTGCTGTCCTCGATCGCATCGTTCCGCAACACCCCTAACGATGTGAGCGAAGCGGTTGCCTCGCGGCTCGCCAGGTCGCAGATCATTTACGAACCGGATCATAGCTTTGCATTGCTGATCGAAGAAACGGTCCTGCATTATCAGATCGGTGATACGGAAGTCATGGCGGGACAGCTCGGGCATTTGCTTGCCGTGATGTCACTTCCTTCCGTTTCTCTGGGCATCATCCCGTTCCGCAAGCGGCGCAACATGTGGGCCATTGAGACGTTCACCATGTTCGATGAGCGTCGCGTGAATGTGGAGCTTCTTTCTGCGGCGGTTACCGTGACCGCGCCGGACGAGATTTCCGACTACCTCAAAGCGTTTGGCGAATTGTCGAAGCAAGCCGTCTACGGTGCTACCGCGCGGTCATTGATCACCTCGGCGGTTGACTCCCTCGGGTGAACTGCCGTGCAAGCTGCTGCAAGTTCCTAGAGGGCGTCCCCCCTGCTTCCCTACCGTCTTGCTGACGGGGCATCACGAGCGAGGGAGCAGCGACGTGGCGGTGAGGAGCAACACCAGCAGGACCAAGACCTTTGAGGACTACAAGGCCGAGCGACGCAGGGTGCCACCCAGCGGGGACCCGCTCGCCGACTACGTGCCGCAGTCGTCCGGCTCCACGGCCGCCCAAAGCCGTGGAATCCCGCAGGACCGGCCCCTCTGCACTTGCGGCGCCGAGGTCTGCCCCGACAAGAGGTTGGCGTGAGCCCTGCGCAGCCGCCGCAGTGCCCTGGCCGTGACTGCGGGCAGCCAACGGCGTGGGCCGACCCGCCGACCGAGGGCATGCGGTCGTGGCGCTGCTGTTGCGGTCGCTTCGGCATCCGGCTGCCGGACTCCTACACGGCCAAGCATCCCGAGGAGTCAGCCGTTCATGTCGTCGGTCGGCAGCGGCGGCCCCGCAGGACGATTGCGGCGTAGCCATGTAACTCGCTTTCACAGCAGGCGTGTTCGCGCCTTGCTGGCGTGGCCGGCTGGTCCGGCATCCCGAGACAAGGGAGGGTGTCCCATGGAGACCTCAGAGCGTGCACGGCTCGACACATACTTCGGCAAGATCGCCCGACAGTTCACCCCGGCGGAGCGCCCGGCTTCGCTGCTGGTCACTCATCTGCTGCCCGAACGCCCGTCTTTCGTTCGTGCCGTGGCCACGCTGTCGGAACTGCGTGCGGTCCTGCCCAAGCCCAAGTCCATCGACACCAGCGCCCGGCGCGAGATCGAACAGACCATCCCTTGTGACGAACTGTCCCGGGACCTGTTCAACGACGAGGACACGGCCGTGACCTACCTGGAGACCCGGGCAGCCGGGGAAGACGTGGTGCTGTTGGACGTAGGCGGGTACTTCGCGCCGTCACTGAGCGCCCTTTGTGACCGGTTCTCCGGCCGCATCCTCGGCGTGGTGGAGGACACCGAGAACGGCCACCAGCGGTACGCCGAGTACGCAAAGCTGTCGTGCCCCGTCGTTTCGGTGGCGCGGAGCCCGCTCAAGGACCCCGAAGACTTCCTGGTCGGCCAGTCCGTCGTGTTCAGCGCCGAGGCCCTGATGCGCGGGCGCGGGGACATCCTGCCCGGCCGTCCGGCGCTGGTGATCGGCTTCGGGAAGCTGGGCAGTTCCATCGCCCGCTTGCTGCACGCCAAGGGCGTTCAGGTCACCGTGTACGACATCGACCCCGTGAGGCGGGCACAGGCCCTCTCGCAGGGCTTCGCCGTCGCGCAGGACCGTGACCGGGCCATCCGGCGGGCTGGGCTGGTGCTGTGCGCCACGGGAGCGCTTGCCCTGCGGGGTGAGGACTTCCCGCAGCTTCGGAACGGGGCCTACGTCGCCACCGTCACCAGCAGCGAAGACGAATTGGAGCTGGACGGGCTGCCGGACGGATACGCCCGAGCGCACTCCGGCGACAGCGTGACCCGGTACAGCACCACGGGCCACTACTTCTATCTGATGAACAACGGAAACGCCGTCAACTTCCTTCACGGCGCTAGCGTTGGGCCGTTCATCTTCCTCGTTCAAGCCGAGATTCTGGCCGGCGTTCGAGTGCTCGCCCGGGGTGATCTCGACCCGGGCATGCACGAGGTACCGGCGGAGGACCGGGCCGCCATCGCGGCAACCTGGCTCAACTACTACAACAGGTGATCCCATGCCCATCACAGCCGACCACATCCGCGCCACGCTGGCGGCGTACATCGACGAGTACCCGCGGGACAAGGCCGACCTTGGCTTGCCGCTGGCGCTGCTCGACTCCGGCGCCGAGCTGACCAGTCGCAAGGAATTCCACGGCCACGCCACGGCCGGGGCCGTGCTGGTCAACGAGCACGGGCAGGCGCTGTTCATCCATCACGTGGCGCTCGACAAGTGGCTGACGCCCGGCGGGCACTTGGAGGCCGAGGATGCCACGCTGCGCGCCGCCGCGTTGCGGGAGCTGACCGAGGAGACCGGCATCCCGCCGGAGGCCGTCACGCTGGCCGGAGAGGGCCCGGTCCACATCGACGTACACCCGATCCCGGAGAACCCCGCCAAGGGCGAGCCGGATCACCTGCACATCGACTTCCGGTTCGTCTTCCGTACGACGGGCGGCAAGTTGGTGACACTCCAAGAGGATGAGGTCAGCGGCTACACGTGGCGGCCGGTCGGCAGCATCGCCGATGACCGCATGAGGGCCCGGGTAGAGGCGCTGATCGCCTGACCCGCGTACCGCCCCGGTCATCCAGTGACGTTCCCAAGGGTGGTCGGGGCGGTCCGCTGCGGGCCCGGTCTCGCCCGAACCTGGCAGGTCACAGGACGTACGGGGTAACCTGATGCTCTGTTGGTCCACGCCCACCAGCTTGCGAAGAAGGCGAACACATAGCCGGTGAGGGCGACCGCGTAGTGCCCCTCGGCCAGGTAGTGGCCGAGCTGCCGTCCGGCCTGGGCGACGGCGACCACGAAGCAGAGGTCGAAGAAGAGTTCCAGCGGCGTCGAGGCCCGGTGCGGTTCGTCCTTGCTGCGCGGGGTCATCCGGCGTACCGGCCGGGAGTCCGGGTCGGTGGGGGTACGGGGTGCCGCTGGTCGGGGGGCCGGTCCGCCGGTCATGTTCCTGCTTCCGAGAGGGTGCTGTCCCGGTGATCCTGACAGCTCCCGGCCCGATCGCCCACCTGCCTGCGGCACGCCGAAAATGCCGGTTTCACCCGTTTTGCCGTACCGTCAGCCATAGTTGACGGAGCGGTGCGCGATCCGGGTGACAGCTCGGCCGGTTCCGGCGCGCCCCGTGCCGCTCGTCGGGTCCGTACCGGCGGCGCGGCTAGATTCGTCACCGGCCGGAATCAGGTGGAACGACCACGGGGGCGCCCTGCGGGCAACGCGGAAGGTCAAGGCCGGTGGTGGGACTCGGGGGGCGGCGGATGCCGCACCACCGCGCCCGCACCGCCGGCCTCGTGATCACCGCGCTGCTCGTCAGCGCCCGCCGCCACGGCCGGCCACCCGCCCCCCGCACTCCGCAGGGGGCACCGCGGGAGAGGTCGGCTACTTCTCCCAGCCGGTCTTGGCGAGATCCCCGCTGGCCAGCCCGAACGCCCCGTCGTTGGCCAGTCCCTTGCGGACGGCCAGCACGGCCGGCCGCTGGTACAGCTCGACCGTGTGGCCGAGCTCCCAGATCTTGGCGTCGGCCTCGTTGTACAGCTTCGCGGCCTGCGCCGGGTCGACGGAGCCGGCCGCCTGCTTCAGCAGCGCGTCGACCTCGGGGCTGCCGATCTTGGAGTAGTTGCCGAACACGTTGTCGCCCTGCGGCAGCCGGAAGTTCGAGAGGCTGGTGGAGAGCGGGAAGGAGTCGGTGTTGCGCCAGCTGGCGATGTCGAACTTGCCCTGGTTGACGTACTTGGCGAAGAAGTCGTTGCTCGGCACCTTGTCGACGTCCACCTTGATCCCGGCCGCCAGCCACATGCTCTGTGCGGCGGTGGCCAGGTCGACCTGGGCCTGCGCCGCGCCGTCGTTGAAGATCCAGTGCAGCTCCAGCGGCCGGCCGTCCTTGGTGCGGGGCTGCCCGGCGCCGGCCGCCTGCCAGCCGGCCTCGTCCAGCAGCTTCCCGGCCGCGGCGAGGTCGAACTTCCCCCAGTCCCCGGAGTTGTCCTGGTAACCGGCCTGGTTGGGCATGAAGATGTGGTTGCCGAGCAGCTTGAACTCGACCGGCACGCCGTTGTTCGCGATCTTGATCAGTGACTGCCGGTCCAGTGCGCGGCCGAGCGCCTGGCGCACCTTCTGGTCCGCGACCGCACCCCCGCTGCCGAACGACAGGTGCACCTCGTCCCACGGGCTGGCGGCCCTGATCACGGCGTCCTTGGCGTCCTTGAGTTGCCCGTACGCGGTGGCGGTGCCCGCCGTGGCGAGGTCGATCTCGTTGTTGAGGAACGCCTGGGTGGTGGCCGCCTGGGACATCACCCGGTAGGTGACCTTGTCCAGCTTCGGCTTCGTGCCCCACCAGTTCGGGTCCGGGACGAGGGTCAGGGTCTGCGCCGTCTTGTCGGCGCCGCCGAGGCGGAACGGCCCGCCGGTGACCGGGATCTTCTCCACCCAGCCCTTGTTGAAGTCGTCGGGGGTGGCGATCCCGGCCGCGGGGATCAGCGGCCGGAACAGGCTCTGCCAGTCCGCGTAGGGCTCGGAGAAGGTCACCTTGACCTCACTCGGGTCGGCGCCCTGCTCGATGCCGGAGATCAGCTCGTAGCCGGAGGAGTCGGCGATGTTGTACGCCGGATCCTTCCCGTTGGTGGCCTGCCAGTCGGCCTTGAAGTCGAGGTAGCTCAGCGGCTTTCCGTCGGACCACTTCGCCCGGGGATTGAGCCGGTAGGTGACCACCTGCGGCGAGGTGGAGGTGACCTTCGCGTCGACCAGGTAGTCGGCCACCGGCTGGAAGGTTCCGGAGGCGTCCACCTTGAAGAGGTCCGGCTCCAGGGCGCGCATGATCTCGACGGCGTCCCCGTACCGGCCGTCCACCTGGAACGGGTTCCACTGGGTGATCCACTGGTACAGCGGATAACGGACCTCGCCACCGTCCTTGACCTGGTCGAGCGGCTTGGCGTTGATGTCGTTGGCGTCCTGCCTCGGCGGGGCGCTCCTGGCCACGCCGTCACCGGCCCCGCCACCGCCCGAGCCGCACGCGGCGAGTGCCAGGGCCACGGCGACGGCGAGGGTGGCCGTCCTGGTGATCCGGCGGGCAGTGGCGGTTGCGTCCATGAGGGGTCTCCCCGGGAGTTTCGACGAGTTCGGCGCCACCAGGTGTGGCGGCACTTGAGCGTGGGCAGCCAAGTCGGTGCCGGCCAGGCGAAGGTAACAGCCGATCAGTTCTCCTGCCAGAGGGTGATGTTCAGATCTGATCGAAACGAAACAGGCCGCAACACCGCCGCAACACCCCGGCCGTGGACCGGTGCAACACTCTGACCTGCCGCTTCCCCCACGAGGGTGAAGCGGATCGTGCGGCACCCCTGGCGCGGCCCACCGGCCGTGCCGTAGAACTGCTGCGCGAACCTGCTCCGAACACCCTCCGAGCGAAGGCCAATCACCATGTCCACCAGGTGCACGAACAAGCCGACCACCCCCGGCGGCGGCTGAGATGCTCCGCTACCTGGTGAAGCGCCTGGGCTACTACGCGGTGCTGCTGACCGTCGCGGTCTTCCTCTCCTACGCCCTCTCCGCCACCGCGCTGCAGCCCCGTTCGTACTTCGAGGCCAAGGTGCCGCGCCCCGCCGCGGCCTCGGTCGAACGCCAGCTCACCGCGCTGAACATCAACGACCGCACCCCCGTGGTGTCCCGCTTCGCCCACTGGGCGGGCGGCGTCCTGCTGCACGGCGATCTGGGCCGCACCATCCACGACACCCCGGTGAACGACGACTTCGGCCGCCGGATCGGGGTCTCCCTGCGGCTGCTGCTGATCGGCAGCCTGCTCGGCATGCTGCTGGGCGTGGCGGGCGGCGCCTGGAGCGCGGTGCGGCAGTACCGGATCTCCGACCGGGTGCTGACGGTGATCTCCTTCGTCCTGCTCTCGACGCCGGTGTTCCTGGTGGCGCTGTTCCTCAAGAACGGCGCGATCGCCGCAAAGGACCTCGCCGGCCACGAGGTGATCCCGTTCACCGGCTACGAGACCCCGGGGCTCACCGGCGGAGTGGGCGCACACCTCGGCGACTGGGCCCTGCACCTGCTGCTGCCCACGCTCTCGCTGGCCCTCGGCGGCCTGGCCACCTACAGCCGCTACCAGCGCGGCACCATGCTGGACGTGCTCGGCTCCGACTACCTGCGCACGGCCGAGGCGAAGGGCCTGACCCGCGGCCAGGCCCTGCTCCGGCACGGCCTGCGGACCGCCGTCATCCCGATGTCGACGATGTTCGCGTACAGCTTCCTCGGCATCTTCACCGGTGCCGCCTTCACCGAGACCATCTTCGGCTGGCACGGCATGGGTGAGTGGTTCATCCAGTCGATCAACGAGCAGGACGTCAACGCGGTGGTCGCGGTCAACCTCTTCGCGGCGGTCGTCGTGCTCGCCTCCGGCTTCCTCGCCGACACTCTGCACGCCGCCCTGGACCCGAGGGTCCGGCTCTGATGACGGAAGCAGGCAAGGCCATGACCGCCTCCCTCGCACAGCCCGCGCCCATGGCCGTACCGGACGACGGGGAGCCGGCGGTGGCGGGCCGCGGACGGCTGGTGCTCGGCCGGCTGCTGGCCGCCCGCTGGGCGGTGGCCGGCGCGGTGACCGTGCTGCTGCTGTTCCTGCTGGCCTTCGTCACCCCGCACCTGATCCCCTGGGACTACGCCACCCCGGACTACACCGCGCTGCGCAGGCCGCCCTCCGCCGAGCACTGGTTCGGCACCAACGGGATCGGTCAGGACGTCTTCGCGCAGACCCTCCGGGGTCTGCAGAAGTCCCTGGTGATCGGTCTGCTGGTGGCCCTGTTCTCCACCGCGCTGGCCTCCCTGGTGGGCGCCTGTGCGGGGTACTTCGGCGGCTGGACGGACCGGCTGCTGATGTTCCTGGTCGATCTGATGCTGGTGCTGCCCAGCTTCCTGGTGATCACCATCGTCTCGCCCCGGCTGAAGGGCACGGGCTGGATCGCCTTCGTCGCGCTGCTCGCCCTGTTCAACTGGATGATCACCGCCCGGGTCGTCCGCTCGATGACCATCTCGCTCAAGGCCCGCGAGTTCGTGCTGGCCGCGCAGTTCATGGGGGTACGGCCGGCCCGGGTCATCCTGCGGCACATCCTGCCCAACGTGGCCTCCTTCCTGATCATCGACGCCACCATCGCGGTCGGCGGCGCGGTGATGAGCGAGACGGCGCTCTCCTACTTCGGCTTCGGCGTCAGGGCGCCGGACGTCTCGCTCGGCACCCTGCTCGCCGCCGGGACCTCCGAGGCCCCGGTGTTCCCCTGGCTGTTCTACTTCGCGGCCGGACTGCTGGTGCTCTTCGTGCTCGCCGTCAACCTGGTCGGGGACGGGCTGCGGGACGCCCTCGACCCGACGTCCGAGGCCGCCCGCCCGGCCCGCCGCAGGCCCCGTAGCGTTCGGAGCAGCACGTGACCACCACCGTCGACACCGTCGACACCGACGTCCTGACCGTCCGCGACCTGCGGGTCGCCTTCACCGGCCCGCGCGGCCGCCCGCCGGTGCCCGCCGTACGCGGGGTCGACCTGACCGTCCGGCGCGGGGAGACGCTCGGCATCGTCGGCGAGTCCGGCTCCGGCAAGTCGGTCAGCGCCCTCGCCGTGCTGGGCCTGCTGCCGGGGACGGCGCAGGTCGAGGGGTCGGTGCGGCTGGACGGCCGGGAGCTGATCGGCCTGCCCGGCCGTGAACTCGCCGCCGTCCGGGGCCGCCGGATCGCCATGGTCTTCCAGGATCCGCTGTCCGCCTTCACCCCGGTCCACCGGATCGGCGACCAGATCGCCGAGGCCCTGCGGATCCACCAGCCGCTGACCCGGGCCGCCGCCCGCCGGCGCGCCGTCGAGCTGCTCGACCTGGTGGGCATCCCCGGCCCCGACCGTGCGCTGGACAGCTTCCCGCACGAGTTCTCCGGCGGCATGCGCCAGCGCGCGATGATCGCGATGGCCGTCGCGAACAAACCGGACGTCCTGCTCGCCGACGAGCCCACCACCGCGCTGGACGTCACCATCCAGGCCCAGGTGCTGGACGTCCTGCGGACCGCCAAGCGGGAGACGGGCGCCGCGCTCGTCCTGGTCAGCCACGACCTCGGGGTGATCGCCCAGATGGCCGACCGGGTCGCCGTGATGTACGCGGGCCGGGTGGTGGAGACGGCGGGCGTCGACGAACTCTTCGCCCGGCCGCGCCACCCCTACACCCTCGGCCTGATCGGCGCCGTGCCCCGCCTCGACACCCGGGGCGGACCGCTGGTCCCGATCCCCGGCACGCCGCCCCCGATGGACGCCCTGCCCTCCGGCTGCCCGTTCGCCCCGCGCTGCCCGCTCGCCGACGAGCGCTGCGTGGCGGCGGAGCCCGCGCTGACCGGCGCCGGCGGCCATCGCGCGGCCTGCGTCCGGGCGGACGAACTCGCCGAACGCCGGGCCGCACCCGCCGACGTCTACCCCGTCCCGGCGGTACCGCCCGCCCCGCCGGCCCCGCCCCGGTCGCAGCGCGAATCCGTCCTGCGGGTCACCGGGCTGACCCGGACCTTCCCGGTGCTCAAGGGCAGCGTGATCCGGCGCAGGGCCGGGGAGGTGTACGCGGTCGACGGCGTCGAGCTGGACATCCGCCAGGGTGAGACGCTCGGACTGGTCGGCGAGTCCGGCTCGGGCAAGTCGACCACCCTGTTCGAGCTGATGAGGCTGGCGAAGCCGCAGTCCGGCCGGATCGAGCTGCTCGGCCAGGACACCGCCGGCCTCTCCCGGGCCGCCGCGCACCGGCTCCGCGCCGAGCTGCAGATCGTCTTCCAGGACCCGACCGCCGGCCTCGACCCCCGGCTCCCGGTCGGCGACGCGATCGCCGAACCGCTGCGCGCCCAGCGGGCCCCGCGCGAGCTGATCGCCCGCCGGATCCCCGAGCTGCTGCGGCAGGTGGGCCTCGACCCGGCCCACGCCGTCCGCTACCCGCACCAGTTCTCCGGCGGGCAGCGCCAGCGGATCTCGATCGCCCGCGCGCTCGCCGTGCGGCCCCGGCTGCTGGTGCTGGACGAGCCCGTCTCCGCGCTGGACGTCTCGGTCCAGGCCGGCGTGCTCAACCTGCTGCAGCGGCTGAAGGCCGAGCTCGGGCCGGCCTACCTCTTCGTCTCGCACGACCTCTCGGTGATCCGACACCTGGCGGACCGGGTGAGCGTGATGTACCTCGGCCGGACGGTCGAACAGGGCGAGGTCTCGGCCGTCTTCGAGCGCCCCCGCCACCCCTACACCCGGGCCCTGCTCTCGGCCGTCCCCCTGCCCGACCCGGTCGCCGAACGCGCCCGCACCAGGGTCCTGCTGGCCGGCGACCCGCCGGTGCCCACCGAACGCCGGAGCGGCTGCCCCTTCCGCGGCCGCTGCCCGGTCTACGCCGCGCTCACCGACGAGCGGCGCACCCTCTGCGAGCGGCAGGCACCGCCGCTCACCGAGGCCGCCCCCGGCGCCGACCACGCGGCCGCCTGCCACCACCCCCAGCCGGGCTGACCCGGCACCGTTCACCCGAAGGACCCGCCCGGCAGGCGTGGCGGACGGGTCGTCAGTAGCGTCCGGAGCAGCCGTACCCGCGTCTGCCTGGAGGTGCCCCGGTGGCAGTGACCGAACCCGCGGACGCCCCCGCGCAGGAGCGGCCGCCCGATCCGCCGCCGCCCGGCCGGTCGGTGGGCGTCCGCGCTTCGCTGGTGGCCACCGGGGTGAGCCTGCTCCTCATCGTGGCCATCGTGCTGGGCAGCCGGGGGCTGCGGGACTTCGACTCCGCGCTCGTCCCGTACGCGGTGGCCACGGTGTTCCTGGCCTTCGGCGTCGCCTACCGGTACACGGTCTGGGTCTGCGCGCCGGCCGCCCGGCGACTGCTGCGCCAGGGCCTGCGGGCGGCGCTCTCCCGGGACAACCTGCGCACCGCCCCGACCGCGCTGCCCCGGATGATCGCCACCTACCTGGGCCTGCAGAAGTTCCTCGGCGCCCGCTCGCACGCCCGCTGGGCCGCCCATCAGCTGATGTTCTGGGGCTGCCTGCTGGCCGCCGCGATCACCTTCCCGCTGACCTGGGGCTGGTTCACCTTCACCGCCTCCAGCGCGGCCGGCCCCGGCTACGAGATGCGGCTCTGGGGTTTCAAGGTGCTGGGCTTCGACTCGGCGAGCTTCCTCGGGTGGGCGATGTACCACGGGCTGGACCTGGCCGCGGTGCTGGTCGTCACGGGCGCCGGCTACTTCCTGTGGCGGCGGTTCCGGGACCGCGAGGCGATCACCGGGCAGCGCTTCGGCTACGACTTCGTCCCGCTGATCGCCCTGCTCACCGTCTCGGTCACCGGGCTGCTGCTGACCTTCTCCGAGATCGCCCTCGACGGCGGGGGCTACCAGTTCCTGTCGATCCTGCACATGGCCTCGGTGGTGCTGACCCTGGTCTACCTGCCGTTCGGCAAGTTCTTCCACATCGTCCAGCGCCCGGCCGCCGTCGGCATGCAGCTGTTCAAGTACACCGCCCGGCGGGCGGCCGGGGAGCAGCTGCTCGCCTGCCGCAAGTGCGGTGAGCCGATCGACACCGCGCCCTACGTCGACAACCTGCGCGCCACCATGCAGGACCTCCGGCTGGGCTTCGACCGGTGGACCGAGTACTGCCCGCGCTGCAAGCGGGTGCTGCGCGGCGGCGCCTACCTCTCCCAGGTGAAGCGGGGGTTTCGATGACGGACGGCTTCGTCCCGCTCGATCCGGCCGTCACGCCGCGCGGCACCGGCGACTTCCGCGACGCCGGCGGCCTGCCGGCCGCCCGCTGGCGGGCCGACCAGAACGGCGAGACCCTCGTCCCCACACACTGCTGCTTCTGCGGCGTGCAGTGCGGGATGTACCTGCGGGTGAACAGGGCGGGCAAGGTCTTCGGCGTGGAGCCGCGCAACCACGACATCAACCGGATGCGCCTGTGCCCCAAGGGCATCAACGCCTACCAGCAGGTCAACCATCCGGACCGGCTGACCGCTCCGCTGCTGCGCCGCTCCCGGGACGAGCCGTTGCGGCAGGCGACCTGGGAGGAGGCGCTCGCCTACACGGTCGGGGAGATCCGGCGGATCCAGGGCGAGCACGGCGCGGACGCCTTCGGGCTGCTCGGCGGCGCCAGCCTGTTCTCGGAGAAGACGTACCTGGTGGGCAAGTTCGCCCGGGTCGCGCTGAAGACCCGGCACGTGGACTACAACGGGCGGCTGTGCATGGTGAGCGCCGCCGGGGCGAACAAACTGGCCTTCGGCATCGACCGGGCCGCCAACCCGTTCTCCGACATCCTGCAGACCGACTGTCTGCTGATCGCCGGCTCCAACGTCGGCGAGTGCTTTCCGGTGATGACCCAGTACGTCTGGGGCGCCCGGGACCGCGGGGCCGCGCTGATCGTGGTCGACCCGCGGGAGACGGCGGTGGCGCGCACCGCCGACGTCCACGTCGCCCTGAAGTCCGGTACGGACTCGGCGTTCTTCAACGCGCTGCTGCACGTCGTCGTCCGCGAGGGCCTGACCGACGAGGCCTTCCTCGCGGAGCACACCACCGGCTGGCCGGAGCTGCGGGCCAAGGTCGAGGAGTACCCGCCGCACCGGGCCGCCGCGATCTGCGGGGTGCCCGAGGAGCAGATCGTCCGGGTGGCGAGGATGTTCGGCGGCGCCGAGCGGGCCATGGCCTGGCACGCGCGCGGCATCGAGCACCACACCCAGGGCGTGGAGAACTGCCTGAGCGTCATCAACCTCTGCGCCGCGACCGGCAACCTCGGGCGCCCGGGCGCCGGCTACGGCACCATCACCGGCCAGGGCAACGGGCAGGGCGGGCGGGAGCACGGCCAGAAGGCCGACCTGCTGCCCGGCGGGCGGTCGATCAACGATCCGGCGCACCGGCGCCAGATCGCCGGGATCTGGGGCATCGAGGAGGCCGACCTCCCGCAGGCCGGCACCTCGATGATGGAGATGGTCTGGCAGATGCAGCGCGCCGAGATCCGCGGGCTGATCGGCATCTGCAACAACCCCTTCGTCTCACTGCCCAACTACGCGGTGGTGAAGGACGGCTACGACAAGCTGGAGTTCCACGCCCAGTTCGACTTCTTCCTCTCCGAGACGTCGCAGAACGCCCATGTGGTGTTCCCGGTGACCACCTGGGCCGAGGACGAGGGCGTGATGGCCAACGCCGAGGCCCGGGTGGTCAAGCACAACAAGGCCCAGGAGCCGCCGAGCGGGGTGCGCACCGACACCTGGGTGATGTGCGAGCTGGCCCGCCGGCTGGGCGCCGGCGACAAGTTCGACTTCGCCGGCTCCCGGGAGGTCTTCGACGAGCTGCGCCGGGCCTCGGCCGGCACGGTGATCGACTACTACGGCATCACCTACGAGCGGCTGGAGGAGACCGGCGGTATCGCCTGGCCCTGCCCGAGCACCGACCACCCCGGCACGCCCAGGCTGTTCGAGGGCGGGCGGACGTACCACCCGGACGGCAAGGTGCACCTCCAGGTGGTCGAGTGGCACCCGCCGGCCGATCCGTACGACGACGAGTACCCGATGACGCTGACCACCGGCCGGACCGTCGCGCACTTCCTGTCCGGCAACCAGACCCGGCGCCTGGGCGCGCTGGTCGAGCAGACGCCCCGGCCGTGGGTTGAGATCCACCCCTCGCACGGCTTCGCCAACGGCGAGCCGGTGCGGGTGGTGACCCGGCGCGGCTCGTCGGTGCTGCCGGCCCTGGTGACCGAGGCGATCCGCGCCGACCACGTCTTCGTTCCGTACCACTGGCCCCACCCGGTGGCCGCCAACGTACTGACCATCGACGCACTGGACCCGCGCTCCAAGATCCCCGAGTACAAGGTCTGCGCGGTCCGGATCGAACGCGCACCGCAGCTCGACCCGGTGCCCGCGCCGCCGGTGCCGCCCGGCCGCGAGGCCTACCCCGAGGCGCGGCTCTCCCGCGCCGACCCGCTACCACCGACCGCCCCGCAGGGCCGCGGCACCGCCGAGAGGGGCTGACCGGCATGCTCGGGCGCACCGTCTTCATCGACCCCGGCCGCTGCATCGGCTGCCAGGCCTGCGTCTCGGCCTGCCGGGAGTGCGACTCGCACCGCGGCAGATCGATGATCCACCTGGACTACCCGGACGAGGGGCACTCGGTCGCCTCACTGCCGACCGTCTGCATGCACTGCGAGGACCCGGTCGCGCCGTGCGCCGAGGTCTGCCCGGCGGACGCCATCCTGATCACCCCCGACGGCGTCGTCCAGGAGGCCGACCCGACCCGCTGCATCGGCTGCGGCAACTGCGTCAGCGCCTGCCCGTTCGGGGTGCCGAAGATCGACCTGGACGCCAAGCTGCAGATGAAGTGCAACCTCTGCTACGACCGCACCTCGCTGGGCCTGGCCCCGATGTGCGCGACGGTCTGCCCGACCGGGGCGCTCTTCTACGGCACGCTGGAGGAGCTCCGGAGCGAGCGGCCGGGTGCGGACGTCTCGACGCTGTTCGCCTTCGGGGACGTCACGGTCTCCACCGGCGTCGCCATGGTGGTTCCCGCCGAGCGGCGGGACGCCGCGGTGCCCGGCGGGCTGCCGGCCGGCGGCGTGCTGGTGGGGGACGTCCTGGCCGGCACGGTGGGCGAGGCCTCGCGTTCGGACGGACGGGCGGCGGGCGGGCTGCTGAGAGTGATCGAGGTCAACGGGCGGCCCACGCCCGGGAACGGAGCACCCGCGTGAGCGAGCCGACACCCGAGGAGCAGACGGCCCTGGTCGACCGGATCAGCGCCGACTCCCTCACCACCCGCCGCGACTACCTGCGGATCGTCGCCACCGTCTCCGGTGGCCTCGCGGTCGGCTCGACCCTGGTCGCCGCCGGCGTGCTGCACCGCCACGGCGACGGCACGGCCGCTCCGCTGAAGGTCGCCGACCGGTTGCCCGAGGGACGGGCCGTGACCTTCGACTACCCGGGCGAGGACGACCGCGCGATGGCGATCCGGCTCACCGACGGGACGCTGGTGGGCTACTCCACCGTCTGCACCCACCTGGCCTGCGGCGTGCTCTGGCGCGAGGACCACGCCGAGGAGGACGGGCTCTTCTGTCCCTGCCACGAGGGCGTGTTCAACGCCCGCACGGGCGAGGTCACCTCCGGCCCGCCGCCCCGGCCGCTGCCCAAGGTGATCATGATCGAGGACGAACTCGGCGCGGTCTGGGCCATCGGCACCGCCCGTTCCGGTGAGAGCGAGCAGGCCGGGCTCTGCCGGGGTCCGGTCGGACGCAACCCCGCGCTCGCCCGGCGCGCCGGCTGCGGGAGTCCGCGGTGACCTACCCGCCCGAGTACGAACCGGGCAGCGGGCAGCCCCGGCTCAACCGTCCGCTGCCGGAGCGCTACCCGCAGATCCGCTCCACCAGCGGCTACGCCGACTCCCGGATCCGCCGCACCGGGCCCGGTCCGGGCGCGGGCGCCGACCACGAACCCGAGCGGTCCGCGATGCTCAACGCCCGGGTGGCGATCGCGATCACCGTCGTGATCGGCCAGCTCTGGGCGCTGACCGTGGCCACCGACGCCTGGATGGAGGGCCGCACCGGCACCGCCTGGTGGGCCACCGCCTTCTCGGCGGCCTCGTTCCTGGTCGTCCTCCTCGCCTGGCGGATCGGCCCGCGCGACCGCTGATCCACCGCGCCGCCCGCCGGCCCGCCTGCTACCCAGCGTGTCCGGATCGTCGCGATTGGGTGGATCGGCTCGGCGGCGTGTAATGTCGTGCCGGTCAACAGGCGCCGCTAGCTCAGTTGGTTAGAGCAGCTGACTCTTAATCAGCGGGTCCGGGGTTCGAGTCCCTGGCGGCGCACAGACAACCGAGAGGCCCTTCGCGAAAGCGAAGGGCCTCTCGGCGTTCGCGCACCCCGGGTGCGCGCGAACCCCTCCGCCGGCGACCGACGGGCGGTTCGGACGCCGCCCGCCGCCGACCGGGCGGGCCGGCGGCGGGCTCAAGCGGTGTCCAGTACGGCGCGGGCCACCGAGTCCGGGCGGTCGAACATCAGCAGGTGCCCGGCCGGCGCGGTGGTCCGGAACTCGGCGCGGAGCACCGTGGCCAGGGCGCGCTGGCGGGCGAGGCCCCGGTGCGTCCGGGGGGCGTCGCGCCCGTCGTCCGCCGCCAGCACGGTGACCGGCGCGTCCGGCAGCGGGGCCCAGCGGCGCAGCTCGGCCAGCTCCGCGGCGACGTCCAGGTAGGTGGTGTTCTCACGCAGGGCCGCGCGCAGGGCCCGGCCCGTCCGGTAGCAGCGCCGGACCAGCGCGGCCGGCGCCAGATCCTCGCCGCAGACGGTGTTCTCCCGGGCGGCCAGCCGGCGGGCGGCGGGTCCGAGCAGGTAGGGCACGGCGAGCGCGGTGGCCGCGCCGGCGGCCGTACGCGCTGTCAGGTCGCGCAGGGCAGGGGCGGGCCGCGGGGCCGGGTCCGGCTCGAAGCTGCCGTCCAGCAGGACGAGGCCGGCGGTGCGCCCGGGCTGCAGCCGGGCGAACGCCTCCACGTGGAAGGCGGCGAGCGAGTGGCCCGCCACCGTGCAGCGGCCGGTCAGGCCGAGCGCGTCCAGCACCGCACGGATCCGGGCGGCCTCCCCGGCGGCGGTCGGGATCCGCTCCGAGGGCGCGCTGAGGCCGTAGCCGGGACGGTCGAAGCGGACCACGGTGCGGTAGGGGGTGAGCAGCGGGACCACGAGATCCCAGTCGAACCAGCTGCTGCCGAGGCCGCCGCTGAGCACGCAGACCGGACCGGCGCCCTCGCGGCACACGTGCAGGGGCAGGCCGTCGATCCGGACGAACTGCGCGGCCATGGCGGCCCTCCCCGTGGTCTGCTCGCGACTGGGAACGTTCTCACCCTAACCGGTACAACAGGGATGAACCTGGGCGAGCGGCGGCACGGGTTTCGTCGCGGCCCGGTGGAGCGTGTAATGTTCTCCGGGTCGGACAGGCGCCGCTAGCTCAGTTGGTTAGAGCAGCTGACTCTTAATCAGCGGGTCCGGGGTTCGAGTCCCTGGCGGCGCACAGACAACCGAGAGGCCCTTCGCGAAAGCGAAGGGCCTCTCGGCGTTCGCGCACCCCCCGGCCTCCCCACGGCGGTCCGGGCCGGAGCCGGACGTGAGAGCCGCCACATCGGGCAAAAACAGGACAAAGGTCCCTAACTCTTCAGGTGACCACGTGTGCAGGCTGGCACGGACCACCCGTAGGAAAGGCCCGCCGCTTTGCCACGTACCGATCGGAGCGGCCGCAGCGTGCCCTCCCAGAAGACCCTCTCGAAGCAGCGCCCCCGCCGTAGCGGCGTACGGCGGCTGCTCCCCGGCTGGCGGCTGACCCTGGGCGGCCTGGTCGCCGCGGTGCTGCTCGGGATCGGCGCCTTCGTCCTCGGCGTGACGCTGGTGCAGGTCCCCGACGCGCACGCGGCCGCGACCGCCCAGAGCAACACCTGGCTCTACCGGGACGGCTCGGTGATCGCCCGGACCGGCCAGACCAACCGGCAGAACGTCGGCCTGGACAAGGTCTCCCCCGCCGCGCAGCAAGCCGCGCTGGCCGCCGAGGACCGGAACTTCTACCACGAGGGCGCGGTCAACGTGGCCGGCCTGGCCCGGGCCGCGTTCAACACCGCCAAGGGCGAGGGCACCCAGGGCGGCTCCACGATCACCCAGCAGTACGTGAAGAACACCTACCTGACCCAGAAGCAGAGCGTCACCCGCAAGGTGAAGGAACTGTTCATCGCGCTCAAGGTGGACGCCACCGAGACCAAGGACGACGTCCTCTCGGGCTACCTCAACACCTCCTACTACGGGCGCGGCGCGTACGGGATCCAGGCCGGCGCGCAGGCCTACTTCGGGGTGGACGCCTCCGCGCTGACCCCGGCGCAGGGCGCCTACCTGGCGGCGGTGCTGAACGCCCCGAGCGCCTACGACGTCTCCACCGCGACGCCGACCGGCAAGCAGAACGCGCTGAACCGCTGGAACTACGTGCTGGACGGGATGGTCAAGGAGAACTGGCTCTCCGCGGACGAGCGGGCCGCCGTCACCTTCCCCGAGGTCAAGGCGCCGCAGGCGGCCCCGGGCCTGGAGGGCCAGGCCGGCTACCTGGTGAACGCGGCCAGGGACTACCTCACCTCGCACCGGATCATCAGTGAGGCCGCGCTCGCCAAGGGCGGCTACACGGTCAAGCTGACCGTGGACCCCGCGCGCGAGCAGGACCTCCAGAACGCCGTCCGGAGCCAGCTGACCGCCAACCTCAAGCCGGGCACCCGGGCGGCCGACGCCAACGCCCAGGCGGGCGCCGCCTCGGTGGACCCGAAGACCGGCGCGGTCCTCGCCCTGTACGGCGGCACCGACTACACCGAGCACTTCGTCGACAACTCCGCCCGGCGCGACTACCAGGCCGGCTCCACCTTCAAGGCGATCGCCCTGGCCGCGGCCCTCGACAGCAACGCGAAGACGCAGTCCGGGCAGAGTGTCGGCCCCCGTACCGTCTACGACGGCACCAGTGGCCGCAAGGTGCGCGGCGCGACCGGCACGCCGTACGCGCCGCCGAACGAGGGCGGCAAGGACTACGGGCAGGTCACCCTGCAGCAGGCCACCGACTGGTCGGTGAACTCCGTGTTCGCCCAGCTCGCGCAGGACACCGGCCTGGCGAAGGTCCGGGACACCGCCGTCGCGCTCGGCCTGCCGGCCGACACCCCGGGGCTGGCGGCCCAGCCCTCACTGCCGCTGGGCGTGGCCACGCCCAGCGTGCTGGACATGGCCGGCGTGTACGCCACGCTGGACAACGGCGGGCGGCAGATCACCCCCTGGCTGGTCCAGTCGGTGGACTTCGAGGGGCAGCAGACCGCGCTCCCCGCGCCGCAGGTCGAGCAGGTGATCAGCGAGCGGACCGCGAACCGGGTCACCGCGATGCTCCAGGGCGTCGTGGACGACCCGGGCGGCACCGGCTACCGGGCCCAGGCACTGAACCGGCCGGTGGCCGGCAAGACCGGCACCACCGACGACCAGAAGTCGGTCTGGTTCGTCGGCTACACCCCCGACCTGGTCACCTCGGTGGCGCTGTTCGGCCAGGACCCGGTCACCGGCAAGCAGGTCAGCCTGGCGGGCACCGGTGGACTCACCGGCGCTGCCGGCGGGCAGTACCCGGCGCAGATCTGGACGGCCTACATGAAGGCCGCGCTGAAGGGGCAGCCGGTGGCGGACTTCACCGGCGCGGGCAGCGGCACCGACAGCGGCGCCGCCGCCGGGGCGTCCGGCACTCCGAGCACCGGCGCCTCACCCTCTCCGACGGCCTCCGAGCCGGCCTCCGCCGCTCCCACGACCGGCGCCGGTACCTCCGGCCAGGGCACGCCGGGCCAGGGCGGCTCCGGCGGCTCCGACCCGGGGTGGTCCCAGGGCTCCTCCGGGCAGGGTTCCTCCGGGCAGTCCTCCCCGACCGCCACCGCACGGCCGAGCCGGACGCCGTCCTCGGCGCCGACCCCGGGCGCGAGCGTCGCGCCCGACGCCGGGGCGAGCGGCAACCCCAAGGCGCCCGCCGGAGCCGGTGCGGCCGGGCAGGCCGCCAACGGCGCCGCGGTCGGCGGCGGCTAGGCGGACCGGGCGGGAAGCGGCCGGCACGGGGCGGAGCAGGTGGACCGGGTGGACCGGGCGGGAGGCGTCCGGCACAGGGCGGACCGGACGGCTCCCGTCAGCATGTGAGGAGCAAAACAGCTAGTGGCACCTTACCGAGATGCCCGCCCAGCTGGCAGAATGCCCCGATGCACAGCTCACAGCCCCACCCTCGCGGCGCGTCGGGCCGATCACTCGGCCTGACACTCGCGCTGGTCTCCGCCGTCGCCTTCGGCGGCTCCGGCGCGGCCGCCAAGCCCCTCATCCAGGCCGGACTCTCCCCGCTGCACACGGTCTGGCTGCGGGTGACCGGCGCGGCCCTCGTGCTCCTCCCGCTGGCCTGGCGGCACCGGAGCGCGGTCCGGCAACGGCCGATGCTGCTGCTGGGCTTCGGGCTGCTGGCCGTGGGCGGTGTGCAGGCCTGCTACTTCGCCGCGATCTCGCGGATCCCGGTCGGCGTCGCGCTGCTGATCGAGTACCTCGGCCCGCCGCTGCTGCTGGGCTACGTGCGCTTCGTGCAACGCCGGCCGGTGAACCGCAGCGCGGCCCTGGGTGCGGGCGTCGCCGTCACCGGACTGGCCTGCGTGGTCGAGGTCTGGCACGGCCTGACCTTCGACGCGCTCGGCGTGCTGTTCGCCCTCGGCGCCGCCTGCTGCCAGGTCGGCTACTTCGTGCTGGCCGACGCGGGCAGCCGGGGCGAGCGCCGGGTCGACCCGATCGCGGTCAGCGCGTACGGCCTGCTGATCGGCGCCGCCGTGCTCACCGCGGTCACCCGTCCGTGGGACGCCGACTGGGGTGTGCTCGGGCGGGACGTGGTGATGAACGGGCACACGCTGCCCGCGCTCGTCCCGGCGCTCTGGATGATCCTGGTGGCCACCGTGCTCGCCTACCTGACCGGGGTGGTGGCCGTCCGGCACCTCTCACCGGCCGTGGCCGGGGTGGTGGCCAACCTGGAGGCCGTGGTCGCCACCGTGCTCGCCTGGGTCCTGCTGGGCGAGCACCTCGGCCCGGCACAGATCACGGGCGGGCTGCTCGTCCTGGCGGGCGCCTTCGCGGCCCAGATCGGCACGCCGAGCGGGTCGGCCCCGGAGGCCGGACCGAAGGTGCCGCCCGGACCGCAGGTGGCACCCGGGCCCGACCCGCTGCCCGCGCCCGACATGCTGCCCTCACCGCAGGTGGCGCCCGGTGGCGGCCGCGGAGAGGCGAGCACGCCCGTCGTGCCGCTCGTCAGCGGCCCGTCCAGCCGAACCAGTCGAAGTGGGTGACCGGCCACGCCACGGCTGACACCGGACCGACCACGTCGGCCACCGGAACGGCGCCGCCCCCGGGCTGCTGCTGGTGGTAGCGGGAGTCGGCCGAGTCGCTGCGGTGGTCGCCCTCGACCCAGACGTGGTCCGCCGGCACGGTGATCGGGCCGAAGTCCAGCCCGGCGCACGAGTCGTCGCCGGGGAACAGGTACGGCTCGCTGACCGCAGCTCCGTCGACCGTCAGTGTCGTCCCCGCGCACTGGACCCGCTGGCCGCCGGTCGCGATGACCCGCTTCACCAGGTAGTTGTCGTCCTTCGGCGGCACCAGGCCGACGAAGCTCAGCGCGCTTCCCACCGCGTCGGTGACCGGGTTCCCGGCACCGGTGCTCCGCGGCGGCAGCCAGTCGCCCGGGTCCTTGAAGACCACCGGTTCGCCGTTGCTCGGCTCCCAGCCGAGAAGCGGCGAGAGCTTGTTGACCGCCACCCGGTCGCCGATCCGCAGGGTGTTCTCCATCGAACCGGAGGGGATGGTGAACACCTGGAACAGGCAGGTCTTGATGGTCAGCGCGACGACCAGGCCGACCACGACCATCACGGGGAGCTCCACCCACCACGGCCGGCGGCGGCGCGCCGCCCGGCGGGATCCGGTGCCACCGCCGGCCCGGCGCGGGCGGTCCACGGGCGCGCCGCGGCGACGGTGGCCGGTGCCGGGCGGGCCGGCCAGGTCGGAGGTCATCGGGTGTGCCCCGCGGCGCGGGCCGGCGGGGTGACGCAGGCGGACGGGGTGCCCGGCGCGGTGGGCCGCACGGACGGCGTCCCGGGGCGGGGCCGAGGCCGGCGATCGTGCCCGTGCCACCTCTGAGCCAATGCCGAAGCCATCGCCGAACCGCCTCTCCGGACCACGGCCCTGCGCCCCGCGCCCTGACTGGCCGGGGTCCCGCGATCCACCGGATCGACCGACCCGGGAAGACAGCACGCTAACGCCAACGGTCGGCGTCACGAAATCAGACTTTTAGCAGCAGCAGACACGGACGACCCGGGCGCTCGGCCCGCGCCGCGGCCGGGCGGGGGGCCCGAGGCGCCGACAGCGGCTGCGGGGCAGCCACAGGTGCGGCTGCGGGTGCCCTGGCGGTGGGGCCGGTGCGGCTCAGGCCCGGGCGATGGCCTCGTGGTGGCGGATGACCTCCGCGATGATGAAGTTCAGGAACTTCTCGGCGAACACCGGATCCAGGTGGGCGCCCGCCGCCAGCTCGCGCAGCCGCTCGATCTGGTCGCGCTCCCTGGCCGGATCCGCCGCCGGGAGCTTGTGCTCGGCCTTGAGTCGGCCGACCCGCTGGGTGGCCTTGAAACGCTCGGCCAGCATGTGGACGACGGCGGCGTCGATGTTGTCGATGCTCTGCCGCAGGCCGGTCAGCTCCGCCCGGACGGCATCGTCGATCTCCCCGGGCGTGCCGGCGTCGGGGGTCGTGGCGTGGTCCGTCATCGGGGCGGCTCCGGGGCTGTACGGGAAAGGTGGCACCCGGCAGGTCTGCGGTCCGGCGCGGGCCCGGGCAAATCTAACAGGGCGACCGGGGCGGACTCCCATCGTCCGTCCCGGCTGTCCGCGATACGGACAGCCGAACGGACGGCCGAACGGACGACGGAACGGACAGCCGAACGGACGGCGGCACGGACGACGGGACGGACGGCCCGGCGGTGGCGTGGCCCGGGGCGCCCGCGCGCTCCGAGCGGCTCCCGCGGCCCGGGCCCGACGCCGGATCCGCAGGGCCGAGAGTCGTGTCCACGGCGCCCGGCCGGGTCCGAAAACCACGGACGTGGCCGGTATGACGCTGTGTAAGCAGTTCAGAGCGCCGTCCGCGGTGGCCCGGACGGCGGCACGTAGGCTGGGCCGCGGCATGACCCGATGTGACCAAGCAGCAGCCGCCAGCACCGGAGGTACCCCGTGGCAACGACCCGCACCGCACGCACCGCTTGGGAAGGCAACCTGATCGACGGCAAGGGCCAGGTGACCCTCGCCTCGTCCGGTATCGGCACCTACCCCGTCTCCTGGCCGGCCCGCTCCGAGGAGCCGAACGGCAAGACCAGCCCCGAGGAGCTCATCGCGGCCGCGCACTCCGCCTGCTTCTCGATGGCGCTCTCGCACGGCCTGGCCGGCGCCGGCACGCCGCCCACCAAGCTCGACACCCAGGCCGACGTGACGTTCCAGCCCGGCACCGGCATCACCGGGATCCACCTCACCGTGACCGGCGAGGTGCCCGGCCTGGACGAGGCCGCCTTCACCAAGGCCGCCGAGGACGCCAAGGCGAACTGCCCGGTCAGCCAGGCCCTCACCGGGACGACCATCACGCTCACCGCCAAGCTGGCCTGACCGCCGGACGACGCGCGCGCTCCCGGGCCCCCGGTTCCGGGGAGCGCGCACGCCCAGTGCACACGCCCCTGGCGCGCATCCATCGCTGCGCACCGGGGGCGTTGGCGCGTCCTGACGAACCACCACAAGTGCTCCGAAACACGGCGACTCACCCGGCCGGCGGTCACCGCCGGATGCACCGGCGCTTTATGATCGGCCGCAGCACCCGCGCTCGATGCGCGCGGCCCGACGTGGGCCCCGCGCACAGAATCCGCGGGGCCTCGACAGCTGTGCGGGATTCCGGCCCCCGCGGCACTGGACAGCCGGCCGGAGCAGCGTCAGCAGCGGACGGGAGCGTGCCGTGCCGGGCCAGAACGAGGGGGCCGACGCACACCACCAGGGCGTGCGGCACGAAGGACTGCGACACATCGACGACCGGCGTCCCTGGCCGCACGCGAGCGGCGTGCCGAACGGGGACGCTCTCGCGCCCGTCGCGCCCGTCGCGCCCGTCGCGCCCGTCGCCCCCGGCACGCCCGGCGGCGACCGGTACGACCGGGCCCGGCACGAGAGCGGCCCGCGTGGCGCGGCGGCCACCGACGCCCCGAAGGCCGTCTGCCCGGCCTGTTCCACACCCCTGCCCGACCACACCGACCAGCTGCTGGAGGCCCTGCGGGCCAGCGAGTCCCGGTTCCGGGCGGCCTTCGCCGACGCCGGTATCGGGATGGCCCTGATCGACTCCGAGGACCGGGTGATCGAGGCCAACCCGGCCCTGGCGGCGATGATCGGCCGCGAGGTCTCCGAGCTGGTCCGCACCCACATCCACGACATCATCGAGGCCGAGGACACGCCGCGCCGGCTCTACCGGGCGCTGGTGCGGGGCGAGTGCGACCGGCTGCGGATGGAGAAGGGGCTCAAGCACCGCGACGGGCGGACGGTCCTGAGCAAGGTGACCCTCTCCCTCATCCGGGACGGCGCGGACCGACCGCTGTACACCCTCGCCATGGTCGAGGACATCACCGAACAGCGCCGTCTCTGGGACCGCCTGAAGTACCAGGCCCTGCACGACCCGCTGACCCGGCTGCCGAACCGCGCCCTGTTCTTCGAGCGGCTCGACGCCGCCTGTCTCCCCGCGCACGGGCGGCCGCCGCGCGGCCCGGCCGGCGGCGCAGGGCGGACGGACAGCCGCCGGGTCGGGCTCTGCTACCTGGATCTGGACGGCTTCGCGGCCGTCAACGAGACGCTCGGCCACCACATCGGCGATCAGCTGCTGGTGGCGGTCGCCGCCCGGCTGGAGCTCGGCTTCGCCCGGGGCGAGGGACGGCTGGTGGCCCGCCTGGGCGGGGACGAGTTCGCCGTCCTGGTGACCGACAGCGAGGGCGACGATCAGCTCACCGCGCTCGCCGCGCAACTGGTCAAGGCTCTGGAGCACCCCTTCGAGGTGGCCGGGCACCAGCTGGTGGTGACCGCGAGCGTGGGCGTGGTGGAGCGCCCGGTGGCCGGGACCACCCCGACCGACCTGGTCAAGGACGCCGACGCGACGCTGTACTGGTCCAAGGCCGACGGCCGGGCCCGCTGGACGCTCTACGACCCGGACCGCGGAGCCCACCAGCTGACCCGCCAGCTGCTGACCACCGCTCTTCGCCCCGCCCTGGAACGCGGCGAGTTCTCGGTCGAGTACCAGCCGCTGGTGGGGCTCGCGGACGGGTCGGTGCACGGCGCGGAGGCGCTGGTCCGCTGGCGCCACCCCCGGTACGGGACGCTCTCACCGGACCGCTTCATCCCGCTCGCCGAGGCCTCCGGGGCGATCGTCCCGCTCGGCAAGTGGGTGCTGGAGGAGTCGTGCCGCCAGGCGCGGCGCTGGCTGACCGAGTTCCCGGACGCCAAGACCTTCGTCAGCGTCAACCTGGCGGCCCGCCAGATCTGGGACTCCGACATCGTCGCGGACGTCGCCGACGCACTGGAGAGCTCGGGACTGCCGGCCGGGCTGCTCCAGCTGGAGATCACCGAGAGCGCCCTGCTCGGGCCCGGCGGGCGGCCGCTCCAGGCGCTCCAGGCGCTGGCCGACATGGACGTCCGGATCGCGATCGACGACTTCGGGACGGGCTACTCCAACCTGGCCTACCTCTCCCGGCTGCCGGTGCACGTGCTCAAACTGGACGGCACCTTCATCGAGGGCTTCCGCGACCCTGGTCCCGGACGGCCCGTGCAGGGTGCCCGGCGCACCGAGGCGGACGAGCAGATCGTCCGCGCGATGGTGCAGCTCGCGCACGCGCTCGGGCTGACCGTCACGGCCGAGGGCATCGAGAGCGCGGCCCAGGCCGAGCGGCTGCGGCAGACCGGGTGCGACACGGCGCAGGGCTGGTACTTCGCCCGGCCGGGCGAGCCCGAGGCGGTCGCCGCCATGCTGCGCGAGGCCCAGGCCCGCTGAGCCGGCCCCGGCTCGACCCGGCTCAGCACCGGGCCGGGCCGGCCGTCAGGCCCCGGCGCCCGCGGTCAGGCCGTAGGCCTCGGCGATCAGACCGTAGGAGCGGTGCCGCGCCCGGTGGCCGTGGATGTGCGAGGTGACCATCAGCTCGTCCGCCCCGGTCAGCTTGCGCAGCGCCTCCAGGCCGTCGGCCACCTCGCCGGGCGCGCCCAGGACGACCCTGGAGAGCCAGTCGTCCATGAAGTCCGCCTCGGCCGGGCTGTACGGGTACGCCTGCGCCTCCTCCGGCGTCGGGATCGGGCCCGGGTCGCCCCGGCGCAGCCTGAGCATCCCGAGCCCCGCCGAGCGGGCCAGCCGACGGGCCTGCTCCTCGTCGTCGGCGGCGACCGCACTGACCCCGATCAGGGCGTACGGCTCGGCGAGCACCTCGGAGGGACGGAAGCTGGAGCGGTAGAGGTCGAGCGCGGGCAGCGTGTTGTTGCCACTGAAGTGGTGGGCGAAGGCGAACGGCAGACCGAGCCGGCCGGCCAGCCGGGCGCTGAAACCGGACGAACCGAGCAGCCAGATCGGCGGCCTGCCCTCGCCCTTGGGGACGGCGGTCAGCCGGGCGTAGGGGTGCCCGTCCGGAAAGTCGCCGTCCAGGAAGTGCGTCAGCTCGGCGAGCTCCTGCGGGAAGTCGTCGGCGCCCTCGGCCCGGCCCCGGCGCAGGGCCCGGGCGGTGGCCTGGTCCGTCCCCGGGGCGCGGCCGAGGCCCAGGTCGATCCGGCCCGGGTGGAGCGCCTCCAGCAGGCCGAACTGCTCGGCGACGGCGAGCGGGGCGTGGTTGGGCAGCATGACGCCGCCGGAGCCCAGCCGCAGGGTGCTGGTGTGCGCGCCGAGGTGGGCGAGCAGGACGGCGGGGGTGGAGCTGGCCACGCCGGGCATGCCGTGGTGCTCCGCGACCCAGAAGCGGTGGTAGCCCCAGCTCTCGGCGCTGCGGGCCAGTTCGGTGGTCGCGGCGAGCGCCTCGCCCGGGGTGTGGCCGGCGCCGACGGTGGCGAGGTCGAGGATCGACAGCGGCGCGGGCGCGGTGCCGCGGGCCACCCCGTGCACGGCGGCCGCACCGGGGGCGGCGTCACGGCCGGCGGGCTGCCCGGGCTGGGGTGAGTGCTGGTCCTCGGTGGTCATGCCGTCCGGCCTCCTGGTCGTGTACGAGTGGTCGTGCACGAGCGGTCGCGCACGGCGGGGCCTCCCGCCGTCGGGGGACAACCACCCGGGACGGCGGGGTGTTCCCGGGCCCGGCCGCCGTCCGCGTCCCGGGCCGGGCCGCCACCCCCGCCGCGCCGACCGTCCGTTCGGCCGGTGCGCCGTCCGGCCGGCGAGCTGACTCACTGCCAGCGGACGCACACGGGTGGCGAGTTCGCGCCAGCGCGGGAAGTCGCCAGCCCCAGGGCTCGCCATCACCGGCCGCCGTCCGGCAGGCTGTTCCACAGGGCGGATCACGCACAGGATCCGCACCCATCGACAAGGTCGACGGGCTGGACCAGCACCGTTCGATCCCCGCGAGCCCCCGGAGCAGCACCCCGCCCCGGGGGCTCTCGCATGTCGTGACGCCTGCCACAGAGGGGGTGCTTCACGGCATGAAAGGTCGAGGCGCTAGCGTTGTCACTTGCAACCACCTGCTCCCCCGGGCCGGTCTGGAGGGAGTACGACGTTGGACATCACCGCACTGCTCGGATCCTCGTGGATCTGCGCCGTGGCGCTGTTCGCCGTTCTCGGCGACGCGTTCGTCCCCTTCATCCCGAGCGGGACCCTGGTCATCCTGGCCGTCCTGAACACCGCCCGCATCGACGGCGCCCCGCTGCTGCTCGGGCTCGGCGTCGCGATGGCCTCCTTCCTCGGTGACATCCTGCTGCTCGGCCTGGCCCGCCGGGGCGCGCCCTCGGTGCGCCGTCGCCTGGAGCAGCGGCCGCAGCTCGCGGCCAGCGTCGCGCGGGTGCAGCAGGCGCTGGACGGGCGGACCACCGGAGCCGCCGCGGCGATCGTCGTGGTGGCCCGTTTCGTGCCCGCCGGACGTACCGTGCTGGACCTCGCGATGGGGCACTCCCCCGAGCACCCGCGCAAGTTCCTGCGCTGGTCGGCACTGGCCGCGCTGGTCTGGGCGACCTACATCGTCACCCTGGGCTGGCTGAACAGCCACTGGTTCGACACCGCCTGGCTGAGCCTGGTGGTGTCCTGCGCCGCCGCCACCACGATCAGCGCGGCCATCGCCCGCGTGGTGCGCCGCAACCGCCGGCTCCCGGTCGCCTGAGACCACCCCGCCCCGCCCCGGCGTGTCGGCCCCCCGGCGTGTCGGCGAGCGGCCCGCGCCCCGAGCCACCCCACCGCGCCCGGACCGCGCACCCCCGCCCAGCCCCGCGTACCTGGGCGCGAGCGTCACAGGACGGCAACAACCCCCCGCCCGGCGCAGCCGTCCGGGCCCGCTCGGCGTGATGGGTAGCGGCGGACCGAAGCCCTGGAGGCTACGCCCCGCATGGCATGCTGAAGGCTGAATACTCATTAAATGTCCGTTATAACCGGTACGGCTCAACGCCCGGCCGGCGCGCCCCGGGTGGTCCCCGGACGTGCCCGCGGGACGTCCTCCCGGGCCCCGGCCGGTGACCGGACTCCAGGCAGCAGGGGGAGACCATGTCCAGCATCTCGCGCAGGGCCGTGCTGAGCGCCACCGCCGCGACGGCGGCGCTCGGTGCGGTCACGGCCTGCTCGGGCGGCTCCGGTACGGCGGGCGGCCGGGGCGCCGGTTCGGGGGACAACAGCGGCGGCAAGCCCACCGGCTCCGCCACGGGCGCCGTGAAGGGCACCCCCATCGGGGACGGCTCGACCGCGGACAGCGGCGCCCAGCCGAACCAGCCGAAGGCGGAGAAGCTCAAGCCGGGCGAGCGCCCCCCGCAGTTCGTGGTGTTCTCCTGGGACGGCGCGGGCGGCACCGACGACGGCCAGTTCCCGCGCTTCCTGAAGATCGCCGAGCAGTACCGGGCGAAGATGACGTTCTTCCTGTCCGGCATCTACGCCCTGCCGAAGGACAAGTCGCAGCTCTACCACCCGCCGAAGCACGCGGTCGGCGCCTCCGACATCCCGTTCCTGTCCGCCGGGGCGGTCCGCAGCACCCTCAAGCTGATCAGCCAGGCGTGGCTGGCCGGCCACGAGATCGGCACCCACTTCAACGGCCACTTCTGCTCGACCCGCTCCGACGGCAACGGCGTCAACAAGTGGACGCCCGAGGACTGGAAGAGCGAGATCGACCAGGCCGTCTCGTTCGTGACGCAGTGGCGGACCAACACCGGGTTCACGGACGTCGACCCGCTGCCCTTCGACTACACGAAGGAGCTCGTCGGCGGCCGGACCCCCTGTCTGGAGGGGCAGAAGACGCTGCTGCCGACGGCCGCCGCGCTCGGCTGGAAGTACGACGCCAGCTCGCCCGGCGGCCTGCAGATGTGGCCGCAGAAGGTCCAGGACGGCAGGATCTGGGACTTCCCGCTGCAGGGCATCCCGTTCCCCGGGCACTCGTTCCAGGTGCTGTCGATGGACTACAACATCCTCGCCAACCAGTCGGCCGGCAGCACCAAGGGCGACCCGGCCAAGTACGACGCGTGGCGCGGCCAGGCGCGGGACTCCTACCTGGCCGGCTTCGACCGCGCGTACAACGGCAACCGGGCGCCGCTGTTCATCGGGAACCACTTCGAGCAGTGGAACGGCGGCATCTACATGGACGCCGTCGAGGAGACCATCAAGGCCATCGCGGACAAGCCCGAGGTCCGGATGGTCTCCTTCAAGCAGCTGGTCGAGTGGCTGGAGGTGCAGGACGAGTCCACCCTGCGCAAGCTGCGGGCGCTGAACGTGGGCCACGCCCCGACCGACGGCTGGCAGAGCTACCTGGGCGCCGCGGGCTGACGGCTGCGGTCGCCGGGGGCCCATCCACCCCGGCGACCGCTGCCGTCGACCCCGGCGCGGGAGGACTCAGCCGTTCTTGACGTCCGGTACGCGCCAGTCGATCGGCTCGACGCCGAAGCCGCCCAGCGCCTCGTTGATCTGCGAGAAGGGGCGGCTGCCGAAGAACAGCCGGGCCGACAGCGGCGACGGGTGCGCGCCCTGCACCACCACGTGGCGGGTGGTGTCGATCAGCGGCAGCTTCTTCTTCGCGTAGTTGCCCCAGAGCACGAAGACCACCGGCTCCTCGCGGTCGCTGACCGCCTTGATCACGGCGTCGGTGAACTTCTCCCAGCCCTTGCCCTTGTGCGAGTTGGCCTCGTGGGCGCGCACCGTGAGCACCGCGTTGAGCAGCAGCACGCCCTGCTCGGCCCAGTGCATCAGGTAGCCGTTGTCCGGGGCCGGCACGCCGAGGTCGGCGTCCAGCTCCTTGAACATGTTGCGCAGCGAGGGCGGGATCCTGACGCCCGGCAGCACGGAGAAGCTCATCCCGTGCGCCTGGTTGTCGTCGTGGTACGGGTCCTGTCCGAGGACCAGCACCCGGACCTTGTCGTACGGCGTCGCCTCCAGTGCGGAGAACTCCTGCCCGGCCGGCGGGAACACCTGGTGCTCGGCGCGCTGCGCGGCGACGAAGGCCGCCAGCTCGGCGAAGTACGGCTTGCCCGTCTCCGCGGCGAGCACCTCCTGCCAGGCCTGCGGCAGTTCCAGCCCGGCGCCCGTGCCCGCCTCGACAGTGTCCGTCACGAGTTCAACCTCCCAGCAGGCAGCGGCCCACGGCCGCGCCACCCCGACCTCGGCGTGCCGTTGACCGCCCGGCACGTCCTCTTCCACCCCGAACGCTACACAGCTCCACCGACAGTTCCCGCCTCAGCCGGGTTCGGTGGCCGCGACGGCCTGCCCGGCCGGCTCCCGGTCCTGTGCTGGCACTGCTGCTGAGCCGGACACCCGGCGTCCGGCGCGGTCCGTACGGGGTCGGCGCGCTGCTCAGCCGGCCGCTGCTGCTCGCCGGGGGGCTGGCCGAGGGCGGCGCCCGGGTGGCCCTGTGGTCAGTGGCGGCGCTCTGCGACCTCTGCGCGCCGCTGGTCTTTCGCAGACGGCCTCATCGCGTCCTCTCCCCCTCGGACGGCCCGTGGGCCCCGTCCCGGCCGGCAGCCGGCGCGGGGCCCACTCCTGTGACGAGCGTCAGATCATCTCGATCAGGTCGGCGATCGACTTGACCACCCGGGTCGGCCGGTACGGGAAGCGCTCCACGTCCTGCGCCGCGGTGAGGCCGGTGAGCACCAGGATGGTCTCCATGCCGGCCTCCATGCCCGCCACGATGTCGGTGTCCATCCGGTCGCCGATCATCACGGCGGTCTCCGAGTGGGCGCCCGCGCTGTTCAGCGCCTCGCGCATCATCAGCGGGTTGGGCTTGCCGACGAAGTACGGCTCGACGCCGGTCGCCTTGGTGATCAGCGCGGCGACCGAACCGGTGGCCGGCAGCACGCCCTCGGTGGAGGGGCCGGTCTCGTCCGGGTTGGTGCAGATGAAGCGGGCACCCGCGTTGATCAGGCGGATCGCCTTGGTGAGCGCCTCGAAACTGTAGGTGCGGGTCTCACCGAGCACCACGTAGTCCGGGTTGTTGTCGGTCAGCACGTAGCCGGCCTGGTAGAGCGCGGTGGTCAGGCCGGACTCCCCGATGACGTACGCGGTGCCGCCCGGGCGCTGGCCCTTGAGGAACTTGGCGGTGGCGAGCGCCGAGGTCCAGATCCGCTCCTCCGGCACGTTCAGGCCCATGCCGGCCAGGCGGGCGCTGAGGTCGCGCGGCGTGTAGATGGAGTTGTTGGTGAGTACCAGGAACGGCTTGCCGGACTCCTGCAGGCGGCGGAGGAACTCCTCCGCGCCGGGAATCGGCGTTCCCTCGTGGATGAGGACACCGTCCATGTCGGTCAGCCAGGACTCGATGGGCTTGCGGTCTGCCACGTGCGTGTCTCCCGAAGTCTTGCGGTGGTCGTACGAAACTGCGCAGCGTGTCCGGTGCGCACCCCGCCGGCCGGACTCCCGCCGGGAACACCGGACGACCGGGGGTGATGCTGGCTGCCCCAACGGGGCACAGCCTAATCCGCACACCTGGCCGACGGGAGTACGTACCGCCCACCGGACGTACCGGTTGCCCGGCGGACCCGCCTCAACGACTCCTTAAGCGGCCCCTAACCGAACTGATCACCCATCAGTAGGAGGTGCGCGCGGGGCTAACGTGAAGCGCACAGAACCCTCCCCCGCTCCGTAGAGGAGTTCCTCCGCCATGCCCACCCGCCGCATCCCCGCCACCCCGCTCGTCCTCGCCGCCGCCCTGGCCGGCTGCGCCCTGTCCGTCACCCTCGGAGCCGGCACCGCGACCGCCCACGGTTCGATGCAGAACCCGCTCAGCCGGGTCGAGGGCTGCTATCTGGAGGGCCCGGAGCATCCCGTCTCGGCCGCCTGCCGGGCCGCCGTGGCCACCGGCGGCACCGCCGCGCTGTACGACTGGATGAGCCTGCGGATCGGCGACGCGGCCGGCCGGCACCGCGAGATCATCCCGGACGGGAAGCTGTGCAGCGCCGGCACCGACATGTTCCGGGGCCTGGACCTGCCGCGCGCCGACTGGCCCGCGACCAACCTCACCGCGGGCGCCGACTTCACCTTCCGGTTCCGCGCGACCGCCCCGCACAAGGGCACCTTCCAGCTCTTCCTCACCAATCGCGGCCACGACCCGGCCAAGCCGCTGGCCTGGGCCGACCTCGACGCGCAGCCGTTCCTCTCGGTCACCGACCCCCAGCTCGTCGACGGCTCCTACCTGCTGCCCGGCAGGATCCCGGCGGGGCGGACCGGCCGTCAGCTGGTCTACGCGATCTGGCAGCGCTCGGACAGCCCGGAGGCCTTCTACTCCTGCTCGGACGTGGTCTTCGACGGGAGCGGCGCCACCCCCGGGAGCGCAGCCGTCCCGGCGGCGACCGGCGCCGGACACTCCCACCCGCCCGCCACCACCGCCACCATCGCCTCCGGCCTCCCGGCCACCGCCACCGTCCCCGCGGCACCGGCCACCGGTACCGGCCCTGCCGCCGCCGCGGATGCGCCGGCGGCAGCGGGCGGCGGCCCGGCCGCCGCGGCGGCGCCCGCCGTCGCCGTCCCCTCCACCACCGCCGCCGCAGCCACCTCCACCGGCCCCTCCGCCACCGCAGGCCCGGCCGCCCGCACCGGGAACCTCGCCCAGACCGGCTCCGCCCGCTCGCTGGGCCTGCTCGCCTCGGTCGGGGCGTCCTTCCTGCTGGCCGGCGCCACCATGGCCGTCCTGCGCCGGGGCCGGCGCACCCGCGGCGCGCACGCCCGCTGAACGGCCGGGGCCGCCCGCAACGCCGGGCGGCCCGCAACAGCGGGCCGCGCGGGCGGGCCGTGATTGAGTGGGCGTCATGAGCACCGCCTTCCGTACCCCGTTCCGTGTCGGCCTGGTCGGTTACGGCCTGGCCGGCTCCGCCTTCCACGCTCCGCTCATCGCCACCACCCCGGGGCTGAGGCTGGACGCGGTGGTCACCGCCAACCCCGAGCGCCGCGCGAACCTGCGGCGCGATCATCCGGACGCCCGCGCCGTCGACACCCCCGAACAGCTGCTGGCCGACCCGGAGGCGCTGGACCTGGTCGTCATCGCCTCCCCCAACCGGACCCACGTCCCGCTGGCGCGGGCCGCCGTGCGGGCCGGACTGGCCACCGTGGTCGACAAGCCGCTGGCCGCCACCGCCGCCTCGGCCCTGGAGCTCTGCGAGTACGCCGAGAGCCGCGGGGTACTGCTCTCGGTGTTCCAGAACCGCCGCTGGGACGGCGACTTCCTGACCGCCCGCCACCTGGTCGAGAGCGGCGCCCTCGGCCGGGTGCACCGCTTCGAGTCCCGCTTCGAACGGTTCCGGCCCAAGCCGAAGGCCGGCTGGCGCGAGCTGGCCGACCCGGCCGAGGCCGGCGGCACCCTCTACGACCTGGGCAGCCACCTGGTCGACCAGGCGATCACCCTGTTCGGCCCGGTCGACACGGTCTACGCCGAGATCGACACCCGCCGCGACGGCGCGGTGGTCGACGACGACTCCTTCCTCGCGCTCACCCACGCCGGCGGCACCCGCTCCCACCTGTGGACCAGCGCCATCACCCCGCTGACCGGACCGCGCCTGCGGATCCTCGGCGACCGGGCCGGGTACGTGAAGTTCGGCATGGACCCGCAGGAGGACGCCCTGAAGGCCGGCCGCCGGCCCGACGGCACCCACCCCTGGGGCGCCGACGCCGAGACCCACCACGGCGCCTTCGGCACCGACGGGTCGGCCGCGGCGCTCCCCACCTACCCGGGCGACTACCCCGCCTTCTACGCGGGCGTCGCCACCGCGCTCGCCACCGGCACGCCGCCGCCGGTCGACCCCCGCGACGCGGTCACGACGCTGACCGTGCTGGAGGCGGCCCGCGCGTCCGCCGCCACCGGCACGGTGGTCAGGCCGGATGCCCGGGCCCCGCGCGGCCCGGCCGCTACACCGCGATGACCTCGACGGCGGCGCCCAGGCCCCGGAAGTCCGCGATGTTGCGGGTGTACAGCGGCAGGCCGTTCGCGGAGGCGACGGCCGCGATCATCAGGTCGATCCGGCGCGGGCGCGGCTGGCGCCCCGCCGCGATCGTCAGCGCCACCAGCGTCCCGTAGCGGGCGGACGCCGCGCCGTCGAAGGGCAGCGGGTCGAAGTCGGCCATCGCCGCGCCGAGCACTTCGAGCCGGGCGGCCCGGCTCAGCGGGTCCCGGGCCATCGCGACACCCTGCTGGAGTTCGGCGAAGGTGATCGCGGTCAGCTCCGGGACGGCCGGCAGCTCGGCCGGGTCGAGCAACGCCAGGTCGATGTAGACACAGGTGTCCAGCACCCCGGCCGGTCGGCGCCGGGGGCTCCGTCGGCGTTCAGCCACGGCGGCGGGTGAACGGGTCGTCGTCCTCGCCGAGGAGGTCCTCGGCGCCGAAGTACTCCTCGCTCTCCTTGCGCATCTGCTGGTAATCGACCTTCGGCAGCCTGCTGTGCCGGGCCACCAGCTCCTCCGCGCTCAGGCGCCGACGGCCGGAGACCGGACGCAGTTCGGCGACCTCGACGCCGTTGCGGGTGATGTGGAACGTCTCACCCGCCTCCACCGCGTCCATCACCGCGGCGGAGTTGTTGCGGAACTCCCGCTGGGTAATCGTCTTCATCCCTCCACGGTAGCCCCGCGTAGCACCGATGGCTACGCCCGCGCACGGGCCGGGACGAACGGCTGTTGCCAGGACGCGCCGCACCCGTACCATCGTCACCGGCGGCGGCAACCGCCCCGCGCACCGACCGGAGAGGGACGACGATGACACTGCTCGCCACCCTGCTCGGCCTGCTGCGCCTGCTCACCGGCGAACTGCTCACCGGATCGGCCGGCCTGACCGCCGTGGCGGCCGCCGCCGCCCTGGTCCTGCTCTCCGGCGTGGCGGCCGGCGCCCTGGCGACCGGGCGACTGCTCGGAGCCCGCGCCCCCGCCACCGTGCGGGCCGCGACACTGCGCCGGCGCGCCTTCCGGACCGCCTTCCTCCCGCAGCGTGATCCGGACGCCCGGGGCCGCCGACGTCCCAGGGCCCCGGGCGCGGCCCCGACGGCCGCGTAACGCCCCCACCCCGGCGCTGCCACCGCGCGGCCGTCCTCCGCCGACCTCTCACGCAACGAGACCCCGGAGGGCTCGCCTCACCATGTCCGTCTTCGCCGTTCTCGACCCGGCCGTCCGCCTGGCGCACGACCTCGTCTCCGCGCTCGCCCAGGTGGTCCCGACCGCCGCCGCGATCGTCCTGTTCACCGTCCTCGTCCGCCTCGCCCTGCACCCGCTGGCCCGGGCCGCCGCCCGGGGCGAGAAGTCCCGCACCCGCCTCGCCCCGCAGGTGGCCGAGCTCAACCGGAGGTTCAAGGGCGAGCCCGAGAAGCAGCGCGAGGCTCTCGCCGAGCTGTACCGGCGCGAGAAGGCCTCACCGTTCGCGGGCTGCCTGCCGATGCTGGTGCAGATCCCGTTCTTCTCGGTGATGTACCGGCTGTTCACCACACCCAACGACCTGCTCGGCCACACCGCGTTCGGGGTGCCGCTCGGACTGCACGCGAGCGCCGCGCACGGCGCCGCCCAGTGGCTGGTGTTCGGCGCGCTGTACGCGGCGCTCGCGGCGGTGGGCCTCGCCAACTTCCGCCGGGCGCGGCGCGCGATCGCCGCCGCCCCCGCGCCCGCCCCCGGCGCCACCCCGCAACCCGGGGCGGCCCTGATGCCGTACCTGTCGTTCGGCACGGTGCTGTTCGCCGCGCTGGTGCCGCTGGCGGCCGGGCTCTACCTGGTCACCACCACCGCGTGGAGCGCCGCCGAGCGGGCCTGGCTGCACCGGGACGCGACGGCCCCGGCCGCGGCACTCGCGGCCGCCGCCTGAGACCGCTGTCCGGGTGGCCGGCGGGCGGGCCCGCCGGCCACCCGGCTGCTAGAAGTCCCCGTAGTTGACCTGGAACGTCGGCAGGCCGAGCCGGCGCCAGAGCGCGACCACCCGGTCGCGGTCGTCCAGGCTGACCCGGACGGCGAAGCGGTGGCGCACGTGCGCGTCGAAGAGGTCCAGCTTCACCGCGTCGTCCCGGCGGGTGTCCCCGGCCGGACGCATCCACAGCTCGTCCCAGGCCACGCCGTGCGCCGCCAGCCACTTCTCGGTCTGCGGCCGGAACTCCTCGCTGCGCCCGGAGAGCACCACGACCCGGTGGCCGGCCTCGCCGTACATCCGCACCGCGTCGGCCACCGCGACGTTGAGGGCGTCCTCGCCGCAGCGGGTGAAGTCGTACGGGCCCCGGGAGACGTTCAGCGCGAGGGTCCCGTCGATGTCCACCATCACGGCGGACGGCAGCCCCTCGACGGGCCGGTAGGGCTCGACCGCGAGCGTCTGCGACATCCACTCGGCGGTGAGCCGCCAGCCGCTCCTGCGGGCCGAGCGGTGCTTCATGTCCAGACGGCGGATCACCTCCTCGCCGACCGGGTTCGCCCGGGCCGCGTCGCGGGCCAGGCACTCCTCCACGGTGACGTCGGTGAAGTCGTGGACCACGAAGGTGATGTCCTCGGCCTGGGCGAGGACGGACCTCAGCCGCCCGGCCATGCTCGCGGTCAGGTGGGTGTTGTCGACGACCACGTCGAAGCCGTCCCCGACGGCGGCCAGGATCGCGGCCTCCTGAACGGCCATCGCGGTCTTCTCGTGGCGGTGGGTCCAGGTGCCCCGGCCGCCGCCGTGGCCGTCGAGCATCGCGCGGATGTCGTCCATGTTGACCCGGCGCACGGTGCCGCCGGAGTCGGCCAGCAGCTGCAGGGCCCGGGTGGTCTTCCCGGACGCGGGCAGGCCGGTGGTGAGGTGCACGGTGGGCACGGGTCAGCCTTCCTCGTCGGTCTTGAACGGCGCGTCGCCACGGGGCCTGACGGACCTCCAGGCCATGTCGAGGACGTCCCGCCCGTCGTACAGGCGGAACATCGCCCCCGGGCGCGAGGCCCTCCCGGCCTCGGCCGCGAACGCCTTGCGGTCCAGGCCGGCCGGGATCCGGGCGAACTCCGCCTCGACCCCGGCGACGAACCCGGCGACCTGCTCGCGCTGCCTGGTTGCGATCTGCTCGACCCAGTCCCGGAACTCGTCCGGCACCCGGTCGAACAGCGTGCCCGGCTCGCGGCCGGCCGCCAGCGCCTCCCACACCGTCCGCTCGTTGGTGCCGGTGTACAGGCGGTGCAGCCCGAGGTACGCGCTCAGCTTCAGCTTCGCGCGGACGCCGGAGGCGAAGCGGATGACGTAGCCCTCCTCCTGCGTCCCGCCGACCGGTGCGCCGTCCATCGAGGTGTCCGCCGCGGCACGCTCCTCCAGCTCCGGGACGTCCGAGCCGAAGCCCCAGGAACGCACCACCGAACCGATCGGCGCCCAGTGCGCGGCGGCCTGCGACAGCTCCACCTCGGTGCCGTCGGCCGGGCGGTACGCGCCGAGCAGCACCAGGTCCTGGCGGGCCCCGTAGTCGACGACGATCCGGTTGCCCGGATAGATCGCCTCGGCCAGGTAGGTCACGCCCTCGTCGAGCCCGCCGGTGTCGGCGCGGTCGAGCACCCGCTGCGCCCACCGGGCCTGCTCGGAGATGAAGGACCCCTTCGACGCGGCGTGCCACCGGCCGGCGTGGTGGAACACGATCGCCAGCGATCCGTCCGCCTTCTCGAAGACCTCGAACGGCTCGCCGGGCAGTGTCGGCGCGAAGTCGTGCCGGCCGTGCATGGCCGTGACGAAGATCTTCGGGAAGGGCAGGGCGACGATCTCGCCACTCGCGTCGTCGGCGATCAGTCCGCGGCACCGCATCGTGACGGGCGTCCAGATGTGCCCGTACTGACAGACCGGTGTGTAGGTGTAGATCGAGATCGGCAGCGACGGGTGCGCCTTGCGTGTGACGTGCCCGGCCTCGATGGCTGCGGTCAGGTCGGCGGCGGCGAACAGGTCGTCAAGGGTCAGACGGGTCGGCGTGAGTGTCACGGGGGCCTGCTTTCGTGGTCTGCCCGTGATTGTGCCCTGAACAGCGGTACGACCGTTCGTCAATATGGTCGGCTCGGCGCTCGGGGTGGCCGCCGGACCGCCCGGCCCCGCGGCGGGGGGCCGGGCGGGGGCGGACCGGCGGGGGGCGGCGTGGGGGCGGACCGATGCGGGGCGGACCGGACCCGGTCCGCCCCCGCCGGGTCGGCCCACGGGTCAGCCGCGGTCCCAGGCGGCCAGGTAGGTGTCGATCTCGCCGGTCAGCCGCTTCTTGCCGGCCTGGTCGAGGAAGGACGCCTCGACGGAGTTCTTCGCCAGCGCGGCGACACCCGCCTCGTCGAGCCCGAGCAGCCGGGCGGCGACGCCGTACTCGGTGTTCAGGTCGGTGCCGAACATCGGCGGGTCGTCGCTGTTGACCGTGACCAGCAGTCCGGCGTCGACCATCTGCCGGATCGGGTGCTCCTCCATCCGCTCCACCGCGCGGGTGGCGATGTTGGAGGTCGGGCAGACCTCCAGCGGGATGCGGTGCTCGCCGAGCCAGTCCACCAGCGCCGCGTCCTTGACGGCCTGGGTGCCGTGGCCGATCCGCTCGGCGCCGAGCACCCGCAGGGCGTCCCAGACCGTCTCCGGTCCGGTGGTCTCACCGGCGTGCGGGACGCTGTGCAGGCCGACCGCCCTCGCGCGGTCGAAGTACGGCTTGAACTGCGGGCGCGGGACGCCGATCTCGGGGCCGCCGAGGCCGAAGCTGACCAGGCCCTCGGGGGCGAGGTCGACCGCGAGCCGCGCGGTCTCCTCGGCCGCGGCCAGACCCGCCTCACCGGGGATGTCGAAGCACCAGCGGAGCACCACGCCGAGATCCTTCTCGGCGGACTTCCGGGCGTCCTCGATGGCCTCCATGAAGGCCACGTCGGGGATCCCCCGGGAGACCGAGGAGTACGGCGTGACGGTCAGCTCGGCGTAGCGGATCCGCTGGCGGGCCATGTCCTCGGCGACGCCGTAGGTCAGCGCACGGACGTCCTCGGCGTCGCGGATCAGGTCCACCACGCTGAGGTACACCTCGATGAAGTGCCCGAAGTCGGTGAAGGTGAAGTACTCGGCGAGGGCGGCCGGGTCGGTGGGCACCTTCGACCCGGTGTGGCGGGCGGCCAGTTCGGCGACCACCCGGGGCGAGGCCGACCCCACGTGGTGGACGTGCAGTTCCGCCTTGGGCATGCCCGCGATGAACGCCTCGATGCCGCTCTTCCCGTCCGGCTGGACCACGGTGGGGCTCTCTTTCTACGCGCGTCTCATGAGTTGCTGCAAGGCTACGCCGGACGGGCTCAGCCGCCGAGCGCCACCGCCACGGTGTGGATGAGCAGCCCGGCGAGGGCACCGACCACGGTGCCGTTGATCCGGATGAACTGGAGATCCCGCCCCACGTTCGCCTCGATCTTGCGCGAGGCGTCGTCGGCGTCCCAGCCCGCCACCGTCTCGGAGATCAGCGAGGTGATCTCGTCCCGGTAGGTGTCGACGAGGTACTGGGCGGCGTCCTGCAGCCAGGTGTCCACCTTGGCCCGGAGCTTGGCGTCACTCGCCATCCGGGTGCCGAAGTCGCGCACGCCCCGGGTGATGCGCAGGCGCAGCTCGCTGTCCTCCTCCTCGGCCGCGGTCATCACCAGGGAGCGCACGGCGGCCCAGGTGGAGGCGATCAGATCCCGCACCTCGTCGCGGGCGAGCAGCTCGGCCTTGGCCCGCTCGACCCGGGCGATCGTCTCCGGGTCGTGCTGGAGTTCGGCCGCGAAGTCGGCGAGGAACTTGTCCACCGCGCCGCGCGCCGGGTGGCGACGGTCGTCCCGGATGTCGGTGACGAAGCGCATCAGCTCCTTGTAGACCCGCTCGCCGACCTGGTGGTCGATGAACCTGGGCGTCCAGCCGGGGGTCTTCTCGGTGACCCGGTGGACGACGTCCTCGTGGTTCTCGGCGAGCCAGTCGTGCGCCCGGACGGTGACCAGGTCCACCACGCCGTGGTGGCCGCCGTCGGCGACCACCGTGCCCAGCATCCGGCCCATCGGCTCGGCCACCGAGGTCGCCGAGGCCCGCCGGGTGACGGCCTCGGCGACCACCGCCTGGACGTCCTCGTCCCGGAGCACCGCGAGCACCCCGCGCAGCGCGGCCGAGGCCTCCCGGGTGACCCGCTCGGCGCTGCCGGGCGCGGCCAGCCACTCGCCGACCCGCCGGGCGATGCCCAGCGAGGCCAGCCGGTCGCGCACCACCCGGCCGGAGAGGAAGTTCTCCCCGACGAAGTCGCCGAGCGACTTGCCGAAGGCGTCCTTCTTGGTCGGGATGATCGCCGTGTGCGGGATCGGCAGGCCGAACGGGCGGCGGAACAGCGCGGTGACGGCGAACCAGTCGGCCAGCGCGCCGACCATCCCCGCCTCGGCCGCCGCCGCCAGGTAGGCCGCCCAGGCACCCGCGCCCGAGGCTTTCGCCCAGGTCGCCAGGGCGAAGACCACGCTGGCCAGGGCCAGCAGCCCGGTCGCGATGGTCTTCATCCGCCGGACGCCGCGTCTCTTCTCCTCGTCGGCCGCGGTGAAGCTCACTCCGCGGCCCGTCGTACTGAAGGCTTCGTCGCTCACCCCGCCAGTCTGCCCGTGCCCGGCGCGCGGGATGCTCCACACCCCCACCCCGCGCGCCGCGCGCCCCGCCGGACCGGCCGGGCCGGGCCGCTCAGCCGATCGCCACCTTCGCGTACATCCGGGCGATCACGTCCTCGATGGCGGGTTCGCGCACCGAGAGGTCGACCAGCGGGTAGCGTCCGGCCACCGCGGCAACGATCGGCGCGGCGCTCTGCTGGGCGGGGAAGGCCAGCCACTGCCGGGGGCCGTCCACCTTCACCACCCGCGCGCCGGGGACCTCGATCGGCGGGTGGGCCACCGCGAGGTCCACCACCAGGGTGCGTTCGCTGCGGCCGACCGCGTGCAGCCCGTCCAGGCCGCCGTCGTGCACCACCCGCCCGTGGTCGATCACCATCACCCGGTCGCAGAGCTGCTCGATGTCGACCAGGTCGTGGGTGGTGAGCAGCACGGTGGTGCCGTTCTCCCGGTTGACCAGGCGCAGGAACTCCCGGACCCGGCCCTTGCTCACCACGTCCAGGCCGATGGTCGGCTCGTCCAGGTAGAGCACCTGGGGGTCGTGCAGCAGCGCGGCGGCGAGATCCCCGCGCATCCGCTGGCCGAGCGAGAGCTGGCGCACGGGTGTGTCCAGCAGGGCTCCCAGATCGAGCAGTTCGACGCAGCGGGCGAGGTTGGCGCGGTAGCGGGCCTCGGGGACGCGGTAGATCCGGCGGGCCAGCTCGTAGGAGTCGCGCAGCGGCAGGTCCCACCAGAGGGTGGTGCGCTGGCCGAAGACGACGCCGATCCGCCGGGCCAGCGCGGTGCGCTCGCGGGCCGGGTCGACGCCGGCCACCCGCAGCCGGCCGGAGGTGGGCACCAGGATGCCGGTGAGCATCTTGATGGTGGTGGACTTGCCGGCGCCGTTGGGGCCGATGTAGCCGACGCACTCGCCGGCCCCGATGGTGAAACTGAGCCCGTCCACCGCGCGGACCTCGCGCTTCTCGCGCCGGAAGCGGCCGATCCTGGCCCGGACGGTGAAGCTGCGGTGGACGTCGTCGAGTTCGATCAGTGCCATGTCTCTGCCCTTTCGATGGGTGGTCCGGTCAGCTGCCGGTGCTGCGGTAGGCCCGCAGGCCGGCCCGCCAGGCGAGGCCGGCCACGCCGACGCAGATCACGGCGACCAGCGGCGAGGCGAACCGGAACGCGACGGGCAGCCCGAGCGGGTCGGGGCGGCCGAGGATGTGCAGGGCCGGCAGCCAGTTGACGAACGCCAGCGGCACGCCGAAGACGGCGCCGGCCACCAGCTCCTTGGCGAAGATCGTCGGCGGGTAGTGCAGCAGGGTCGCGCCGCCGTAGGTGAACGAGTTCTGCAGTTCCTTCGCCTCGCCCCACCAGAACTGCAGGGTGGCGCCGCCGACGTAGATCGCCGAGAAGATCACCGACCCGCACACCAGCAGGACGGGGACGAGCAGCAGACGGTCCCAACTCCACCGCACGTCCAGCGCGGTGAGCGACCAGACCAGGATCGCGCCGGCCTGCAGCGGGCGGCCGACGCGGCGCAGGGAGAACCGCTCGGCGCAGAGCTGGGCGAGCGCCGGGGCGGGCCGGATCAGCATGGTGTCCAGGGTGCCGGTGCGGATCCGGTCGCCGAGCGAGTCGCTGCTGCCGACCAGCAGGTTGGCCACCCCCAGGGCGAAGCCCGACGTGCCGTACAGGAAGCCGATCTCGGGCAGCGTCCAGCCGCCGAGGCGGTCGGTGTGCCGGAACATCAGCAGCACCACCACGAAGTCGAGCGAGGTGACCAGGATGCTCGCGCCGAGCATCAGCGCGAACGACGCCCGGTAGGACATCACGGCCCTGGTCCACATCCCGGCGATCAGCCACCAGGAGCGGACCGACCAACGGGCCCGTCCGAGTACGGAGTCAGCCACCCTGGACCACCACCCGGCGGGTGGCCAGCAGCTGGACGAACCGGCCGGCCAGGAGCAGCACCACGGCCCAGGCGGCCTGGAAGCCGAAAGCGGACAGCAGGGCGGTGCCGGTGCGCCGCTGGAGGAACACGTCGGTGGGCACCTGGATCAGCGAGGCCCAGGGCAGCACCTGGGCGATCCCGCCGAGCCGGCCGGGGAACAGCGCGATCGGCAGCAGCATCCCGGAGAAGAACATCGACACCACCAGCATCACCGAGCGCACCCCCTCGGAGTCGTGCAGCCAGAACCCGGTCAGCGAGACCAGGTAGCGCAGACCGAAGCTCACCAGCAGCGCGAGCAGCACCGAGAACAGGAACTCGGCCCAGACGAGCGGGTCGTGCGGCAGCCGCAGGTCGAAGACGAGCGCGCCGGCGATCATCGGCACGGCGCCCCGGGCGAGCAGGTGGAAGGCGGCCCGGCCCAGGTCGGTGGCCAGCCACCAGGTCTGGAAGTCCACCGGACGGTAGAGGTCGACGGCGATGTCGCCGGTGCGGAACCGCTCCTGGACGTCGTCCTGGAAGCCGCCGCCCCAGACCGCCACGGTGACCAGCAGCGCCTGGCTGACCCAGATGTAGGTGACCGCCGCGGCGGCGTCGTAGCCGCCGAGGCCCGGCCTGGCCCGCCAGAGCGCCAGGAAGGTGTACGCCAGGATGAAGCCGAAGACGGTGTTGGTGAACGCGCCGGCGAAGGTGGCGGCGCGGTAGGTGGAGAAGCGGCGGAACGCGCCCCGGGCGATCGCGAGATGGAGGCCCACGGCGCCGCCCGAGGGAGGCCCGAGCTGCGGTGATACCGGCATATTGTCTCCTTGTCGACATGACTGGGGGCAGTCGGCGGCCCTCGGACGACGGCCCGCCCGGCGCATCCGGCGACGGACCCGGGCACGCCGGACCGGCTCCGACCGGCCTGACCCCGGGGGTACCGGGCGGCGGGCGAAGCTCGCGTCCACTGACTGCTCTATGCGGTTGTCACCTTTCACCGTAGCGCCACCGATCATCGGGCGCAGCCGAATTACCGGCCCCGACCCGATCGCGTGAAGCACCCGACCCGCCCCGCCGCGACAAGCCGCAGAACCACCTGATCAAGGATCAAAGCGCACATAATCACCCCATGAGCCAGGACCCCGCGGACCCCCAGCCCGACGCCGTACCGCACCGCCCGCAGGGCGCGCCGGAGGCCGAGGACCGCGCCCACGGCAATCGGCGCGACCGGCGCCGCGCCGCCCGCGCCGGCCGCCGCCGCGCCCGCCTGGCCCTCCCCCGCCGACGACGCGCCATCCCCACCTGGCGGATGCTCGCCGGCGCCGTCACCGCCCTGCTGCTGCTCGGCATCGCCGCCTTCGTCACGCTCTACCTGACCGTGCCCGTGCCCGACGCCAACGCGCACGCCGTCGCCCAGACCAACATCTACTACTACGCCGACGGCACCGAACTCGCCCGCACCGGAGCCGTCAACCGCTCCGACGTCACCCTCGACCAGATCCCGCCCGAGACCCAGCACGCCGTCGTCTCCGCCGAGGACCGCACCTTCTACCGCAACAAGGGCGTCGACCTCAAGGGCATGGCCCGCGCCGGCTGGAACACCCTCACCGGCAAGGGCACCCAGGGCGGATCCACCATCACCCAGCAGTACGTCAAGAACTACTACCTGACGCAGGACCAGACCGTCTCCCGCAAGGTCAAGGAACTCTTCATCTCGCTCAAGGTCGACCAGCAGCAGAGCAAGGACCAGATCCTCACCGGCTACCTGAACACCAGCTACTTCGGCCGCAACGCCTACGGCATCCAGAGCGCCGCCGACGCCTACTTCGGCACCGACGTCTCCGAACTCACCACCGCCCAGAGCGCCTACCTCGCCGCCCTGCTCCAGGCCCCCAGCGCCTACGACGTCAAGAACGCCACCCCCGCCAACCGCGCCAAGGCCGTCGCCCGCTGGAACTACGTCCTCGACGGCATGGTCGCCCTCGGCTTCCTCGACCCCGCCACCCGCGCCGCCACCGTCTTCCCCGAACCCGTCGACCCCAAGCCCGCCACCGGCCTCAAAGGCCAGAGCGGCTACCTCGTCGACATCGCCGACACCTACCTCGCCGACACCGCCACCATCGACGCCGCCACCCTCAAGGCCGGCGGCTGGCGCATCACCACCACCTTCGAGAAGGCCAAACAGGACGCCTTCGCCGCCGCCGTCCAGCAGGAGCTCACCGACGCGCTCGACCCCCGGGCCCGCCCCGGCACCGACAGCGACGTCCGGGTGGCCGGCGCCTCCGTCGAACCCGCCACCGGCCGCATCGTCGCCGTCTACGGCGGCCCCGACTACGCGAAGCAGCCCTACAACGACGCCCTGCGCCAGGACAACCAGATCGGCTCCACCTTCAAACCCCTCGAACTCGCCGCCGGCCTCCAGAACAGCGCCACCACCCAGGACGGCCGCCCCCTCACCACCGAGACCGTCTACGACGGCACCAGCGGCCGCGACGTCGTCGGCGGCCCCACCCCCTACGCACCGCCCAACGAGGACGACATCGACTACGGCCCGACCACCCTGCGCACCGCCATGGTGAAATCCGTCAACTCCGTGTACGCGCAGGAGGGCGTGGACGCCGACCTGCAAGAGGTCAGGGACACCGCCGTACGCCTCGGCATCCCCGCCGACGTCCCCGGCATGGACCCCGAGAACACCTCCATGACACTCGGCACCGTCACACCCAGCGCCATCGACCTGGCCGGCGTCTACGCCGCCCTCGCCAACCACGGACAGGTCCAGACCCCCTGGTCCGTCCTGAAGCTGGAGCACACCGGCCACTTCGACGTGCCCCGACTGCCCGACCACGAAGCCTCCGCCGCCCTCGACCGGGGCACCGCCGACGCCGTCACCGGCGTCCTGCGCGACGTCGTCAGCGCCCGCGGCACCGGCGCCGCCGCCCTCGACCTCGGCCGCCCGGCCGCCGGGAAGACCGGCACCACCGACGCCAACCTCTCCGCCTGGTTCGCCGGCTTCACCCCCGAACTCGCCACCACCGTCAGCCTCTTCCGGGAGAACCCGAAGACCCACGCCAAGGAGTCCCTGGCCGGCACCGCCGGCCTCAGCCGGATCAACGGCGGCGCCTTCCCCACCGAGATCTGGACCGCCTACATGACCGACGCCCTCGACGGCACCAGAACCCAGCGCTTCGACCTCCAGCCCACCCGCGGCAACACCCAGCCCACCCAGGCCCACTCCCCCGGCACCGCGCCCGCCGCCACCCCGACGACGCAGCCCGCCCGCAGCGGAACCCCGACCCCCACCCCGACCCCGCCGCCGGCCCCCAGCCCCACCCCCACGACGCAGCCCACCCGCACCGCCACCCCCGCACCCACTCCCAGCGCCCCGGCGCCCGCCACCAGCCCCGCCCCGGCCGCCGCCCCGCCCTCACCCCGCCCCAAGCCCTGACGACCCCCGCCCGGCCGGCGCGCCCGACGGTCCGGCCCGCTCCCCGACGGTCTGCCCCGCGTCCCGACACCCCCGGCCCGCTCGTGCGGGGCCCGGCCCGCGCTCGGACGCCGCCGCGCTACGCCACCAGCTCCCGCTCCAACGGCGTCCGAAAGCGCGGCGTCACCCGCACCTCCCCCAGCCACCCCGACAGCCGCGCGGCCTCCGCCCGCACCGCCGCCACCGCCTCCGAACCCACGTCCGACAGCAACCGCCACACCACCTCGCCGTCCGCACGCTGCGCCCAGCCACCCACCACCCGGCCGTCCCACCAGAGCGTCGGCCCGGCGTTGCCCGCGCGGTCGAACAGCGCCGGCACGTCCTGCGGCCGGAGGTACCAGTCGCGCCCCCGCCAGCCCATCACCGTCGGATCGAGGGCCGGAAGCAGCGCCGCCCACGGACCGCCGCCCCGCACCACGCCCACGTCACCCGGCAGCACCACCCCGGTGACACCGCCCTCCAGCGCCACCTCCCGCGCGCCCACGTCGGCCAGCGCCACCCGGGTGTCCCCGAGCGTCCAGCCCGTCCACCACTTCAGGTCCTCCACCGGCGCCGGGCCGTACGAGCCCAACCAGCGCCGCGCCACCTCGGCCTTCGCCTCTCGCACCGGCAGCTCCGGCCACTGCGGCACCGGCGCCCAGGGATAGCTGCTGCTCAGCCAGGAACCCCGCGGCCGGCAGCGCCGCACGTGCCCGTCCGAGGCCAGCAGCCGCAGCAGGCGGCTGCCGACGCTCTGCCGGGCCTCGTACGGCTTGCCCGCCGCCATCAGCATCGTCTCGCGCAGAGCCGGCACATCGGCCGACAACTCGGCCGTCGTGGCCTCCCCACGGGCCTCCAGCGCCTCCAGCACCGCCCGCTCGGTCCGCGCGAGCCGCTCCTCGTCCCAGCCCTGCGCGAACTCCCGCAGGTGCTTCAGCAGCGTCGCCCGCTCCTTGACGGCGATCGCCCGCGCGGTGGAGGAGCTCACGTACGGCGCGAACCCGTCCGTCACGGCGAAGATCGTCCGGCGCATCGACAGCAGCTTCACCAGTGTCACGTCCTCGTACAGCGCCCGCTCCACCTCGGCCGCCGAGGGCTCCGCGAGCCGGGCGCACGCCGAGAGGTACACCGTCGCCGCGTCCGTGGCGTGCAGCCCGACCAGGGCGTCCGCGACCTCCTCGACCGCCTCCGCGCGCCGCGCCGGCAGCAGCAGATGCCGCCGTGCCAGCCGGGCCCGCCGCTGCTCGTCACTGATCCTGGGAAGGGTGCCGCTCGTACCGGTCATCCCGGGACACTAACCCAGCCGCCCGGCCGGACGGCGGCGGCGCGGACCCCGGGCGGCGGCGCGCGGCGGGGCGACGCCCTCGTCCCCCGGCACGCGCCCCGAGCGGGGCTCGCCGACGGATCGACGGGCAACTCCGGTGGCGGACCGCGAACTCGACCTACGGAACGGCCGGAACAGGGACGGCCCCTCCGGTCCCGGAAGGGCGGGGATCGGCGGGGATCGGCGGGGATCGGAGAGGGTGGCGGGCCGGGGCGCCGGGGGCGGTACCGGGCCAAGGCGGTACCGGTCAGAGATAGAGACCGGTCGAGCCCTCGGCGTTCTCGAAACGCGTCGCCGCCACCGCGTGCAGATCCCGCTCGCGCAGCAGGACGTACGTCGCGCCGCGCACCTCGACCTCCAGCTTGTCCTCCGGGTCGTACAGCACCCGGTCCCCCGGCTCCACGGAGCGGACGCTCTGCCCGACCGCCACCGCCTCCGCCCAGGTGCAGCGCTTGCTCAGCTCGGCGGTCGCCGGGATCAGGATGCCGCCGGTCGAACGCCGCTCGCCCTCACTGCCCTCGGTCTTCACCAGCACCCGGTCGTGCAGCATCTTGATCGGCAGCTTCTCGCCCAGCCGGTCGTGGCGAGGTGCGTCGTCCTGCGGGGTCCGCGCGTCGTTGGTACTCACGCCCCGACCGTACCCGTCCCCGGCCGCCCGCGTGACGGTGGCCCGGCATGCGGGAGGCCGGGTCCGCACATCCGGCGCACCCGGCCGCCCCCGCCGGGATCAGCCCCGGCGACGCTTGCGCACCGACGCCAGCAGCAGCACCACACCGACGCCCACCAGCGCGGCCGGTACGATCCGCTCCTTGCGCGGCGAGCCCTTCTCGTCCACGAACTGCGCCTTGACCTGCTCGACCGCGCCACTGGCCGCCACGTACGCCCGGCCGGCCTTCTGCTCCACCGAGGCCAGCGCCTTGGCCTTGGCCTGCGCCACCACCGTCGTCGGGTGCACGCGCATCGCCAGCTCGTCCAGGGTCGAGGCCAACTGCGTACGGGTACGCGCGATGTCCGCCTCGATCTGGGCGGTCGACCGCACCGCCGCGTTGTCCTTCGTGCTCGCCTCGCCCACCAGGGCCACCCCAATCGCTGTCGTCCGCCGCTACCTCCCCAGTCTGTCAGCTGACCCGCCGCCACGCGCGGCCCCACCCACCAACAGAGGTAGGTTTGCCGTGGTACGACCACCCGTCCAGCACGAGGAGAGATCCACCGTGAGCGAGCGCCTCCAGGCCGGAGACACCGCGCCAGCCTTCACCCTGCCCGACGCCGACGGCAAGCAGGTGTCCCTCGCCGAGCACCTCGGCCGCAAGGTGATCGTGTACTTCTACCCCGCGGCGCTGACGCCCGGCTGCACCACCCAGGCCTGCGACTTCACCGACAACCTGGAGGTCTTCCGCGGCGCCGGCTACGACGTCGTCGGCATCTCCCCGGACAAGCCGGAGAAGCTCGGCAAGTTCCGCGAGACCGAGGATCTCAAGGTCACCCTGCTCGCCGACCCGGAGAAGACCGTCCTGGAGGCCTACGGCGCCTTCGGCGAGAAGAAGCTCTACGGCAAGACGGTCGTCGGCGTGATCCGCTCCACCGTGATCGTCGACGAGCAGGGCAAGGTCGAGCACGCCCTGTACAACGTCAAGGCCACCGGGCACGTCGCCAAGCTGCTGCGCGACCTGAAGATCGCCTCGGCCTGAGCCCTCCGCCCGGCGCGCCGCGCGACGCGCGCCGGGCACGGGCCCAGGCACCGCGCGGACACCACGCCGGCCCGGCACCACGCGGGCCCGGCACGACGCGGGCCCGGCACGACGCAGCGGTGGCGGCACACCCCCCGACCGGGTGCACCGCCACCGCCGTCTCTCACCTCGGAGAGCCGCTGTCATCCGTCAACGGATCAGCAGGCCCCGAGGTCGCTCCAGACACCCCACGCACCGGTGGTCGCGGGGTCCTCGCCCTTGGTCCACCACTTGTTGCTGTAGTAGTGGCCCTTCCACGACACCTTGGTCGTGGCGGCGTAGGTGGCCGCGGCGTCCCAGCTCGGCGCCGTGCAGCTGCCGGCGGTGGCCGTCGCCGTCGGCGAGGCGGTCGCGGTGGCGGTCGCCGTGGGCGAGGCCGTCGCGGTCGCGGTGGCGGTCGCCGTGGCGGTCGGCGAGGCCGTCGCGGTGGGCGAGGCCGTCGCGGTCGCCGAGGCGGAGGACGACGGGCTCGGCGAGGCGGCGCCGCCGAGCGCGCCGCGGGTCAGGTCGCCGGTGAGGCCGTACAGGGTGCCGCCGACGTTGACCGTCCAGTTCGCCGGGGTCGAGACCGGCAGGTAGTAGACGAAGTCGAGGTCGACCGAGGCGCCCGGGGCCAGCGACTGCCAGCCCGGCAGCTTGACCGAGACGCGGTTGTAGGTGCCCTTGAGGCCGCCCACGTTGCCCTTGCCCGGGTTGTCCTGCTTGATCACCGTCAGACCGAAGCCCGACTGGTCCTTCGCGTTGCCCGGGGCCGAGTTGCTGTAGTCGAACTGGAACTCGGTGCCGCCCGGCAGGGTCACCGTCGAGTTGTTGACGATGTGGATCTTCGGGTTGATCGGGTAGTTCGAGTCACCCAGCGCGAAGTTGGTGAACGACACGTCGATGGGCAGGGTCTGCTGCGGCAGCGCGACGGTGGAGCGCACCGCGCCGTACGGCGAGGCCGCCTTGAACTTGTCGTACATCAGCGAGGTCAGCGTCGAGCCCTGGACGTACTCGCCCTTGCCGCCGTTGGCCGTCGCGTCCCACTTGTAGTCGCCCGCCAGCTCCCAGATCATCGTGCCGCCGGCACCCTGGTTGACGATGTAGTCCGCCTTGGCACCGACCGACTGCTCGTCCTCGGTGGAGAGGAAGACCTTCTTGCTGTCGTTCCACAGCCACGGCGCCACCAGGGTGGAGCTGTAGTTGCGGGTGTAGGTGCCCTGCAGCGAGGTGTCGGTGAGGCCGTACTTGGAGAGGTAGTCCGGGACGACGCCCTTCTCCAGGTTCATCGCGTGCCACATCGGGTTGGAGCCCGCCGGGGATTCCTTGCCCGCCGTGTCCAGGTCGTGCCACAGGTTGTCGATGCCCACCGCGCCGTCGCCGCAGGTGGTCAGACCCGCGCCCGCCGGGCAGGTGTTGGTCGACGAGGTGCCCCAGAGGCCGTTGGTGCCACCGGTGACGTTCTTGAAGCCGCGGGTGTAGTACGGCAGGCCGACGTTGATCCGGCCGGCCGGCATCGCGCCGCGGAAGTAGTGGTAGGCCCAGTCCGCGTTCAGGTAGCCGAGGCCGCCGTACTGGTCCGTGCCGTACACGTTGGCGGCCGCCAGTTCGGCGTCCTTGCCGTCGTCGAACAGCGAGGCGTTGGGACCGACGTACTTGTTCCAGGCACCGTGCAGGTCGTACGACATGATGTTGACGTAGTCCAGGTACTGGGTGACCGGGAACGTCTCCATGCCGCGCAGCAGGTAGCCGGAGGACGGCGCCGCCACCGACAGCAGGTAGTGCTTGCCGTCCGCCGCGCCCGCGCGGTCCAGGTTCTCGCGCAGCGTCTTCATCAGCGCCGCGTAGCCCTTGACCAGCGACCCGCGCTTGGCGTTCGAGATGGTGGTGTCCAGCGGGTTGCCCGCGTCCTTCATCGACGTCGGGTACTCGTAGTCGACGTCGACGCCGTTGAAGCCGTACTTCTTGATGAAGTCGACGGCGGAGGCGGCGAAGGTGTTGATGCCCGCCTGGTTGACGCTGCCGTCCGCGTTGGTGGTCATCGAGTAGAAGCCACCCGAGTCCACGCGGTTGCCGTCGTCACCGAAGTAGCCGCCCGTCTCCGCCCAACCACCCACCGAGATGAGGGTCTTGACGTTCGGGTACTGCTTCTTGTACTTCGTCAGCAGGTTGAAGTGGCCCTTGTACGGCAGCGAGGGGTCCATCTCGGCGCCGGCCACACCCGGGAAGGTCATCCCGGTGGCCTCGTTGTTCGGACCGTCCGTGCCGACCGACAGCTTGTTGCTGCCGTCGACGTGCGCGAACGCGTAGTTGAGGTGGGTGACCTTGTCCCAGGGGATGTTGTTCACCAGGTAGGCGGGCGTGCCGTCCTTGCCGGTGCGCCAGCCGGTGAAGTAGCCGATGATGCGGCGCTGGTGGTCCGCGCCCATCTTCTCGCGGCCGGCCTGGTCGTAGACGTTGCAGTACGGGTCGTCCACACCCGGCGTGGTGTACATGCCGTCGGGACGACACGACTGGTTGTCGACGGCGGCCGACGCCGAGGGCGCGGCCCCCAGCGTGGCGACCAGCAGACCGGCCAGCCCGGTGGCGGCGAGGGTGGCGAGGCCGGCCCTCGCTCCGGGGCTCCTGCGTCGGCGAGCAGCGGTGGGACGCTCCTCGGCCATGATTCGGTTCAACACTCGGTCCTCCAGGAGAGAGTGTCGGCGCGCGCTTGTGGGGAGCACGCACGTGGGGGATACAAGATTGGCGCTGAAGCTATGTGGTCTGGACCACTCAGGTCAATAGGTCCGTACCAATTGGCAAAGAAGTCACCAACCCCGGCGCCGCCCGGGCCCACCCGCCACCGATTCCCCCGCCCGGCCGCGACCCGGACGCCCCATCAGTCGTTCGTACAGAGGGGGACGGGCACTCGGCACGAGCCCGGAGGGATGTACACGACCGTCAGACACACGCGCGAGTCGCCCACCGAGCCGGCGGCGCGCTCCGGCAGCCTCGCCGAGGTGATGCGCCACCTCGGAGTGACCTACTGCGGCCGCAACGGAGAGCGCCCCGGCCCGGGGAACCGCTCCCCGGACGACCCCGGAGCTCTTCGACCGCATTCCGGAAATACGGCCCACCGGCGCGCGGCAGCCGGTAAGCTGGGACCGTCGTGCGCCTGTACTCCAGCTGGCTAGAGAGCTGCGGTTTAGGTCCGCAGGGTCGTGGGTTCGAGTCCCACCGGGCGTACTGGTGTAGCAGCCCCGGAGCCTTTCATTCCAAGGCTCCGGGGCTGTTCTCATTTTCGCTGGTCGTGCGTCAGCCCAGCAGCTCCCGAACGACCGGCGCGAGCGCCCGGAAGGCCTGGCCGCGGTGGCTGACGGCGTTCTTCTCGTCCGCCGTCAGCTCGGCGCAGGTGCGGGTCTCGCCCAGCGGCTGGAGCAGCGGGTCGTAGCCGAAGCCGCCGTCGCCGGCCGGGGCGGTCCGCAGGGTCCCGAGGAGGCGGCCCTCGACCACGCGCTCGGTGCCGTCGGGCAGTGCCAGGGCGGCGGCGCAGGCGAAGTGGGCGGCGCGGTGCTCGGGGGCGATGTCGGAGAGCTGGGCGAGCAGCAGGTCGAGGTTGGCGCGGTCGTCGCCGTGCTTGCCTGCCCAGCGGGCCGAGAAGATGCCGGGGGCGCCGTTCAGGACGTCCACGCAGAGGCCGGAGTCGTCGGCGACGGCGGGCAGCCCGGTGGCCTTCGCGAGGGCGTGGGCCTTCAGCAGTGCGTTCTCGGCGAAGGTGACGCCGGTCTCGGCGACGTCGGGGATCTCGGGATAGGCGTCGGCTCCGACGAGCTCCACCTCCAGACCGGCGGCTCCGAGGATGGCGCGCAGCTCGGTGACCTTGTGCTGGTTGCGGGTGGCGAGGACGAGTCGGCGGGTGCTCATGGCCTCCACCCTAGCCAACCGGCCGGGGTCAGCCGGTGCAGACCTGGGTGAGGTTTCCGGCGGCGTCGCTGAGCGGCCCGAGGTCCGGAATGCGCTGGGCGTCGACGGCCTGCTGGACGGCGCCGACCTGGGTGTTGAGGTCGTTGATGGCCTTGACGACGTCGGTGTTCTTGGAGTTCTTGCCGAGGTCGTCGAGGTCGTTCTTCAGCTTCTGGAGGGCCTGGCCGGCGGCGGCCGAGTCGTTGCTCGCGTTGTTGTAGGCGCTGGTGACGGCGGAGATGTCACCGGTGATCTTGACGGCTGTGTTGCCGCAGTCGAGCGCCTTCTGGGCGGCGGAGCAGCTGACTGCGCTGAGCGGGAGGATGCAGATGAGCGCTGCCACGGCGAGGGTGGCGGGACGGGCGATGCTCTGGGGCATCCGATCCTCCTGGGTGCGCGGGTTCCGCAGGGCAGGACGCTCGGGGTCGGGCCGGCGGTTCCCGTACGGGTGTTGCGGGGAACCGTACGGGCTCCGGGCCCGGCGTGTACAGAAGTCGGGGGCCCGGAGTCCGTGTTGTGTGAAGCGGCGGTGGGGCGTGGTGTTGCGCGCGGGGCGCAGTGGGGCGTCCGGGGCGCAGTGTGGCGGGTGGAGCGCGGTGGAGTGCGTGGGGCGCGGAGGGTCAGCCCTCCAGGACCTTGCGCTGGATCTCGTCGAGTTCGGCGCAGCCGAGGGTTCCGAGGTCGAGGAGCTGGTCGAGGAGGGAGCGGTCGAAGGGGGCGGCCTCGGCGGTGCCCTGGACCTCGACGAAGCGGCCGTCGGAGGTGCAGACGATGTTCATGTCGGTCTCGGCGCGGACGTCCTCCTCGTACTTGAGGTCGAGCATCGGGACGCCGTCGATGATGCCGACGCTGACGGCGCTGACGCCGCTGGTGATGGGCTGGCCCTTGGCGCGGAGGATCTTCTTGTCGCGGGCCCAGGAGACGGCGTCGACGAGGGCGACGTAGGCGCCGGTGATGGCGGCGGTGCGGGTGCCGCCGTCGGCCTGGAGGACGTCGCAGTCGAGGACGATGGTGTTCTCGGCGAGGGCGCGGTGGTCGATGACGGCACGCAGGGAGCGGCCGATCAGTCGGCTGATCTCGTGGGTGCGGCCGCCGATCTTGCCGCGGACGGATTCGCGGTCGCCGCGGGTGTTGGTGGCGCGGGGGAGCATGGAGTACTCGGCGGTGACCCAGCCTTCGCCGCTGCCCTTGCGCCAGCGGGGGACTCCTTCGGTGACGCTGGCGGTGCACAGCACCTTGGTGTCGCCGTAGGAGACGAGGACGGAGCCTTCGGCGTGCTTGCTCCAGCCTCGTTCGATGGTGATGGGGCGGAGCTGGTCGGGGGTGCGGCCGTCGATGCGTGACATAGCGTCCGAGCGTAGTCGGTCGTGCCGGTGGCGTCGGTCGGGGCCGGGTGGGGCGCGGCGGGTGGCGCCGGTGTGCGGACGGCCCGCGCGGCAGCGGGGGCTGCTGGGCGGGCCGTGTGCCGACCGGGTGGGTCAGGTCACATCATGTCTTCGATGTCGGCCGCGATGGGGTCGGCGTCGGTGCCGATGACGACCTGGATGGCGGTGCCCATCTTGACGACGCCGTGGGCGCCGGCGGCCTTGAGGGCGGCTTCGTTGACGAGGGAGGCGTCCTTGACCTCGGTGCGCAGGCGGGTGATGCAGCCCTCGACCTCTTCGATGTTCTCGATGCCGCCGAGACCGGCGACGATCTTCTCAGCCTTGCTGGCCATGTCTTTCTCCCTCTGTCTCGGCGTGTCGGCTGCTTTGCCGGGTGCCGTGCTGCCCTGAGCGTGGTGGTCGGTACTGACGCGGGCTCATGTGCTGTGGTGCGCCTGCTGCGCGACCAGCATCACCCGAGTTCGACCGGTTTGCCAGGTTAGTCCACGTTTGGCGCATTTCCCCGCGCACATTCTGGATCTTCGTCCGAGGATGTCGATCAGCAGGACCTTCGGTCCCTCCTGTGCGCGCCCGCCCCTGCCCCCAAGTGGTCTACACCAATATATGTGTACTCCGGTCAACGCGGGTAACGCCCCAGGTGTTCCGAGGACCTGCCGCGACCAGCGACATCGGGGACTGCTCTCGGAGGGCGATGATGAGTTCAGCAGGCGCTGCTGCGTCACAGACGAAATGGTGGCACGGCTTCTACGGCGGTCTCCAGAAGATGGGCCGAAGTCTTCAGCTGCCGGTGGCGGTCCTGCCCGCCGCGGGCATCCTGAACCGGCTCGGCCAGCCCGACGTCTTCGGGGCCGACGGCCTGGGGTGGGACAACGTCGCCAAGGTCTTCGACGCGGCCGGCGGCGCCCTGCTCGACTCCGGGCTCGGCCTGCCGCTGCTGTTCTGCATCGGCGTCGCGATCGGCATGGCCAAGAAGGCCGACGGCTCCACCGCGCTCGCCGCGGTGGTCGGCTTCCTGGTCTACTACAAGATCCTCCAGGCCTTTCCGGAGGGCTGTCCGGCGCCGACCAAGCTGATCGGCAACCGCTGCGTGGCCCCGCAGTCCCTCGTGGCCCAGGCGGCCGTCTACCAGAACCCCGGCGTGCTCGGCGGCATCCTGATCGGCCTGCTGTCCGCCTGGCTCTGGGTCCGCTTCCACCGCACCAAGTTCAAGTACGCCTGGCTGGGCTTCTTCAACGGCCGCCGCCTGGTGCCGATGATCACCGCACTGATGGGCATGGCTCTGGCCTGCCTCGCCGTCTGGATCTGGCCGCCGATCGGGCGCGCCATGACCGACTTCAGCCAGTGGCTGGTCGACCTCGGCTCCGGCGGCTCCGGGATCTTCGGCGTCGCCAACCGCGCCCTGCTGCTGATCGGCATGCACCAGTTGCTGAACACCTTCGTCTGGTTCCAGTTCGGTGACTTCACCAAGGCGAACGGCGACGTGGTGCACGGCGACATCCCCCGTTTCCTCGCGGGCGACCCGACGGCCGGGCAGTTCACCTCGGGGTTCTTCCCGATCATGATGTTCGCCTTGCCCGCCGCCGGTCTCGCCATCGCGCACTGCGCCAAGCCGCACCGCCGCAAGGAGATCTACGGCCTGATGCTCTCGGTCGGCCTGACCTCCTTCGTCACCGGCGTCACCGAGCCGCTCGAGTACTCCTTCGCCTACATCGCCCCCGCCCTGTTCGCGGTGCACGCCCTGCTGACCGGCGCGTCGATGGCGATCACCTGGGGTCTCGGGGTGCACGACGGCTTCAGCTTCTCGGCCGGCCTGATCGACTACGCCATCAACTGGTCGCTGGCCACGAAACCCTGGCTGATCATCCCGATCGGGCTCTGTTTCGCGGTCGTCTACTACACGCTGTTCCGGTTCATCATCATCAAGTTCAACCTCAAGACCCCCGGTCGCGAGGACGACGACGAGGTCGAGGACGTGACCAAGGCGTAGCGCGGCCGGCGCCACTCGGAGGTCCCCCCGGACGAGCCGGTCCGGGGGGACCTCCGCGCATCCGGGACGGATCGGAGGGACGGACGCCCACCGCCCACCGCCCACCGCCCACCGAATTTCGCGGAGCGATGGCCCGGGCCCCCGCGAACCGGTTTCCGGACGACTTCCCGAACGACCGGCCGTGAGATTTTCCCCGAGAATTTCCCGGAGGATCTCTCGGACGAATTTCCCGGACGGATATCCCGGACGGATCTCCCGGCGATCCGCCCGGCCATTTCCCGCGGGACTCCCGTTCGGACACGATCCGCCCGGCCGAACCCCGCGAGCCGCCCGGAATGTCCCGGCCGGGGGCCGGCCGGCCCGGACTCCTTCCGGCCGGTCGCCCAGCGCGCCCCGGCGGCCGGGCCGACCGCGGCCGGGGCCAGCGTCCGCCCGTCGCGGCGGGAGGCGTACGATCATGATCGGCCGTACCGATCCGGCCGTACCCCTACGGGCGGCCGAAGGCGCCCGTCCGGTCCGCGAGCGGCCGGTCCGGGGACCGGTTCGGGGACGGCCGCCGGGTGCGGGCCAGGGCGGCGATCGGGGGTGTCGGCAAGGACGGACCGTTCGTCCACCGTCGCCCCGCCCCACGGGGCCGGGCAGGGCGGCCGGCAGTTTGTTGCGCAAATCGCCGAACGCGCAATCACGGCGGGTAATCATGATCCGCAATCCTCAAGAAGGTTTCGATTTCATAGCACTTCCCACCTGCGCGGCTTTCAGGGCTTCCGCGCCTTCTCGGCGCGTGCTAGAAAACTGGTCTACACCACGTGTGGTGTAGACCAGTTCGCGGCGGTCCCGCCCCTGCACGACCCCGACCGCCCCTGCCGTTAGGAACCTCCCCCATGACCACGTCTGTGCAGGCACCGGTGCCCGGAGCGGCTCCGGCCCCTACTCCGGGCAAGAAGTTCGGCTCCGGTGTCCTTCCCGGGCTGCAGAAGGTCGGGCGCAGTCTCCAGTTGCCGATCGCCGTGCTCCCGGCGGCCGGCATCCTGAAGCGGCTCGGCCAGCCGGACATCCAGGACAGCTGGCACTTCCCCGCGAAGCTCGTCCAGGTCTTCGGCACGGCGGGCGGGGCGATCCTGGACAACCTGCCGCTGCTGTTCTGCGTCGGCATCGCCATCGGCTTCGCCAAGAAGTCGGACGGCTCGACCGCGCTGGCCGCGCTCGTCGGGTACCTGGTGTTCCACCAGGTACTGACCGCCTTCCCGGCGCACGGCACGGTCACCGCCGCGCTCCCGGCGGGCAAGCCGCAGGATCCGGGTGTGCTCGGCGGTGTGGTGGTCGGCCTGCTCGCGGCCGTGCTGTGGCAGCGCTACCACCGCACCAAGCTCGTGGACTGGCTCGGCTTCTTCAACGGCCGCCGGCTCGTACCGATCATCATGGCCTTCGTCGGAACGGCGCTCGGCATCCTGTTCGGTCTCTGCTGGGGCCCGATCGGCGAGGTCATCTCCAGCGGCAACGACAAGCTGGTCGGGGCGGGCGCGATCGGGGCGGGCATCTTCGGTCTGGTCAACCGTGCGCTGATCCCGGTGGGCATGCACCAGTTCGTCAACACCTACACCTGGTTCCAGACCGGCACCTACACCGACGCCGCCGGCAAGGTGGCCACCGGTGACGTCAACCGCTTCCTCGCCGGTGACCCGACCGCCGGGCAGTTCCAGTCGGGGTTCTTCCCGATCATGATGTTCGCGCTGCCCGCCGCCGCCCTCGCGATCGCCCACGCGGCCCGTCCGGAGCGCCGCAAGGCCGTCCTCGGCATGATGACCTCGCTCGCGCTGACCAGCATCGTCACCGGGGTCACCGAGCCGATCGAGTTCAGCTTCCTGTTCATCGCGCCGGTGCTGTACGTGATCCACGCCGTCCTGACGGCGCTGTCCATGGTGGTGACCTGGGGTCTCGGGGTGCACGACGGCTTCAGCTTCTCGGCCGGCCTGATCGACTACGTCATCAACTGGCACCTGGCCACCAAACCACTGCTGATCATCCCGATCGGCCTGGTCTTCGCGGCGCTGTACTACTTCATCTTCCGGTTCGCGATCGCCCGCTTCGACCTCAAGACGCCCGGTCGCGAGGACGACGACGAGATCGAGGACGTGACCAAGGCCTGACCGCCGCTCCCCCGTTCGCGCCCCGCCCCGCCACCCGCTGCCCGAGCGGCGGGGCGGGGCGTTCCCGTGCCCGGCGGGGCGGGGCGTTCCCGTGCCCGGCGGCGCCCGGGCCGGGCGTCCGGGGCGACCGCGGGCGCGGCCGGGAGGCGGGCCCGGCGTCCGTTTCCCGGAAGGTGGTTGACGGATCGCCGAGAGCGCTGGTCAACTGAGGTGGTGAACGCTCCGCGCATTCTGGTCACCCGCAGCCACATCGACTTCGGTCGCGTGTGGTCCGCGGCGTGTCGCGCCTGACGCCTTCCCCTTCGCGGCTGCCCGGCTGACGCCCCGCCCGGCCTGCCCGCCCCAGCAACTCGTGTCGCCCGCCAGGGCCCCTCTCTCGCATTCCCGCACGAGGAAACCAAGGCCGCCCATGCCCCGCCAGCTGCACTTCTCCGCTGCCCTCGACAGCCCCGGACACGTGTCCGCCCCCCACTACGCCGCGCTCGCCCGCACCGCCGAGCAGGGCGGCCTGGACTTCGTCACCCTCGACGACTCCTTCGCCGCCGGGCCGCACCGGCCGGACGCCCTCGCGACCTTCGCCCGGATCGCCCCGGAGACCACCAGGATCGGCCTGGTACCGACCGTCACGACCACCCACACGGAGCCCTTCCACACCTCGATCTCGGTCAACACGCTGGACTGGGTGAGCGAGGGCCGGGCCGGCTGGCTCGTCGGGGTGTCCGGCACCGAGGCCGAGGCCCGGGCCTTCGGGCGGCGCGACGCGGCGCCCGAGAGCGACCTGTGGTCGGAGGCCTCGGACGCCGTCGAGGTCGCGGCCCGGCTCTGGGACAGCTGGGAGGACGACGCCGAGATCCGCGACGTCGCCACCGGCCGCTTCGTCGACCGCGACAAGCTGCACTACGTCGACTTCGAGGGCACCCACTTCTCGGTGCGCGGCCCGTCCATCACCCCCCGTCCGCCGCAGGGCCGCCCGGTCGTGGTGGTCGCGCTGACCGCCGCCGACCTGCCCGAGAGGACCGGCCTCGCCGTCCGGCACGCCGACGTCGTCCTGCTGGACGAGCCCGATCCCGCGGCCGCCCGGTCGGCGGTCGGCCGGCTGCGCCTGGAGGCCGGTGAGCAGCTGCGGGTGCTGGTGCGCGTCGAGGTGGCGCTCCCCGACGGGGTGGCCGCGGCCGCGCTGACCGAGCGGATCGCCGGGGCCGCCGGGGTGGACGGTTTCCACCTGGTGCCCGCGGACCCGGTGCGCGACCTGGCCGCGTTCGTCCGGGACGTCGCGCCCGCGCTGCGTGAGCGCGGGATCCTGCGGGCCGGGTACCCCGGCCGGACCCTGCGCGACCACCTCGGGCTGGCCCGCCCGCTCAGCCGCTACTCCACCGCCGCCCGTACCGCGATCGCTGCCGAGGTGTCCCGATGACCGGTCGTCCGCTCAAGCAGATCCACCTGGCCGCGCACTTCCCCGGGGTCAACAACACCACGGTGTGGACCGATCCGCGCTCGGGGAGCCAGATCGACTTCTCGTCGTTCCGGCATCTCGCCGAGACAGCGGAGCGCGGGAAGTTCGACTTCTTCTTCCTGGCCGAGGGCCTGCGACTGCGGGAGGTGAACGGGCGCATCCACGACCTGGACGTGGTGGGGCGGCCGGAGTCGATCACCCTGCTGAACGCGCTGGCCGCCGTCACCGACCGGCTCGGCCTGGCGGCGACGGTGAACGCGACCTTCAACGAGCCGTACGAACTGGCGCGGCGCTTCTCCTCGCTCGACCACCTGTCGGGCGGCCGGGCGGCCTGGAACGTGGTGACCTCCTCGGACGCGTTCACCGGCGAGAACTTCCGCCGCGGCGGGTATCTGGACCGGGCCGACCGGTACACCCGGGCGGCCGAGTTCGTGCAGACCGCGCGGGAGTTCTGGGACGCCGTCGACGCGCCGGCCCGGCACCGCGGCCCGCACTTCGACGTCGAGGGAAGGCTGTCGCTGCCGCGTTCGCCGCAGGGCCACCCGGTGGTGATCCAGGCCGGGGACTCCGACGGGGGGCGGGAGTTCGCCGCCTCGGCGGCCGACATCATCTTCAGCCGGCACAGCACCCTGGAGGCCGGCAAGGCGTTCCACGCCGATGTGAAGCGACGGTTGGCTGCGTACGGGCGCAAGCCGGACGAGCTGAAGATCATGCCGGGGGTGACGTACGTGCTGGCGGACACCGACGCGGACGCGCAGGAGCTGGCCGCCGAGATCCGCCGGGCCCAGGTCGGCCCCGGCACCACGATCAACTACCTGGAGCAGGTCTGGGGCTTCGACCTCTCCGACCACGATCCGGACGGTCCGCTGCCGGCGGCCGATCCGGTCGTGGACAGCTCGCTGGTGCAGGGCCGGACCAGGCTCGGCGACCCGGTGGCGCTGGCTGCCGAGTGGCGGGCGATCGCGGCCGCGAAGAAGCTGACGTCCCGGGAGCTGGTGATCGAGCTGACCGGCCGCCAGTCGTTCATCGGGTCGGCGGCGACGGTGGCCGGGCAGATCGACGAGTTCGTCCAGAACGACGCGGCGGACGGCTTCATCCTGGTGCCGCACCTGACACCGGGCGGGCTGGACGGCTTCGTGGACGGCGTGGTGCCGCTGTTGCAGGAGCGCGGGGTGTTCCGCCAGGACTACACGGGGACGACGCTGCGCTCGCACCTGGGACTGCCGACCCCCGGGGAGCGCTGACCGGGCCGCCTCCGGGCCCTCCGGCCCGGCCTGTCCACGCGCCTGCGCGCCCTGCCCGCCTGCCCGCCTGCTGTTTTCAGAGGCGGCCCAGGCGGGCCGCGTGCACTCCGGCCTGGAAGCGGCTGTCGGCGCCCAGGTCGGCGATCAGCTCCGCGACCAGGCGTCGTACGGTGCGCTCGGAGACCTCCAGCTTGCGGCTGATCGCGCTGTCCGTGAGCCCGGCGGCGAGCAGCCGGAGCACCTCGTGGTGGCGGTCGCCGGGCTCGCCGGCGGGCTGCTCGCGGACCAGGAGCTCGGGCGGGCTCCAGGCGCCGGCCCAGAAGTACTCGAAGAGTTCGCGGATCAGCGCGACCAGGGCCGGTTCGCGGACCACGACGGCCGCGCCCGCCCCGCCCTCGGCGGCCGGGGCGGGGAGGATCGCCAGCCGGGCGTCGATCGTGATCAGCCAGAGCGGGAGGGTGTGCGCCACCCGGATCTGGGCGCCGGCGGCGGTGAGGTCGCGGACGTGGGTGAGCACGGCCGGTCGGCGCAGGGCGGCGGCCGGGTAGACGCTGCGCATGGCCACCCCGCGGGCGAGCGCGATGCGTTCGCGGGCGAGCTTGCCGGCCAGGGCGGCTTCGGAGAGGTCCTGGCCGGGCCGGAGGGAGAGGGCCTCGGTCCGGGCGCCCCGGGCGGCGTCCTCCAGCAGGGCGGCGATCGGCTCCGTGCCCCGGACGAGCTCCGGCGCGGTGCCGGCGCGGTGGGTCTGCTGCACCGGCAGGTAGCGGGTGTGGAGTTGTTCGACGCCCTCACGGGTGCGGCGTACGGCGTCGAAGAGGGCGCCGATCTGTTCGTCCGCGTCGAGCAGGAGCTGACGTACGGCGGTGTCGACGGAGACCGCCGTACCGCCGGCGGCGGCGTCGCGCAGCAGTCCGAGGGTGCGCAGTTCCCGCTGGGCGGCGGTGAGCCGGTCGAGGTCCCAACCGGGGGTTTCGGGCGGCAGGCCGGGCTCGGCGAGCAGTCGGCCGTAGAGGCGTGCCGCGTCGCCGTGCGGTGGGGCGGCGCCGGTCACCGGGGTGCCGGGTGCGCTGCCGTCGGGCCGTTCCATCGGCGCAACGGTACTGATCCGTCCGGCATATGGCACCGGTATTTCGATCGGTGAGACGTCCGGGCGGGGCGGCGGCCGCTCCCGGCCATGGCCGCATCCGGCAGTGCCGGGGCTCTGACCTGGGCGGCGGCCGCAGGTGAGGATGGGCGCATGGCTCTCACCGAAGCTCCCACGATCTGGATGGACGGCGCCCTGGTGCCCTGGCGACAGGCGCAGGTGCACGTCCTGACCCACGGCCTGCACTACGGCACGGGGGTGCTGGAGGGCACCCGGGTGTTCGATACCGCCGACGGCCCGGCGGTGTTCCGGCTGGCGGACCACCTGCGCCGGCTGGAGCGCAGTGCACGCATGGTGCGTATCGATCTTCCTTACGGTGAGGAGGAGTTGGCGAGGGCGACGCTGGAGCTGGTCCGGGCGAACGGCCACCGGTCCTGCTACCTGCGGCACTTCGCCTTTCTCGGGTACGGCTCGATGGGGTTGGACATGCGGTCCTCCCCGACCTCGACGGTGATCGCGAGCTGGGACGCGCTGACCGCCGTCGAGGGCGCGGGTGGGCCGATCCGGGTGAAGACCAGCAGCTGGCAGCGGACGGCGCCGAACGCCGTGCCGAACGCGGCGAAGGCCACCGGGCCGTACCTGAACTCGGTGCTGGCGCGCCGCGAGGCGACCGACGCCGGGTACGACGAGGCGCTGCTGCTGAACGCGGAGGGTTTCGTGAGCGAGTGCAGCGCGGAGAACGTGTTCGCGGTGCGCGGCGGCGTGCTGCGGACGCCGCCGGCGGGGGCGGGCGCGCTGGAGGGGATCACCCAGGACACGTTGCTGACGCTGGCGCGCGATCTCGGTGTCGAGGTGCGGGTGGAGAACCTGCTGCGCTCGGACCTGTACGCGGCGGACGAGGTGTTCATCAGCGGTACGGCGGCCGGGGTGGTGCCGGTGGCGTCCCTGGACGACCGGGAACTCCGCTCCGCGCCGGGGTCGCTGACGGTCCGCCTGCGGGAGCTGTACGAGGCGGTGGTGGCGGGCGCCGAGCCGCGCTACCGGGAGTGGCTGACGCCGGTCGACCGGGTGGCCCGCGCCCGGGTTCAGAGCTCGTAGACGGCGCCGGGCCTGGCGAGGTCGACCGGGCCGGCGTACGCGGCCGCCGCGTCCTTGCGGTTGCGCTCGGCGTCGGTCCACGGCGGGATGTGGGTGAGGACGAGTCGGCGGGCCCCGGCGGCGGCGGCGTGCTCGCCGGCCTCGCGGCCGTTGAGGTGGACGGCCTGGTAGGTGTCGCGACCGTCCACGTAGGCGGCCTCGCAGAGGAAGAGGTCGGCGTCCCGGGCGAGTTCGACGAGCTCGGCGCACTCGCCGGTGTCACCGGAGTAGACCAGGGAGCGTCCCCGGTGCTCCACCCGGAAGGCGAAGGCGTCGACCGGGTGGTTGACCGCGGCGACGGTGATCCGCAGCGGGCCGAGGTCGAAGCCGCCGGGGCGCAGCGCGTGGAAGTCGAACACCTCGCGCATGCCGGGTTCCTCCGGCATGTCGTACGCCCGGGCCAGGCGCTCGGGGGTGCCCTGCGGGCCGTACACGGGGAGGAGGTCGGGGCAGCCCTCGGCGCGGTAGTTGCGGGCGACCCAGTAGGCGCAGAGGTCGATGCAGTGGTCGGCGTGCAGGTGGCTGAGCAGGATGGCGTCGACGTCGTACAGGCCGCAGTAGTTCTGCAGCGCGCCGAGGGCGCCGTTGCCGAGGTCGAGCACGACGCGGTAGCCGTCCGCCTCCACGAGATAGCTGGAGCACGGCGACTCGGTGCTCGGGAAGCTTCCCGAGCACCCCACCACGGTCAGTTTCATACCGAGCCCCTCCGCCCCGACACGTCCTGGCTGCTGTTGGTCATGGCTGTCCGGCCCGGGCGGTCGTCCGGTCCGGGCCCGCGGTACTACCGGCCGGTACACCGATGGGTAGGACTGCGTTCGCGTGTCGAGAGTAAGGGCGGGACGGCACTTTGCCCCCGTCTCCGTGCCGCGCTGTGGCTGGAATCACCAGAACGCTCCGGTGGCGCGGCACCGATCGGCCCCGCCGGGGGCGCGCGGGGCCGGGGCCGGCGCCGGGGTCAGCGGCGGCCGGGCCGGCCCCGGGCCCAGGATCGGATCGTGTCGGCGTACCAGCGCGGATGCCCGGCCGCGTCGTGCGCGTCGGGCTCCGGCAGCAGGCCGTGCCGGCGGTAGTTGCGTACGGCCTCGGGCTGGACGTCGATGTGGCGGGCGATTTCGGCGTACGACCACAGGTCGGTGCTGCGTGGGCTCATGGGGCACCTCCGGGCGGGAGCTCCGAGGCCGGCCCTCGGCTGCGCGCCCAGCCTTCCGGGCGGCCCGGGCGGCCCCGTCCCACGACCGACGCGGTGACCGTTCTGTGACGAATCGGCAGCAGAGAACGGACACATCACCGGCCGCGGGGGCGGTCACCGTGGTGGGAGGCTCTGCGGCCCGGTACGGTCGGGCGCATGAACGTGTCCGGGGTGCTCGCGGTGGTGGCGGTGGTCGCGGTGCTCGCCGCGTTGGCGTGGGCGGCGGCCCGCAGGGGCCGTCGGCGCCCGGTGCCGTCCGGTCCGGGGCCGCGCCGCCCGGCGGCGAAGGGCGGCCGGCGGCCGGCGGCCCGGGAGATCTGGTGGGCCGAGGTGCCGTTCGAGGACGGCCCCGGTGCCAAGGACCGGCCGTGCCTGGTGCTGCGGGTGAGCGGCCGGACGGCGACCGTCGCGAAGATCACCAGCAAGCACCACACCGAGCGCCCCGGCGTCCTGGCCCTGCCGCCCGGCACGGTCGGCGACACCCGGGGGCGTACCAGCTGGCTGGAGACGGACGAGCTGCGGGACGTACCGCTGCGGGACTTCCGCCGTCGGGTCGGTCCGGTCGACGAGCGGACCTGGGCCCGCGCGGCCGCCCTGATCGGGAGCTGAGCCGCCCGGGTGGCCGGTCGGGTCGGCCGGGCCCGGAGCCGGCCCGGGTCGGTCAGGCCCAGAGCTGGCCCTGCAGCGCCTCGACGGCCGCTTCGGTGGTCTCGGCGGTGTAGATGCCGGTGGAGAGGTACTTCCAGCCGCCGTCGGCGACCACGAAGACCACGTCGGCGCGCTCCCCCGCGGCGGCGGCCTTGCGGCCCACGCCCACGGCCGCGTGCAGGATCGCGCCGGTGGAGACGCCCGCGAAGATGCCCTCCTGCTGGAGCAGCTCGCGGGTACGGCGCACGGCGTCGGCGGAGCCCACGCTGAAGCGGGTGGTGAGCACCTCGGCGTCGTACAGCTCGGGCACGAAGCCCTCGTCGAGGTTGCGCAGGCCGTAGACCAGGTCGTCGTAGCGCGGCTCGGCGGCGACGATCTGGACGCCGGGGACCTTCTCGCGCAGGAAGCGGCCGACGCCCATCAGGGTGCCGGTGGTGCCCAGGCCCGCCACGAAGTGGGTGACGGTCGGCAGGTCGGCGAGGATCTCGGGGCCGGTGGTGGCGTAGTGCGCGCCCGCGTTGTCGGGGTTGCCGTACTGGTAGAGCATCACCCACTCGGGGTGCTCGGCGGCGATCTCCTTGGCGATCCGCACCGCGGTGTTGGAGCCGCCGGCGGCGGGCGAGGCGATGATCTCGGCGCCCCACATGCGCAACAGCTCGCGGCGCTCCTCGCTGGTGTTCTCGGGCATCACGCAGACCATCCGGTAGCCCTTGAGCTTGGCGGCCATGGCGAGCGAGATGCCAGTGTTGCCGCTGGTGGGCTCCAGGATGGTGCAGCCGGGGGTGAGCAGGCCGGCCGCCTCCGCGCGCTCGATCATGTGCAGGGCCGGGCGGTCCTTGATGGAGCCCGTGGGGTTGCGGTCCTCCAGCTTGGCCCAGAGGCCGACCCGCCCGTCCTCGTTGCCCGGCAGCGCCGCGGACAGGCGCGGCAGGCGGACCAGCGGGGTGTTGCCGACGGCTTCGAGCGGGCTGTCGTAACGCAAGGGGTGCCTCCGGCAACGGGCATGTGTGACGCGGGGAGAGGGTGGTGGGACGGACGACGGCTCCCCCGCCCCCCGGGGGGGGTGGGGGAGCCGGTCGCTGCTAGCGGGCGCCGCCGGCCACGGCGGGCAGGATGGTGATGCTGTCGCCGTCGGCCACGGCGGTGGAGATGCCCTCCAGGAAGCGCACGTCCTCGTCGTTCAGGTACACGTTCACGAAGCGGCGCAGGTCGCCGCCCTCCAGCAGCCGGGTGGCGATGCCGGGGTGGCGGGCGTCGAGGTCGGCGATGAGCTCGCCGAGGTTGGCGCCGCTGCCCTCGACGGACTTGGCGCCGTCGGTGTAGGTGCGGAGGATGGTCGGAATGCGGACCTCGATGGCCATGAGTGCGCTCCTGTGCAGGTGAGGTGGGTGGGCCGCAGGGGCGCGGCAGGGTGGGGCCCCGGGGGTCGGTGCCGGGCGGCGGGCCGGGGCTGGCGGCTCAGCGGGAGCCGGCGGACGTACCGGGACAGATCGCGCTGGCGAGCCGGCACAGGTCGACGTGCAGGCGCGCCACGAGGCGGGTGCCCGGTGCCTGAGTGCTCACATCGACGGAACGCATGGGCTCATCGTATAGATTCCCTCCCCCGCTCCGACATTCCCGTCTCGCGATCCGGATGTTTCCGTATCTCCTGCTGAGACCGGACGGAAAACAGCAGGGCCCGCCGGCCACTGCGGCAGTGGCGGCGGGCCCGATCCAGGTGGGTGCTGGTCAGGGCTGGTAGGCCTCGACGACCTGGACGTCTTCCTCGGTGATCTCGCCGTCCACGATGCGGAACGAGCGGAACTGGAAGGGGTCACCGGGCCCGTTGCCCTCGGCGGTCGAGACGAGGACGTAGTGGGCGTTCGGCTCGGAGGCGAGCGACACGTCGGTGCGCGACGGGTGGGCCTCCGTGGCGGTGTGCGAGTGGTACACGACCACCGGCTCCTCGTCCCGGTCGTCCATCTCGCGGTAGAGCTTGAGGAGGTCTCCGGAGTCGAACTCGTAGAACGTGGGCGAGCGGGCCGCGTTGAGCATCGGGATGAACCGCTCCGGGCGTCCGCTGCCGTCCGGTCCGGCGATCACGCCGCAGGCCTCGTCCGGGTGGTCGGCCCGGGCGTGGGCCACGATCGCGTCGTGCAGTTCTCGGGTGATGGTCAGCATGCGGTCAGGATAGCCAGGCACCGGCGCACGACCGCCGCGTGTCCGCGCCTCGGCGCTCAGCGCTCGCTCCCGGCGTGCGGGCCGTTGTCTCGCGCCACCTCGACGCTCTCCGGCCGGGTGCGCCGGAGCACCTGGTAACCGATCACCAGCAGGACGGCCCAGCCGGGGAAGACGTACAGCGAGATCCTGCTGTCCTCGTCGATGGCGATCAGGACGACGACCAGGCCCAGGAAGGCGAGCGCCGCCCGGCTGCTCCACAGGCCGCCGGGCGCGCGGAAGGTGGGCGGCGGCAGCCGACCCGCCTGCCAGGCGCGGCGGTAGCGGATCTGGCTGACCAGGATGACCGCCCAGGTCCACAGACCGCAGACGGTGGCCACCGAGGTGATGTACTGGAAGGCCCGGCCGGGCGCCAGGTAGTTGAGCAGCACCCCCAGACCCATCAGCAGGGTGGAGGCGGTGATCGCGAAGGCGGGGCTGCGGCTGCCGTTGAGCCTGGTCAGCAGGCCGGGGGCCTGGCCCCGCAGGGCGAGGTCGCGCAGCATCCGGCCGGTGGAGTACATCCCGGAGTTGCACGAGGACAGGGCCGCGGTGAGCACCACGAAGTTGATGATGCCGGCCGCCGCCGGGATGCCGACCCTGCCGAACGCGGCGACGAACGGGCTGACGCCGGGTTCGAACTCGGTCCACGGCACCAGCGAGAGGATGATCACCAGCGCGCCGATGTAGAAGAGCCCGATCCGCCAGGGCAGGGTGTTGATGGCGCGCGGCAGGGTGCGCTGCGGGTCCTCGCTCTCGCCCGCCGTGACGCCGACCAGCTCGACGCCGAGGTAGGCGAACATCACGATCTGAAGGGTCATCACGGTGGCGCCGAGGCCCTTGGGGAAGAAGCCGCCGTCCTGCCAGAGGTGGGTGACCGACGCGGTGTCACCGGCGGGGCCGAAGCCCAGGGTGAGCACGCCGACGCCGATCAGGATCATGCCGACGATCGCGGTGACCTTGACCATCGAGAACCAGAACTCGATCTCGCCGAACAGCCTCACCGAGATCAGGTTGGCCGCGTAGAGGATCAGCAGGAAGATCAGCGCGCTGAGCCACTGCGGTACGCCCGGTGCCCAGAACCGCACGTAGACGGCGGCGGCGGTGGTCTCGGCCATGCCGGTGACGACCCAGAACAGCCAGTACGTCCAGCCCGTGACGTAGCCGGCGAACGGACCGAGGAACTCCCGGGCGTACTCGGCGAAACTGCCGGAGACCGGGCGGTAGGTGAGGAGTTCGCCCAGGGCCCGCATGATCACGAAGATCACCACGCCGGCCACCGCGTACGAGAGGATCAGGCTGGGGCCGGCCTTGGAGATCGCCGTCCCGGCGCCGAGGAACAGGCCGGTGCCGATCGCTCCGCCGATCGCGATCATCTGGATCTGACGACTGCCCAGGCCGCGGGTGTAGCCATCCTCGTCCGGCCTGACGTCCGACCGTTCGTCGTAGATCTGTTCGGCCATGGTGCACCGTCCTGGTCTCGTGGGGTGGAGAAGTCGTACCACGGAGTGACCGGATATCGGTGGGCATCTGAGCGATATTTGAGCATGACACGAGGGGATTTCGTCCGGTTCGCCCAGGAACGGGCCGGCCCCCCGTCCGACCTGCGGACGGGGGGCCGGAGCACCCGACGCGGGCGCGCCGGCCGTCAGCCGGCCATCGCCTCCAGCAGCGACTCCTGCATGCCGCCGAGCCAGAGGTAGGCCATCACCAGCGGCTTGCGCTCGTCACCCTCGGGCAGCGCGTAGAGGCCCCGCTCGTCCTCCTCGGTGATCTCCAGGCGGGCCGCCAGGGTCAGCCGCAGGTCGTTGAGCGCGCCCAGCCAGTGCAGGCAGTCCCCGGCGGCCAGCTTCAGCACCCCGCCCTCGCCGCCCAGTCCATCCACGCCGTGCACCACGTGCAGGGCGTCGTCGCGCTTGCGGGTGCGCAGGTCGATCTCGGTGTAGCGGCGGAACTCGGCGGCCGCCTCCCGGGTGTCGGCGTCGGCGGGCTGCCCCGGCTCGCCGTACGCGTCGGGGAAGAGCCGGGCCAGCGCGGGATCCCGGGGGGCCTCGCTGGGCCCCTCGGCGAACAGGGCGGCGAGCGGGTCGTCGCTGCTCTTCCCCGGGCCGGGCCCGATCAGCTCCAGCATCTGCACTTCCAGCGAGCGCAGGATGGAGGCCTCCAGCTCGTCCAGCGCGATCGCCGCGCCACCGCTGCCGGCACTCTCGAACAACCCAGCCATCTGTATCGGTCAGCCCGTCTTGTCGTCTTCTCGGGGACGCCCGGCCGGCCCGGTGGCGGGCGGGGCGCTGGAGCGGCGGCCCTGGCCGGCGCTAGTCGTGCTGGAGGGTGGCCCAGAGACCGTAGCCGTGCATCGCCTGGACATCGCGCTCCATCTCCTCGCGCGAACCACTGGAGACCACCGACCGGCCCTTGCTGTGCACCTCCATCATGAGCTTCCTGGCCTTCTCCTTCGGGTAGCCGAAGTAGGCCTGGAAGACGTACTGGACGTAGCTCATCAGGTTGACCGGGTCGTTGTGGACGATGGTCACCCACGGGGTGTCCGGCTCCGCCACCGGCAGGCCTTCGACCTCCGGGCGCTCGATCTCCACGGGCGCGACACTCACCGCTGGTTCTCCTTCTCGCACGCTTCCCACATGCTCTTTCGGTCCCATGCTGCCATCCGGGGGACCCACGGGCGATTCCGCCCCGGCGACGACGCGCAGATCCGGACAGAGCGGACGGCGGACGGCGCCCCGGGGTCCCGCGGGCAGGCTCCGCGCGAACCGGAGGGCCTCTGCCCGCGAACTCCGGAGGAACACCGGGAGAGAAATCGTCACTCTGACGCTAAGTGGTAGTAGCATCATCGCCATGGACGCCACTCACCGCGCGGCCGGCTCGACCGCGCTGCTCACCGACCGCTACGAGCTCACCATGCTGCAGGCCGCCCTGCGCAGCGGAGCAGCGCACCGCCGCTCCGTGTTCGAGGTGTTCACCCGCCGCCTGCCCAACGGCCGGCGCTACGGCGTGACGGCCGGCACCGGCCGGGTGCTGGACGCCGTGGAGAACTTCCGCTTCACCGCGCCGCAGCTGGACTGGCTGGCCGCCCAGGACGTCGTCGACGCGCGGACCCTGGAGTACCTGGCGGACTACCGCTTCACCGGCGACATCCACGGCTACCCGGAGGGCGAGGTCTACTTCCCGGGCTCGCCGCTGATGACCGTCGAGGGAAGCTTCGCCGAGGCGGTGATCCTGGAGACCGTCATCCTGTCGATCCTCAACCACGACTCGGCCATCGCGGCCGCCGCCTCCCGGATGACCGCCGCGGCGGGCGGGCGGCCGTGCATCGAGATGGGCGCCCGCCGGGCCCACGAGGGCGCCGCGGTGGCGGCCGCGCGGGCCGCCTACGTGGCCGGCTTCTCCGCCACCTCCGACCTGGAGGCCGGGTTCACGCACGGCATCCCGACCACCGGCACGGCCGCGCACGCCTTCACCCTGCTTCACGACACCGAACGGGACGCCTTCACGGCGCAGATCGCCTCGATGGGGCGCGGTACCACCCTGCTGGTCGACACCTACGACCTCAAGGAGGCCGTGCGCACCGCCGTGGAGGTGGCCGGTCCGGAGCTCGGCGCCGTCCGGATCGACTCGGGCGACCTCACCCTGCTCGCCCACCGGGTACGCCGCCAGCTGGACGAGCTGGGCGCCGACAAGACGAAGATCATCGTCACCTCGGACCTGGACGAGTACGCCATCGCCGCGCTGGCCGCCGCCCCCGTCGACGGCTACGGCGTCGGCACCAGCCTGGTCACCGGGAGCGGCCACCCTACCTGCGCGATGGTCTACAAGCTGGTCGCCCGCGAGAGCGTCCCCGGCGGTCCGCTGGTACCGGTGGCCAAGCGCTCTGCGGGGGCCAAGAGCAGCATCGGCGGGCGCAAGTGGGCCGCCCGGCGGCCCGACGCCGACGGCGTGGCGGAGGCCGAGGTGGTCGGCACCGGAGAGCTCCCCGGCGAACTCGCCGGGCACCTGCTGCAGGTACCGCTGGTCCTGGCCGGCGAGACGGTCGGGCGCGAGCCGCTGGCCGCCGCGCGCGAGCGCCACGTCCGGTCGCGGGCGGCGCTCCCGCTGTCCGCCACGCAGCTCTCCAAGGGGGAGCCGGTGCTGCCCACCGAGCGCACCGCCTGACCCGGCGCGCCCGCTGACCGGGTGCGCCCGCCGACGGCCCGGCCGTGGGTGGGCGCACCCGCCGCCGACCGCCCGGCGCCGCCCGCACCCGCCGCCGACCGCCCGGCGCCGCCCGCACCCGCCGCCGGGCCCCGGAAGGGGCCGGCCGGGCGGGGCGGGGAGCCCTCGCCGGGCGGCGCGCGCCCCGCTGCACTTCCGCCCGCGCACGCCACTGCCTAGAGTTGCCACCGACCGAACCCCGGTGCCCGGCCCGGCGCCGACCCGGCCGCAGCACCGCCCGCCCCACCCCTCCCTTCAGCCCCTTTCACCACCGAGGATGCAAGCCATGCACCGGGCACTGATCGTCGTCGACGTGCAGAACGACTTCTGCGAGGGCGGCAGCCTGGCCGTCGCCGGAGGCGCCGAGGTGGCTGCCGCGATCACCGACCTGATCGCCGAGTCCTCGGCCGGTTACCGCCACATCGTGGCCACCCGGGATCACCACATCGATCCGGGCGCGCACTTCTCGGACGACCCCGACTACGTCACCAGCTGGCCCGTGCACTGCGTGGCGGGCACCGAGGGCGTCGGCTTCCACCCCAACTTCGCCCCCTCCGTCACCTCCGGCGCGATCGAGGCGGTGTTCGACAAGGGCGCCTACTCGGCCGCGTACAGCGGCTTCGAGGGCTTCGACGAGAACAACCGCGGGGCGACCGAGTGGCTGCGCGCGCGCCAGGTCACCGAGGTGGACGTGGTCGGCATCGCCACCGACCACTGCGTCCGGGCGACCGCGCTGGACGCGGCGCGCGCGGGCTTCGTCACCCGGGTCCTGCTGGACCTCACGGCCGGCGTCGCCCCGCAGACCACGGCCGCCGCACTGGAGGAGCTCCGCGCGGCCGGGGTCACCCTGGTCGGCACCCCCGTGGTGGGCTGACCGCCCCGGGGCGGTTCCCGGACCCGCTCCGTACACTCCCCCGCACCGCGGCCGGCCGTCGCTCCGCCCGCTCCCCCGGCCGGCCTCGCCTTCCCCGTCCGACGACCCGCTCTCCCGGCCGTCCGCTCGCCCCGCACCCGGCCGCTCGCCCGCCGCCGTTCCGGCTCCCCGGCCCCGCACCGCGAACGGGCCAGGGCCGCTCACAGCTCGGCGGCCACCAGCTCCACCAGGTCCGTCCCGCCCAGGGTCAGGGCCTGCCGCAGCTCGGCGCCGACCGCGTCGGGCTCCTCGGCCAGTCGCCGGACCGACAGCGTCACCACCCGCACCCCCACGTACTCCATCCGGTGCCGGCCGCCGCGCACCCAGGCAGACTCCCCCTCGGACACGCAGCGCGGCTCCGGGTCGATCTCCACCGCGACCCCGGCGGCGGGCCAGTACAGATCCGGGACGGCGATGTACGTACCGCCGCGCATCCGCAGCTCCGGGGCGACCAGCGGGGCGGGCAGCAGCCACTCGTCGAGCAGCCCGTCGATCCGCGTCAGGGCCGACGCCCTCTCGGCGGCGAACAGCTCGTCCAACGCGGCCCGGACCCGGACCTCGCCCATCAGCTCCGCCTCGGTCAGCTCGGCGACCAGCTCCGCGACCGTGCAGCGGTTCCCGGGGGCGGCCACGGCCTCACGCAGCAGCGCGCGGACGAGCCCCGGACCCTCCCCCGGCACTGCCACGGCGCCCGCGTCCGTCCACTCCCGCAGCGCGTCCGCGACCGCTCGCGCCACCGGGGCACAGGCCAGCCCGTGCACCGACCGTGCCTCCAACTCCCGCGCGGTACGGCGGATCCTGACCTCACCCGCGTCCTTCAGGCGACGCTGGCGGGGCACCAGCACCTCCACCCCGGTGAGCGCCGGGAGCCGGGGCACGGCCGAGAAGCCGTAGAGCGCCAGCGCGGCCGCACCGGTGATCACCGCGCCGTCCCGGCCGCCCTCCTCGCGGCCGTTCTGCGCGGCGTACAGCAGGGCGGCCCACATCCGCTGCTCGGGCGTCGGCTCGCCCGACTGCAGCAGGTAGACCCTGGGGAGCAGCCGCTGCCAGGTACCGCCCTGGCGGCAGTGCTCGGTGATCACCCGGGCCGGCACGCCGCGCGCCCGCAGCTGTCCGGCCGTGACGACGTTCAGCTGACGCTTCGCCAGCTCCTCCAGGGAGGGCGGCGGCGATGGAATCTGGTAGGTCATGCCGACACCATCCCCAACCCCCCGGCCGGGCAGTGGTCGCCTGACGCACTGTTACCCAAACGTCGTGAAACCGGGACCGGTCTGCACTAAAGTCCCCATACCCTCACTCATTCGGAGTAATCGGCGGCCTTAAGGTTGTCCCGGCGGCCGGACCCTGCACCCCCGCCCGGACACCCGGGCGCCGACGCCGACGGGCGCCCCGGCCCGTCGGGCGTCGAGGTCCGGACCGACGACCAGGGCGTCTGACCGTGGGTGACCAGGACCATACGCCGAAGCCCCTCACGGGAGTCACTCCCGTCCGCACGATTGCCTACCCTTACCCCATGTCACGTGACGAGACCTCCGGCCTTCGCGCGGCCCTGCTGCGCCTCGGCCGTCTGCCCGGATACGTCCGCCAGCCCGATCTTGCCCGCCGCACCGGTGAACAGGGTCATACGTACAAAAAGGGCTGGGAAGTCCGGTTCACCGCCCGTACCGAGGAGGAGATAACCGAGATCCGCGACCTCGTGACCGCGGCCGGTTTCGCCCCCGCCCGCCCGTTCTTCAAGGGCCACCAGCTGATCCAGCCGGTCTACGGCATGGCGGTCGTCCAGGCCTACCTCGCCGCCCGGCAGAGCGTGGAGGAGAGCGCCCGGGCCACCCGGGGCCGCCGGGGCGCCGGCGCCCCGGCGGGTGCCTTCGCCACGAGCGCCGTCCGGACCGCCGGGCCGTGCGACGGGCCCGCCCGCCGCGAGATCCACTCCACCGACGTCGTGACCCGAGACGTCGTGACCCGAGACGTCGTGACCCGGGACGGCACGCCGCGCGACGGAGCCCCCGGGCGGGACCGGCGGACCGCGGCCGCCGCCGTCGCCGCGGCCTCGGCGGCAGCCGCGGCGGCGGGCTCCGCGGCCGCCGCGGCGTTGGCCGAACAGGCCAGGCGGCGCGCGGTCGAGTCCTTCCCCACCCAGGTCGAACGCACCACCGCCCCCGACCGGCTCGGCCGGGCCATGGCGGGCGGAGCGACCGATCGGGTCAGCGCGACGGAGCTTCGCCGCCCCTCCTGACCGCCCGCCCGCGGGGCGCACCTGCGCCGGGCCCGACGTAGGCCGCCCGGGCCCGCCGCAGGCCGCCCGTTCCCGCCGCACCCGCGAGCCCGTCCGCCGAGCGGCCGCCGAGCACCCTCGGCGCTGCCTCTCGGCGGGCGGGAACGGAACTCCGCGCGCGGACGCCGGCCGCACGAGCGGCACCCGGTGGACGGGGCGTGCCGCGAAGGCGCGCGGTCAGCGTGGCGCGCAGTCGATGTGCACGGTGGCACCCAGCAGGCGCGGGAGCGCCCTGATCAGCGCCTGCTCCGCCGCCTCCGCCACCTGATGGCCGGCCACCACCGACAGTGTCCCGTCCACCACCACGTCCGCCTCCGCCCGCAGGGCGTGCCCGATCCAGCGCAACCGCAGCGCGCCGACACCGCGCACGCCGTCCACCGCCCGCAGCTCGCGCTCGGCCGCGTCGACCAGCCCCGGATCCACGGCGTCCATCAGCCGACGCCCGATCTCCCGCACGGATCCGCGCAGGACGGCCAGGATCGCGACCGTGATGAGCAGCCCGACCAGCGGATCCGCCCACCCCAGGCCGAGCGCCCCACCGCCCGCGCCCAGCAGCACCGCGAGCGAGGCCAACCCGTCCGAACGGGCGTGCGCGCCGTCCGCGACGAGCGCCGCCGAGCCGATCCGGCGGCCGGTCCGGATCCGGTAGCGGGCCACCCACTCGTTGCCCAGGCAACCGGCCAGGGCGGCCCCCGCCACCGCCCAGAGGTGGCCCACCGGCTGCGGATGGAGCAGCCGGTCCACGGCGGTGACGGCGGCGAACACCGCCGAGGCCGCGACGGTCAGGACGATCGCCACGCCCGCGAGGTCCTCGGCCCGCCCGTAGCCGTAGGTGTAGCGCCGGTCGGCGGCGCGTCGGCCCAGCAGGAACGCGATCCCCAGCGGTACGGCGGTCAGCGCGTCGGCGAGGTTGTGCACCGCGTCCCCGAGCAGCGCCACCGAACCGGAGAGCAGCACGATCGAGCCCTGGACGGCCGCCGTGAGGACGAGGACCAGCAGGGACACCCAGAGGGTGCGCAGGCCGTCGGCGGAGGCCTCCAGGGCGGCGCCCGTCCGGTCGGCCGCCTGGTGGGAGTGCGGCCGCAGCAGATGGCGCAGCCGGTGGCGCCGGTGATGGCGCCGGCGCTGGGAGTCGCCCCCGGCGGGCGCTTCACCGTGGCCGTGGCCGTGGCTGTGGCTGTGGCTGTCACCGTGGCTGTGGCTGTGGCTGTCACCGTGGCCGTGGGCGTCACCGTGGCCGTCGCCGCGGGCCTCGTCGTGCGAGTGGGGATGCGGGTGCGGATGGACCTCCATGCCGGTCACGGTGGCACATCAACTCCCCTGCAGCCACTGCCGTTCTACACCCGCTGACCAGCTGCGGCGGCTTCGCAACTGCGCCGTTCACGCCATCGTCGAGATGCCCGGCAGGCGCCCCACCAGGCGCCGGGGCGAGCCCGGCGGCCGGACCGGACGCTTCTCGGTCACATTCCGGTTATCCAATCCGATTGGTCACCCTGAGCACCGGCCGATTCCCGTAGAGTGAGCGCGGAAGATCCCCCTGGCCGCACATCTCCCTTGCCGAAAGGCAGAGATGACCACTCGTCACACTCGCTTCTCCGGGCCCTCCCCCGAGCCCGGAAGCCCTCCCGCCGTGCCCGTGGAGTACGCGGCGTTCTGCGAGCTGCACCGGCCGCGCTACCTCAGCTACGCCCGGGTCTGGCTGCCGGACGCCGACGAGGCCGCGGCCAGCGTCCAGGAGGCGTTCTGCGAGGTCGCCGTGCAGTGGCGGGAACTGCTGATCAGCCCCAACCCGGCGGCGGAGGCGTGGCTGATCCTGCGCAGCACGGTCGCGGAGCGGCTGCGGGACGACCCGGGCGCACCCCGGCCCCGGGAGTCCGGCCCGGCGGACGAGGATCTGGCGATCCTGCACTACGTGGTCGGGCTGGCCGCCCCGGAGATCGCCGACGTGATGGGCTCGGACACCGCGAACGTGGCCGGCCGGCTTCGGCGCGCGATGCTCCAGGAGCCCGCCGACTGGTGAGCGGGCGCGGCCCGGCCTTCCGGCCGGCCGACGGCGCCGCGCGGTCGCGTCAGGCGAGCGGTCCGGCGGGCTCGCCCGTCACGTCGTAGAGGTGGTGCAGCGGGTCGTGGATCAGGTAGCGGGCGAAGGACTCGACCGTGAACCGGGCGCCGTCACCGCGGGTGCCGGTGCGCTGCCACTGCTCCCCGGCGACCCCGTCGAAACCGGCCGCGAGGATCCCGGCCGCCTCGGCCAGATCGGCGGCCACGATCTTCGGGTCCTGCTCGCCGTAGCGCTCGGCGACGGCGGTCTCGTCCTGATCCCAGTTCGGGAAGAGCGGGGCGTCCTGATCGAGCATCAGGTTCAGCCGGACGTCGAAGAGCCGGTAGACGTCGCGCACGTGGCAGGCGTACTCCAGGGCCGACCACACGTCGGGGCGCGGGCGGCGGCGCAGCACGGCGTCCTCGTCGGCGAGGAGGGCCGACCAGGACGCCGCGTTGGCGCGCACCAGGCCGGCCACGTCCTCACGGGCCACCGAGGGGGTGTCGAGCCCGCAGTCGGGGCAGGCACGCTCCAGGACCCAGGTCCAGTCCTTGCCGTCCGGGGTGATGGCGTCGTCGGGGGCGGTGTCGGCGTTCTCGGGTGTGATCATGCGTCCAGGATGACGGGCTCCAGCGGGCCCTCACCAGCGGCCATCCCGCCACCGAACGCCGAGATGCTGCCAGCCCGGCGCCCCCGCGCACAACCTCTCCCGTACGTCTCCCGTACGTCGCCCGTCCGTCGCCCGCCCTGCCCGTGCCCCGGGGCGGCGGCGTCCCTCCCCGGTCCGCGAGAGCGGCAGCCCCCTCCGTCACGGCGCGCGGTCGCGGCGGCCCCGGGGGCGACTGCGGGAGCAGCCGGGAGAGTACTCGCGGGAGCGCTCCCACGCGGAGGGCGAGCAAGCGTCGAACATCTTCGAAACTTCTTCCCGCACAGGGGATTACGCACGAGCGCCCACTTCGTTACGCTCAGGCCGGTCGCGGGAGCGCTCCCACATCAGCTTCCGGGGCCGTCCTGTTCCTCTCTCCCACCCGAGAGCACCCGGAGAACACCTGTGAGCACCCCCGAGCCCCTGCGCCGCGCCGTTCCGTCAGCCGGCGCCCCTGTCCGCCAGGCCCCGACGGCCCCCTCCCGGCGCGGCCGCAACGCCGTGCTGACCCTGGCCGCCGCGGCGGCGACCGGCGCACTGCTGCTGGCCACACAGACCGGAGCCGACGCCGCCGTCCAGGGCAGCCTGGCCGCCGGCACGCAGTTCTACAAGGACCCGGCCTCCCAGGTCGCCAAGTGGGTGGCCGCGAACCCGGGCGACTCGCGCGCCTCGGTGATCTCCAAGCGGATCGCCAGCCAGCCGCAGGGCATCTGGTTCGCCAACTACCGCCCCGACACGATTACTTCTGACGTCCGGACGATCACCTCGGCGGCCGCGGGTGTCGGCCAGGTACCGGTCCTGGTGGTGTACGAGATCCCCAACCGCGACTGCGGCGGCGCCTCGGCGGGCGGCGCCCCCGACCTGGCCTCGTACGACGCCTGGGTGGCCAGGTTCGCCGCCGGTCTCGGCGCCGGGCAGTCGGTCGTCATCCTCGAACCCGACTCGATCTCGCTCACCACCTGCCTCACCGCCCAGCAGCAGAGCGACCGCTTCGCCTCGCTCTCGCGGGCCGGCGCCACCATCCGCAGTGCGGCGCCGAACGCCAAGGTCTACCTCGACGGCGGCCACTCCACCTGGAACACCGCCTCGGAGCAGGCCAACCGCCTGCGCAACGCAGGGATCCTGAACAACGCGAGCGGCTTCTTCACCAACGTCTCCAACTTCAACACCACGGGAGGCGAGGTCGGCTACAGCAAGTCGGTGCTGTCCGCCCTGGGCAACCCCGGTAACCTGCACGCCGTCATCGACACCAGCCGCAACGGCAACGGCCCGGCGGGTGGCGGCGCCTGGTGCGACCCGTCCGGCCGCGCGATCGGCACCTACCCGACCGCCGCCACCGGCGACGCCGCGATCGACGCCTTCCTCTGGGTGAAGCCGCCGGGCGAGGCCGACGGCTGCGCGGCCGCCGCCGGCACCTTCTCCGCCGACGTCGCCTACCAGCTCGCGGCGAACGCCCAGGACCCGACCGCGCCGCCGACCGCCACGCCCAGCAGCACCCCGAGCACCCCGCCGGCCACCAGCCCGGCGCCCGGCTCCCCGAGCCCGAGCCCGACCACGCAGCCGCCCACCACGCAGCCCCCCACCGGCACCGCGGCCTGCTCGATCGCCTACCGCGCCAACTCCTGGAGCAACGGCTTCACCGCCGACGTCACGGTCAAGAACACCGGCTCCGCCCCGATCAGCAGCTGGACGCTGAGCTGGACGTACGGCGGCGACCAGAAGGTCACCAGCGCCTGGAACGCCAAGGTCACCCAGTCCGGGGCGACCGTCACCGCCTCCGACCTCGGCTACAACGGCGGCCTGGCCGCCGGCTCCTCCACCGCCTTCGGCTTCCAGGGCACCTTCGCCTCCGCCAACCCGCTGCCCACCGCCTTCACGCTGAACGGCGCCACCTGCACGACCGCCTGACCCGGCGAACGTATCGGCCGCCGACCGGAGGTCCGGTCGGCGGCCGATCGCCGTTCAGAGCAAGGCGCCGATCTCCAGGGCCAGTTCGTCCATCCGCCGGTCGCCGACCGGATCCGCCGCGTTGAGCAGTCCGAAGACGCGCGGCCCGCGCAGCTCCTCCGGATGGCCGACCGCGCGAGGCACGACGTGGAAGTGGACGTGCTCGAAGCCGGCCTGCTCGGCGAACTGCGCGACGTAGGTCTTCTCGCACCCGGTCACCGCCCGGAGCGCCCTCGACAACCGCACCTGCCAGGATCCGAGCGAGGCGGCCTCGGCGTCCGTCAGGGCCGCGACACTCAGGACATGGCGCCGGGGCATCAGCACCAGCCACCCGGGAAGGGCAGTCCGCACGGCGTGCGCCACCCGCCAGTGCTCGTCCATGGCGATCCGCTCGCGCGGCGGGAGGCCGGCCGGATCGGCCTCCCGGCCGCAGCTGTAACAGTCCATGCGGGAAGGATAGTGAGACGCCCGGCCGGAGCCCGCCCCCGGCGTCCGGGCCGCCTCGGAGTGGGCGGCGGCCGGCACGGACACGGTGGGGCGGACGTGCTGTCAGCCGCCGTTCCCGTGAACCGTGCAGACCGCGTCCACCGAGGTCGGCGCCGGGCTGGTGGGGATCGCCCAGGCGAGCACGCTCGCGCAGATCGCCGCCTCCTGCGGCGTCTTCGGCCCGGTCCCCTCCGATGCGTACGCCGGGGCGCCGAGCATCACCGCCCCCACCGCCGCCAGTGGGACGAGGACGGAGAGACGAAAGCTGTACCGCCTGAACATGACGAAGCCCTTCCGGTAGCCGATCAGATGACCAGGACTACCGGAAGGGCCCGCGAAGCGCGCGGCAATACACCTGTCCGTGGGCGCGTCAGCGATACGGATTGCCCGCCGGCGGCGCCGGTGGCCCGGACGGCTGCCCCGGCTGGGACTGCGGGTGACCGTACTGCTGCTGGGGCGGCCCGTACGACGACTGCGGAGCTTGTCCGTACGGCGGTTGCGACGCCTGTCCGTACGGCGGTTGCCCGCCGAACTGCGGCGACGCCGGCGGTGGCACGTAGCCGCCGCCCGGGCCGCCACCGGGCGGCGGTGGCGGCCCGTCGCCGCCGTTGCGCCGGCGGCGGACGATCAGCAGCAGCGCGCCGACGACGACCAGCACCAGCAGCGCGCCGCCGAGGAGGTAGGCGTAGAGGGGCACGCCGCCCTTGTCCGTGGTGCCGGCCCCGTCCCCCGCCACGTTGGTGCCCGGCTGCTTCCCGTCACCGGAGGGAGCGGGCGCGGGCGACTCGGGAGCCCCCTGCGACTCGACCCGCTTCAGCAGCGGGTTGTCCTTCGGCCCGTTGTCCACCTCGGGATTGGCCGCCAGTGCCTTGGACGGCGACGCGATCCCGTAGCCGTAGTGGTCGTTCGGCACCGCGCTTCCGTCCGGCGGAGCGACGGCGCTCTTGATGATCCGGTTGATGACCTGCCCGGCGGAGAGCGCCGGGTACTTCGCCCGGACGAGGGCGGCGATGGCGGAGACGTAGGCGGTGGCGTCGGAGGTGCCGTCCGCCGTGCGGTACGTCGTCACGGATGTGGCGCTCGCCGAGTAGACCCCGACGCCGGGGGCCACGACGGTCGTCTCGGGGCCGTAGTTCGACTTCTCCCAGACCTTGCCGTCCTGGTCCACCGCACCCACCGCGATCACGCCGGGAAGTGCCGCGGGATACTCGACTGGAGTCCCGTGGTTGCCGAGGTTGCCCGTGCTGGCGACCAGCACGACGTCCTTGCTGATCGCGTAGTCCAATGCCGCGCGGGCGTCCGCGTTCAGGCCGACGCCGATCGACATGTTGATCACCTTGGCGCCGTGATCAACGGCGAAGCGGACGGCCTTCGTCAGTTCGTCGTCGGCACCGGTGACGTACTCGCCGTCCTCACCCAGGGTGATGCGCACCGGGAGGATCTTCGCCTTCGGCGCCAGTCCCATCACGCCGGCCTTGTCCCCGTGACCGTGGCCGGCGATCAGGCTGGCCATGCCGGTGCCGTGACCGACCTTGTCGAGGCGGCCGTCGCTCTGCTCCCCCGTCAGATCGACACCGGCGAGGACCTGACCGGTGAGGTCCTGGTGACCGGCCAGGACGCCGGAGTCGATGACGGCCACGACGACACCTTCGCCCTGGCTGACCGGCCAGACCTTGTTCTCCGCGTCATATTTGGTCAGCGCCCACTGACCGTCGCGAACGCTGTCGGCCGTCGCGGGTCCCGCGCTCACACCCCACAGCAGGGTCCCCACGGCGAGCGCGGCCACGCCGCGTACCGGTCGGCTGGTCGTCAAGCCTGGTCACCCCACTCAGCGAAGCGGTCGTCCCGCAGAACGAGTTCTGCGGGACGACCGATCAGGTCGGATCGTCCACCCGATGGATGGACGAGAAATCATTCCACCACGTTCGGATTACTCGGCCCGCCCGACACCCAGGTCTCCTCGTCCTCGACGAGGTAGTCCGGACGCCTGCCGGCCTTCTCCTTGTCCTTCTTGCGCTTTCCCTCACCGTGCGGCATGCCGTGGCCCTGCGCGGCCTTGCCCTGGTCGGCCTGGGCACGGCCTCGAGCCCCCAGACCGGATCCGCCTTCGGTGAAGGCCTTGCCGCCGCCACGGCCCGTGCTCTCGCCGACGACACCGCCGGCCTGCCGGGCCGAACCGGCGCCGCTTCGACCGGCGGTGCCTCCGCGCCCTGCGCCGCCCACCCCGCCCTCACCGGTACCGCCGGCGCCGAAGACGCTGCCGCCCCGGGCGGAACCCCCGCCGAAGCCGCCCTGACCGGTCCCCGGCCCCAGGCCGGTCCTGACTCCGACGCCACCGGGGCCGACCCCGCCGCCGAAGCCGACCGTGCCCTGCGTGCCGTTACCGGAACCGCTGACACCGCTTGTGCCGACAACGGCGTGGCCGGCCGGCCCCGTGGAGGACGGCGCCCGTACCCCACCGTCCAGACCTGTCCCCGGACCGTAGTTGATCGGGCCGGTCGCCTTGGGCACCTGCTGCGCCGTGCCACCCTTGATCGCGGAATCCGTGGGTGCCGGCGAACCGGACGAGTGACGAGGCGTCGCGGTGGACGACGAGACGCTGCCGCTGGTTCGGGGGGACGTCGACGTCGCCCGGCTGGAACCGCCACCGGTCGAGCTGCCGGCGGAGCCGACTCCGCCGAGACCCGCTCCGGTGATCAGAGCACCGATCGCGGCCACACCCGTCGGGTCGGCCGGCGGGTCGATGTCGTGGCCGGAGTCCCTGCCCCCCACCGGCGGCTTCAGCACCGGGGTGGCGACCCGGTACTTCATCGCCAGTGTCTGCATGACCGCGACGGCCTGGGCCTTCTTCTCGTCCTTGACCGCCGTCCTGGTGTCCTCGTCGTTGCCGCCGACGGCCGCCGAGGCGGTGTCGCCGACCGCGTCGGTGACCTGGTCCCAGAGGCCGGGCTCCTCCGGCATGGACCGCTTCGCCTCGTCGATCGCCGTGGCCATGTGCTTCAGCGTCTCGGCGGCGTCCTGCGCGTAGGAGGCGGTGTTGTTGATGTTGTTGGCGAGGGACGTCATCTTCGAGTAGAAGGCGTCGCTCGTCGAGCCCTCCCAGTCGGCGGCGGCCTCGCCGGAGGCCGAGGCGAGCGATGCGTGGATCGCCTTCAACGTGTCGGCGGCCCGGCGCCAGGGGTCGCTGGCGGCCATCACCTCGCCCGAGTTCATGGCCTGGGCCATGTCCCGGAGCGTCCCGTGGCTGTAGGTGTTGAAGTTGGTGTAGCTCATGACCGGGCGCCTCCCGTCCCGCTCGCACGATCAACCCGAAGGTGTGACTCAGTCATCAGGACGTCCATGCTCACCACCCCGGTTGCGTGGGCGGGTTGGAGTGTCCGGCGGCCGGTGGTCCGGGCCGGGCGTCGCGCACCGGGATGGCGGCCGCTCGGGTGTTGGCCTGGCTGACCGCCGCCGTGCTCGCGGCCGACGGGTTGGCGACGGACCAGCCGTCGGAGTCGAGCTTCAGCTTCTGCGAGGTGCTGTGCTCGCGCTCCTCGTAGTTGGCCGCCGTCAGTTCGGCCTTGCGGTGGGCGTCGTCGACCGCGTCCTGCAGCTGGTTCATGACGGTGCGCAGACCGTCCCGCATGACCTCGTACTGCTTGTGCAGTGCCGTCGCCTCGGGAAAGGTCCCGAAGGCGGTCGCCCCGATGCCGCTCTGCCCGTGCGTCCGCGTACCGTCGGCGTACTCCTGGAACTCCTGGAGCAGCCTGCGTACCTGACCGGCGAAGGCCCGCAGGTTGTCGACCTCTACGCGGTACCCGCTCCCGGAGCCTCCGCTCGAACCTGTCCCCGTGCTCACGCCCTCGTACCTCCCCCGTACATCCCGTACATCCCGTATGTCCCGGCAGAATCCCGCCCGTTGGACGGTCCCGTCCAGGGTGACGTTCAAGCCCTAACCCTTATGTCTAACACATGGCCACGACAGGCAGAACGGCCCCTCGGTCCTACCTCGCCGGTTGACCCGCTGACCTGCGCGTCCGGCCCCCTTCTGTCATTCCCCGCGTCACCCGCCGGAACCGCGCGAGCGCTGGAGCTCGGCGAGGGCGCGCCGGCAGAGCGAGTCCGCGCGACGGGTGGTCTCCGGCTGGCGGTAGGTGCGGGCGAGGGCGAGCGTGCTGTCGACGGCCTCGTCCAGGCCGATGCGGTGGCCGACCGAGACGAAGACCGGCTTGACGCCCCTCCTGGTCCGGACGGCGAGTCCCACCTCCTCGGCGGTCTCCGTGTCCACCAGTGGTGTCCGGGCGCCTCGTTCGGGGCCGGGGGCGTCGTGGGTGAAGGTGAACGGGGTCTTGGCCACGCCGTACGTGCGCAGCCCGGTGAGGACGCCGAGGTGGCTGGCGAGGCCGAGCCGCCGGGGGTGGGCGAGGCCGTAGCCGTCGCAGACCACGAGGTCGGGAGTGCGGGTGAGAGCGGCCAAAGCGTCCAGGACGGCCGGGAGTTCGCGGAAGGCGAGCAGACCGGGGACATAGGGGAAGGCGATCCGGCCGGTGGCCGTGGCCTCCTCCACGACCTCCAGGGTCCCGTGGTCGAGCAGGACGGCCGCCGCCACCACGAGATCCCCTTCGTCGTCGTAGGCGACGTCGACGCCCGCGACCAGTGCGCCGTCGCCCGGCCCGGGACCACGGGGCTCCACCAGGGCGCGCAGGCGCTGCTGTTCGGCGAGCGCCTCGGCCTCGGTGGTCGGCCAGTCGGCGGGAATGGGCACGGCTCCCCCAGCGGTGTTCGAAGTTCTCCCCGGCCCCGACGGACCCGACGGCCTCGCCGGACCCGACGGACCCGACGGACCCGACGGCCTCGCCGGAGTCGGCGGCACTCGAAGGTGCTCGGCGGCAGCTGGAAGCCTACCGACCCGCGCCGCCGGTCCCGCCGCGCCGGAGCGGGCAGGCCGCCGCCCCGGTGATGAGCCTGTGCGCCCCCCGTGCCCCGCATATGCCGGGTTAGGGTGAACTTATCGAACTCCCCAGTGGGGTAGGCATCATCCAGCGCCATCAGCAGCAGGCACCGCCACCCCCTCGCAATCCCCCGACGCGCGAAGGACCGACGCCATGACGCGCCCCACAGTCGCTCAGATCTGCACCGGCACCCTCATCGTCGTCGCCGCCACCGTGGCCCTGCTCGGCGTTTCGGGAGCCACCGGCGCCCTGGAGATCGCGGTGCTGGTGACCTTCGCCCTCGCCCTCGGCGTCCTCGCCACCGCGCTGTCCATGACGGCACGCCGCGGGCCGGCGCCCCGCGAGGACCGAGCGGCCCGGGCGCAGGCCGCCCCGCCGAGCACCCGCACCTCCCGGGAGTACGCGCAGCAGCGGTCGTAGCGCGGCTGCGGGGAGGGCGCGGACGCCCTCCCGCCCGGCCCGACGGCCACCCGCCCGGCTCAGACGGTGGAGACCACCACGGTCTTCGCCGCCTTGTCGTGCAGGCACTGGCGGTACGGCTTGTCGAAGACGCCGAAGAGGCCGTCGATCACCCACCAGAGCATCGCGCAGCACACCACCGCGGGGACGACGAAGACGGCGGCCCTGGTCCAGGCGGCGGCCCCGGTGGGCGAGTTGCCGTCCACCAGCATCGCCACGCGTACCTTCATCGCCCGCTTGCCGAGGGTCCGGCCGTCCCGGCTCAGCATGATCCCCTGGTAGACGAAGAGCAGCAGGCAGGCCAGCCAGAACGCGCCGGTCTCACCCGAACGGCCACCGAGGCCGGCGAAGGGCAGCACCAGCAGGACGGCCACGATCTGCGCGAGCAGATAGTCGATCACCTGCGCGAGGATGCGGTTCGGCCAGCTGCCGAGCGGCGGCATCCCGGGCACCGGCCCGTCCGCGTGACCGGGGGTGTACCCCTGGCCCGCCCCCTGACCGGGCGGCGGCTGATCGTTCGGGGCGCCCGCGTACGTCCCGCCGTAGGATCCGGGCCGGTCGTACGGACTGCCGGCCGGCGGCGGGGGCGGCTCGGTGCCGTACGGGTCGCCGGACGGGGGCCGGGCCGGCGTGCCGTACGGGTCGGACGGCGCACCTGCCGGCGTGCCGCCCGTCGGCGGGGGCTGCTTGTCGAACGAGGGCTTGCCGCCCTCCTCGGGCTCGGTCCCTGATGAGGGGTCGTGGGTGCTCATGCCCCGAGTAGAACATCGCCAATACTACAAATCTTGGACATTTGACCTGTTTTCCCCGCCCTGCCGGAACGTCAGGCCTTGACCACCCTGGTCCGGGCGGCCCGGTCCTGCCAGCCGCGCCGGGCCTCGCGGTCCAGGAGCGGTCCGAGAAGGCCGATCACCGCCACCGTCGACAGCTGCCTGACGACCCATCGCAGGAGCGAGCGGCCCACCGTCGGCGGCCCGGTCCGCACGGCCTGGCGGGGCCGGGATCCGCGACCCCCCGCGCCCGAACGGGCCGTGGACCGGGCGGACACCGAGGACTTCGCGCCCGCGTCGACCACCCTGATGCCCAGGACCCGCTTGCCGAAGGTCTGGCCGGTGCGGGCGGTCGGGAGCACTTCGAACAGGAATCCGGCCAGCACCAGCACCGCCAGCAGGGCGGCGGCCTTGCCGACCACCACGCCGTCCACCAGCCAGACCTGGACCTGCTGACCGGCCAGGCTGCTCGTCTCGGCGGCCCGATCGAGCTTGTCGTCGATGTGCGCCATCGCCGACGACGCGAGTGGCACACCGGCGGCGGCCGCGACGACCGCCATCACGGCCGTGTCCAGGACGCGGGCGAGCAGTCGGCGGCCCAGCCCGGCAGCCGGAGCGGGGGCAGGAGCGGCGGCGGACCTGCGATCGGTGGTCCGCCGACCGCCGGGCGCGCGTTCGGGGGTCCGCTGTCCGCCGACCGCGCGGACGGCGGCCCTGCCGCCCCCGGGCGTACGCTCCCCCGCGCCCCGGTCGGCGGTCCCGCTCTCGGCGGTCCCGCGATCAGTGGTCCCGCGACCAGTGGCTCGGCCGGCGAGGGCCTCGGACGGGGCGGCCGAGGAAGTGGCTGCCGAGGAAGTGGCTGCCGAGGCGCCGGCGGGCCGGGCCTTCGGCGAGGAGGTCCCGGCAGAAGCGGCCACGCTCACCGATGACGTCGCGACGGCCCGAGCCCCGGGGCCCTCGGCGGCCGACCGGGCGGGCTCGGGCGCAGCGGCACCCGCCTGCTCCGCGGCAGTCGACGCGGCGGGGGCCGGCTGTGCCTCCGACGAGCCGGGAAGCACTCCCCAGGAGACCCACCGGGGGGAGCCGCCCGTCTCCAGCAGCCCGCGCTGAGCACGCGGATCGACCTGCCAGCCGGAGGCGAGCGGGCGTCGCTCGCTCTCCACCGGCGCCTCCTCGCCGCCGATCCCCGGCCCGGGCGTCGCAACGGTGCCGGCCGGTGCCGCGCGGAGCGCGGGTGCGGGGATGGACGGGACAAGGCCGGACGGGACAGCGCCGGACGGGACAGAACCGGACGGGACGGCGAATGACGGGGCCTCCGGACCGGCGGACTCGGCCGCTGCGGTCGCCTCTGCTACGACGCCCGCATCGCCCGCCTCCGGGCCGTCCGGGCCGTCAGGGCCGTCAGGGGAGCGGAGGTCGCCGCCCCGGGGACCGTGCCACCCGATTCGCTCGGGCGGCGACTGCTGCTGCACCGGCAGCTGCGCCTGGGCCCGTGCTTCGACCTCGGCCCGGCGCCGGAGTTCGAGCTCCGCCTGCGGGGCCATGGTGAACGACGTCCCGGCCATGGTCTGGTCCAGATACACCGGGCCGGTCTCCCCCGGCCCGACCGCGACCCCGGCCGTCCCACCGAACGCCCCCTCCGGCGCCCCGCCGAACACCCCGGCACCGTCGCGGCCCGCAGCACTGCCCGCACCGCTCCACGGCCCCGCAGCCCGGCCCGGCTCCGCCGCCGCGTCGGCACCGGCCCCCGTCACCACCGGCGGGGGCACGTACCGGGCGCCCGGCGCGCGGGCGGGGCGGTTCAGGAAGCGCGGGGGCTCCAGCACCTCGCCCTCCGCCGGGGTGGGCCTGGTGGTGCCTGGCACCCAGGCCGATCCGCCCCAGTAGCGCACGAAGCCGGGGATGGACGGGTCGGCGTAGTAGCCCGGCACGGGGCCGACGGTCGTGTCCGCGCCGCCGGCGAAGGGCAGGTCCGTCATGAAGGGTCTTCTTTCCTGGCAGGGCCGGTGCGCCGCGTCGTCGAGTGGGCACGCCGGACGGCGGCTGCACGCCGCGTTCCACGCGCGGGTGGGCGGACAGTCGCCGGGCAGTCACAAAGGGTAGTGCCTCGGCGTCGCTCAGGAGGGAAGTTGGGCAATACCAGGACGGCCCGGCGTCTCTACGGGTTCGCTCGACCCGGCCCACCCCCGGCGCGCCCGACGACGTGCACGCCCTTCGGTCGGACAGGCACCACACATCCGCTCGGGATTCCGCCGAAACGTGTGTAAGACCCGGGGCGGGCCGTGCTCTCACAGGTGGAAGGGCCCGACCGGCGGCCCCGCGAACCGCAGGCAGAGAGGAATCGCGATCATGGAACACCCGACGAGCGTGGTCGAGCACGAGCTCGAACTGAACCTGGTGCTCTCCCCCGAGCACAGCGTCCCCGTCCCGGCCCGGCTGTCGTACGGCAGCCACGACCCGTTCGCCGTGCACATCACCTTCCACCTGGACACCGGCACGCCGGTGACCTGGGTGTTCGCCCGGGAGCTGCTGGTCGAGGGCACCTTCCGGCCGTGCGGGCAGGGAGACGTGCGGATCTGGCCGACCGTCTCCCAGGTCTCCGCCCGCAGCGGGGGCGGACGGCGCAGCGTGCTGTGCATGGCCCTGAGTTCGCCCGCCGGGGACGCCCTGCTGGAGGCACCGCTGCCGGCCGTGGCGGCCTGGTTGGAGCGGGCGCACCGGCTGGTGCCGCCGGGCAGCGAACTCGCGGCGCTGGACATGGACGGCTCACTCGCCGACCTGCTGGCGTGAGTGGCGGTACGGGCGGCGGTCCGGGCGGCGGTCCTGCCGGCGCTCTACGGGCCGCCTTCCGGGCCACGGGCCGGACGGTCGGCCCGGCCGACGGCACGGCTCGCGGTAGGGCCGGCGGCCCGCCCGGCCGGCGGCGGGGCTGTGCGGCGGCCCGGCCGGCCGGCGGCGGGGCTGTGCGGCACGGGTGGCGGGGCAGGGCGGGTGGCGGTGGCAGGGCCGGAGCGTCAGCCGGCCGAGGGGGCCGGTCGGCCCTCCTCGACGGCGGCGGCCGGCGGCTCGCCCGAGGCCCCGGGCGACGGCACCCCTGCGGCCCGGCGCCGGGCCCGGATCCGCAGGGCGGCCAGCACCAGGAAGCAGATCCCGACCAGCGGGTAGACGGCGGCCGGGATCTGGCTCAGCGGAGTGAGGTGCTGGTCCAGGTCGCCCTTGTGCGGGACGACCCACATCGCGAAGGAGAAGAACGCCAGCAGCGTCGCCGCGAACACCGGCCGCCAGCGCAGCCGGCGGACGGCCTGCGGCCGGGATGCCTCGTGCGCCGCCTCGGCGGCGAGCAGGACCAGCACGGGCACGCACCACACCCAGTGGTGGGTCCAGCTGATCGGCGACACCAGGACGGCCGTGACGGCGGCGCAGCAGATGCCCCACGCCTCGGCCCGGGGCATCAGGTGGGCGCTACGGGATGCCCGGGCGGCGACGGCGAGCCCGCCGACGGCGGCCAGCCCGCCCGCCAGTGTGGCGAGGGTGCCGGGATCGGCGGTGTGCAGCATGCGGGCGACGGCCCCGCGGACCGACTGGTTGTCGACGATCTCGGTCTTGCCGACCCGGGTGGAGTCGAACATGTACTTCGTCCAGTAGCCCCAGGTGGCGTCCGGCAGGAACGCCGCGCCCAGCAGGAAGGTCCCGAGGAAGGCGAAGCCGGCCACGAAGGCCGCGCGCACCCGTCCGGTGATCAGCAGGTAGACGGCGAACAGGCCCGGGGTGAGCTTCACGCCCGCCGCGATGCCGACGGCGATCCCCTTGCTGAGGCGGGTGTCCGAGCGGGTGAGGTCCCAGAGGATCAGGCAGGCCAGGGCCAGGTTCACCTGCCCGTACCGCAGGGTGGTGAAGACCGGCTCCAGCCAGACCCCCAGGCCCATGACCAGGATCACGCCGATCGGGCGCAGCTCGCGGCGCGGCCAGCCGGTCAGCCGGAACGACAGGTGGGCGAGCAGGCCGAGCAGGCCGATGTTGCCGACGGTGATCGCGATCCGCAGGAAGCCGACGCCGAACCAGGTGGTCGGGACGAAGAGCATCGCGGCGAACGGCGGGTAGGTGGCGGGCAGCGCCCACTCCGTCACCCGGAACCCGTAGAGGTCGCCGCCGTTCACCACGGCATGGCCCTCGGCCCGGTAGACGATCATGTCGACCATCGAGGTTCCGACGAAGTGCCGGACGATCGCGTACGCGAGCAGTGAGACGAACGCCACCGCCGAGGCGGTCATCAGCGGCCGGCGCGGCGTCTCTCGCAGCGCGCGGACCGGTGCGGACAGGGCGGCGGCGAGCCGGGCGGACGGGCGGCCCGTGGGGGGCGCGGGTTCCGGGTCCTGCGCGGTCAGCGCCGCCCTGCGCTCGTCCTGCACCGCTGTCACAGTCTGCTCCGTCCACCGTTCGACCGACTGGCGACCCTACCCGATGACGGTGTTCCGGGCCCGGCCGTCCGGTGCCGGCAGGACCGGGGAGGGCCGCGCGGAGCCGCGCCGAGCAGAGTGGAGCAGCGCCGAGCAGGGCCGCGCACGCGCACGGGAACAAGGGACAGGGGAGAAGGAGCCGGCCGCGGCTCCCCCCGTGGGAGTCGCGGCCGGCCCGGCCGGTCGGCGGCCGTCAGCCGGTGTAGGCGCCAAGCGCGCGGGTGAAGTCCAGCGGCTGCTGGACGATGCTGCTGCAGCTCGCGTCGGCGTACGCCTTGGCGCCGCCGTCGCAGGCCTTGTCCCGGGTACCGGACCACATGGCGAGCCAGGCCAGGTGCTTGGTGACGGCGAAGGCCGCGAGCTGCTTGGCGTCGGCCACCGTGAAGATCTCGGTGGCGACGTCGTTGACGCCGATCATCGGGGTGACGGCGACCTTGGCCCAGGCGGTGCTGTCGTCCACCCCGAGCACGCTCTTGACCTGCGCCTGGGTGGCGGTGGCCGCCGCGATGGCGTACTTGCCCATCTGGCCCTGCGGGTTGGGGGCGACGCCGTCGCCGAAGTCCATCGCCATGATGTTGACGGCGCCCACGGCCACGCCGTTCTTCTTGGCGTCGGCGACCAGGTTGATGCCCTCCTGGGTCAGACCGGTCGGCAGCGCGGGCAGGGTGTAGGAGACGTCCAGGGTGGATCCCTTGGCGGCGGCGTTCTTCTGCAGCTGGGCGATCGCCTGGGCCCGGCGGGTGTTGCCGGCCGCGTCGGCGGTGGCACCGCCCTCGACGTCGAAGTCGACCTTCTTCAGACCGTAGGCGTCGACGGTCTTCTGGTAGGCGGCGGTCAGGTCGGCGACCGAGGTGCAGGCCTGGGCGAGTTCGGTGCCGTTGGCGCCGCCGAACGACACCCGGACGTCACCGCCGATCGCGCGCAGCGCGCCGATCTGCGCGGCGACCGCGTCGTTGGCCAGGTCGCTGACGCCGCCCCACTTCGGGGTGCAGCCGCCGCCGGAGACGACGAAGGCGAGGTTGAAGTTCTTGACGCCGCTCGCCTTCGCGTTGGCGACCAGGTCGTAGGCCGGCCAGAGCGAGGTGTCGACGTACGGGGCGAAGCCCGCGCCGCCGACCGGGGTGACCGTGGGGGTGGCGGTGGGCGTGGCGGTGGGGGTTGCCGTCGGGGTGGCGGTCGGGGTTTTGGTGGGACTGGCGGTCGGGCTCGGCGCGGTGGTGCTGGGCGCGGCCGTGGCGGAGGGGGACGCCGTGGGCGTGCCGGTCGGGCGGCCGGAGGGGGTGGGCGTCGTGCCGTCGCCGGCCTTGCACGAGACGTTGTTGATCAGGCAGTTGCCGGGCTCGGCCTGGGCCGCGCCGCTGCCCTGGACGACGAAGCCGACCGAGGCGCTCCGGCCCGGGTCGAGGTGCTTGTCCCAGGACTCCGGCTTGACGGTGATGTGCTGGCCGGCCGCCGTGTAGGAGGCGTTCCAGAGCGAACCGATCGTGGCGCCGGCCGGGAGGTCGAAGGAGAGGGTCCAGTCGTCGATCCCGCTGCTGTCGGGGTTGGTGACCAGGTACTGGCCGGTGTAGCCGCCGTCCCAGACGCTGGTGCGACTGTAGGCGGCGCCGAGTGAGGCGGCGCTCGCGGAGGACGCGAACGCGACGACCCCTCCCGCGACGATCGCGGCGGCGACCGCCGAGGCGGCGACGACGGTGCCCTTGCGGCTGCGCCGACGGTGGCCTGTACGGCTGGTGGGCTGGGTCGTCATGGTGGGCGTACCTCCGCGCGGTGACCGTGGGACAGGGGGCCCGGGCCGTCCTCGGAGAGGTTTCGGTGCCTGGGTGAGCACGACGCTATCGGCGCGGAAGGGCCCGAAACGGGCTGCTCAGGGAGGGGTACAGCTCTCTTACGGCGCACTTAAGGAATCTCTGCGGGCGGGAGTCCGCAGGGGCCGGTCACACGTCGGTCCGGGGCGTTCCCGTGCCACGCCTCACGTCCACACGGCCCGGTCCGCGCGCCTGCCCGCCCGCCTGACGACCCTGCTCCGGGCCGGGCGTCACTTCTGGAACAGCGCGCTGCGGGCCCGGCGCCGGCTGGCACGGACCGGCGTGCCGTCCGGGTGCAGTTGCAGGCGCACCCGGATCTCGGCGCCGCCGAGCACGGCGGAGCGGCCGAGCGCGAGATCCCCGCCGGTGGCCTCGGCGAGCTTGCGGACGATGTCCAGTCCCAGGCCGGTGGAGCCGTCACCGCCGTGGCCCTGGCCCCGTTCGAGGGCGGCGGCCGGGTCGGTGAAGCCCGGCCCGGCGTCGCCGACCAGGACGATCACGGCGCTGTCGGTGGCCAGCACGTCGACCGAGAAGGCGGTGCCGATGGTGGTGTGCCGGAAGACGTTGCCGAGCAGCGCGTCCACGGAGGCCGCGAGGTCGCCGCGCTGGACGGGAACCGGGACGGACTGCTCGGCCCCGGCCAGCTGCCAGCGTCGTCCCTCGTCCTCGGCCAGCGCGGACCAGAAACCGACCCGCTCGCGGATCACGTCGGCGGCGTCGCAGCCGACCGCGACGGCCGGGGCGTCCTCGGGCGCGCGGCGCGCGGAGCGGATGATCTGGTCGACCTCGCGCTCCAGTTGGGAGACGGCGTGCCGGGTCGCGTCGGCGGCGTCGCCCTCACCGAGCGAGGCCGCGTTGAGCCGGAGCACGGTCAGCGGGGTGCGCAGCCGGTGCGAGAGGTCGGCGGCCAGCTCCCGTTCCGCGGCGAGCAGGTGGACCACCCGGTCGGCCATGGCGTTGAAGGCGTGGGCGGCCTCGCGCAGCTCCTTGGGGCTGCCGTCCGCCTGTTTGCCCGCCAGCGGTACCCGGACGGCGAGGTTCCCGGCGCCCAGCGAACGGGCGGCGGCGGCGAGGGAGCGGGCCGAGGCGACGATCCGCGAGCCCATCCGGTCGGCCACCAGGACGGAGATGGTGACCAGCGCCAGGGCCACCGCGGAGAGCACCAGCCACGCGGTGGAGACGCCCCGGGTCAGGTCGCCGTTGTCGACGTAGACCTCGACCACGGCCACCCGGGAGGTGTCGATCGCGACCGGCTGGAGCAGGGCGAAGCCGCCGGGGACGTGGACGGTGTACGAGCGGCCCTGGCCGGCGGCGGTGGCGACGTCGGCGGCGAGGGCTCGGACCGCTCCGATGCTCGGACCGACGGCGGCGGAGCCGGTCGCGGCGCCCCATTGGACGGCCTTGCCGGTGCCCGACGCACTGCCCGACGCACTGCCCGACGCACTGCCCGACGCACTGTCCGACACACTGCCGGACGCACTGCCCGGGCCGGCCGGGTCGGCGGAGGCGGCCTGGGCCGCGCCGCTCACGGGCAGGTGGACGGCCATCCGGCCCTGCGCGCCCGCGTCGGTACTGGCCACGGCGCGGGCGATGGCGTCCTGGTCGGTGGTGATGGCCAGTGCGGGGCCGAGGGCGGCGGCCTGTCGCTCGGCGGCGGTGAAGGCGCGGTCGCGCGCGGTCTGCTGGACCATCAGGCCGAGCGGGATCAGGAAGGCCAGCGCGACCATGGTGGTGCCCGCGACCGCCGCCTTGATCAGCGCGCGGCGCAGCGAGTGTCCGGGCGGGCCCGAGTGCGGCGCCCGGTCCGCGCCCGGCGTCCGCTCGGTGCCCGGGGCGCGGGAGGAGTTCGCGGCCGCGCCCCGGTTCGGCTTCGCTGCGCGCCTCACCTCCGGTGCTCCGCGGGTATCGACGCGGGGGCCGGTCCGGTCGCCTCCAGCCGGACCCCGACGCCGCGCACCGTGTGCAGGTAGCGCGGGTTGGAGGCGGTCTCGCCGAGTTTGCGGCGCAGCCAGGAGAGGTGGACGTCGATGGTCTGGTCGCCGCCGTAGGTCTGCCGCCAGACCTCGGCGAGGATCTCCTTGCGCGGGACGACCACGCCGGGCCGGGCGGCAAGGAAGGCGAGCAGGTCGAACTCGCGCCGGGTGAGGTCGAGCGCGCGGCCGTCCAGCACGGCCTCGCGGCGCTGGATGTCGATGGCGAGGCCGCCGACGCGCAGGATCTGGGCCGCCGGGGCGGTGCCGCTGCCGAGGCGGCGCAGGACGGCGGCCATCCGGGCGGAGAGGTGCTCCCCGGAGAAGGGTTTCACCAGGTAGTCGTCGGCGCCGTCGTTGAGCAGCCGGACGATCTCCGCCTCGTCGTCCCGGGCGGTCGAGATGATCACCGGGACGTCGGTCAGCCCGCGGATCATCTTGAGCGCCTCGCTGCCGTCCAGATCGGGCAGTCCGAGGTCGAGGATGACCAGGTCACAGCCCACCTGCGCGACCTCGCGAAGTGCCTCCAGCGCGGTGCCGACGCTGCGGACCGCGTGCCCCGAGTCGGACAGGTGCCGGATGAGGGCGGAGCGTACAAAGGGGTCGTCCTCGACCACGAGCACTGTTGCCATGGGCCAGCACGGTACGCCATGGACGCCAGGTGGTCTGTACCTCGGGGTGGATCTCGGACGGATACCAGGTGCATCCCGATCGACTCCGGACGGTTTGTGCAACTTCCCTTCCGATAGCGAGGGGTGCTGAGCTGGTGCTCCTCCGGATACGGCAGGATGAGCGGGCGATGCGGAACGGACTGGTTCAACTCGGCGCCTGGGCGGCGGCCACCGGCGCGGCGGTGGCGCTGTCCTGGTTCGGCGTGCACGCGGTGCTGACCGGCGCGGCCTTCGAGCAGCCGAAGGCACTGCCGCTGCCCTCCCCCGCCGCAGCCGCCTCCTCCACCGGCCCGGCCGAGTCCTCCGCGCCGGCCACCGACAGCGCGGAGACCTCCGCCGTCCCCACTCCCTCGGCCTCGGCCACGGTCGGGTCGGCCACCCAGCGGGCGTCCGCCCCCGGCAGCGCCCCCACCTCCCCCCAGGCCCGGCGCTCGCCCCCGGCCGCCACCACGGTGCACAGCTATCTCGTGCCGGGCGGCCGGGTCGCCCTGGACATCCGGCCGACCAGCGCCGAGCTGGTGTCCGCGACGCCCGATCCCGGCTGGCAGATGCAGGTCTGGCACGGCGACCAGTGGATGCGGATCGACTTCTCCAAGGACGGCGAGGCCAACTCGGTGTTCGTCACCTGGAACGGGCACGAGCCGGACGTGCAGACCGTCGTGCGCTGACACTCCGCGGCCTCCGCCCGCACCGGCAACGGGGGAGCCGGACGGGCCGGGGAGCCGGACGGGACGGCGTACCCGGGGCCGCCCCGGACGTACCCGCGGCTCAGAGCGCGACGTACCCGGGCAGGTAGGGACCGGTGTAGCCGGAGCGGTCGACCAGGGTGTGCCGGGTGCCGCCGGGCGCACCGATGACGGCGAGCAGGACGGTGCCGTGGCGGTCGTGCACGGCGTACGGCTCGGTGTGCGAGAGCGCGCCGCGGTCGACCGCGAAGTCGTAGGCGTAGTGGACGTCGGAGACCGCGACGGCGAGGTCGACCACGCCCTCGCCGTGCTCGGCGAGGTGTGCGGCGAGCACCCGGCCGCGCTCCCCGATCACCTCCACGACGGAGGTGAGGACGAATCTGCCGCCGGGCCCCTGCAGCACGTACGAGACGATCTCCGCCTCCCCGGTGTCCGGGCCCGCGTAGGCCGTGCAGCGCAGGCCGAGGGCGACCGCGTACCGGCGGGCGGCCCGCTCGGCGTCGCGGACCACGAACACCACGGCGTCGCTGCGGCCGCCCGGCAGCGGCCCGGCCTCGTCCTCGGGCACGACCTCGCCGCTCTCCCGGGCGCCCGGGGCCGGGGGCCGGGCCTCGTGGTCCGGGCCGTCGTCGAAGTACGCGTGGACGATGGCGCGTTCGGCGGCGGTGTCGGTCATGACGGGCCCTCCCGGTAGGCGTGCGGCCAGTACGCGCCCCGCCGGGCGGTCGGGGCCGGCCCCACGGGGTGTGGCTGGAGGGTGGCGCCCCGCCCGCCGATGCGCAACTGTTCCGTTTCCTCCTGTTCAAGGTGCGCTGCCCGGCCGGACAATTGGCGGCACCGCTGTACAGAATGCCCATCGGACGGAGCCGCGATGTCCCCCGCCCACTCCCCCAGCCCGCTCGGTCCCTCCGGGGCCCCCGGCCCGCTGCCCGATCCCGGCCCGGGGGCCACGCGCCCGGCCGGCGCTGCCAACGACGCGATCGACCCGCTGGACGGGAAGCTGATCCGGCTGCTGGCCGAGGAGCCCCGGATCGGTGTGCTGGAGTGCTCGCGCCGGCTCCAGGTGGCCCGCGGCACGGTGCAGGCCCGGCTCGACCGCCTGCAGACCCGGGGGGTGATCGGCGGCTTCGGCCCCGAGGTCGACCCGGCCGCGCTCGGCTACCCGGTGACGGCGTTCGCCACCCTGGAGATCTCGCAGGGCCAGGGCGCCGACGTGCGGGCGCACCTGGCGGCCGTCCCCGAGGTGCTGGAGCTGCACACCATCACCGGGCACGGCGACATGATGGTCCGGATCGTGGCCCGCTCGAACGCCGACCTCCAGCGGGTGATCGACCGGGTGGTCGGGTTCGACGGGATCGTCCGGTCGTCCACGGCCATCGCGCTGGAGAACCCGGTGCCCTACCGCATCCTTCCCCTGGTGGACCAGGCCGCCGCGGAGTGAGCGACTGACGCTCCGACAGGTCGAGCACACGTCAGGGCGCCTCGCCCGCACCGGATCCGACGTCGCGTCCGGCGCAGCCTCCGACGCAGCGTCCGGCGCGGCGTCCCGCGCCGGGAGAGGCCGGTTCGGCGAGCGACCCGCCGTCAGGTAAGGCATATGCCAGAGGCTCGTGCAGGAAAGATCCCCTGCATGAACCGATCCATGACCCCCGTGAACTCCGCCGTGCCCGCCCCGGAGGCCACCCGATGAGCGCCGCCGGGACCTCCGCCCACCCGACTCCCGGCCTCGGGATCTCCGCCGGCCGGGACCTCGCCGACGCACCCCACGGCCCGGTCCCCGAGGCCGAGGGCGACGGCACGCCGACGCTGATCGCCTCCGCCCAACGCGCGCTGCGGCTGTTGAGGGCCGCCGCCCGCTACCCCAAGGGCGCCACCGCCAAGCAGCTGGCCAGGGACACCGGGCTCGCCCTCGGCACCACCTACCACCTGCTGCGGACCCTGGTCCACGACCGCTACCTGGAACGTGCCGACGGCTACTACCTGACCGGGCCCGCGGTCGCCGGGCTCACCCGGGAGGAAAGCCCGGCGGCGGGCCGACAGCGGCTGGACCGGCTGCTCACCAAGCTGTCGGACGAGCTGTCCGCCGCCGTCTACTTCTGCCTGTACCGACAGGGCGAGGTGGAACTCGTGGCGGCGGCCGCCGCGCCCGGCGCCCCGATGATCGACCGCGGCAACTTCCGGGTGGGTGCCCATGCCCACTCCGCCGGCAAGACCCTGCTCGCGCTGATGTCCGCCGAGGAACGCCGCTCCCACCTGGCCCGCTATCCGATGGTCCCGCTCACGCCGTACACCCTGCGCGAGCCGGAGCACCTCCCGCTGCTGCCCCGCCAGGGCCCGCAGCGGGCGGCCCCCATCACCCAGTACCAGGAGTACGCCCTGGGGACGGCGGGCGCCGCCGTCCCGCTGGTCGCGGGCAACGGGATAGCGGCCGTGTCGGTCACCCTCCCGATGACGCAGGCCCACCGCTTAGCGGGCATCGCGGCTCAGTTGCGCACCCGGCTGAGCGACGACTTCGTCTCGGCGGCCTTCGGGCTCTGAGCGCCGGCGGCCATCCCTCCCCGGCGAACGGCCGGAGGACCGAGGGCGCCCCGGCAGGCCGGGCGAACGGGAACCCGCCCGGCCCTACCCGGCACTCGATCGAGCGGACCGGCCCGGAACACCGACCCGGACCACCGGCCCGGCGCTCCCGAGCCCACCGCGCCCGACCCGCCCGACGCGCACCCGCACCCGCACCCGCACCCGCACCCGGCCGGGACCGTACGCCGGCCGAGGTCAGCAGGCCGGTACGTCCCCGCCGCTCTCCAGCGCCTCCAGCGCCGCGACCGACTCGGCGAGCGTGTCCACCGGGACGAGCCGCAGGCCCTTGGGGGTGTTCACCTTGGCGTCCGCGCACTCCGCGCGCGGCAGCAGGAAGACGCCGGCGCCGTCCCGCGCCGCCGCCTGCGTCTTCAGCGGCACGCCGCCGACCTCGCCCACGTTGCCCTGGTCGTCGATGGTCCCCGTCCCCGCGATCGTCCGGCCGCCGGTGAGGCCGCCGCCCTTGCCGTTCCCGCCCAGCTTGTCGACGATCCCGAGGGCCAGCATCTGCCCGGCGCTGGGGCCGCCGATGTCCCCGAGGTCCACCGTGACCTTCACCTGGTCCGGCGAGAGGTGCAGGTAGGAGAGCGCCGCGACGGTCGCGCTGTCCTGCGACTCGGTCATCTGCTGGGCGTTGACCTGCTCGGACTTCACCGGGTCGCTCTTCGGGTACACGGTGTCGGTCGGCCGGACGGCCTCCTTCGGATCCGCCCAGGCCTGCAGGGCCCGCCACAGACCCACCCGCTCGTCCTGGTTGGTCGCCGAGATGGTGACCATCCGCAGCTGCCCGTCCACCGGGCGCAGCGGCGCGCCCGTGATGGTGAGCACCGGCCGGCCCTGATAGTCACCCAGGGTGTCCGCCGTGACGCCGGGCATGGTGAGCGTGTAGGGCAGCGGCACGAACGCCGCGACGCCGAACAGTGCGGTGACGAGCACGCCGCACAGCATCAGCGCCCGGGTCCGCGGGGCGGTCAGCGCGGCGGGCAGGGTGGAGGACTGCTTCTGGTCGGGCACAGAGGCATCCAAACACACCCGGCGCCCGCCGCGGGCCTAGCGCAGGGCGTCGGCGACCTCGGTGGCCGCCTCGACCACCCGGGGACCGACGCGCTCGGGGACCAGTCCGTTCAGCATCACCACGCCGACACTGCCCTCGATCCCGCTCAGGCCGACCAGCGCGGCCGCCGCACCGCTCGCGCCGGACTGCTCCTCCGCGCGGGTGATGACGAAGCCGTCCTCGGGGCGCCGCTGACCGGGGAAGCCGCGGGCCTCCAGGATCGCCCGGCCGGCCGCGCTCTCGCTCAGCGGGTGGCGCAGACCGGTGCGGTAGGCGACGTGGAAGTCGGTCCAGCTGGGCTCGACGACGGCCACCGCGAGCGCCTCGTTGCCGTCCACCAGGGTCAGGTGGGCGGTGGCGCCGAGGTCCTCGGCGAGGCTGCGCAGCGCGGGGAGGGCGGCCTCGCGCAGCAGCGGGTGCACCCGGTGGGCCAGGCGCAGCACACCGAGGCCGACGCGGGCCCGGCCGCCGATGTCCCGGCGGACCAGTCCGTGCTGCTCCAGGGTGGCCAGCAGGCGGTAGACCACGGTGCGGTTGACCGCGAGGCGGGCCGCCAGCTCGGTGACGGTGAGCCCCCGCTCGGAGTCGGCGAGCAGTTTGAGGACCCGTACCCCTCGGTCCAGGGTTTGGGAGGTTTCGGCAGTCACGACGCGCATTCCTTTCCGCGGCGGTCACCGGCGCGGCAGGGCCGACCGGGTGGGGGTGTCGCGCGCAGGTTGGGTGGGCCGCGCCAGGGCTCTCCGTTCGTCGTCCTTGACGGATGAGTGGCCCTGCGGGCGCCCTTCTCGCGGGGGATTACCTGACGAGGGAGCGTGGAGGAAAGGTAGTGAACCAGGTGCTCGCGGGGGAAGTGCTTGTCCAAAATTCGGTCATGATCAACTCAATCGACTCGGACTTATTCGGACATAACCACCCAATACGACAGGGCATTTGCGGGCATCAGTTCGATCACGGTCCGGACTTCGGACACTTCACCCAGGACGGCTTGTCCGGATCGGCCCGGATCGGTGCGCATCGGCGCGGATCACACGGATCGCGGCGGATCGGCGCGGATCGGCGCATACCGGATCGGATCGGCGTGCACCTGCACCTACCGGTGCGGATCGGCGCCGGTCAGAGCGGATCGCGGCCGATCGTCCGGAGCGCGGCCGCCCCCAGCGCCGCCCCGCGATACCCCGGGGGCCGAGCTCGGGCTGCCGCCGGCATCCGGCCGCCGGGCCGCAGCCGGGTGCCGCACAGCCCGGCCGGCGCGGGCAGCAGCGCGGCATCGTCGTGCCGGGCGGCCACGAGAGCGCCGTGCAGCGGGTCGTACGCCGTCCGGGTGCCGCCGCAGCCGGGGGCTGCTTTTCCTGTCGCCGCAGCCGGGGCGGACCGGCCCGCCGACCGGTGGGACGTTCGACCTGAGCACCCCGGGAAGAAAAGGGGAATGCGACGCCCGTTCCGTTCCCCGACGGAGCAGCGGCGGGCCGCCCAGGACGGCCCCGATGCCGTGATGTCCCCTCGCGGCGGCGTAGCACGCGGAGCACCGGCGGTTGACCACACGCATTGTCACCGCGAAACCTTGGCCGTTCCATTAACCGTGCATTGCCGACACATTGCGCTCCGGCGACCGGATCGATGGCGCTCCCGCACCGGACCTCATCGCGGTCAACTCCACAATCGACACCACTTCGCCACTACTTGGACACAGAAACGGAGTTGGGCTCACCGCTCCGAGCGCACCGCTCCGCGCCCCTCGGTGCGCGCCGGCGCGCCGCCCGCCCCGGTGGGGGTCTCACCGGGCCCGCAGGAGCCCCTCCCGCCGGGCCGCCGCCACCGCCGCCCCCCGGCTCTCCACGCCGAGCTTGGCGTAGATGCTGGTCAGATGGCTCTTGGCAGTCGCCTCGCTGATGAACAGTCGCGTCGAGATCTGCCGGTTGGAGAGGCCGTCCGAGAGCAGGTGCAGCACCTCCACCTCGCGACGCGACAACGCGGGACCGCCGCCGCGCATCCTGCGCAGCAGGCCGTTGACCGCCGAGGGGCCGAGCACCGACTCCCCCCGGGCCGCCGCCCGGAGGCCGGGCAACAGAGCGTCGGCGGCCGTCTCCTTGCCCAGGAAGCCGGTGGCGCCGGCGTCGATCGCGGCGAACACGTCCTGGTCGCCGCCGTAGGCGCTGAGCACCAGGACGGCGGGCGCCGGCTCCAGCGCGACCAGAGCGCGGATCAGGTCGATGCCCTGGAAGAGGCCGGCGCCGAGGTGCAGGTCGAGCAGGACGACGTCGGGGCGCTCGCCGGGCGGCAGTTCGGCGATCAGCCGCATCGCCGACTCCTGCCCGTCCGCCTCCGCGACCAGGCGCAGGTCCGGCGCCGAGGCCATCATGGCGCGGACGCCGAGCCGGATGGCCGGGTGGTCGTCGACCACCATGACCGTCACGGACCGTCCGGGCGCCGCACCGTGCGGCGGAGCGGCCTCACGCACGGCGCAGCCGCCGCGCCCGCGCGCCGCCCACCGCGGACACCCCGCGCACCCAGCTGGTCATGCCGCTCCCACCCAGAAACCGAGAAGTCGTGTCCCACCTGGGCGGGGCGAGCCGCCCCGGGCTTCCCCGACGGCCGATCAGAAGACGCGGGCGGCGGAGTCGTCCGCGGCCCGGCCCGGCTGAAAGGTGGATGCCCATGCTATCGGGGGGCCGGGCGGCCGGACCTCGGGGTCCCGCGGGCACCCCGGGCCGCCGTGCCCCGGCGGTCCGGCGGTGCGTCAGGCGCCCCCCGGGCCCGGCCCCTTCGCCGGCCTGCGGATGTGCGGCGGCCGGTCCCGCCGGGCAGACGGCGCCACCTGGTACGGGAACTCCACCGCGATCACCGTGCCGGTCGCGGTGGAGTCCATCAGCAGCCGGCCGCCCAGCGCGCCGATCCGCCGTTCCAGGCCCGCCAGGCCGAGCCCGACGCCCGTGCCGGCGCCCGGCTCCAGGCCCCGGCCGTCGTCCTCCACCCGGGCGCGCATCCGGTCCGGCCCGAACTCCAGCCGGATCCGCACGGTGGACGCCCCGCTGTGCCGGATCGCGTTGGAGGTGGCCTCCTGGATCATCCGGAGCACCGCGCTCTCGACCGGCAGGGCCAGTCGTCGGGGCCCACCGGTCGTCTCCAGTACCAGCTCCGGCAGCCGGTGCGCCCCGCCGTCCCCCTCGTGCGGGTGCTCGACCAGCAGCTCCGCCCCGGCCGCGAGCGTGCGACGGGTCAGCGCGACCAGGTTCCGCACGGCCGGCGCCAGGCCGCCGGTGTCGAGTTCGGAGTAGGCCGCTCCGTGCGTCAGGTCGTTCGCCTGTCCCAGGCTCAGCGCCGCGACGTCGCGGATCGCCGCCAGCCGTTCCCGGACGGTGTCGGCGTCCTGGTCACGGCCCAGCGCCAGCTCGGCCGCGCGGACCAGCATGGCGATCGCCGCCAGCCCCTGCGCGACGGTGTCGTGCACGTCCCGGCCGAGCTGCCCGCGCTCCTCCAGCCGGCCCTGCTCGCGGTAGGCCTCCGCAGCCGTCCGGGTGTCCCTGACCTGCCGCCAGGCCCAGGCCACGGCCGCGCCCGCCACCAGCAGCGGCAGCAACGCCCCCGCCGACGGACCCGATCCGCGCGCCCACGGCCGCGACGGGCGGGCGGCGGACGACGGACGACGGCGCGACGCGCCGGCGGCGGCCCCGGTCGCCAGCGGCCCGCCGCCGCCCCGGCCCTCGCCCTGCCGGCCCCGGCTCGAACGCCGATCCTTCATCCGCCCACCATTTGCCGGTCGCTCATAGCATTGATCAAGCCTCGGGTCCACCCTCCGAAACGCTGATTTCATTCCTACCACAAGGGCGGAAACCGCTCCTCCACGTCCGGCGGATGTATGCATTCGGCCAACAATGGAGTCTGATTCGCGTAATCACGGAAACCGGGATCGACAGGGGACAGTATGCGTTTTCTTGACCTGCCTGACGAGGGCGTGCGAATCGACGCCCGCGTTCCGATGGACCTCGCCTGCGGCCTCGGCCTGGAGGTCCGGCTCCAGGTCGGTCTCGCCTACCGCGCGGATGACCCGATGGTCCTGCGGCTGACCTTCGACATGGCCGGCCCGGCCGACGAGGCGCCGGTGACCTGGGTGATCTCCCGGGAGCTGCTCCTCGACGGCCTCGACGCGCCCACCGGCGAGGGCGACGTGCACGTCCGCCCGGACGGTACCGACCCGGACGTCCTGCGCATCATCCTGCGCGCGCCCACCGGCACCGCCGAGCTGCGCGCCCCGGCGCCGGCCGTGCACGCCGTCCTGCTGCGCAGCGACCGCCTGGTGCCGTTCGGCGAGGAGTTCAGCGCCGAGTCGCTGGAGCGGGAGCTCGCCCTGCTCCTGCAGTCCACCGAGGGCTGACGGCGCGGACGCCGGCCGCGCCGGGGCCGGCCGCTCGGGCGGCGCCGGCGCGGCCGACTACTTGGACGCCCATTCCTTGATCTTGGCGATCCGGGCCTTCAGCTGATTGGCCGTCGCCTGGGCGGTCAGCGGGCCGCCGCACTGGCGCCGCAGCTCGTTGTGGATCGCGCCGTGCGGCTGGTCGACCCGGTGCCGCCAGGCCGCCACCAGCGAGTTGAGCTCCTTGCGCAGGTCGCGCAGCTCCTGATGGGTCACCACCGGCCGCTGGTCGGCGGGGAGTTCCAGCAGGTCGGCCTCCTCGGCCGGCTTGGCCCTGCTGCGCTGGATCTGCCGGTGCTGGCGCTTCTGGAGCAGCATCTGCACCTGGTCCGGCTCCAGCAGGCCGGGGATGCCGAGGTAGTCGTCCTCCTCCTCGCTGCCCGGGTGGGCCTGCATGCCGAATTCCATGGCGTTGTAGAGCACCCGGTCGAAGACCGCGTCCGAGCCGATCGCCTCGTAGGAGAACTCGTCGCCTCCGGCGCCGTCCGGTCCGTCGTTGGCCCGCTCGGCCTCGGCGAGCAGGCGGTCCTCCTCGTCGAAGAGGCCCTCCCCCTCCTTCTTCGGCCGGTCCAGCACGTGGTCGCGCTGGAGCTCCATCTCGTTGGCGAAGCCGAGCAGCGTGGGGACGGAGGGCAGGAAGACGGAGGCGGTCTCGCCGCGCTTGCGGGCGCGCACGAAGCGGCCGACGGCCTGGGCGAAGAAGAGCGGGGTGGAGATCGAGGTGGCGTACACGCCGACGGCCAGCCGGGGCACGTCGACGCCTTCGGAGACCATCCGGACCGCGACCATCCAGCGGGAGGTGCCCGCCGAGAAGTCGGAGATCCGCTGGGAGGCCTCGGCCTCGTCGGACAGGACCACAGTGGCGCCCTGGCCGGTGATCTCGCGGATCATCTTGGCGTAGGCCCGAGCGGCGTTCTGATCGGTGGCGATCACCAGGCCGCCGGCGTCCGGAATGGCCTTGCGGACCTCGGTGAGCCGCTTGTCGGCGGCCCGCAGCACGTTCTGGATCCACTCGCCCTGGGGGGCCAGCGCGGTGCGCCAGGCCTGCGCGATGAGGTCCTTGGTCATCGGCTCGCCGAGCCGGGCCTCCAGCTCGTCGCCGCTCTTGGTGCGCCAGCGCATGTTGCCGCTGTAGGAGAGGAAGATCACCGGACGCACGACGTGGTCGGCGAGCGCGTGCCCGTACCCGTACGTGTAGTCGGCGACGGACTTGCGGATGCCGTCGCCGCCCGCCTCGTACTGGACGAAGGGGATCGGGTTGGTGTCCGAGCGGAACGGCGTCCCGGTCAGCGCGAGGCGGCGCGCGGCCGGCTCGAAGGCCTCGAAGCAGCCCTCGCCCCAGGACTTCGAGTCACCGGCGTGGTGGATCTCGTCCAGGATGACCAGCGTCTTGCGGGCCTCGGTGCGGTTGCGGTGCAGCATCGGGTTGACGCCCACGCCCGCATAGGTGATCACGATGCCGTGGTAGTCCTTCGACAGCGGACCCGAGGAGTACGCCGGGTCCAGCCGGATCCCTATCCGGGCGGCGGCCTCGGCCCACTGCTTCTTCAGGTGCTCGGTCGGCGCGACGACGGTGATCTGCTGCACCAGGTGGTTGTGCAGCAGGTACGAGGCGAGGGTGAGCGCGAAGGTGGTCTTGCCTGCGCCCGGGGTGGCGACCGCGAGGAAGTCCCGGGGCTGCTTCTCGATGTAGTGGTCCAGTGCGCCCTGCTGCCAGGCCCGCAGCCGGCCGGCGGTACCCCAGGGGGCCCGCCCCGGGAAGGCGGGCGACAGGTGGTGCGAGGCGGGCGGCGCCGCATGCCCGGCGGCGCGCGCGGACGTGTCCGGCTGCACGGAGTCGGAGAAGAGGGGCATCGAGGAGGCGGCGGCAGTACTCACGGTCTCCGAGGGGGATCGTCGCAGGTCAGAGGCGGTGAAACAGCCCCGTCCCGCAGTCGGGCGGCGGTCGGACAACCCGCCTAGCCTACCGGGCCGGGCGCCGCGACGGCGCCCGACACGGTCGGCCCCCGGGCGCGCGCGGTGCCCGCCCCGGGCTCAGCTCCGCCCGTCGTACAGGGCCCGCAGGCGCCTGGCGATCTCCCCCAACTCGCTGACCTCCCCGGCGGCGATGCCCACCACCAGCAGGTATGCCTCGTCCTGGTCGATGCCCGCCATCTCGGCCCCGTTCAGGTCCAGGAAGACCACGGTGCTCATCCAGGCCGTCCGCTTGTTGCCGTCGACGAACGGGTGGTTGACCGCCAGCGAGTGCAGCAGCGAGGCGGCCTTCTCGAACAGGCCGGTGTACGCCTCGACCCCGAACATCTGCGACTGCGGGCGGTGCGCCGCCGAGGAGAGCAGGCCGAGGTCACGGACCCCGACCTCCTGCTCCTGGCAGGCGTACTCGGCCAGGTCGAGGATCTCCAGGACGGTGAGGTACTTGAGCGGCCCCGGGCCCGGCGGACCACCCCCCGGCGTGGCGCGGGTCACTCCCCCAGCCTGCGCAGCAGCTCGGAGTGCCGGCTCGCGTACTTGGCGCCGAGCCGGCCGACCGCCTCGCGGTCGGTTCCCTCGTCCAGGTAGCGCTCGATCGCACGCACGACGACGGCGTGCATGCTGCGCCCCTCCTCCTCGGCCCGCTCGCGCAGGGCCTCCTGCTGCTCCTCGGTCAGTCTCAGGTTCATCGCCATACCGAAACGGTACCGAGGGTGGGGTCATCGTGGTACCGGATTTCCGGGTCATGCTGTGACGCGGGTCACGCCGATCCTTTCACCGAACCGGGTAAGCACCGGCCACCGCCGGAGTCTCTCCCGGTGAGGCCCACGCGTCACACCACCCACTGGGGCCTCAGCCGCACCTCGGGAGGAAAACCCTCGTGTCCAGCGCCGTCGAGCAGGCCGTCCAGGCCGGCCTCATCCTCTCCACGCACCGCTCCGTCCTGCTGAGGGTCACCCTCCGCTACCGCTCGGACGACCCGCTGGCCGTCCGGATGCTGTTCCCCGCCGAGTACTCGCTGGACGACCCGCCGCCCCTCGCGGACTCGGCCGACGCCTCGGACGCCGCCGACACCGCCGCCGTCCCGGCCTCCGCGGCGGTGGAGTGGGTCTTCGCCCGCAAGCTGCTCTCGGCCGGGCTCGACCTGCCGTCCGGGATCGGCGACGTCCACGTCCGCCCCGCGCTCGGCGCGCACACCATGGTGGAGCTGCGCGCCACCGAGGGCGTCGCGCTGCTCCGGTTCCGGAGCGCCGAGCTGCGCCGCTTCCTGCGGCGCAGCCTCCTGGTCGTCCCGGAGGGCCAGGAGCACCGCCACCTCGACCCCGACCGGGCGCTGGCCGAGCTGCTCGGCTGAGCCCGGCCCCCGGCCGGTCACCGGGCCCCGCACGCCCCCGCACGCCCCCGCACGGCCGAGGCCGCCGGGGCCCTCGCCCTACCCCGCGCCGGCCCCGGCGCCCCGTTCCGCGGGCGCTCACGCCCCGTCCGTCACGCCTTCTTCGGCTTGGTGGTGTCCGCCAGGAACGCGTACGCCACCACGTTGCCCTCGTAGCCGTCCGCGCGGCTGAACCCGCCACCGCAGGTGATCACCCGGAGCTGGGCGTCACCCGCCTGGCCGTACACCCGGTCGTCCGGGAAGTGCTGCTTGTCGTAGACCTCGATCGCGTAGATCTGGAAGCCCGCGATGCTGCCGTCCGCACGGGTGATCTCGATCCGGTCGCCCCGGTGCAGCGCGCCGAGGCTGTAGAACACGGCGGGTCCGCTGCGGGTGTCGACGTGGCCGGCCAGGATCGCGGTGCCGCGCTGGCCGGGGGTGACGGCGCCGCGGTACCAGCCGGCCAGGTTGCGGTCGTCGTCCGGGGGCGGCTGCAGGTGGCCGGCGCCGTCCAGCCCGAGGCCGGTGACGGGCGCGTCCAGCCGAACCGCGGGGATCCGGATGCGCGTGGGGACGGAGGGGCCGAGCGGGGGCACGACGGAGACCGCGCCGAAGCCGGCCTGGGCCGACCCGGGCGCGGGCGGCAGGACACGGCCGCCGTCGTGCAGCATCCACGCGCCGAGGACCAGGGCCCCGCCGACGGCGAGCGCCCCGGGCCAGCCGCCCCTGCCGTGCTGTCCGGCCATCACCGCTCCCCTCCGCGGCGTCCTGTCCGCGCTGCCCGGCCCGGTACGGCGCCCGTCCGGCGCCGCTGTGTCCGTCCCCGCTCCGCCCGGCGCCGCGGCCGGGAGTCGCGGCGTGCTGAAGCGCGCCGCTCCGTGCCCGCCACCTCGCCCATCTCGCCCATCTCAGTCACCTCGGTCACCTCGGTCGCCCTGGCCGCGTGCGTCGCGCGGGTCGCTTCCGCCGCCGGGGCCTTGCGACCTGCGCAGCCGGGGGCGGGTGACGAACCCCTCGGCGGCCGCGTTGGCGGCGGCGATCGCGAACAGCTCGGTGGACTTCTCGTACAGCAGGAAGCGCGGCCGCCACTGCGGCTGATACCTGGCGTTGGCCCGGTAGAGCGACTCCAGCTGCCACCAGTGGGAGAGGAACAGCAGGACGGCACGCCAGATCCGGAGCACCGGGCCCGCGCCGATCCTGGAGCCCCGCTCGAAGACCGAGCGGAACATCGCGAAGTTCAGCGAGACCTGGGCGACCGGCAGCGCGCCGCTCGCGGCCCGCAGCAGCAGTTCGGTGACCAGGTACTCCACCAGGCCGTTGTCGGAGTCCCGGTCGCGGCGCATCAGGTCGAGCGAGAGCCCGTCCGGGCCCCAGGGGACGAAGCTCAGCAGGGCGCAGGTGCGGTCGTTCTCGTCCCGGCACTCCAGCATCAGGCAGTCGCCGTCCGCCGGGTCGCCGAGCCGCCCGAGGGCCATCGAGAAGCCCCGCTCGGTGCGGCCGTGCCGCCAGGCGTCGGCGAGGTGCACCAGCTCGTCCAGCTCCGCCCGGGGGATGTCGCGGTGCCGGCGCAGCACCGCGCGGTAGCCGGCCTCGCCGACCCGGTCGTAGGTCTGGCGCAGCGAGCGCATGGCGCGCCCCTCCAGTTTGAAGCCGGCCGTCTCGACCACGGCCTCGTCGCCGTACTCCAGCGCCTTCAGACCGGCCCGGGCGTAGGCGGTGCCGCCCAGTTCGCTCGCGCCGGTGACCGCGGGCACCCAGGCGTTGGCGCGGGCCCTCGCCCGCCACACCTCGATGGCCTGCGGCCAGGCCTCCGGGTCGCCGATCGGGTCGCCGGAGGCGAGGGCCACCCCGAAGACCACCCGGTGGAGCACGGCGGCCTTGCCGGAGGGCGACCAGCAGACGGCCTTGTCGCGGCGCAGCGCGAAGTAGCCGAGCGAGTCGCGTCCGCCGTGCCGCTCCAGCAGGGCCCGCAGCCGCTGCTCGTCCTGCGTGCCGAGCCGGAGCTCGCCCCGCGGGGAGCGGAAGAGGACCCGCACCACCAGGAGGAACAGTGCGGCGCCGAGGATGTTGAGGGTGAGGTCCACCCACCCGGCCGCGTCGATGTCGGTGTCGGCGGCGACCCCGGAGACGGTGAACAGGCGCAGCAGCGCGTAGCCGAAGCCCGCTCCCCAGCCGGGCTCCGGCGCCGGGGCGGTGAGCCGGACCAGAAGGGCGCCGAGGGCGGTGAGCACCGCGGCGCCGCAGATCAGCACGCCGAGGCCGAACAGGACGTTTCCGCGACCGCCGCGTACCCGGTAGACCGGCCGGGCGGCCAGCAGGACGGCCAGGAGCGCCAAGGTGATCACGGCGGAGACCCAGTTGAACGGGTGCGAGCGATCCTGCGGGTCGGCGGCCAGCGCGAGGACGTAGAGCGCCGCGAACGCGCCGGCCACGACCGTGGCGGTGATCCAGGCGGCCCGTTTACGACGGCGGAGCATCACGGCGAGCAGGCCGGCGAAGAGCGCGGCGGTGAATCCGGCGCTCAGCAGCACCGGGGTGAAGTAGTCGCCGGAGTCGACCCGCTGGACGCGCTGGCGAAACGGTGCGATCGGGGCGGCGAGCAGGTTGAGCACCGCCGCGGCCCGCATGTACCACTCGGCGGCCGACGCGCAGCGCAGCCGCCATCGCGCCGGCGGCTGCGGCGGCTCGGGTGCGGGCTCGGGCAGGGGCGTGGGCGTTGGCGTTGGCGGGGGCACCGTCCGCGGCGCCGGAGCGGGGCTGACGGGCGGGCGGTCCGGGGCGCCCGCCACGACGTTGTACGCGGAGGTCTTGAACGTGACGACGCGCTGGTGGATCCGGGCCTCACGGCGTTCCGCGCGGGCGAGCCGCTTGGGCCGGCTGCGGTAGCGCCAGCGCGCCCAGGGGCTGTTCGGCCGGGCCAGCCGGATCGCCCCGATCACCGGGAGCAGCGGGACCATCACCCCGATCAGGCCGGTCCAGATCTTGCCCTTGAGCAGACTGACGACGATCAGGAGCACCAGGACGCCGGCCCCGACGAGCTGTCCGGCCGTCAGCTGGCGGTTGAAGCCGCCGAACGGCACCTCGCCGACCAGCAGCAGGCCGATCAGCGCCGCCGCCATGATCACCGCGTCCACCGAGGTGCGGCCCTGCTCCTTCCAGTACACGTCCTCCAGGTGCAGCACCAGGGCGAACTCGTCCAGGACGAGGCCGCAGCCGATGCCGAACGCCAGCCCGAGGACGTCCCACGGGATCTCGCTGTTTCCCCTGAAGGCGAACGAGCCGACGCCCGCGATGACCATCAGCGTCTGACCGAAGACCACGTGGTGGATGTGCAACCCGCCGGGCGAGACGTTGCCGGGCCACCAGCTGGTGCCTCGGCGGATCATCCGGACGCTGAACCGGATGAACAGGAAGGCGCCGATCAGGCCCACCAGCAGGAGGAACAGCGGCTGCCGGCCGCTGTCCACGATCCTCTCCCGGTACGCGTCGAGCACCGACTGCCACATGGCGTCCGCGGACCTTCCCCTGCGTCGGGCCGGCCCGGTACCGGCACGGCGAGTCCTCTCATGTGACGATGGATCAGCCGTCGTCGCGAGCCGGCCGCCCGGCCGCTGGTCCGATCGGGCTATCGAGTGCCCCCAACCCCGGGGATCAGCCCGTACCTGCGCCCCGCCTGCTCGGGGCCGGCCTGGCGGCATGCCATGCTGTGGCCACCCCGGCGCCCGCGAAGTTGTATCACCCCACTTGTCGGACCGGGTGCCCGTACCGTCCCGCACCACCCCTGCCCCGCCGCGCGCTGCCGCGCGCCCGTCCCAGCCCCTCTCCCCCACCCTCCCCGAGACCTCTCCACGAACGGAGTGACCATGGACGCTCTCTCCCGTCGGACGCTGCTGGCCGCCGGAGCCGCCACCGCCGCCACCCTCGCGGCGGGCTGCGGCACGGGCGGCGACGCAGGGAAGGCGTCGCCCGTACCGGTCCCGGGGACGCCGGCCGCGGCCCGCAGTGAGAGCGCGACGGCCGTCCCCAAGCCGCCCGCCACCACGATCGGCGACGGCTCCACCTCGGACACCGGCCCCCAGCCGGGCCAGCCGAAGGCCGAGCAGCTGAAGCCGGGCGAGCGCCCCCCGCAGTTCGTGGTGTTCTCCTGGGACGGCGCCGGGGAGCTCGACAACCGGCTGTTCAGCCGCTTCCGCAAGCTCGCCCAGCAGCACAACGCCTCGATGACCTTCTTCCTCTCCGGCATCTACCTGCTGCCGGAGAACAAGAAGACGCTCTACCACCCGCCGCAGCACAGCATCGGCGCCTCGGACATCGGCTACCTGAGCGACCAGCACATCCACGACACGCTGGAGCAGATCGGGGCGGCCTGGCTGGAGGGCCACGAGATCGGCACCCACTTCAACGGGCACTTCTGCGGCACCAACGGCGGCGGCAGGTGGTCCCCCGACGAGTGGGACAGCGAGATCGAGCAGGCGATGGACTTCGTCATGAACTGGAAGACCAACACCGGCTTCAGCGACCTGCCCGCCCTGCCCTTCGACTACCGCAAGGAGCTGATCGGCGGGCGCACCCCCTGCCTGGAGGGCCAGCGCGGACTGCTGCCGACGGCCGCCAAGCGCGGCTGGAAGTACGACAGCAGCGGCCCCGGCGGACTCCAGGTCTGGCCGCAGAAGTTCCAGGGCGGCGCGCTGTGGGACTTCCCGCTGCAGTCCATCCCGTTCCCCGGCCACAGCTTCCAGGTGCTGTCGATGGACTACAACATCATGTACAACCAGTCCGGCGACAACACCAAGGGCGACTCGGGCCGCTACGGCGCCTGGCAGACCCAGGCGCGGGACGCCTACCTCGCCGGCTTCGAGCGGGCGTACACCACCAACCGGGCACCGATGTACATCGGCAACCACTTCGAGCAGTGGAACGGCGGCATCTACATGAACGCCGTCGAGGAGGTGCTGGCCACCATCGCGGACCACCCCGACGTCCGCCTGGTGTCGTTCCGCCAGCTGGTCAACTGGCTGGAGGCGCAGGACCCGGCGGTGCTGCGCAAGCTCCAGGGGCTGAACCCGGGCCAGGCGCCGGCCGGCGACTGGGCGACCTTCCTCGGCACCCCGGCGGCCCCGCCCGCCGCCGGTGGCGCCACGGCCCCGGCAGGCGCCGCCGTCGGCTGAGGCTCAGGCCCCGTCCCCCGTGCCGCTGCGGCCGCGGGGGCGGGACCGGCCCGAGAGCAGGGCGCCCAGCAGTGCCACCCCGGTCATCGTCAGGAAGATCGCCGCGAACGCGCCGGCCGAACCGCCGGCTCCCTCGGCGCTCTCGCCGGCCGCCGGACCGCCACCGCCCAGGGCCGAGAACAGCACCCCCGACAGGCCGACCAGCAGCACGTTGCCGAGCGCGTCGCTGACCTGGAGGGAGGCGGAGTTCGCCCCGGCGTCCTCGGGGGTGGAGAGCCTCATCATCAGCACGCTGACGCTGGTCACCGCCAGCCCCATCCCGATCCCGCCGACCGCCCAGGCCACCGCGGCCACCCAGGCCGGTACCGCCGGGAGCAGCACCAGCGCCGCCCCGCCGATGGCCACCGCCGTGAGCACGAAGCCCAGCCGGATCATCGCCTCGCGGTGCCGCTCCGCCCCCGGGCGCCCCTGCAGCCAGGAGCCGAGGGCCCAGGACAGGCCGCCACTGGCCAGGGTCAGACCGGCCAGCGTCGGCGACAGGCCCCGCTGGGTCACCATCATCAGCGGGATGAACGCCTCCGCCGCGAAGAACGCCCCCGCCGCGACACCCCGCAGCAGGATCACCGTCGGCAGGCCGCGCGCGGCCCGCAGCGTCCCGGCCGGCAGCAGCCCCAGCACCGCGGGCACCAGCAGCGCGACGCCCGCCGCTCCCGGGATCAGCCCCGGCAGATCAAGCCGCCGGCCCGCGTACTGGAGCAGTCCGGCGCCGAGCGCGGCCATCGCCGCCAGGGCGCTGCGACGGCGGTCGAACGGCTCCGCGGTGGTGGCGGGCTGCTCCTTCTCGGCCCGGCGCAGGGCCGGCCCCATCACCGCCAGCGGCAGCAGGACCAGCACCGGGACGGCCAGGAACACCCAGCGCCAGCCGAGATGCTGGGTGACGGCTCCGGAGACCACCGGGCCGACGATCGAGGGCAGCACCCAGGCGGAGGAGAACGCCGCGAAGACGGCGGGCCGCAGTCGTTCGGGGTAGGCCCGGCCGACGACCACGTAGAGCGCGACGATCACCAGCCCGCCGCCCAGCCCCTGGATCGCCCGGCCGGCGACGAACATCCACATCCCGGGCGCGGTGCCGGCCACGACCAGTCCGGCACCGAACACGGCTATCCCGGTGAACAGCGGCTGCATCGGGCCCCGCCGGTCGCACCACTGGCCGGAGACCACCAGCGCGAAGAGCGTGGTGGTGAAGTACCCGGAGAAGGCGAAGGCGTACAGCCCGAGGCCGTCCAGCTGCCGGGCCGCCACCGGCATCGCGGTGTTCACCGCGGTCGCCTCGAAGGCCAGCAGCAGAACCACCGAGACGATCCCGAGGGTCAGCGCCCGGTACCGGCCGGAGAGGACGCCGCCGGGGCCGTCGAGGGCGGCGGCGCCCTGGTCGGGGGCCTGGTCGGCGCCCTGGTCGGGGCCCTGGTCGGTGGTGGGGGAGGCGCTGCTCATACGCGTCATCGTAAGGCCCCATAGCCGCCGTGACCCCTGACCTACGCCGGTGATCGGATCCGTCGTCGGTCCTAGGACCGGGCGGCCGGGCCGGTGGGCGCCGGATCGGTCAGTGCAGCACCTTGAGGCCCACCACGCCGGAGACGATCAGTAGCAGACAGCCGATCCGGGCCACCGTGGCGGCGTCGCCGAGCGCCGCCATGCCGTAGAGCGCGGTGCCCACCGCGCCGATGCCGACCCAGACCGCGTAGCCGGTGCCGATCGGGATGGAGCGCATCGCGTACGCCAGGCCGCCCATGCTGAACAGCAGGGCGACGGCGAAGACGAGGCCGGGCACGAGTCGGGAGAAGCCCTTGGAGGACTGCAGGGCGACCGCCCACACGGTCTCCAGGACGCCGGAGAGGAGGAGTACGAGCCAGGCCATGACGGAACCGATCCTTCGCAGTCGTCAGCGGCCGGGTTGCCGCTGCGCTGCGCCGTCTTGTCGTTCCGGGTACGACGCGCTCGTCCGGGGCGATCTCTCACCTGTCTTCGACGGTAGCACGAGCCGCCACACGGAATTTACACAAGGATATTGACGCGCCCCACCCGGTCCCGCATATGATGAATTCATCGAACAGCGCGACGACGGGAGTTGGAAATGAGCAGGAGGACGGTGGCCCTCGCAGTGCCCCGCACCTGTGCCGCTCCCCGGTGTTGTCGCGGCTGTCTCTGCGCCTGAGCGCAGCTCTCCCCGCCCGACGATGGCGTGATGCCTCGTCACCCCCACGGCCGTGTGCCCGAGTGGCTTAGGGAACCGCCTGCAAAGCGGTTTACACGGGTTCGATTCCCGTCATGGCCTCCCCTGAATTGCCGGTCAGCGAATTCCCGCTGCCCGGCAATTCTGCATTCCGTTTTCCCTTCCGTCACCCGTTCTCGGTGATTCCCCGCACCGCCCCGGCCGCCGGTCGCCCCGGACGCCGCCCCGGAACGCCGACGCCTCCCGCCCGCCCCGCCGGAGCGGTGGACGGAGCGGGAGGCGTCGGGTGTTCAGGCGCTGACGGCGTCCTCGGGCCGGATCGGCAGGCGGCCCACCGGGAGGCCGGTGGCGGCGCGGACGGCGGCGGCGACGGCGGCGGGCGCGACCACCGCCGGGGCGGCGCTGACCGCCTTGGCGCCGAACGTGGCGACCACGTCGCGTTCCTCCAGCAGGGCCGCGATCCGGACGTCGGGGGTGTCCAGGGCGGTCGGCAGCCGGTAGCCGGTCAGCGAGGGGTTGACGAGCACGCCGCCCTCGGTGCGCAGGTCCTCCAGCAGGGCCAGACCGACGCCCTGGGCGACACCGGCCTCGATCCGGTCCTCGATCTGGCGGGGGTTGAGCGCCCGGCCGACGTCCTGCGCGACGGTGACGTCGACCACCCGGACGGCGCCCAGTTCGATGTCCACGTCCACCACGGCCCGCATCGCGCAGAACGCGATGGAGACGAACGCGTCGCCCTGGCCGGCCTCGTCGAGCGGCTCGGTGGGGTGCGGGCGGCACTGCGCGGTGGCCCAGAGCTCCTTGCCCTCCAGGGCCTCGCCGACGGGCATGCCGAGCACGCCGTCGTAGGAGGTGATCTTGCCGTCCGCGATCGAGAGCAGCTCCACCGACATGCCGAAGTTGGCGGCGATCGGCTGCAGCAGCTGGTGGCGGACCATCAGCGCGGCGCGCTCGACGGCGCCGCCGGAGACCCAGGTGTGCCGGCCCCGGGCCGAGGGACCGGCGATCGACTGGTCGCTGTCGACCGGCGCGATGTAGACCTCGCTGACACCGAGCACGCTCTGCACGATCTGCCGCGCGAGGGTGGCGAACCCCTGGCCGGAGTCGACGGCCGCGCAGATGACGGTGGCGTGGTCGCCGCTGACCCGGACGGTCGCGGTGGAGACCTCGTCCTCGCCCTCGGCGCCGAGCATGTGCACCATGCCCACCGCGTAGCCGATGCCGCGCCGCACCGACGCCGGGTCGCCGGCGCCGCCGGGCCCGCCGGGGAGCAGCCAGTCGGCGTCCGGGTCGTCGACCGGCAGGACGGGCAGCGGTTCGGCGGTGACGGCGTCCAGCAGGGCGGCGACCGGCGCGGGGCAGGTGACGGCCTGTCCGGTGGGCAGCGGGTCGCCGGTGGCGAGCGCGTTGCGGCGGCGGATCTCGACCGGGTCCAGGCCCAGGCGCACCGCCAGCTGGTCGAGCTGGGACTCGTACGCGAAGCAGGTCTGCAGGGCGCCCTCGCCGCGCATCCGTCCGGCGGGCGGGTTGTTGGTCCGCACCGCCCAGGCGTCGACGAAGACGTTCGGGCACACGTAGGGGCCGACCGAGAAGGCGGTGGCGGCGGCCAGTGCCTCGGCGGAGACGTCGGCGTAGGCACCGCCGTCCAGGAGGATCTGCGCCTCGACCTTGACCAGGCGGCCGTCCGCGTCGGCGTGGTGGCGGTAGCGCAGCAGCGCCGGGTGGCGGGTGGTGTGGGTGTGGAAGGACTCCTCGCGGGTGAGGGTCATCTTCACCGGGCGGCCGGTGCGCAGTGCGAGCAGGGCGAGGGTGACCTGGAAGGAGAGGTCCTCGCGGTCGGCGGTGGCGCCTGGCACGCCGGTGACCACCAGGCGCACCCGGTCGGGCTCCAGGCCCAGGCAGGCCGCGGTGCGGTCGCGGTCGCCGTGCGGGTCGGTGGAGGAGAGGTGCAGCTCCACGCCGCCGTCCGGGCGGGGCACCGCGAGGCCGGCCTCCGCGCCGAGCGGGGCCGGATCCTGGCGGCCGACCTGGTAGAGGCCCTCGATGATCACCTCGCCGACCGCCTCCGCGTCGCCGGTGCGCAGCGGCAGGTGCCGGAAGAGGTTGCCGTCCGGGTGCAGCGGGGCGGCGGTGAACGCCTGCTCGGGGTCGGTGACGGGCTCCAGCAGCTCGTACTCGACGACGATCGCCGCGGCGGCCAGCCGGGCGGTGTCGGGGTGCTCGGCGGCGACGGCGGCGACCGGCTCGCCGTGGTGGCGCACCACGCCGGCGGCCAGGATCGGGCGGTCGGCGACGATCGGTCCGTGCGGGGCGCCGTCCTGGCGGCCGTCCGGGCCGGCCGGCAGGTCGTCCGCGGTGACCACGGCGCGCACGCCCGGCAGGGCCAGGGCGGCGGAGGTGTCGACCGAGACGATCCGGGCGTGCGGGTGGGGCGAGCGCAGCACGGCGCCCCAGAGCAGGCCCTCGGCCCAGAGGTCGGCGGCGTACGGGTAGATGCCGAGCGCCTTGGGGAGCGCGTCGGTGCGCAGCGGGGAGCTGCCGAGGCCGAACGGCTCGGCGGGCTCGCCGTCACCGGCGTCGGGCCGGGCGGTGTCGGCCGGGGGCACTGCCGCGATGTCGCTGGGCGAGGTCATGCGTGGTCGTCCTCGGGGAGCCGAATGCCGTGGGCGGGGGTGGCGCCGTACGGCACGTCCGCGGGGGCCCCGCCGGTCGGGACGCCGTGCGGGGGTGTGGGAACGTACGGCGTGCCCTGGGCGGGCGTGCCCTCGGGGCCGGGGCCGTCGAAGGCGGTGCCGTGGGCGGGGGTGCTCTCGTAGACCGGGCCGTCGTACGGCGCGTGCCCGAACTCGGCGGCGTCGTACTCGCCGCTGCGGTAGGCCGGGCCGGGGTAGGGGGCGCCGTGCTGCGGTCCGGGCTGCTGCTGGGGCAGCTGGTACTGGCCCTGGGCGGCTCCGTACGGCCCGCTCTCGAACTGGCCGGGCCGGTACCCCCCGTGCTCCTGGGTACCGGGGTAGGGCGCGCCGGGGTAGCCGGACTGCTGCTGGCCGGGGTGCTGGTGACCGGGCTGCTGGTGACCGGGCTGCTGCTGGCCGGACTGCTGGTACGGGACCTGTTCGGTGTTCTGCTGGGCGGGGATCGACTGGACCGGCGGCAGGACCGCCGTGTCGTAGACGCTGCTGTCGTACCCCGTGCCGGACGGGCCCGCCTGCGGGTGGCCGGCGCCGTGCCCGAGCCCGGTGCCGAGGCCGGTGCCGGCGGCGGTCGGCCGTCCGCCGTAGCCGTCGGGGGCCGACTGCTGCGGGCCGGGGGGCTGCGGCTCGTACTCGACCCAGGCCTCGGAGTCCGCGTAGAGCGGCAGCTCGCCGGCCAGCGGGAGGTCTGCGGCGGACTGTTCGGTGGCGACCGGGCGGGCCGGGGGCTGTTCGGCCTCGGCCGGCGCACCGCCGGGATCCGCGGCCGGCGGGGCGGGTTCGTCGTCCTGTTCGGACTCGGCGGCGCGCGCCTCGGCGACGTTCTGGACGGCTGCCAGCACGCCCCGGTAGCCGGTGCAGCGGCAGAGGTTGCCGCAGAGCGCCTGGCGGGCCTCGACCTCGCTCGGCCTGTGGTTGCGCTGGAGGAGATCGTGCACGGCCATCGCCATGCCCGGCGTGCAGTAGCCGCACTGCACCGCGCCGGACTCGGCCAGCGCCTGCTGGACGTCGCTGGCCGCGCCGCCGGCCGAGAGGCCCTCGACGGTGTTGATCTCACTGTCGGCGGCCAGCGCGGCGGGCACCAGGCAGCCGGCCACCAGCTGGCCGTCCACCTGCACGGAGCACGCTCCGCACTCGCCCTGCTCGCAGCCGTCCTTGGCGCCGGCCAGGCCGAGCCGCTCGCGCAGCACGTACAGCAGGCTCTCGCCGATCCAGGCGTCGGTGACCGGGCGCTCGAAGCCGTTGACCCGCAGCGTGTAGGAGGCGCAGGGGCGCATCTCGGCGCTCACCGGCGGGGCCTGGTCGAACGGGGAGCCGGGTCCGCCGCCGTCGAACGGGCCGGTGTCGATCGATTCAGTCGTCACTTCAGCGCCCTTCCCAGTGCCCGGCGGGCCAGCACCGATACGGTACGCCGCAACCGGACGGCGGCGGCGGTCGGCCCCTCGGTGACCGCCTCCCAGGGGCCCTCCGCGGAGTAGCTGTCCGGGACGCAGGCGGCGGCCACGTACTCGCCGAAGGCGGCGGTGGCGGCCGGGTCGATCTCGCGGGAGCCCTCCCAGTCGATGCAGGTCGCGACCCAGGCCTCGGCCTCCAGCGGGCGCAGCGGCACCGGCGCGACGGCGCCCACGGCGCAGCGCACCGCGCGCCGGGCGGGGTCGAGCACCACGGCGACCGAGGCGGTGGCACGGGCCGGGCCGCTGCGGCCGGTGGCCTTCAGGAACACCTGGGGGGCGTGCAGCAGCGGGACCCGCACCCAGGTCAGCAGCTCGCCGGGGCGCAGCGGGTCGAGTCCGGTCAGCAGGTGACTGACCGGGACTTCCCGGGTGGCGCCGGGCCGGGCGAGGGTGGCGGTGGCTTCGAGCGCGGCGAGCACCGGCAGGGTGTCGCCGGCCGGGGCGGCGGTGGCGATGTTGCCGCCGAGGGTGCCGACGTTGCGCACCTGCGGGGGGCCGGCGGTGCGGGCGGCGTCGGCGAGGGCCGGGATGAGCGCGGCGAAGTCGGGGCGGTCCATCCGGGCGTGGGTGAGGCCGGCGCCGAGGACGGCGGTGCCGCCGTCCTCGTAGCGCCAGCCGCGCAGTTCGGTGATCCGGCCCAGGCCGATCAGGGCGGCGGGGCGCAGTCGGCCGGCGTTGACGGCCTCCATCAGGTCGGTGGCGCCGGCCACCGGTACCGCGGCGGGGGTGGCGGCAAGCGCCTCGACGGCCTCGTCGAGGGAGGCCGGCAGCATGATCGTCCGGTTCACCTGGGTCCCACCGTGCTCCACTTGCTCATCGACGACCTGCCCCCGTCTGACAGCACGGCCTGGCCCGTAGGGTACGGGCGATCGGGCAGGGTTGGGCAACTCTGGCACACAATGCTCGATGATCATTTCTGGTGCGGTGGGCGGTCCTGCCCGATTGAGGACGAAACCGGTCGGTATCGGCTCCGGCTCGGTACGAACCGGAGCCGATTGTTCACCTGTTCTTGACGCTCGACGACCGGGTCGGAGTTCCCGGCCGCCGTGGAGCGACCCCCGTCACACCTGCGGCGGCGCGCCCTCGATCGGACGCCCGACCACGCCGGGCCTGCGCTGCCAGGGGTGCGGGCCGCCGGTCGGGCGGTACTCGACGCCGAGGGCGTCCAGCCTGGCCAGATGCTGCTCCATCCGCCGCTCGAAGCCCCGGTAGTCGCGGGCCGCCGGGTCGGTCGGCAGGGCCGACCAGGCGACCTCGGCGAACGCCGCCAGCCGCGGGAACGCCCGGTAGTCGATGTCGCGGGCACTGTCCATGAACTCGGTCCAGAGGTTCGCCTGGGTGCCGATCACGCGCCGGGCGGCGGCGCCGCCGTCGTCCATCGCGGCGAGCTGCGGCGGGACGGGCTCGAAGCGGTACACGTCCTCCAGCGAGCGGACCCAGCCGACCGGGATCGGCTCGTCCTCGCCGGGCGCCTGTCGGTGGTCCAGGTACACGTGCTGCTCGGGGCACATCACCACGTCGTGGCCGGCCTGCGCGGCCGCGACCCCGCCGCCGTAGCCGCGCCAGGAGGAGACGGCGGCGCCGGGGGCGAGGCCGCCCTCCAGGATCTCGTCCCAGCCGATCAGCCGGCGCCCGCGCGCCGCCAGCCAGGTGTCGAAGTGCCGGATGAACCAACTCTGCAGCTCGTCCTCGTTGGCCAGGCCGAGCTGCTCGATCCGGGCCTGGGCGGCCACGCTGGCCTTCCACTGCTCCTTGGGGCACTCGTCGCCGCCGAGGTGGACGAACTCGGAGGGGAAGATCTCCAGCACCTCCTCCAGCACCTCCTCCAGGAAGCGCAGAGTGGCGTCCGACACGTTGAACACGTTGGGGCTGACGCCCCAGTCCGTCCAGACGCCGAGGGCGGCGGTGTCCAGCACGTCGGTGTTGCCGAGCTCGGGGTAGGCGGCGACGGCGGCCTGGGCGTGACCGGGCAGCTCGATCTCGGGCACGACGGTGATCTGCCGCTGCGCCGCGTAGGCGACGATCTCGCGCAGGTCGTCCTGGGTGTAGAAACCGCCGTGCGGGCGGTCGTCGCGGCGCTGCCCCGCGCGGTAGCCGACCATCGACCGCTCGCGCCAGGAGCCGGCCTCGGTGAGCCGGGGGTGGCGCTTGATCTCGATCCGCCAGCCCTGGTCGTCGGTCAGGTGCAGGTGCAGCACGTTGAGCTTGTGGGCGGCCATCAGGTCCAGGAAGCGCAGCACGTCCGCCTTCGGCAGGAAGTGCCGGCAGACGTCCAGCAGCACGCCGCGCCAGCCGAACCGCGGCGCGTCCTCGATGTCACCGCCCGGCAGCACCCAGCCGTCGCGGCGCAGCGGGGCCCGGCGGTAGGCGTCGGGGCCGAGCAGCTGGCGCAGGGTCTGCGCGCCCCAGAGCGCTCCGGCGGGGCCGCCGGCGGTGATCACGGCGCGCCCGGGACGCACCGACAGCCGGTACTCCTCGGCGGCCAGCCGGTCGTCCAGGGCCAGCTCGATCCCGGGCTCGCCCGGGCGGCCCGGGCGCAGCGCCAGCCCGGTCGCGGCGGTCAGCGTGCCGCGCAGCCACTGCTCCACCGGCTCCAGACCGGGGGCGGCGACGAGCGTGGTGTCCTGGTCCAGGGTGAAGTCCTGGTCCGCGAGGCGGACGGCGCCCAGGGGCGCGGGGACGAGGTCCAGCGGGGCGGGAGTGAGGTCCATGACCTCATCCTGCCCCGCCGAACCGCAAATGGCATAGACCAATTGCAGGATCGGTTCGGCTTGATCCGTGCAGGTCAGCCGTTGTCCTTGCCGTCGCCCTTGCCGTCCTTGGGCTGGCCGATGCCGTCGTAGATCTCCTTGCACATCGGACAGACGGGGTACTTCTTCGGGTCGCGGCCCGGGACCCATACCTTGCCGCACAGCGCCACCACGGGGGATCCGGAGAGCGCGCTCTCCATGATCTTGTCCTTCTGGACGTAGTGCGCGAAGCGCTCGTGGTCGCCGTCCCCGTGGGACACCTGCGGGACGGGCTCGACCAGGGTGCCGGTGCCGAGGCCGCGCTCGGGCTCAAGAGTGCTCATGGGTGCCAAGTCTATGGGGGCGCCGCGAGGGCGGGCCAGTACGCGGCGAGGGCGCCGCCGGCCGGGGCCGGTCCGGGCGGTGCTCCGGCGTCTCGCGGCGGGCCGCGCCCGGCGCCCTGCTCAGTTCAGTTCAGTTCCGTTCGGTTCGGTTCAGTTCAGTTCAGGGTGGGATCGTCCGGATACGTCGCCAGCAGCGCCAGCGGCCCGCGCTGGCGGCGCAGCACCGACCGCCAGAGCCGCTCCGGCTCGGGGCTGGAGATGTCGCCCGGCTCACAGTCCGCCAGGTACCAGGCGCCCTCCGCGATCTCCTTCTCCAGCTGGCCGGGCGACCACCCCGCGTACCCGGCGAAGATCCTCAGACCCCCCAGCTCCCCCGCCAGCACCTCCGGGGGCGCCTCCAGGTCGACCAGCCCGATCGCGCCGTGCACCCGCCGCCAGCCCAGCGGCTCGGCCTGGCCCGGCTCGCCCGGCGCCACCGCCAGGCCCATCGCCGCGTCCAGGGCGACCGGACCGCCCTGGAAGACCACGGCGGGGCGGCCCACCATCGCACCCCAGCCGTCCAGCACCGCGCCCACCTCGATCGGCGTGGGGTGGTTGAGGACCACGCCGAGCGCCCCCTCGGCGTCGTGGTCGAGGAGGAGGACCACCGCCCGGGCGAAGTTCGGGTCGGTGAGCACCGGAGTCGCGACGAGCAGCCGGCCGCCGTGCGACCGGTCGGGGGGCGAGGGGGCCGCGGTCATGCCTCACATCGTCTCGCAGGACCCCCGCCCCCGGCACCTCAACACGAAACCGGATCCGGCCCGAACGACACCCGTACGGCCCAGCCGGAGAGCGCGACACCGCCCCGCGGGAGCACCATCGCGACAGGAGCAGACGGGAACCAACCGGACGCCTATTACCATCTACTGATGGTGGACGCCCTTTTCGTGGCGCAGACCCCTCGCCCGGGCCCCACAGCCGCCCGTACGACCCACCATGCCGCGCTCTCCCGGGAGCCGGCAACCGACCTCTGGCACCCCGGATTGCGAGAACGATGACCGACGACGTCCTGCTGGTTCACGGCGGAAACCCGCTCGAAGGCGAGATCCGGGTCCGCGGTGCGAAGAACCTGGTCCCCAAGGCCATGGTCGCCGCCCTGCTCGGGCAGGGCCCCAGCCGACTGCGCAACGTCCCGGACATCCGTGACGTCAAGGTCGTGCGCGGTCTGCTCCAGCTGCACGGCGTGACGGTGCGCACCGGCGACGAGGAGGGCGAGCTGATCCTCGACCCCTCGCACGTGGAGAGCGCCAACGTCGCCGACATCGACGCGCACGCCGGCTCCTCGCGGATCCCGATCCTGTTCTGCGGCCCGCTGCTGCACCGGATCGGCCACGCCTTCATCCCGGGCCTGGGCGGCTGCGACATCGGCGGCCGGCCGGTCGACTTCCACTTCGAGGTGCTGCGCCAGTTCGGCGCCTCCATCGAGAAGCACCCGCAGGGCACCTACCTGGTGGCCACGCAGCGGCTGCGCGGCACCAAGATCGAACTGCCCTACCCGTCGGTCGGCGCCACCGAGCAGGTGCTGCTCACCGCCGTCCTCGCCGAGGGCGTCACCGAGCTGCGCAACGCGGCCATCGAGCCGGAGATCGTCGACCTGATCTGCGTGCTGCAGAAGATGGGCGCGATCATCTCGCTCGGCACCGACCGCACCATCCTGATCACCGGCGTGGACGAGCTCGGCGGCTACAACCACCGCGCGCTGCCGGACCGCCTGGAGGCCGCCTCCTGGGCCTGCGCGGCGCTGGCCACCAAGGGCGACATCTACGTCCGCGGCGCCGACCAGATCCCGATGATGACCTTCCTCAACACCTTCCGGAAGGTCGGCGGCGCGTTCGAGGTCGACGACGAGGGCATCCGCTTCTGGCACCCGGGCGGCGAGCTCAAGGCGATCGCCCTGGAGACGGACGTGCACCCCGGCTTCCAGACCGACTGGCAGCAGCCGCTGGTCGTCGCGCTGACCCAGGCCAGCGGCCTGTCCATCGTCCACGAGACGGTGTACGAGTCCCGGCTCGGCTTCACCAGCGCGCTGAACCAGATGGGCGCGCACATCCAGCTCTACCGCGAGTGCCTGGGCTCCACCCCGTGCCGCTTCGGTGCGCGCAACTTCCAGCACTCGGCGGTCGTCTCCGGCCCGTCCAAGCTGATCGGCGGCGAGCTGGTCATCCCCGACCTGCGCGGCGGCTTCTCGTACCTGATCGCGGCGCTGGCGGCCGAGGGCACCTCGACCGTGCACGGCATCGACCTGATCAACCGCGGCTACGAGAACTTCATGGAGAAGCTCCGTGACCTCGGCGCCCACGTCGAGCTGCCCAGCGAGGAGCTGGTGAAGGCCTGACCACCCCGTACGGGCCGGTGGCCGGGCTCCCCTCGGGGAGCCCGGCCACCGGGCGTTCACGGGCCGCTCGGGCGCCGTTGGGTCGCCGGGCGGGGGCCACGCGGTGGCCGGTCGATGGCCGCCGCCCGGGCCCGGCAGGGCCCCGGAACGCCGCCAGGGGCGGGCCGACCCGATGGTCGGCCCGCCCCTGGCGGTTTTCAACGTGGTGCTGCCTGGCTCCGGGGAGCCGGGTGTCAGACGCCCTTGGCGGCTTCCTTCAGCTTGGAACCGGCGCTCACCTTGGCGCTGTAGCCGGCCGCGATCTGGATCGGCTCGCCGGTCTGCGGGTTACGGGCGGTGCGGGCAGCGCGGTGGGTGCGCTCGAAGGTCAGGAAACCGGGGATGGTGACCTTCTCGTCGCCCTTGGCGACGACCTCGCCGACGATCTCGGCGAAAGCGGCCAGAACGGCGTCGGCGTCCTTGCGGGTCACCTCGGCGCGCTCGGACAGCGCGGCCACCAGCTCACTGCGGTTCATGTGTACTCCTGTGGTCTGTTCGCGTTGCGGTGTGCGGGGGCCCCATCGGTCGTCCCTCCGGGGGCTCCCGGATGGGCCGCTGGTCCGCACACTGTGCTCATTCAGGCATGGGCTGATCAGGGTCGGCTCGTACCCCGAGCCGCGCGCCGTGCAATTTCTGCCCCGCGTGCCTGCCTGGGTACGAATCCTGCCCCGACCGGACCCGAGAAAGCCAATCGGGCCCCGGCGGTGTTGACCCGAACAACGCCCGCACGCCGGAGCGGTGACGCTCCGTCGGCTCCGGTGGACCGGAGGGGCGGCGGCCGGGAGAACACGCCGAAAGGCCGGGGGGACGTTCCGTACTTGTCGGACACGCCTGCCCCGTTCAGGGCTACCGTACGCCCTGGCGGGGACAAGCCCAAACACGCCCTCGCCCTTGTGTCGCAAGGGTTCGGAGCCGACCGGGGTGGGTAGGGTCGGCAGTCGGCCGCCCGGCCGGGCTCCGCGGCGCCCCCGAGGGCGGCCCGCGGAGCCCGGCCGGTCAGAGCTCGACGGCGGGGAACGAGGAGGTGTCGAGCGTCCCGACGAAGCCCGGGGTGGGCCGGTCCCGGGCGGGCTCCTGGGGCCCGGCGTCGGCCAGTGCGGCCTCCCGGACGGCCGCCGCGACGGTCTTGGCCACGTCCGGGTGGAAGACGCTGGGGATGATGTAGTTGGCGTTCAGCTCGCCGTCCGCGACGGTGGTGGCCAGCGCGCGGGCGGCGGCGATCATCATCTCGGTGGTGACGTTGCGGCTCTGGGCGTCCAGCAGGCCGCGGAAGACACCCGGGAAGACCAGCACGTTGTTGATCTGGTTCGGGAAGTCGCTGCGCCCGGTGGCGACCACGGCGGCGGTCTGGCGGGCGACCGCCGGGTCGACCTCCGGGTCCGGGTTGGCCAGCGCGAAGACGATCCCGTCCTTCGCCATGGTGGCCAGGTCGTCGCCGTCCAGCAGGTTCGGGGCCGAGACGCCGATGAAGACGTCCGCACCCGCCACGGCCTCCTTGAGGCTGCCGGTGCGGCCGGAGCGGTTGGTGTGCTCGGCGATCCAGCGCAGGCTGTCGTTGAGGTCGTCGCGGCCCAGGTGCACCACGCCGCGGACGTCCGCGACGGTGGCGTGCTCGACGCCGGCCGCCATCAGCAGCTTGAGGATCGCGGTACCGGCGGCTCCGGCGCCCGACATCACCAGCCGGATGTCGGCGATGTCCTTGCCGACCACCTTCAGCGCGTTGGTGAGCGCGGCGAGCACCACGATCGCGGTGCCGTGCTGGTCGTCGTGGAAGACCGGGATGTCCAGGGCCTCGCGCAGCCGGGCCTCGATCTCGAAGCAGCGCGGCGCGGAGATGTCCTCCAGGTTGATGCCGGCGAAGCCCGGGGCGATGGCCTTGACGATCGCGACGATCTCGTCGGTGTCCTGGGTGTCCAGGCAGAGCGGCCAGGCGTCGATGCCGGCGAAGCGCTTGAACAGGGCCGCCTTGCCCTCCATCACAGGCAGCGCGGCCGCCGGGCCGATGTTGCCCAGGCCCAGCACCGCGGAGCCGTCGGTGACCACGGCGACGCTGTTGCGCTTGATGGTGAGGCGGCGGGCGTCCTCGGGGTTCTCGGCGATCGCCATGCAGACCCGGGCGACACCGGGGGTGTAGATCATCGAGAGGTCGTCACGGTTGCGGATCGGCAGCTTGGAGGACATCTCGATCTTGCCACCGAGGTGCATCAGGAAGGTGCGGTCGGAGACCTTCCCGATCGTCACCCCGTCGATGGCGCGGAGCTTCTCGACGATCTCCTCGCCGTGCGCGACCGAGGACGCGGCGACGGTCACGTCGATCCGCAGCGCCTCCAGGCCGGAGGCGGTGACGTCGAGCCCGGTCACCGAGCCGCCGGAGGACTCCACGGCCGTGGTGATCGAACTGACGGCGTTCCCCCTGGCCGGGACCTCCATCCGCACCGTGATCGAGTTGGAGACACTGGGCACCGTCGCCATCGACGTCCTTCTTCCGTCCACTGAGGGTCTCTGCGGCCGGGCGCCGTCGCCACCTGTCGAACCATTGCTTTCAACAAAGTGTTGAAGTGCACCGCCCAGCGCATGTTAGACCTCGATGGTCGCACCTGCCAGGGGCTTCCCAGAAATAATGTTCATAGAGTGTCCGGACTCGACAAAAGAGTCTCCGGCCGTCCCGGCCGCATCCCGAAAAACTGCCGCGAGGCCCTTGGCGTACGGAGTGGATGCGTTACATTGGACGGGACACCGGCTCGATCCAAGCCCCCGGGCCCAACCTTAGTCGCTTCGAGCGACCACTTGCCGCGAGGCGAGCATGGCGGGTCGGTGTCGCCAACGTAGGCCGAAGGCCCCCACCACCGGTGGGGGCCTTCGCCTTTGACGTCGCGCCCGCTGACGGGGCCGGCGCTGACCACGGGTCAGCGCCGGCCCCGCCCGGCCGGGCGGATCAGCCGCGCAGCAGGGCCGGCACACCCTCGGCGTCGGGCAGGTCGTCCGGGCCGGAGAGCACGGTGAGCCGCTGGGTGGCCCGGGTCAGCGCCACGTACAGCACCCGCAGGCCCGCCTCCGACTCGCCCGCGATGCCGGTCGGGTCGGCGACCACGGTCGCGTCGTACTCCAGGCCCTTCGCCTCCAGGCTGCCGAGCGCCACCGCGCGCTCCCCCAGCCCCGCGATCCAGCCGGCGGCCTCCGCCCGGCGCTCCATCGGCACCACCACGGCGACCGTGCCGTCCACCTCCGCCAGCAGCCGGACCAGCTCGGCCCGCGCCGCGTCGGCGAAGGCCCCCGCCGACGGATCGGTGGCCGCGGCGAACCGCGGCTCGACCCCGGTGGAGCGCACCGCGCTCGGTGAGGGCGTACCCGGCGCCGCCAGCGCCAGCACCTTGGCCGCCACCTCGGCGATCTCCGCCGGGTTGCGGTAGTTCACCGTCAGCGTGTGCCTGCGGCGGGGCTTGCCGGACAGTACCTCGTCCATCGCCGCCTGGGCCTCCTGCGGATGCGGCCAGGAGCTCTGCGCGGGGTCGCCGACGATCGTCCAGGTCGCCATCCGGGCCCGGCGGCCGATCATGCGCCACTGCATCGGGGTGAGGTCCTGCGCCTCGTCCACGATGATGTGCGCGTACTCGGTGCGCTCCACCGGGAGGCGATCGCGCTGGCGGGTGTTGCGGTCCGCGAACGTGGTCACCTCGTCCAGACCGGACAGCAGGTCCACCGCGTCCACCTCGCGCACCTTCGGGCGGGCCGCCTCGCCCAGCAGCAGCTGCAGCTCGTCGACCAGCGCCACGTCGTGCGGCGAGAGCGCACCCTCGCCCCGGTCGTTCAGGCCCCGCCAGGAGCCGGCCAGCACCCTGGCCTCCTCCGGGGTGACCGCCCGGCGGGCGATCCGGTTGGTGTGCCGGGTCTGCTTGAGCGTGCCCAGCACCCGGCGCGGGGTGAGCGGCGGCCACCAGGCGTCCAGGAAGTCCAGGAAGGACGCCTCGTCCGAGACGTACTCGTCGAAGGACTCCTTCTCCTCCTGGCGCTGCTCGCGCGCGTAGTGGTCGGCGGGCCGGGGCAGGTGACGGGTCAGCTCGGACCAGAGCGCGTCCAGCAGCAGCCGGCGGGCCCGCGGGCGCAGCAGGTTGAGCGGGGTGCCGCCGGCGCCGACGACGTTGGCCCGGACGGTCTTCAGCCGGCCGGGATCCAGGCGCAGCACCTCACCGCGCGCGACCACCTTGAGCTCGCCGGGCGCGCCCAGCTCCAGGGCCGCCCGGGCGGCCCTGCGCAGCAGCTGGACCATCCGGCCGGAGCCCTTGATCCTGGCCGCCTCCGGGGTGTCGTAGGTGCCCGCCTCGATGCCGTCGACCAGCGAGCCGACGGCGCGGATCGCGACCTGGCCCTCCTCGCCCAGCGAGGGCAGCACGCCCTCGGTGTACGAGACCAGCAGCGCGGTCGGGCTGACCACCAGGATGCCGCCGGCGTAGCGCCGGCGGTCCTGGTAGAGCAGGAAGGCGGCCCGGTGCAGGGCGACGGCGGTCTTGCCGGTGCCGGGGCCGCCGGTGACCAGCGTGGCGCCGGCCGCGGGCGCCCGGATGACCTCGTCCTGCTCCTTCTGGATGGAGGAGACGATGTCGCGCATGGAGTGGCTGCGGGCCCGGCCCAGCGAGGCCATCAGCGCGCCGTCGCCGACCACCGCGAGTTCCTCGCCGTCCAGGGTCGGGGTGAGGTCGGGACGCAGCAGGTCGTCCTCGACGCCGATCACCTTGCGGCCCTTGGAGCGGATCACCCGCCGGCGGATCACCCGGCCCGGCTCCAGCGGGGTGGAGCGGTAGAACGGGGCCGCGGCCGGCGCCCGCCAGTCGATCACCAGCGGTCCGAACTCGGCGTCGAGCACCCCGAGCCGGCCGATGTGCAGGGTCTCGGCGACGGCCGGGTCGGCCGGGTCGAGCGGGGTGGCGGAGGGGATGCCGTGCTCCTCCGGCGCGTCCGGCCGCTGGAGGTCGATACGCCCGAAGAGGAAGTCCTCGAACTCGTTGTTGAGCCGCTGGAGGTGCGCCCCGGCCCGGTACACCTGGGCGTCGCGCTCGGCGAGCGCGCCGGGTGTACCGACCTGCACGCGCTTGGCGGCGTCCTCCAGGATGTACTCGGCCTCGGCGAGTTTCTCCTCCAGCCGGTGGTACACGTTGTCCAGGTGGCGCTGTTCCCCGGCGATCTCGCGGTCGCGGACGGTGTCGATCTCAGTGTTGCTCTGCATGGCCTCGGTGGTTGCGGCGGTGTACTGGGTTGAGCCGTGCGCGCCCAAGGAGCCCCCTGACGTACATCCTGCGGTGGTCGTCCGCCTCGGGAATTGAGCGGACAGAAGATCCTACGCCGCAGGCCGCCACCGCCGCCGCACCACCTGCCGATCACCTCACGAAAGCGGTCGCCCCGTACTTGCCGTCCTCCTCGGGGAGCGGCCCCGGCGCGGCGTCGACCGCCAGCCGGTAACCGCGCTTGACCACGGTGGCGATCAGCCGGGGAGCGCCCAGGGCGGCGCGCAGCCGGGCCATGGCGGTCTCCACGGCGTGTTCGTCGTCACCACTGCCCGGCAGCGCGCGGAGCAGTTCGGCGCGCGGGACGACCCAGCCGGGCCGGCGGGCGAGCGTCCGCAGCAGGGCCATGCCGGCCGGTGACACCGGGCGCAGTCCGCCGTCCACCAGGGCGGCCTGGCCGCGCAGCTCCAGCCGGTGCCCCGCCACCGAGAGCTGGCGCGAGCGCTCGGGCAGCTCCGCGGTGAGCGTCTGCACCATGGCACCGAGGCGCATCCGCTCGGGCCACACGGTGGGGACGTCCAGCTCCTCCAGCGGCACGGCCGTGATCGGGCCGACGCACACCGGCAGCACGTCCCGGCGCAGCGCGTGCAGCAGCTCGGCGGTCAGACCGCGCTGCGCCGCCCGGTCGAGCAGGCCGAGAACGGCCGGCGCGCTGGTGAAGGTGACGGCGTCCAGCGCGCCGCCGCAGCAGGCGTCCAGCAGCCGGTCGAGCGGGGCGAGATCGACGGGCGGCAGCCAGCGGTAGACCGGCACCTCGACCACGTCGGCGCCGGCCGCGCGCAGCGAGTCCACGAAGTCGCGCAGCGGGGCGCCGTGCAGCTGGACGGCGATCCGGCGGCCCTCCACCCCCTGCTCCAGCAGCCGCTCCAGCACCTCCACCGAGGACTCGGAGCGGGCCGACCACTCCTCGCGCAGCCCGGCGGCCCGGATCGCGCCCTTGGCCTTGGGGCCGCGGGCCAGCACCGAGGCCTTGCCGAGGCAGGCGGTCAGCTCGTCGAAGAGGCCCCAGCCCTCGGCCGCCTCGATCCAGCCGCGGAAGCCGATCCCGGTGGTGGCGACCGCGATGTCCGGCGGGTCGGTGAGCAGGGCGTGGGTCGCCGACAGCAGCTCGGCGTCGTCGGGCAGCGGCACGATCCGCAGGGCGGGGGCCCGCACGACGGCGGCCCCCCTGCGCTGGAGCAGGGCGGCGAGTTCCTCGGCGCGACGGGCGGCGGTGATGCCGATGGTGAAGCCCGCCAGGGGAGGTACGGCGGCGGCGGGCGGTGCCGGCTCGGCATCCGGCTGGGGGCCGGTCGTCTGGTCGTCCATGGTGCAGGTCCTTCGTCGGGTGGACCAAAATCGTCCCCCGGGGCGGTGTCGCCCCGGGGTCCGAATGATTTCCGCGGCGTTTCCAGGGCCGCGGCGGTTGTGTTACCGAGTGCTCAGACCTGCGCCAGTGCCGGGGCCGGGGCCGAGGTGCGGGCGGCCGAGGGGCGCCGCAGGTAGACCGCCCAGGTGAGGAGGAAGCAGATCGCGTACGCCGCCAGGAAGGAGACGAAGGCGGGGGTGCCGCTCTTGGCCACCAGGAAGGACTGACGGAAGGCCAGGTTGATCAGGAGTCCGCCGACGGCGCCGACGGCGCCGATGATGCCGATCGCCGCACCGGACATCCGGCGCGACCACGCCGCGGCCTCCTCGGGGGTGTCGCCGAGGGCGACGATGCGGTCCTGGGCCTTCGCGTCGAAGATACCGGGGATCATCTTGTAGGTGGAGCCGTTGCCGAGCCCGGCGAAGACGAACAGGGCGATGAAGCCGGTCAGGAAGACCGGCAGCGACTTCACCGAGGACGCGTAGGTCACCAGGCCGGTCGCCGCCGCCATCGCGACGAAGTTCCAGAAGGTGATCCTGGAGCCGCCCCAGCGGTCCGCCAGCTTCCCGCCGACCGGGCGGATGACCGAGCCGAGCAGCGGGCCGATGAAGGTCAGCTGGGCGGCCTGCAGCGGGGTGCGGCCGAACTGGTTCTGCAGGACCAGGCCGAAGGCGAAGCTGAAGCCGATGAACGACCCGAAGGTGCCGATGTAGAGGACCGACATCAGCCAGGTGTGCTTCTCCCTGAGCACCTCGCGCAGCGCCCCGCCGTCGTTCCTCATCGGCGCCAGGTTGTCCATGAACAGCGCCGCGCAGGTCGCCGAGACGATGATCAGCGGCAGGTAGATGCCGAGCACCAGCCGGGGGTGCCCGGCGCCGGCCCAGGTGATCACGGACAGCGCGATCAGCTGGATCACCGGGACGCCCAGGTTGCCGCCGCCCGCGTTCAGGCCCAGCGCCCAGCCCTTGCGGCGCATCGGGAAGAAGGCGTTGATGTTGGTCATCGAGGAGGCGAAGTTCCCGCCTCCGACCCCGGTGAGCGCGGCGACCACCATGAAGGTGGTGTAGGAGGTGCCCGGGTGCATCACGTACGCGGCCGCGAAGGTCGGCAGCAGCAGCAGGAGGGCGGCGATCACCGTCCAGTTCCGGCCGCCGAACTTCGCCACCGCGAAGGTGTAGGGGACCCGGACGAAAGCGCCGACCAGGGTGGGCATGGCCACCAGGAAGAACTTTCCGGCGGGGTCGACGTGGTACTTGGGGCCCATGAAGAGGACCATCACCGACCAGAGGCTCCAGATGGAGAAGCCGATGTGCTCCGAGAGGACCGAGAACGCCAGATTGCGGTTGGCGGTCCGCTTTCCGCCGCCGTCCCAGAAGGCCTCGTCCTCGGGATCCCACTGCTGGATCCAACGACCGCCCGCTCTCGCCCGTACAGCTGCCGTGCTCGTGCTCATCGCGCTCCCCTTTGCCCGCCGGCCCTTGTCCCAACTGACGCTAGGAGGCGGGAGTTTCCGCCTCGTTGTGTCCTGTGACGGCTGCGGAACCGTCCTCTCACCCGCCTGAGCGGGCGCCTGTGAGGGCCGCCGGACGCACGAAAGCCGCCCTCCGCTGGGCGGAGGGCGGCTTTCGGACTGCAGCTGCAACATGGGGTGGTGGAGATGCCGGGAATCGAACCCGGGTCCAGTGGAGTGGATTCAGGACTTCTCCGAGCGCAGTCCGCTGTGCTTTTCTCGGCCCTGGCGGTCACGCGGACAAGCCGCCAACAGGCCCAGCTACTGTTTGGTTTCCCGTCCACCCTCGTAGCCCGAGCGGACGGTTGAGTTCCCTAGATTATGCCAGGGTCCGGGTCGGGAACTCCCCGGGCTGACACCCTTGCGCTATCGCTGCTTATTAGGCAGCGAGAGCGAACTGGGAATCGCGCTTAGTGTTGGCGATTATTTTTTTGCGACAGATGGTTAACGAGATCATTGCCGCGTTCCTCGGCTCGCTTCTCCTGTTTCGACGTCCCCTGTCGAAACCGATCATCCCCATGTTTTGTTGACAAGCATCGTTCTGCGACGAGCAGCTTCCTGCTCAGCAGCTCCGGTCGGTCGCCCTTCCGGTGATGCATGAGCCATGGTACGCGGTCGGTCTGTCGGTGGTCCAGCTCATTGAATCGGGTCCGGCCCGCCGGAGCGCGGCGGCCCGGGGTCAGCGCTGGCGCCGCCGGGCGGAGGCCACCGCGCGGGCCGTCTCGCGGGTGTCCTGCTTCTCCCGCAGCGTCTGCCGCTTGTCGTACAGCTTCTTGCCGATGGCGAGGGCGATCTCGATCTTCACCCGCCCGTCCTTGAAGTAGAGCGACAACGGGACGAGCGTGTGGCCCGCGTCGCTGAGCTTCGACTCGATCTTGCGGATCTCCATCCGGTGCAGCAGCAGCTTGCGCTTGCGCCGCGCCGAGTGGTTGGTCCAGGTCCCCTGGGTGTACTCGGGGATGAAGACGTTGTCGACCCACACCTCGTGGTTCTGCACGTACGCGTAGCCGTCGACCAGGTTGGCCCGGCCCTCGCGCAGCGACTTCACCTCGGTGCCGGTGAGCACCATGCCGCACTCGTAGGTGTCGAGAAGCGTGTACTCGTGCCGCGCCTTCTTGTTCTGCGCGATCAGCTTGTTTCCGGTTTCCTTTGCCATAGCGCCGATCATTCTCGCACTTCACGGCGGCGCCCGGCAGCTCCTTTTGTCCGGCCGGCCGGCGCGGCGACCGGGCACCCGACGGGGCTCGGGACAGGGCCGGCACGGGCCCGGGACAGGCGCGGGGCAGGGCGTGGCTCAGCCGGGGCGGCCCTGGGTGCCCAGGCCCGCCAGGACCCGCAGTGCGAGCGCCGAGGCGCCGTCGCCATCCGGCGCCGGGACGTCCGGGGTCAGACCGGTGCCGTCCGGGGAGCGGCCCGAGGGCGTGTAGTAGTGGCCGACGGTCAGCTCCAGGACGGAGCCGTCGGCGAGCCGGCTCGACTGCTGCACGGTGCCCTTGCCGAAGGTGCGGCTGCCCACCACGACGGCGCGGCAGCGGTCCTGCAGGGCTCCGGTGAGCAGTTCGGCGGCGCTCATCGTGCCGCCGTCCACCAGCACCACCAGGGGCGTGCGGGTATCACCGCCGCGGGCCGCGGTCAGTTCGCGCCGCGCGCCGCGCTCCTGGTAGGACGCGACGGCGCCGCCGTCCAGGAAGACCGAGGCGGTGCCGACGGCCTCCTCCACCAGCCCGCCCGAGTTGCCGCGCAGGTCGAGCACCACCCCGGCGCGTGCGCCGCGCACGGCGGCGCGGACCTGGTCGGCCACGCCGTTGGTGAAGGCCCGGACGGTGATCCGGACCACGCCGGTGTCGGTGTGCTCCACCGATACCTGCTGGCTGGCCAGCAGTTCCCGGTGCAGGGCCACCTCCCGCACCTGGCCGTCACCGCGCTGGACGGCCAGCGTGACGGTGGAGCCGACCTGCCGGTCCCCCTCCAGGCCGCGCAGCCGGGCGACCACGTCGGTGACGGGCAGGTGGTCGGCCTGGTCCTGGCCGACCCTCAGCAGCCGGTCGCCCGGCGCGATGCCCGCCTCCGCGGCCGGCCCCAGCGGCTGGACCTGCGAGACCGCGGTCACGCCGTCCTGCCCCCGGCCCACCGACAGGCCCACCCCCAGATAGCGGCCGTCCAGCCCCTGGGCGAACTCGGCGTACTCCTGCGCGCTGTAGTAGGCCCCCCAGCGGTCGCCGCTCGCCCCGATCAGGCCCTCGGCCTGCTGGGGGGAGAGCGCGGCGCCGGCGGGATCCTGGCCGGCCGTCAGGACCGGCAGTGCGTCCGAGGCGGGCGGACCGGCCGGCGGTGGCACGTCACCCCACCCGCCGGTGGCGGCGCCGGCCAGCAGCACGGCGCCGAACACCAGGCTGAGCGTGGTTCCGTGACGCAGCACGGGGCCGCGGCGGCGGTGCGGGGTTTCCGACATGGCAACCGAGTCTAGGCGCAGCATCGCCGTACCGACGCGAAACGGGCCGCCGGGAACGCGACGACCCCGGACGGCGCGTTGCCGTCCGGGGTCGTCCGGGCCTGGCCCGGAGTGGTCCCGGTCAGACCTTCAGGTACTTGCGCAGGGTGAAGAAGGCCGCGATGCCGGCCATGCCCATACCGACCACGACCAGTAGCGGGATCACCGTCAGCACCGAGGAGAGCCCGATGAAGTGGATGAACTGCACCCGGTCGGCCAGCCAGCTGTGCACGAAGAAGTGCCCGCCGAGCAGGAGCCCGGAGGCCAGCACCGCGCCGAGCAGCGCGGCGAACGCGGCCTCGGCGATGAACGGCATCTGGACGTAGAAGTTGGAGGCGCCGACCAGGCGCATGATGCCGGTCTCGCGCCGCCTGCTGAACGCCGACACCCGGACGGTGTTGACGATCAGCAGCAGGGCCACGAAGAGCATCAGCACCATGATCACGAAGGCCGCCGTCTGCAGGCCGTTGAGCAGGCCGAAGAGGTTCTCCAGGATCTTTCGCTGGTCCTCGACCGACTTCACCCCCGGTTTGCCCGCGAAGGCGCTCTGGATGACGTCGTACTTGGTGGGGTCGACCAGCTTCACCCGCCAGGACTGCGGGATCGCCTCCGGGCCGAGCACGGAGATGAGCGGGTTGTCCGGGTTCATCTCCTTCCAGTGCTTGTACGCGTCGGCGGAGTTCTCGAAGGTCGAGCCCTGCACCACCTGCATCTTGTCGAGCGCCGTCTTCACGTCGGCGATCTGCGGGTCGGTGGCCGCCCCGGCGACACACTGCGGGGAGTGCGCGGCATCGGACTTCGTACAGAAGTAGATGCTCACCTCGACCTTGTCGTACCAGTACCCCTTCATGGAGTTGACCTGGTCACGAACCAGAAGGGAGGCACCGGCGAGGGCGAGCGAGAGCGCGACGCTGACGACGACCGCGATGGTCATCGTCAGGTTGCGGCGAAGACCGACACCGATCTCCGACAGGACGAACTGGGCGCGCATGCGTTTCCAACTCCAGGGTCAAGGCTGGTCGGGCAACTCGGGCCGGCGGCCTACGGGATCAGTGCTGGTACCCGTAGACGCCGCGGGCCTGGTCACGGACCAGCAGCCCCTTGTCGAGCTCGATGACGCGCTTGCGCATCTGGTCGACGATGGCCTGGTCGTGCGTGGCCATCAGCACCGTCGTCCCGGTGCGGTTGATGCGGTCCAGCAGCTTCATGATGCCGACCGAGTTCTGCGGGTCGAGGTTTCCGGTCGGCTCGTCCGCGATCAGCAGCATCGGGCGGTTGACGAAGGCCCGGGCGATCGCCACGCGCTGCTGCTCACCGCCGGAGAGCTCACCGGGCATCCGGTCCTCCTTGCCGCCGAGGCCGACCAGGTCGAGCACCTCGGGCACCACCTTGTTGATGGCGCCCTTGGGCTTGCCGATCACCTCGAGGGCGAAGGCCACGTTCTGCGCGACCGTCTTGTTCGGGAGCAGGCGGAAGTCCTGGAAGACCGTGCCCAGCTGGCGCCGCATGTGCGGGACCTTCCAGTTGGACAGCTTGCCGAGGTCCTTGCCCAGTACGTGCACCTCACCGGTGCTCGGCCGCTCCTCGCGCAGGCACAGGCGGAGGAAGGTCGACTTCCCCGAGCCGGAGGAGCCGACCAGGAAGACGAACTCACCCTTCTCGATCTCTAGCGAGACGTCCGACAGGGCGGGACGGTTCTGCTTGGGATAGGTCTTGGAGACGTTGTCGAATCTGATCACGGCTGCATCACGGAGGCCATCCTAGGTGGAATGGCGACCTGCTCGGCCGAACTTCCGTGACCCGATCGTTACTTCGGGCCGGAAGACGCGGCCCCACGGCGCCGTTCCTCGGTCGGTCCCACCGCCGGAATCCGGCCCGGGGCGGGCGGCGGGAGCGGAACAGGCCGCTCCCCCGGGTTGGGACCATACGCGAAGCGGCTGCGGGCCCGCAGCGCAGCCCAGGACACGATCAGGGAATTGGAGGACAACGCCCTGGTTTGCCCCGAAAATTGCGAGGCATCTCACAGCCCGGGGGCCTTCCCGGCCGGAACCTGGCAGAGTGGAGGCAGTGGCCACGGTTGGCCGCTCACCCGTGCAGGGCACGATAAGGAACCAAAGCCCCGTCCGGCGCGTTGGCTGTAGCAGCGAGGAGGAGATCGCATGACCTGCGACCATCTGGTGTGCGCCAACTGCAACGGCCGCGTGAGCGACGGCCGCTGCGTGGTCTGCCGCGCCAACCGCGCCCGACTGCAGGAGCAGCAGGGCCCGTTCGCCGCGCTCTCCCCCGCCGTACTGATCGCGCTGATCGTGGGCCTGTTCGCGGTGGCGCTGATCGCCCGGCAGGCCCTGGCCTGACCGCGCACGACATCCTCGGACGTAGCGGTACGTGACCGCAGGTGAAGGTGGGGCCCCGCAGCGTGCTGCGGGGCCCCACCTTCACCTGCCGACCTGCCGGGATCACTCCCGGGATCACTCCGCGGCGGTCTCCCGCTGCTTGCGCCAGCGGATGCCCGCCTCGATGAAGCCGTCGATGTCGCCGTCCAGCACGGCCTGCGGGTTGCCGACCTCGTACTCGGTGCGGACGTCCTTGACCATCTGGTACGGGTGCAGGACGTAGGAGCGCATCTGGTTGCCCCAGGAGCTGCCGCTGTCCTTGAGGGCGTCCATCGCGGCCCGCTCCTCCTTGCGGCGCAGCTCCAGCAGCTTGGCCTGCAGGACGTTCATCGCCGAGGCCTTGTTCTGGATCTGCGAGCGCTCGTTCTGGCAGGAGACCACCGTGCCGGTCGGGAGGTGCGTGATGCGCACCGCCGAGTCGGTGGTGTTGACGCCCTGGCCACCGGGGCCCGACGCGCGGTACACGTCGATCCGCAGCTCGGTCTCGTCGATCTCGACGTGGTCGCTCGACTCGACGACCGGCAGCACCTCGACCCCCGCGAAGGAGGTCTGGCGGCGGCCCTGGTTGTCGAACGGCGAGATGCGCACCAGCCGGTGCGTGCCCTGCTCGACCGAGAGCGTGCCGTAGGCGTACGGCACCTTCACGGTGAAGGTCGCGGACTTGATGCCGGCCTCCTCCGCGTACGAGGTGTCGTAGACCTCGGTCGGGTAGTTGTGCCGCTCGGCCCAGCGCAGGTACATGCGCATCAGCTGCTCGGCGAAGTCGGCGGCGTCGACGCCGCCCGCCTCGGCGCGGATGTTGATCAGCGCCTCGCGGGCGTCGTACTCGCCGGAGAGCAGAGTACGGACCTCGAGCTCCGCGACGGCCTTCTTGACCGAGGCGAGTTCGACCTCGGCCTCGGCGCGGGTGTCCGCGTCGGCCTCGGCCTCGGCCAGCTCGAAGAGCACCCCGAGATCGTCGACCCGCCCGTGCAGGGTCTCGACGCGGCGCAGTTCACCCTGGAGGAAGGAGAGCCGGCTGGTGACCTTCTGCGCGTTCGTGAGGTCGTCCCAGAGGTTGGGGGCGGCTGCCTCCTCCTCAAGGCGTGCGATGTCGGCCCGGATTCTGTCCAGGTCGAGGACGGCCTCGATCGACCCCATGGTCGTTTCGAGGGACTTGAGCGCTTCAGAAGGATCGACGGCTGCCACGCCCCCAGCCTAATGCTTAGCGGGGGTCGGTCGACGACACCGGCCCCGCGCCGCCGCCCGGCGGGCCCGCGGCGTGCGCCGCGCGGCCCGTGCCCGCACCGCTCCCGGCTCCGGTGCCGGCGTCGGCGTCGGCCGCGAAGGCCGTCCAGGCGGCCGCGGCACCCGCCAGCAACAGGACCACCGCGATCACCACGGCCAGCAGCCGGCGCCGCCTGACCAGGGCCCGGCGGCCCTTGCGGTGGCCGGTGGGGTTCGCCGCGGTGCGCTGGGCGCGGGACTCGGCGGCGTACGAGGCGAGCTCCTGCGCGGACGGGCGGCGCAGGCTGGTGTGGGTGTCCCGGGTGGAGTCGGGGGACGGCACGGGCACCAGGGGGACGGCCGGGCCGCGGCGGCGCTTGTGGGTGCCCGGGCCGGCGTCCACCTCCGCGTACACCGCCTCCGCGGGCGTCAGCGCCTCCTCCACCGGTGCCCGGCCCTGGGCGGGGACGACGATGCCGGGCAGGCCGGCCAGCGCGGGCAGCTGCTCGCGCAGCCGCTCGGCCAGCTCGGCGGCGCGCAGCCGGGAGGCCGGCGCCTTGGCCAGGCACTCGGCGATGATCCGCCACAGGCCGTCCGGCAGGCCCGGTACCGGCGGCACGCTCTCGGTGACGTGCCGGCGCAGCACCGCGCCGGTGTGGCCGCCGCCGAACGGCGTGGAGCCGACCAGCAGCTCGTACAGCACGGTGGCCAGTGCGTAGATGTCGACCGCGGCCCGGGGCTCCAGGCCCTCGATGATCTCCGGGGCGAGGTAGTCCGGGGTGCCGATGATCCGGGTGGCCCGGGTGCGGCGGGGGGCGTCGACCAGGCGGGCGATGCCGAAGTCGGTGAGCTTCGCGCGCGGGGCGCCGCCGGGGCCGGGCGGGGCGGCGAGGTCGAGCAGGACGTTCTCCGGCTTGACGTCGCGGTGCACGATCCCGGCCGCGTGCGCCGCGGCGAGGCCGTCCGCGACGTCCGCGATCACCGAGACGGCGGCCTGCGGGGGGAGCACACCGTCGCGCTCCAGGCGCGAGCGCAGGTCGGTGCCCTGGACCAGCTCCATCACGAGGGCCAGGTCGTCGCCGTCCACCACCATGTCGCGCACGCCGACGACCCGGGGGTGGTCGAGGCCGGTCAGGGCGGCCCGCTCCTGGACGAAGCGGCCGACGAGCACCTGGTCGGAGGCCAGGTCCTCGCGCAGCAGCTTGACCGCAACCGGGCCGTCCGGGCCCTCGCCGAGCCACACGGTCCCGGCCGAACCCCGGCCGAGCACCTGGTGGACGGTGTAGCGGCTGCCGATCTTGCGTGCCAATGCTGCTCCGGGGGCGGCGGGAGCGCACGGAGGGGGGTTGTGCGCTCGGGTAGGTCGGTGCGTCAGCGACCAACCTACGCGTCCGGACGCCCGCCGGGGGACGCCGAGGGCGTTCCGGCGGGCGGCACTTGACAGGAAATATCGTGAAGAGTCGACAAGTCGGCTATCCCGGCTCCGGTGCGGCCCCGGGCGGGGCCCACCGGAGCCGGGATCAGCCGCCGACCGACTTCGAGGTGCTGCTGATCCAGTCGTTCGCGTCGCTGATCCAGGTCTGCACGTTGTCCCAGTAGTGCGGGAGCGGCGTGAAGTTCCACAGCGCCACCGCGGCGACCGCCAGCACCAGCAGCACCATCAGGCAGCCCTTGAGGCAGCCGAGGCCCGGAATGTACATCCGGTTGCGGCTGCGCCGGCGCGGCTCGCGGGCCGGCGCCGGCTCACGGGCGGGCGGCTCCCGGTGGGCGGGCTGCGGCGGCTCCCGGCGCTGCGGGGCCGGGGGCGTGTCCCGGCGCTGGGGCACGGGCGGCGGGGCCTGCCGGGCCCCCTGCGGCGGCTGCTGCTGCTGCCGGGGAGAGGGCTCGGGCGAGCGCCCGTAGCCCTGCGGCGGCTGGGGGTACTGCCCGTGCTGTCCCTGCTGCCCGTGCTGACCCTGCTGCCCGTACTGCCCCTGCTGCCCGCCCGGCGGGCGACCGCCCTGCCCGCCCTGCCCGGGCTGCCCCGACTGCCCCGACTGCCCGGGCTGTCCCTGGTAGGGCCGGCCCGGCTGGTAGGGCTGGTACGGCGCCGGGGCCACCGGTGGGCGCGGCGCGTAGCCGCCCTGCGGACCGCCCTGGCGGCGCGGATCCTGCGCGTAACCCTGCGGCTGGGCCTGGCCCGCACCGGGCGGCGTGGCGCCGTACGGGCCGCGCGGCGGCTGCCCGCCGGCCTGGTAGGGCTGCGGCGCGACCTGGGGGGCGCGCAGCTCCTCCGGGTCGAGGTAGCCGATCTCGGTCTGCTGGTTGCGGTCACGGGCGGCGCGCAGTTGGGTCTGCCAGGGGTGGGGCGCCTCCGGCCGGTCCGGCGGCTCCTGCCGGCCGGGCCCCGCGCCCGGCCGCTCCGGTGGCTCCAGCGGCGGCATCATCCGGGTGCGGTCCTCGTCGCCGCCCGACCCGGTGGGCACGCCGCCGGGCAGCAGCCGGGTGGTGGCCGCCGCGTCGTGGCGGCCGCCGGCCGGCAGCACCTGGGTGGCGTCCGCCGAGCCGTACGGCGCCGTGGGCGGCAGCGGCGGGACGCCCGCCGGCATGGCCGGCACGGTCGGATCGCCGCCGGTCACCGGAGCCGGCTGCGGATCCGGCAGCAGCAGCGCGCCGACCGCGAGGGCCTCGTCCACCGCCGCCGGCGAGGCGTGCACACCCACGCCCGCCGCGACCACCCGCAGCGCGCGGGCCAGCGAGGTGGCGCTCGGCCGCTGCGCCGGGTCCTTGCGCAGGCAGCGCTCGATGACCGTCCAGAGCGGCTCGGGCATGGTCGAGGGCCGCCGGGGCTCCTCCGCGAGGTGCGCCTGCAGGATCGCCAGCGGACCGTCGCCCTGGAACGGCGCACGGCCGGTGACCAGCTCGAAGAGCATGATCCCGGCGCCGTAGACGTCCACCGCCGAGGTCTGCGGCCGGCCGCCGGCCGACTCCGGCGCCACGTACGCGGGGGTGCCGACGAACTCGTGGGTGCGGGTGATCCCCGGGGAGTCCGCGAGCCGGGCGATGCCGAAGTCGGTGAGCATGGGGTGCATCTGCTCGGTGCCGTCCACCCGGACGGTGGCGAGCAGGACGTTCGCGGGCTTGAGGTCGCGGTGCACGACACCGTCCGCGTGGCTGGCCGCCAGCGCGTCGGCGACCTGGGCCATCAGCAGCGCGCCGGCGATCGGGCTGAAGGGGCCGTTGCCGCGCAGGTAGTGGTAGAGGTCGGGACCGTCGACCAGGTCCATCACCAGGGCCAGCAGCTCGCCCTCCACCACCAGGTCGCGGACCCGGACGATGTTGGGGTGGCTGAGCCGGACCAGGACGGAGCGCTCCCGCAGGAAGCGCATCACCACGTCCGGGTCGGCCGCCAGCTCCTCGCGCAGCACCTTGATCGCGACCAGCTGCCCCGGCTCGCTGCCCGGCACGACGGCGTCCTCGCGCACCCGGGCACGCCACACGGTGCCGGTGGCCCCCCGTCCGAGGGTCTCCTCAAGCAGATACTTGCTGCCGACTGGCCGCACCTGTCGCACTCCTCGCCGTGCCGCTGCCGCGGATCGCTCCCCGCCGGTGCGGTGAGCCTGCCGGGCCCGTGTTCCGGCCACTCTAACGGTGTCCGATCGTGTTTCCGAGGCGCGCGCGGGGGCCCGTGGCGCGGGTCTCGGGGACATCCCCCACGGGTCTCGCCCACCGGGAGCCGGGGCCGGCCCGAGGCCCGGGCGCCCGCCCCGCGAGCAGCGCGTCCGGTGGCGGTTGACCTGACTGCCCGTCGCGCCCACCATGGCGATCATCGCAAGATCGTCAAATCCGGTACCGTGCGCGGACTGTCGGCGATGGGTGGCAGGATGAGAGTCACCACTCTTGTGGCCCAACGTCGTCGCGACCGCCCGTGACCCCCGGTGGCAGCGGCACACACGCGGCAACACCTGTACGGCTTCACGCGTCAGTACCAGCAGAAGGGACCGCGGGCGAGATGCAGATCCGGCTGACCGTCCTCCGACCGCGCAGCGGCCCGGCAGTCGCCGGATCCGCCATCCCCTATGTGGACGTGCTGGTCACCGCCCCCGTCGGCACGGCGCTGGGCGCCGTGGCCGGCGCACTCGCGGGCGCCGTGGGCGTACGCGGCCCGCGGGCCGCCACCCATGTGCACCTGTACGCCGGTGCGCGCCGGGTCGACGAGCACTCCCTGCTCGGCCACCCGCCGCTGCTCGACGGCGCCGTGCTCAGCCTCGGCGAACCCGATCCGACCGCCGACGACGACACGCCCGACCCGGCGACCGCCGAGCTGCGGGTGATCGGCGGCCCGGACGCCGGCGGCGTCCACCGGCTGCACGGCCGGGAGATCCGGATCGGGCGCTCCAGCGAGGCCGACGTCCCGCTGGACGACCCGGACGTCTCCCGCCTGCACCTGGCCCTGCACCTGGCCGCCGACGGCCTGGTGACGGTCCGCGACCTCGGCTCGACCAACGGCACCACGCTCGACGGACGCTTCGTCACCCCCGAGGAGGACGTCCCGCTCGGCGAGCCCGGCCTGCTGCGGATCGGCGAGTCCACCCTGCAGGTGACCCGGGCCGCCGACGGCCTCGGGGAGATCTCAGGGGCGCCCGCGCGCTCCGCCCTGCCCGACGGCCTGGGCTATCTGCAGCTCTCCGCCCCCGCCGCGCCCAAGCCCGCACCGTCCGTCCCGGAGCCGGCCACCGCTCCCGAGCCGCCCGCCGCCGGCCGGGCCCGCGCCCTGCTCGCCCGCCGCCTCGGCCGGAGCACCGCCCCCGCCGACGGCAGCGGTGACGACGCCGGCCGGCAGCACGCCGCCGCCCGGCTCCGGCAGGCCGCCAACCAGCGCGAACGCTGGCCCGACCCGGCCGCCCTGCTGCTCAACGCGCTGGGCTCCGGCCCCCGGCTCTGGGAGCGCGGCCCGGCCCATCCCGACGCGCTGACCCTGCGGCTGGGCACCGCCGAGCGGCCCGGCGGCCCCGGCACCTCGCCCGGCACCATGCTGCCGGCCGTCCCCGTCACGCTCGACCTGCAGACCGCCGGCAGCCTCGGACTGGCCGGGCCGCGCGCCCGCCTCGACGCGCTCACCCGCGCCGTGGTCGCCCAGCTCGCCGCCCTGCACCCGCCGACCGGCCTGAGCCTGGTCGTGGTCGACGCCGACGCCACCCGCCCGCCGCAGGAGCGCGCCGACACCTGGGCCTGGGCCCTGTGGCTGCCGCACCTGCGGCCCCAGCACGGCCAGGACTGCCGCCTGCTGCTCGGCCTCGACGAGGAGCAGGCCACCGCCCGGCTCACCGAGCTCACCGCCCGGCTCACCGCCGCCGACGGCGCCGCCGGACTCCCCGCCACGGTCGTCCTGATCGACGGCGCCCCCGCCACCGGGCCCGCCCGCAAGGCCCTCGACCTGCTGCTGCGCCAGGGCCCGGCCGTCGGGGTCTTCCCCGTCTGCCTCGCGGAGGAGGCCGACCGGCTGCCCGCCGGGCTCGGCGCCACCGCCGTGATCACCGGCGAGGTCGGCACCCACCTCACCGTGGACCGCCCGGTCGCCGGCGGCCGCGAGAGCGTCCAGGACGTCGCGCTGGACGCCGTCTCGGACGCCTGGGCGGAGCGCCTGGCCCGCGTCCTCGCACCGCTCCGGGAGGCCACGCCCGCCACCCGCGGGCCGCTGCCGGACTCACTGCGACTGCTCGACCTGCTCCAGCTCGACAGCGTCACCCCCGCCAAGCTGTCCGCCCGCTGGCAGGCCGGGCCCACCGCCGTCGCCACCGCGACGGCCCTGGTGGGCACCACCCGCGACGAACTCTGCGGCATCGACCTCGCCGACCCCGAGCTCACCCTGCCCTCCCCTGACCCGGGCGGCCCCCACCTGCTGATCGGCGGCGCCAAGGGCTCGGGGAAGAGCGAACTGCTGCGGACCCTGATCGCCTCGCTCGCGGTCTCGGAGCGCCCCGACCGGCTCACCGTGACGGTGATCGAGGGCAGGGGCGCCGGTGAGGGCGAGGAGCAGGCCGGGTTGCGCGGCTGTACCGAACTGCCGCACGTCACCGCCCATGTGGACACCGCGGCCGACCCCCGGCAGGCCCTGCTCACCGCCGACGCCCTGCTCGACGAACTGACCCTGCGGGAGAAGCTCTTCGACGGCCTCGACTTCGCGTCCTGGCACGCCACCCGGCTGCTGGACGAGGCCGTGCCGCTCCCCGCCGACGTACCGGTCAGGGCGGCCGAGCCCGTGCTCAGCGGCGCCTCCGGAAGCCTGCGGACCGAAAGCGGCATCAAGCTCGTCCAGCCGCGCACCGGCGGCTCCCGCCCGCCGGCCGCCGCCGGGCCGTCCGCCCCGCCGCCCCGGCTGGTCGTCGTCGTCGACGACTACGAGGCGCTGCTCGCCCCCACCTCCGCCGCCGGCCGCCCGCTGGCCCGTGCGCTGGCCGCCGTCGCGCAGCGCGGCGGGCCGCTCGGCATCCACCTCGCCGTCACCACCGGACAGCCCGAGGAGACGGCCGGCACCGAGGTGGACGAGGCGGCGCTGCTGCGGATCGCCCTGCGGACCGAGTACCCGTCCGACTCCGACCTGCTGATCCACCTCGGCGACGCCGCCGCCCTCGACGAGACCACCCCCGGCCGGGGCTACCTGCGCCTGCCCGACGGCGGAGTGACCGCCTTCCAGACCGCCAGGATCAGCGGCCGTATCCCCCGCACCGCCACCCTCCGGCCGACCGTCGTCGCGATAGACCCGGCCCAGCTCGGCGCCCCGCCACCCCGCCGCCCCGTCCGCGAACTCGGCAACGGCCCGACCGACCTCGCCCTGCTCGCGAGCGCCCTCCAGCGCGCGGCCGGCCAGTAGCCGCAGACGTGAGTGCGGGGCCGGTCTCCCGCAGCGGCCCCGCACTCACGCCACGGCCCGCTGCCGCCTACCGCCGCCTGCCGCCTGCCGCCGCCTACTGCTTCGGACGGTCACCGGCCGCGTCGACCACGGCGCGGGTGAGGACGGTGCTCTGACCGGTCACCGTGCCCGGCTTGCCCCGACGAGCTCCGTGCGCTCGTGGGTGTCGTCCCGCTTGGCTGGACGAGGAAAGGCATCTGGCGCTCCTGGCCGTGCTCGGTACGGCGGTCCGGTTCTCGCACCACCGCACGCCGACGGCCCAGTCGGTGGACGCCGAGCCCGCCTGAGCGGAACGCCGGGCGGGGCGGGACCGTCCTGGACGGTCCCGCCCCGCGCGTGCCGGCTTCGGTCTCAGCGCATCGAGCCCGTGCGCAGCAGCGTACGGATCACCCGCATCGCGACGGAGAGGCTGGACAGCTCGTAGTTGTCCGAACCCCTTATGTCGTCGAGGGTGCTCTTGGCCCGGTTGAGCAGGGTGGCGTTGAGCTCGGCCCAGGCGGTGTAGCGCTCCTCGGGGGTGGCGCCCTCGGGGCCGCAGGCGAGGATGTCGGCGGTGAGGGCGGCGTGGGCCGCGAAGAGGTCCTCGCGGATCGCGGCGCGGGCCATCGAGGACCAGCGGTCGACGCGCGGGAGTTCGATGATGCGGTCGAGCAGGTGGGTGATCTGGAGGCGGTCGGCGAGGTCGTAGTAGAGGTCGGCGACCTCGGCGACCTCCTTGCCGGAGCGGTCCGCCACCTCGGTGATGTCCAGCGTCGGGAAGGTCGAGGACAGACCGGCGATCCGGGTGGCCAGGTGCTCGGGGACGCCCGCCTCGGCCAGTTCGTTGTAGACGCGCTCGTACCAGGCGAGGTCCTCACCGCGCAGCGGCTTGGGCAGCGAGCCCCAGACCTCGGCGACGCGGTCGTGGAAGAACTCGATGGTGCCGGCGATGTCCAGCGGCTGGCGGCGGTTGTTGAGCATCCACCGGGTGGCGCGCTCGACCAGTCGACGCGAGTGCAGGCGCATCCTGATCTGGGTGCGGGCCGCCACCTTGTTGTCCAGGCCCTCGATCTCGGCCCAGATGTCCGTCAGGCCGAAGACGGCGCGGGCCGCGGTGTGGGTGCGGGCGATCTCCTCGTACGTCGCGCCGGTCTCCTCGCGGAGGCGGAACGCGAAGGTGCAGCCGCCGCGGTTGATCGTCTCGTTGACGATCAGGGTGGTGACGATCTCCCGGCGCAGGGCGTGGGCGTCGATCGCGTCGGCGAAGCGGGCCCGCAGGGCGGACGGGAAGTACTCGTGCAGCGCGCTGCGGAAGTACGGGTCGTCCGGGAGGTCGGTGGCGAGCAGCTCGTCGGCCAGGGTGATCTTGGTGTAGGCGAGCAGCACGGACAGTTCGGGCTGGGAGAGCCCGCGGCCGTTCTGCTGGCGCTCCCGGATCTGGCGCTCGGTGGGCAGGAACTCCAGGGCCCGGTCGAGCTGTCCGTCGCGCTCCAGGCGGTTGATCATCCGGGAGTGCACGTTGACCATGCTGACGGCCTGCGCGACGGCGTTGGCCAGCACCACGTTCTGCGCGTAGTTGTTGCGCAGCACCAGGTGGCCGACCTCGTCGGTCATCTGGGCGAGCAGCTTGTTGCGCTGCTTGACCGTCATGTCGCCGTCGGCGACCACCTGGTTGAGCAGGATCTTGATGTTGACCTCGTGGTCCGAGGTGTCGACACCGGCCGAGTTGTCGATGGCGTCGGTGTTGATCCAGCCGCCGGCGCCCTCGGGGCCGCCGCTCGCGGCGTACTCGATCCGGCCGAGCTGGGTGCAGCCGAGGTTGCCGCCCTCGCCGACCACCCGGGCGCGCATCTGGCCGCCGTTGACCCGGATAGCGTCGTTGGCCTTGTCGCCGACCTCGGCGTTGGTCTCGGTGGAGGCCTTGACGTAGGTGCCGATGCCGCCGTTCCAGAACAGGTCGACGGGCGCCTGGAGGATGGCCTTCATCAGCTCGGCCGGGGTGAGCTTGGACTGCTCGACGCCGAGCGCCGCCCGGACCTGCGCACTGAGCTGGATCGCCTTCGCCGAACGGGGGAAGACCCCGCCGCCCGCCGAGATCAGCGACTTGTCGTAGTCGTCCCAGGAGCTGCGCGGCACGTCGAAGAGCCGGCGGCGCTCGGCGTACGAGAGCGCCGCGTCCGGGTTCGGGTCGAGGAAGATGTGCCGGTGGTCGAAGGCGGCGACCAGCCGGATGTGCTCGCTGAGCAGCATCCCGTTGCCGAAGACGTCGCCGGACATGTCGCCGATGCCGACGACGGTGAAGTCCTCGGTCTGGGTGTCGTGGCCCAGCTCGCGGAAGTTGCGCTTGACCGACTCCCAGGCGCCGCGGGCGGTGATGCCCATGCCCTTGTGGTCGTACCCGGCCGAGCCGCCGGAGGCGAACGCGTCGCCCAGCCAGAAGCCGTACGACTCGGCGACCCCGTTGGCGATGTCGGAGAAGGTCGCGGTGCCCTTGTCCGCGGCGACCACCAGGTAGGTGTCGTCCTCGTCGTGGCGGACCACGTCCCGCGGGTGGACGACGTCGCCGGCCTTGAGGTTGTCGGTGATGTCGAGCAGCGCCGAGATGAAGGTCCGGTAGGACGCGATGCCCTCGGCCAGCCAGGCGTCGCGGTCCACCGACGGGTCGGGCAGCTGCTTGGCGACGAAGCCGCCCTTGGCGCCGACCGGGACGATGACGGTGTTCTTCACCATCTGGGCCTTGACCAGGCCGAGGATCTCGGTCCGGAAGTCCTCGCGCCGGTCGGACCAGCGCAGGCCGCCGCGGGCGACCTTGCCGAAGCGCAGGTGCACGCCCTCGACCTGCGGCGAGTACACCCAGATCTCGAAGGCGGGGCGCGGGGCGGGGAGATCCGGGATGGCCTTGGGGTCGAACTTCATCGAGACGTAGCGGTGCCACTCACCGGTCTCGGTGGCGTGCTGGAAGAAGTTGGTGCGCAGGGTCGCCTGGATCAGGTGCAGGAAGGAGCGCAGGATGCGGTCCTCGTCCAACGAGACGACCTCGTCGAGGGCGCCGGAGAGCTCCTCGACGATGCCCTCGGTCAGTTCCAGCGCGCCCAGCTGGTGACTGGGGCTCAGGCGGGCCTCGAAGAGGTTGACCAGCAGCCGGGTGGTGTGGGCGTTGTTGCGGAGCGCGTCCTCCATGTAGTCCTGGGAGAACGTGCTGCCCGCCTGGCGCAGGTACTTGGCGTAGGCGCGCAGCATCATCGCCTGGCGCCAGGTCAGCCCGGCGGTGAGGACCAGGCCGTTGAAGCCGTCGTTCTCGGCCTGCCCGGTCCAGGTCGCCGCGAAGGCCTCCTGAACGCGCTCGCGGGCCTCGTCGGTCAGCTCGGTGCCCTCGCGCAGCCGCAGGCCGAAGTCGTACACCCAGGCGGTGCTGTGGTCCGAGCGGGTCAGCGCGTAGGGGTGCTCGTCGAGCACCTCGACGCCCAGCCGCTGGAGGACCGGCAGGACCTCGGTGAGCGAGATCGGGCCGCCCACCCGGTAGATCTTGAAGCGGCGCTCGTCGTCGCCCGCGCCGACCGGCTGGTACAGGTTCAGGCGGAAGTCGCCCTCGCCGGCCAGCGACTCGATCTGCTTGAGGTCGGCGACGGCGGTACGCGCGGTGAAGTCGGCGCGGTAGCCGTCGGGGAAGGCGTTGGCGTACCGGCGGGACAGATCGGCGGCCCGCTCCTCGCCCAGCTCGACGTGCAGCTGGTCGTTGAAGCCGTCCATCCAGAACCGGGCGGCCTCGGCGAGTTTTCCCTCGATCCGCTCGACCTCGGCGTCGGTCAGGAGCGGCAGCTCACTGCCGGGGGTGACCCGGACGACGAAGTGCAGGCGGGTCAGCACCGACTCGGTGGCGTACACCGTGTAGTCGATGGCGGCGCCGTTCAGCTCCTGCATCAGGATGTCCATCAGGCGCAGCCTGATCCGGGTGGTGTAGCGGTCGCGCGGCAGGTAGACCAGCGCGGAGAAGTAGCGCCCGTACTCGTCCTGGCGCAGGAACAGCCGCAGCCGGCGGCGCTCCTGGAGGTAGAGCACGCTGGTGGCGATCTGGAGCAGTTCCTCGGCGGGGGTCTGGAAGATCTCGTCCCGCGGGAAGGTCTCCAGGATCTGGAGCAGGTCGCGGCCGTCGTGGCTCTCGCTGGAGAAGCCGGAGGCGACCACCACGTCCTGGACCTTGCGGCGGACCACCGGGATGCGGGAGACCGACTCGGTGTACGCGGCGGCGGAGAACAGGCCGAGGAAGCGGCGCTCGCCGATCACCTCGCCGTTGGCGTCGAACCGCTTCACGCCGACGTAGTCGAGGTAGGACGGCCGGTGCACGGTGGAGCGGCTGTTCGCCTTGGTGAGGACGAGCAGCTTCTTCTCGTGCGCCTTGGCCCGGACCGGCGCGGAGAGCCGGCCGAAGGCCTCGCTGACCGGGTGGTGGTCGCTGTCGTGGCTGAGCGGGTCGGAGCGCAGGATGCCGAGGCCGGTGCCGGCCACGGCGCGCAGCACCTCCTCGCCCTCATGCTCGACCAGGTCGTACTCGCGGTAGCCGAGGAAGGTGAAGTGGTCGTCGGCCAGCCAGCGCATCAGCTCCCAGGCCTCGCCGACCTCCTGCTCGGGCAGGTGCGCCGGGGGCTGCTCGGCGAGCTCGTCGGCCAGGCGCAGCGCGGACTCGCGCATCTTCGTCCAGTCCTCGACGACCTCGCGCACGTCGCCCAGGACACGGCGCAGACCGGACTCGATCTCGCGCAGGTCCTCGCGGTCGGTCTCACGGTCGATCTCGATGTGCATCCAGGACTCGACGGCGGCGTCGGCCGGCCACTCGGCGCCGGCCGCCTGGCCGCGCGAGCAGGCGTCGACGTCGAGGATCTCCAGCAGCTTGCCGGTGATGTCACGGCGGACCAGCAGCTGGGGGTGGATCACGATGTGGATCGCGCGGTCCTGGCGGGACAGCTCGTTGGTGACCGAGTCGACCAGGAACGGCATGTCGTCGGTGACCACCTCGACCACCGTATGGCCGCACGACCAGCCGTTCTCCTCGACGCTCGGGGTGTACACCCGGACCTCGGCGGTGCCCTGGGGCCGCTTGAGCCCGAGGCGGTAGTGGGAGGCGGCCGCGCCGTACACGTCGACCGGGTCGTGGCCGACCAGATCCTCGGCGGCGGTGTGGAGGTAGTAGTGGTGCAGGTATGCGGTCAGAGCCCCGTTGCTCAGACCCTCCCCTGGCGCCGCTCCCCCCACCTGGCTGTTCTCAGCGGCTGCTGCTGCCTTGGTGAGCAGTTCGGCCTTGGCTGCGTCCAGCTTGGTCTGCATGGCTGTTTGGCTCCTGTCGCGCGCCGTTGCGTGACTCGGTGGTGTGTGGGTGTCCACCGCCGGGTCTCCCGCAATCCTCCCGCACCGACCGGCTGAAAGGCGTTCATGGCACGCATGAAACACCCCTCGGCCGGGTAAGAGACGAGATTTCGGCCTGCGGAGCCAACCCGACGACGTCAGCCAGCCTAACGGGACGAAACGAAGGTGTCAGGGGACAGGGAGGCACAATCCCGCAGGAAGATCCGTCCGTCCTGGACACCTTGTCCAAACGGGCGTCGGCTGCGGACGGGCCCGGCCGCCGGCCCGTCTCCGAGCGGCAACCGGGCCGTTACCCAAATGCCGGGGGGCTGTGCAGGCGCCTCCTCGGCACGGTCCCGGCGGCCGCCCGGCACGGGCGGGCGGGCGTCCCGGGGCCGGGCCCCGGCCCCGGGGCGCGCCCGCTCAGCTCTTCCAAACGTCGTAGAAGAGCGGCGCCGAGTTGGTGGCGAAACCGAGCCCGTGGACAGCCTTGACCGCCCCGAGCCGGCCGAACGGCACATAGGTCGGCACGGCGTAGGCCTGGCCGATGATGCGTTGCTGCACGTCCGCGTACACCTTGGCGCGCTCGGCACCCTCCGGCAGGGTCAGGCCCTTGGCGAGCAGGTCCTCCAGCACCGGGTCGTTCACCCGGGCGAGGTTGGCCCCGGCCGGGGGCGTGAACCTGGCGGCGAAGACGGTCCGGGCGATGTCCGGCTCGGCGCGGACGAAGTACAGCGCGCCGATGTCGTAGTCGCCCTTGCCCTGGCGGTCGCTCTCCGCCGCCGCGGCGACCTTGTCGAGCTTCACCTCGAAGCCGCTCTCCTTGGCCTGCTGGGCGGCGGCCTGGAAGATGGTCTGCTCCTCGGCCGTGGCGGAGATGTCGCTGTACACCAGCGAGACGCTGAGCCGCCTGCCGTCCTTGGTGCGGTAGCCCTCGCCGTCGCGGGCCGTCCAGCCCGCCTGGTCCAGCAGGGCGCCGGCCTTCGCCCGGTCGAAGCCCCAGAGGCCCTGCACCGAGGAGTCGTAGTACTCGGTGGCCTTGCCGAACAGGCCGTCGGCGGCCGAGGTCTGACCGAAGAACACCGACTGGACGGTGGACTTGACGTCGATCGAGGACTGGAAGGCCTGCCGGACCTGAAGGCTGTCGAACGGCGCCCGGGCGGTGTTCAGCAGCAGAACGTGGTTGACGCCCGGGTTCTCGTGCTTGAGCAGCTGGAGCTTCGGGTCCTTGGAGACCCGGGTGAGGTCGCTGGGGGCGACGTTGGCGACGCCGTCGAACTGGCCGGAGAACAGGCCGCCGTCCCGCACCGAGCTCTCGGTGACGATCTTGAGCTCCAGCTTGTCCAGGTAGGCGGCGCCGGTGTGCGCGGCGTAGCCCGGCCCCCAGGCGTACGCCGCGTTTCGGGAGAAGCTCGCGCCCTGGCCCCGGGTGTAGGAGTCCAGCTTGAACGGGCCGCTGCCGACCAGGCCGGTGGTGCAGCTGTCGGCGGCGTGGGCCTTGAGGAAGGTCGGCGAGGCGATGCCGAGGAAGGGCGTGCTCAGCCCCTGCAGGAAGGACGTGAACGGCGCGCTGAGCCGCACCGTCAGGGTGGCCGGGTCGGCGACCTCGCTGCCGGCGTACGGGCCGAGCAGGGAACGGGCGTAGGAGGACTTGGTGGCGGGGTCCGCGATCAGGTCCAGGTTGGCCTTCACCGCAGCGGCGTCCAGCGGGGTGCCGTCGGTGAAGGTGACACCGCCGCGGAGGTGGAAGGTGTAACTCAGCCCGTCGGCGGAGACGTCCCAGGACGACGCCAGCCACGGGGTGGTCCTGTTGTCCAGCGACTGGCCGACCAGCGAGTCCAGGTTGTTGCGCCCGATCCAGGACGAGACGCTGCTGCCGGTCAGGTGCGGGTCGAGGCAGTCGGTGTCGCCGTGCAGGGCGAAGGTCAGGGTGCCGCCCGTGACGGGCTTGCCGGCGGCCGCGTCGCCCGCCCCGGCGGCGGGGCCGGCGGTGGACGAGCAGGCCGTGGTGGCGGCGGCGAGCAGGGCGGCGACGGCGAGGGTACGGCGTCTGCTGGTGGGTCCCACAGGAGGTGTTCCTTACGTTGTCGGCGGGGCGGTGGTACGAGGACCTGGGTCCGGACGTTGTCGGCGGGGCGGTGGTACGAGGAGCTGGGTCCGGACGTTGTCGGCGGGGCGGTGGTACGAGGACCTGGGCCCGGCGGGCCGGCTTCAGAGGGTGGTGACGGCGTCGAGCAGTTCTCGGGTGTACGGGTGGGCCGGGTGGTCCAGCACCTGGCCGGCCTCGCCGGCCTCGACGACCCGGCCGTCCTTCATCACCAGCACGTCGTCGCTGAGGTGCCGGATGACGCCGAGGTCGTGGGAGATGAACAGGTAGGCGACGCCGAGCTCCCGCTGCAGGTCGACCAGCAGGTCGAGCACCTGCGCCTGGACCGAGACGTCCAGCGCGGAGACCGGCTCGTCGCAGACGATCACCTCGGGGCGGGTGGCCAGCGCCCGGGCGATCGCGACCCGCTGGCGCTGACCGCCGGAGAGCCGCAGCGGACGGCGGCCGAGCAACTCCGCGTCCAGCCCGACCCGGCCGAGCAGCGCGGCCGCCTCACCGTCCGCCGCGGCGCCGCGCAGGCCGCGCAGGCGCAGCGAGTCGGCGAGGACGCGGCGCACCGTGTGCCGGGGGTCGAAGGAGCTGAGCGGGTCCTGGAACACCGCCTGGATCCGGGCCCGGTGCGGGCGGCGCTCCCGCTCGGGACGCTCGCTCCACGGCTCCCCGTCCAGCAGCACCCGCCCGGCGTCGGGGCGCTCCAGGCCGAGGACCAGCCGGGCGACGGTGCTCTTCCCGGAGCCCGACTCGCCGACCAGGCCGACGGTGCGGCCGGGGTGCAGGGTGAAGCCGACGCCGTCCACGGCCTGCCGGTGGGTGCCGCCGGGGCCGGCGAACCGCTTGGCCAGGCCCACCGCTTCGAGCACCGGCCGACCCGCCGGGGGCTCCCTGCGCACGGTCACCGGCCGGGCCCGGGCCGGGGCGGGCCGGGGCACGGCCGGGGCGCCGCCGGGTGTCTCCGGGTGGAGGATCGGGGCGGGCGACTCGCCCTCGACGGCCGTGAAGCCCCCGTCGAACAGACGCTCGCCGCGCGGGCGGCTGCCCGGCACGGCGGCCAGCAGCGCCCGGGTGTACGGGTGGCGTGGATCGGACAGCACGGCGGCCGTCGGTCCGTACTCGACGATCCGGCCGCCGTGGACGACCGCCGTACGGTCCGCCAGCCGGGCCACCACCGACAGGTCGTGCGAGATCAGCAGCAGCCCGGTGCCTCGGGCCCGGCGCTCGGCCAGCAGATCCAGGATCTGCCGCTGGACGATCGCGTCCAGCGCGGTGGTCGGCTCGTCGGCGATCAGCAGCGGCGGCGCGCAGGCGATCGCGGAGGCGATCAGGGCCCGCTGGCGCAGCCCGCCGGAGAGCTGGTGCGGGTACTGCGCGGCCCGGATCCCGGGCTCCGGCACACCGACCTCGCGGAGCAGTTCCAGTACCCGGGCGCCGGCCCCGGACCGCTCCACCGTGCGGTGCAGCAGCAGTGGTTCGGCGATCTCCCGGGCGATCCGGCGCAACGGGTCGAGCGAGACCAGCGCGTCCTGCAGGACGAAGCCGACCGCCCGACCGCGCAGCCTGCGCCACTCCCGCTCGGTGAGCGCCGTCAGCGGGCGGCCGCCGTGGTCGAGCCGCTCGGCCCGCACACTCGCCCCGGGCCCGGCCAGTCCGACCAGACTGCGGGCGATCACGCTCTTGCCCGAGCCGGACTCCCCGACCAGCGCCAGGGACTCACCGGCCCGCAGGGTGAACGAGACGCCGCGCACCACCTCCCGGCGGGCCCGGCCGGCGCCGAACGCGACGGTCAGCCCCTCGACGGTGAGCAGGGCGTCCTCGCCCCGGGCGGTGTCCTCGCCGGCGAGATCCTCGGTCAGTGCCACCGGTCAGCCCCTTCCTTCGAAACGGGCCTGGAGCCGGCGCCCGACCACCGTGATCGCGACCACCGCCAGCGTCACCGCGACGCCCGGGGCGGCCGCCGTCCACCAGGCGATGCCGAGCGCGTTCCGTCCGTCGGCGAGCATCGAGCCCCACTCGGGGGCCGGCGGCCGCGCCCCCAGGCCGAGGAAGCTCAGCGCGGAGCCCTCGATCATCGCCCGGCCCACTCCGACCACCGCGAGCGCCAGCAGGGGGCCCACCGAGTTGGGCAGGACGTGCCGCAGCACCACCCGGCTGCGCCGGTGGCCGACCACCTGGGCCGCCTCCACGTAGCCCGCCGCCCGCACGGTCAGCGCCTTGCTGCGGACCAGCCGGGTGTAGACGGCGACCTCGGCGATCCCGATGGCGAGAGCGGTGTTGAGGTTGCCGGGGCCGACCACGGTGATCACCACCAGTGCCAGCAGCAGACCGGGCAGCGCCAGCAGGACGTCCAGCAGCCGCATCAGCGCCTCGTCGGCGAACCGGCCGCCGACGGCGGCCAGCAGGCCGAGCAGCAGGCCGCCGCTCGCACCGATCGCGGTCGCGCCTGCACCGATGAACAGTGACTGCGCGGTGCCGTGCACGATCCGCGCGTACACGTCCCGGCCGAGCTGGTCGGTGCCGAACCAGTGCGCGGCGTCCGGGGCCCGGTAGGCGTCGAGCTGCTGCCCGGCGGTGGGGTCGGCGGAGGCCAGCAGATCCGGCCACAGGGCCGCGGTCAGCAGCAGGGCGACCCCGGCCCAGCCGAGCAGTACCGCCGGACGCGGGCGGGGGAGATCCCGCAGGGACGTGGTCAGGACAGTGCTCATCGGCTCCTCAGCCTCGGGTCGATGACGGTGCAGAGCAGGTCGACGGCCAGGTTGACCAGGACGAAGACCACGGCGGAGAGCACGAGGACGCCCACCACGACCGGCATGTCCTTGCTGTTCACCGCCTGCAGGGTGATCCGGCCCAGGCCCTGGCGGGAGTACACCGACTCGGTGACCACCGCGCCGCCGAGCAGGCCGCCCAGCAGCCAGCCGGCCATCGTGACGGTGGGCAGCAGGCCGTGCCGCAGCGCGTGCGACCACCGCACCCGGCTCTCGCCGAGCCCCCGGGTGCGGGCGGTCACGGTGAACGGCTGCTCCAGCGCCTCCTCCAGGCCGCCCCGCAGCACCTGGGTGAGCAGGGCGCCGAGCGGCAGCGCGAGCGTCAGCGCGGGCAGGACCAGCGCGTCGGCGCCGCCGTTCCCGGCCACCGGGAAGAGCTGCCAGGTGAAGGAGAACGCGGTCAGCAGCAGCACCCCGAGCCAGAACACGGGGGTGGAGATCAGCACCAGTTCGACCGCCGAGGCGAGCGCCCGGCCCGGCCCGCGGCGCCCCGCGGTGAGGGTGGCCACCAGGACGGCGAGCAGGAAGGCGCCCGCCAGCGCGGTCCCCGCCAGCAGCAGGGTCTGGCCGAGTTCGGCGCTGAGCACGTCGGCGACCGGCTGACGCAGCTGGTACGAGGTGCCGAGATCGCCGCGCAGCAGCCCGCCGACGAAGGAGAGGTACTGCTCGGGCAGCGAGCGGTCGAGCCCGTAGGAGTGCCGCAGTTGGGCGATCACCTCGGGGGCGACCTCGGTGTTGGGGCCGAGGATGATCCGTACCGGGTCGCCGGGGAGCAGCTGCAGCGCGGCGAAGCCGGCGGTGGCGGCGCCCCAGACCACCAGCACGCCGAGCAGCAGTCGGCGGACCACGACCCGGGCGGTGCGGGCGGCGAGCCCGCCGGCCGGCCGGGTACGGGCGGGCTCGCTCACCACGTGCTCCCCTCCGACGGATCTGACGGCACGGTTGATCCGTCCATCGACATGACAACTCTCTTTCGGACACGCCCGACTGACGTCTCATCAGTGATCTGTTCCGCTCTCGGCGGGCCCGGGGCGGCAGCCGGCGGGGGGCCGAGCGGACGGAGCCGGATCCGGCGGAACGCCTACGACTGGGGCTCCGGACGCGTGCCGGCGGGCACCGAGCGGGTGATGGTCCCGGACGAGTGCCGGGTGGGGGGCTTCGGTGCCCCGGGGCGACGGGCCCCCGCCGGGTCAACAGGCGGTGGAGGTGGCCCTGCGGTAGTCGACGTGGCGTCGCTTGGTGGTGGCGAGGGCTCCGCGGGCGGCCCGCGTCGGCCCGCCCGACCCGCTCCGCGCGAAGCGCGCGGCGGTCGGCTCTCCGGCCGTCCGAGCGGCTGTTCGCACCATGGCCCCAGGATGGTCCGGCCACGCCCCGGCGTCCAACGAGGATTCGGCATCGGCATCGATGCGCTGCGCCGATCGGTCGGTCCGCCGTACTCGTCGGCGGGCCCGAACGCCGGTGCTAGCGTTCGGACATGGCACAGGTACTCGACATCGTGGCGTTGCGCAGCCTGATCGCGGTGGCCGACCACGGCGGGTTCCACCGCGCCGCGCGGGCGCTGCTGGTGAGCCAGTCGACGGTCAGCCTGCACGTCCGCCGGCTGGAGAAGGTGATCGGCCGCCCGGCGGTCGAACCGGACGGGCGGCGCAGCAGGTTCACCCCGGACGGCCTGCTGCTGCTGGACGAGGCGCGGCGGATCGTCGGCGTCCACGACTCGGCCCTGGGCCGGCTGGCCGCCGAGGCCGAACGCGTGCTGGTGGTGGGCTCGACCGAGCACGCGGCGGACCGGATCCTTCCCGTGCTGGCCGCGGCCGCGCGCGAGGTGCACCCGGGCTGCCAGGTCAGGTTCCGGGTGGACCGCTCGGCGCGGCTGCGCGAGGCCGTCGAGCGGGGCGCCGTGGACCTCGCCGTCCTGCTGGCGGGGCCGGGCCGGGGCGACGGCCGGGCGAGCGGCTCACTGCCCCTGCGCTGGTACGCGGCGCCCGGGTGGCAACGGCCGGTGGGTGGCGGCCCGCTGCCGCTGGTCGCGGTGGAGGAGCCGTGCACGATCCGGCACCGGGCACTGCGGGTGCTCGCCGAGCACGGCATCGCGGCCGGGGTGGTCTGCGACGCGGCCTACCTCGCCGGTGTGCTGGACGCCGCCCGCGCGGGGCTGGGCCTCGCCCTGCTGGCGACCGCGGGCGCCTGCCCGGACGGGCTGGTCGAGGTCCCCGGCCTGCCGCCGGTACCGGCCGCCCCGCTGGCCGCCCTCGCCGGGCGGGGCAGCGACCCCCGGCTGGCGGCGGCCGCCGTCCGGGCCGTCCGGCAGCTGCTCGCCGGGCCGGGCCCGGTCCGTGCGGGCCTCGCGCCGGCGAGGGAACCGAGCCGGTCCGGGAGCTGAGCCGGTCCGGAGTCGAGCCGGTCCGGGAGCCGAGCCGTCGGAGCTGAGCCGCCCGGGGCCGGAGCCCGGCGGTCCCGCCGACGAGGCCCGGGCCGGGCCGGGAGCCGGGGCCGGGCGGGGAGCCGGGGCCGGGCGGGGTGTCAGCTCATGTACGGGTAGCGGTGGTCGGTCGCCGGGACGAAGGTCTCCTTGATCGACCGCGCCGACGTCCAGCGCAGCAGGTTCTGCGCAGCGCCCGCCTTGTCGTTGGTCCCCGAGGCCCGGCCGCCGCCGAACGGCTGCTGGCCGACCACCGCGCCGGTCGGCTTGTCGTTGATGTAGAAGTTGCCTGCCGCGAAGCGGAGTTCCTCCAGGGCCTGGGCGATGGCATAGCGGTCCCTGGCCATCACCGCGCCGGTCAGTCCGTACGGCGCCCCCGCGTCGACCCGGCGCAGCACGTCGTCCCAGCGGGCGTCCTCGTAGACGTGGACGGCGAGGATCGGCCCGAAGTACTCGGTGTGGAACATCTCGTTGCGGTGGTCGGCGGAGACCAGCACGGTCGGCCGCACGAAGTACCCGATGGCGTCGTCGTACTGGCCGCCGGCCACCAGCTCCACCGTCGGGTCCAGCTTGGCCCGCTCGATGGCGTCCCGGTTCTTGTCGAAGGCCCGCCGGTCGATCAGCGCGCCCATGAAGTTGGAGAAGTCGCCGACGTCCCCGACCGTCAGCGCGTCCACCTCGGCCAGGAGGTCGTCCTTGATCTTCTGCCAGAGGCTGCGCGGCAGGTAGGCGCGGGAGAGCGCCGAGCACTTCTGGCCCTGGTACTCGAAGGCGCCCCGGATCAGCGCCGTCCGCAGGCTCTGCGGGTCGGCCGACCGGTGGGCGAGCAGGAAGTCCTTGCCGCCGGTCTCCCCGACGATCCGGGGATAGGACCGGTAGGAGCCGATGCCGGCGGCGATGGTCGTCCAGAGCGACTGGAACGTCGCGCTGGATCCGGTGAAGTGCAGGCCGGCCAGCGCGGGATCGGCGAGCGCGACCCGGGAGAGCATCCGGCCGTCCCCGGTCACCATGTTGATCACCCCGGGCGGCAGACCGGCCTCCTCCAGCACCCGCATCAGGTAGAAGGCCGAGAGCGTCTGGGTGGGCGCGGGCTTCCAGACCACGGTGTTGCCCATCAGGGCCGGCGCGGTGGGCAGGTTGCCGGCGATGGCGGTGAAGTTGAACGGGGTGATGGCGCAGACGAAGCCCTCCAGCGGCCGGTGGTCGGTGCGGTTCCACACGCCGGGCGAGGAGAGCGGCTGCTCGGCGAGGATCTGCCGGGCGAAGTGCACGTTGAAGCGCAGGAAGTCGACCAGCTCGCAGGGCGCGTCGATCTCCGCCTGCTGGACGGTCTTGGACTGGCCGAGCATGGTGGCCGCCGCGATCGTCTCCCGCCAGGGCCCGGCGAGCAGGTCGGCCGCCCGCAGGAAGACCGCCGCCCGGTCGTCGAAGGAGAGCGAGCGCCAGGCGGGACCGGCGGCCAGCGCGGCCTCCACCGCGAGCTGCGCGTCCTCCCGGGTCGCGTTGCCGAGCACGCCCAGCCTGGCGGCGTGGTGGTGCGGCTGGACGACGTCGATCCGCTCGCCGGCGCCGAACCGCTGCTCGCCCGCGATGGTCATCGGCAGCGGCACGTCCTCGGCCGCGAGCTCGTCCAGCCGACGGGCCAGCCGGGCCCGCTCCGGGCTGCCCGGGGCGTACTCGTGCACCGGCTCGTTCGCGGGGGTCGGGACCTGGGTCACTGCGTCGATCGGCATGGCGGCTCCGCTCGTGCTGGCACGGACCGCGCCGGGGATGGCGCGTCGATCCAGCCTGACCAGTTCCGCTGCGTTTACACCGGTCTGACACGCCCTCGGGCGCGTGGCCCGCGCCACGCCACGCGGTGGCCCGCTCAGCCCGCCAGCCGGCCGGCCAGCTCCACGGCCTCCGCGAGGGTGTCCACCACCGGCACACCGACCGGCTCCAGCTTCTCCCGGGTGTGCGAGCCACCGGTGTAGAGCACCGCGTGGGCGCCGGCGCCCAGCGCGGCCAGCGCGTCGTCGGCGGCGTCGCCGATCAGCACCGTGCGGGCCGGGTCCACGTGCTCCCCGAGGGCGGCCAGGTGCCGGATCAGGTGCGCGGCCTTCTGCCCGCCGGAGGGGCCGCTGCGGCCGTCCACCCGGACGAAGTGGCCGGTCAGCCCGAACCGCTCGACCACCGGCAGCAGCCGCTCGTGCTCGTACATCGACAGCAGTGACTGGCTGTGCCCGGCTCCGGCCCAGGCGCTCAGCAGGTCCTGCGCGCCCTCGGTGAGCCCGCACGCCGGGCTGAGCTCGTGGTACCGGACGTGGAACGCGTCGTCCAGCAGCAGCCACTCGGCGCCGCTCGGCTGCCGGCCGAGCAGCCGCTCGTAGAAGCGCGGGATCGGTATCTCGTACTGCTCCCGGTACTCCTGGAGGCTGAGCGGCGCGATGCCGAGCGTCGCGAAGGCGGCGTTGCTCGCCCCGAGCACCGCCTCCATGTCGTGGAAGAGGGTGCCGTTCCAGTCCCAGATGATGTGAGTACGCACGTCCGGAACGGTAACCGGCGGCACCGGGCGACCGGAAGCCCGGGGTGCACCGGGCCGGGCCTGACCTGTCCCGACCGGATCGGATCGGCTCGGGGCCGGCCCGGGCCCGGGCCCGGGCTCAGGCTCAGGCTCAGGCTCAGGCTCAGGCCAGCAGGGCGGTGATCTCCTGGGTGGCGAACCAGAGCAGGTCGTGGTCCTCCGCGCCGTCCACGGTGAACTGGGCGTCCTGGTCGCCCGCGTCGGCGGCGCCGATCGCCGCCACCGCCGCCGCGACGTCCTCCACCACGTCCTCGTCGGCCGGGTCGGCGTGCACGGCGGCCGCCTTGGCCAGCGGAACGGGACCGGAGAGCACCACCTGGCCGAGCGAGGCCTGGTCCTGGTACTCGTCACCGGCGAACGGCCGGACGCTCCCGTCCGGGACGTCCAGCGCCAGCACCACGCGCCGGCGCGGGGCGCCGGCGTCGGCGGCGAGCAGCCGCAGGGAGCACTGCGCGGCCCGGTTGAGCGCCGCGTACTCCAGCTCCTCCAGGTCGTCGCTGACGTACCACTCGCGCAGCGCGGGCGTGACGGCGTACGCCGTCGACTGCTCCAGCGCGCCGCCCGGGTGCGCCGCCGCCAGGCCGTTCAGGGTGGTGGGCACGTAGACGCGCATCGGGCACTCTCCAGATCTTCGGCGACGGGGCCCGGGGCGTGACCGCGACGGGGCACGGCCCGGGCGGGACCAGAATACGGCGCGGGTGATCAGCGGTCCGCCCCTTCGCGGCGTACCCGGCGCCGACGGCGGGGCGGGGCGCTCAGCGCACTCCGGCCAGTGCGGCCCGGCTGGTGCGCAGCGCGCACTCCAGCACCTCGCCCCGGCGGGCCGGATCCATCATGTTCGGCCCCATCACGGCGAGGTCCTCCAGCGTCGGCGCGAGCAGCTGCACCCGGGTGCCGGCCGCCCGCAGCAGCCGGGCCTCGCGCAGCAGCTGGCGGGTCACCGAGCGGCGGTAGCGGCTGACCAGCTGCGCCAGCACGCCCCGGGGGCGGTCCCGCTCGCGCCACTCGCGCAGGGCGGCCACCGTGCCCCGGCCGGGCTCGGCGCGCCCGCGCGGATGCAGCCGCAGCGCCATCGGGGCGAGCACGTACACCTCGTCCAGGCCCCGGCCCAGCATCAGGTCGGCGTTGGTCGCCGACCAGCAGCCACCGTCCACGTAGGGGCCGCCCGCCACCTCCACCGGGGCGAACCAGCCCGGGATGGCGCAGGAGGCCATCACCGCCTCGCCGACCTCGGCGGGCGGCGCGCCCGGATCCCCGAAGGCGACCCGGTGACCGGTGCGGTAGTCCACCGCCACCACCCGCAGCACCGAGCCGCCGAGCCGGTGGTCCGGGCCGGCCAGGCCGCGGACCAGCTCTCCGACCGGTGCCACCGAGCCCCGGCCGGTCGGCACCACGGCGGAGACCATGGTCAGCCACGGGTACTCGCGCGGGTGCCGCACGGTGGTGCGCAGCAGGCCCGGCGAGCCGATGCCGGGCCGTGGGCGCGGCGGCAGCGCGCCGCCGACCGCGGTGTCGTAGTCGAAGTCCACCCCGGCCAGCGGACCGGTGGTGATCGGCAGGCCGCGCTGGTGGTCCCGCAGCTCCTGCGGGCGGACGCCGCTCGCCAGCATCGCGCCGAGGATGGATCCGGCGGACGTCCCGAGCAGCACTTCGGCGTGGCCGGGCTGCCGGCCGGTCACCTCCTCGACCGCGCACAGCGCGCCGATCGTCCAGGCCGCGCCGAGCATCCCGCCGCCGCCCAGGACCAGGCCGCGCCGTACCCCGTCCGCGGCCGGCGGAGCCTGCGTGCCATCGCTCGTCGACGCCTGCGTCACCATGCCAGCCACCCGTCGTCTCTGCCGGACCGCGCCGCGGTCCCGCCGTGGAGCCCCGTCACGGGCCTCGCCGCCGGCCACCCGATGGGGGGCCTTGTCCCGATCCTCGGCATTACCCGTCGGTAGCCTTCCCGCCACACGCGGCCCGCGACCCAGAATTCACCGGCCGCGCGCGTCCCCCTTCGGGCACTTCCGCCGTGCCCTCCGCGTCAACCGGGCGTCCGGACGGCCCTGTGATGCCCCTGGGGCGCCATGGCGTACTCACCCGGATAGGTGACACCGGGGCCGGTCCGGGAGGTGCGCGGCGGGGCGCTCCTGCCCGCGCCCGGGGTGCCGATACCGAGGCAGCGTCCCGACCGCACGGGACCGGCCGACCGGCCCGCCAGCCCGACCAGCCCGACCGACCCGGGGGTAACCGCGCATGACAGAGTCCTCGACCACCCCACGCAGTACCGCCCGGCACGCCCGCCCGCTGCCACCGCCCGTCCGCACGCCCCGCATCCGCCCGCTCGCCGCCACCCCGGCCTCGGCCACCACCGCGGCCCGGACCTCGGCCGGCAGCACCGATGGCGCCGGAGCCGACCGAACCCCCGACCACACCGGGCCCGCCGACCGCCTCGCCGACGCCGGCCGCCTCGACCGCCCCGCCCACACCGGCCACGCCGCCCACGCCGCCCGCCCCGACCACCCCGACCACACCGACGGCAGGCCGCACCCCCGCCGCGCGGCCGATCGGCCCGCCTCGGACCGGTCGGCCGCCGCCCGCCCCGTCCGGCATCCGCGCGCGGCCTGCGCCGGGCCGCCGGGCCCGCACCCGCGGGAGCAGGAGGCGCGGTCCCGGCGGGCCGCCCGCGCCGAGCTGGCCGGGCGTTTCGCCCTGCGCCTGGTCGAGGTGCTCACCGGCGTCCGCCCGGCCGGGCAGCTCCAGCGGCACACCACCCTGGACGGCTACGGACGGCTCACCGCGCTGGTCCGCTCCGGCCCGCTGCGCCCGCGCGGCGCGGACGCCCGCCCCCGGCTGGGGCGGGTGCACGACAGCGCGCCGTCGGCGGACGTCGTGGAGGCCTGCGTACGGGTCGAGTTCGGCCGGCGCCACCACGTGGTGGCGTTCCGCCTGGAGCAGCACCGGCGGACCGGCCAGTGGCAGTGCGCCACGGTCGAGAGCCGCTGAGCGGGCCTCCGGGGGGGGCGCCGCGACGCCCCCCGGACACGGCGAAAGGGCGCCACCCCCGAGCCGGGGAGCGGCGCCCTTCGGGCCCGTGCGCGGTACGTCCGCGCCGGTGGGTCAGGCCTTGCGGCGGCGGCCCTTGGCCGACTTGGCGGCCTTGCGGCGCTCGGCCCTGGTGAGGCCGTCGCCCTCGTCGTCCGCCACGGTGTCCTCGAAGTCGCCCTCGATCACGGTGTCGTCGCCGTCGACCGTCGGCGCGGTGTAGTGCAGGCGCTGCGGCTTCGGCGCCTCCAGGCCCTTGGCCTTGATCTCCGGCCGGCTCTCCTTCTCCAGCGAGATCTCGCCGTCGCCGTCCGTGATCGGGACCTCCTCGACCTGCTGCTCGACCTGGACCTCCAGGTTGAACAGGTAGCCGACGGACTCCTCCTTGATGCCCTCCATCATGGCGGTGAACATGTCGAAGCCCTCGCGCTGGTACTCGACCAGCGGGTCGCGCTGGGCCATCGCCCGCAGGCCGATGCCCTCCTGGAGGTAGTCCATCTCGTAGAGGTGCTCGCGCCAGCGGCGGTCCAGCACCGAGAGGACCACGCGGCGCTCCAGCTCGCGCATGATCTCCTCGCCGAGCTGGTCCTCACGGGCGCCGTACTGGGCCTGGATGTCCTCCTGGACGGCCTTCAGCAGGAACTCGGACGTGAGGCCGGCCGAACCGCCCGCCTCCTCCTCCAGCTCCTCCAGCTCCAGGGTGAGCGGGTAGAGCTGCTTGAGCGCGTTCCACAGCTTGTCGAGGTCCCAGTCGTCCTCGAAGCCCTCGCCCGTCGCGGCCTTGACGTACGCCTCGACGGTGTCGTCCATGAAGTGGCCGATCTGCTCCTGGAGGTCCTCGCCCTCCAGGACACGGCGGCGCTCGCCGTAGATGACCTCGCGCTGGCGGTTCAGCACCTCGTCGTACTTCAGGACGTTCTTGCGGATCTCGAAGTTCTGCTGCTCGACCTGGGTCTGGGCCGAGGCGATCGCCCGGGTCACCATCTTCGACTCGATCGGCACGTCCTCCGGGACGTTCGCCATCGAGAGCACGCGCTCGACCATGCCGGCCTTGAACAGGCGCATCAGGTCGTCGCCCAGCGAGAGGTAGAAGCGGGACTCGCCCGGGTCGCCCTGACGGCCGGAGCGGCCGCGCAGCTGGTTGTCGATACGGCGCGACTCGTGCCGCTCGGTGCCCAGCACGTACAGGCCGCCGGCCTCGCGGACCTCCTCCTGCTCGGCCTTGACCGAGGCCTTGGCCTTCTCCAGCGCCTCCGGGAAGGCCGCCTCGTACTCGTCCGGGGTGTCGGTCGGGGCGAGCCCGCGCTGGGCCAGCTCGGCCGCCGCGAGGTGGTCGGGGTTGCCGCCGAGCATGATGTCGGTGCCACGGCCGGCCATGTTGGTGGCGACGGTGACGGCGCCCTTGCGGCCGGCCTGCGCGACGATCTGCGCCTCGCGCTCGTGGTGCTTGGCGTTCAGCACCTCGTGCGGGATGCCGCGCTTGCGCAGCTCCTGGGACAGGTACTCGGACTTCTCGACCGAGACGGTGCCGACCAGGACGGGCTGGCCCTTCTCGTGCTTCTCGGCGATGTCCTCGACCACGGCGGCGAACTTGGCCGGCTCCGACTTGTAGATCAGATCGGGCTGGTCGATCCGGCGGGGATCCTTGTTGGTCGGGATCGGCACCACGCCGAGCTTGTAGATCTGGTGGAACTCGGCGGCCTCGGTGGTACCGGTACCGGTCATGCCGGAGAGCTTCTCGTACAGCCGGAAGAAGTTCTGCAGGGTGATGGTGGCCAGGGTCTGGTTCTCGTTCTGGACCTCCACCCCCTCCTTGGCCTCGATCGCCTGGTGCATGCCCTCGTTGTAGCGGCGGCCGGCCAGGATGCGGCCGGTGTGCTCGTCGACGATCATGACCTCGCCGTTCATGACGACGTAGTCCTTGTCCGCCTTGTAGAGCTCCTTGGCCTTGATGGCGTTGTTCAGGAACCCGACCAGCGGGGTGTTCACCGACTCGTAGAGGTTGTCGATGCCGAGGTAGTCCTCGACCCGCGAGACGCCGTCCTCCAGGACACCCACGGTGCGCTTCTTCTCGTCGACCTCGTAGTCCCGGTCGATCTTGAGGCGCTGCACCAGCTTGGCGAAGTCGGCGTACCACTTGGTCGCCTGGTCGGCCGGGCCGGAGATGATCAGCGGCGTACGGGCCTCGTCGATCAGGATCGAGTCGACCTCGTCGACGACCGCGAAGTTGTGGCCGCGCTGGACCAGTTCGTCCTTCGACCAGGCCATGTTGTCGCGCAGGTAGTCGAAGCCGAACTCGTTGTTGGTGCCGTACGTGATGTCCATCCCGTACTGGCGCTTGCGCTCGGGAGGCGTCATGTTGCCCAGCACCACGCCGACCTCGAGGCCGAGGAAGCGGTGCACCCGGCCCATCCACTCCGAGTCGCGCTCGGCGAGGTAGTCGTTGGTGGTGATCAGGTGGACGCCCTTGCCCGTCAGGGCGTTCAGGTACGTCGGGAGCGTGCCGACCAGGGTCTTGCCCTCACCGGTGCGCATCTCGGCGACGTAGCCGAGGTGCAGGGCCGCGCCACCCATGATCTGGACGTCGTAGTGCCGCTGACCGAGCACACGCTTCGCCGCCTCGCGGACGGTCGCGAACGCCTCGGGCAGGAGGTCGTCCAGGCTCTCGCCGTCGGCATGCCGCTGCTTGTACTCATCGGTCAACGCGCGCAGCTCGGCGTCCGTGAGGTTGACGAAGTCCTCTTCGATGGAGTTGACCTGGGCAGCAATCCGCTGCAGCTTGCGAAGGATCTTGCCTTCGCCGGCGCGCAGGATCTTGTCGAAGACGGACACTTGAGCGGGCTCCTTGCCTGTATTGGCACTGGACGACTGCACGGGGGCCACCCCACCGCACGGGCCATCGTATGCGAGGAGTCCAATGCCCCGGGAGGTGCGTCAGCACGCTATTCCCGTGTCACCCGTGAGAGCACTTCGCCCGATAGGCCGTCCTACCGGGTCAAACCGGTCACCCCGAGGACCGCTGTCGGCGCCGCCCCCTACCCTCGCAGGCATGACCGTCACGACTCTCAGCGCCGACGAGGCCCGCCGGATCGCGCTGCGCGCACAGGGCCTGCTCGGGGCGCCGGACCGCCGGAGCGGGGTCCGCGGGGTGCTGAGGCACCTCGGCGCCGTCCAGCTGGACACCATCTCGGTGCTGGCCCGCTCCCACGAACTGATTCCGTACGCCCGGCTCGGCGCGGTCGGCCGCCCGGCCGTCGAGGCGGCGTACTGGGGTGGCGGGACGAGCTTCGAGTACTGGTCGCACGCCGCCTGCGTGCTGCCGGTGGAGGAGTGGCCGCTGTTCGCCTTCCGCCGCCGCCACTACCGCGACCGGGGCAACCTCTGGGGCCACCGGGTGACACCGCGGACGTACCGGCAGGTGCTGGACAAGCTCCGCGCCGAGGGGCCGCTCACCTCCACCGAGCTCGGCGGCGCCAAGCGGACGGCCGAGTGGTGGGACTGGTCCGACACCAAGATCGCGGTGGAGCGGGCGCTCGCCTTCGGCGACGTGGTCTGCACCGAGCGGCGCAGCTGGAAACGGGTCTACGAGCTGGCCGAACGCGCCGTTCCCGCCGAGCTGTTCGGGCGCGACCCGGCCGACCCGCAGTGCCTGCGGACACTGGTCGAGCAGTCCGGCGCCGCACTCGGGGTGGCCACCAGGGCCGACCTGATGGACTACCACCGACTCCGGGCCGAGCAGGTGGATTCGGTGCTCGGCGACTGCGCGCTCGTCCCGGTCGAGGTGGCGGGCTGGGGCCCGTCGGGCGCCCCCGCCGCCGCCTGGGCCGACCCGGCCGCACTGGCCGACGCACCCCGCGGCCGGCACCGGACCACCCTGCTCTCGCCGTTCGACTCGCTGGTCTGGGACCGCGCCCGCACGGCGCGGATCTTCGGCATGACGCACCGGCTGGAGGCGTACACCCCCAAGCACAAGCGGGTGCACGGGTACTTCGCGATGCCGCTGCTGACCGGCGGCCGGCTGGTCGGCCGGGTGGATCCGGCCCGCGAGGGCCGAACCCTGGTGGCCCGTCAGATCTCGCTGGCGGCGCCGAAGCACCTCGGGGCGCTGGCCACGGCGCTGCGCGAGGCGGCCGAGTGGGTCGGCTGCGAGAGCGTCCGGGTGGAGGCGCTGACCGACGAATCGCTCCGGGAGCCCCTGGAGCGGCTGCTGGGCTGACGCGTCAGCCTATTTCGAGGATCTTCTCCCGCATCGCGTAGACCACGGCCTCCATCCGGGAGTGCAGCTGCAGCTTCTCCAGGATGTTGCGGACGTGGTTCTTCACGGTGTTCTCGCTGATGAACAGCTCCTTGGCGATCTCCCGGTTGTTCATACCGGTGGCCACCAGTTTGAGCACCTCCAGCTCCCGGTCGGTGAGCCGGGGGGCGGGCACCAGATCACGGTCGTCGGACCGCCGCTGGATCATCGACTTGAACTCGGTGAGCAGTTTGGACGCCATCGAGGGGCTGATCTGCGACTGGCCGTCGGCGACGGCGCGGATCGCGGTGGCGACCTCGTCGGTGGAGATCTCCTTGAGCAGGTAGCCCGTCGCACCGGCCTTGATCGCCTCGTAGAGGTCGGCTTCCTCGTCGCTTATCGTCAGCATGATGATCTTGGCGCTCGGCACCACGTCCTTGATCGCGGTGCAGGCCTCGATCCCGCTGCGCCGCGGCATCCGGACGTCCATCAGGATGATGTCGGGCAGCAGGTCGGCCGCCTTGAGGACCGCCTCGGCGCCGTCCCCCGCCTCGCCGATGACCTTGATGTCCTCCTCCTCGGCCAGCACGATCTCCAGGCCCCGGCGGAACAACGCGTGGTCGTCCACCACCAGCACCCTGATCGGCTCCCCCCTGCGTGGGGCGTACTCGGACTCAGGAGCCTCTCCCACCCCCGCGGGCACCCCCTGAACCGGCCCGCCGGCGGGCCCCAGCCCGAATCGATCCCCCATCCGCTCCTCCCCCGTAGCCGGTCGTCGTCGCGCCAATCATTCCACGACCGGAGCACTCCACGATCACCCTCCGGCGCGGGACGATCATGCATGGGTCACCGACCCGGCCGGCTCCGCTCGAACGGGTGACCCCGGCGGCGTCCGCCACCGGGGTCACCCCTGCTCACCGCTTCGGACGGAGGCCCCTCCGGAGGTCAGTCCTCGTCGTCCGGGCCGCCGAGCACGCCACCGGCGCCACCGACCGCTCCCTCGACGGCACTGCCGTCGGCCTTCAGGTGGATCACACCGTAGTGGTAGCCGTGCCGGCGGTAGACCACGCTCGGCAGACCGCTGTCCTTCTCCACGAAGAGGTAGAAGTCGTGGCCGACCAGCTCCATCTCGTAGAGGGCCTGGTCCAGTGCCATGGGTACGGCGGGGTGCGTCTTCTCGCGGACGACGAGCGGTCCGTCGCCCTCCACCTCCAGAGATCCCATCTTGGTCTTGCGGACCGCTCCGTTGCTGCCGCCGTCGTCCGCCACGGTGTCGGGCAGGGCCGCGAGCGAGGCGGTCGCCTCGGCGACGCTCAGCGGGGTGCGGCCGTTGCCGCCCTTGACCACGCGCCGCCGGTCGGCGGACTTGCGCAACTGCGCGTCGAGCTTCGCCGAGGCCAGGTCGAGCGCCGCGTAGGGATCCGCGGCGTTGGCCTCGGCCCGGATCACCGGGCCGCGGGTACGGACAGTGATCTCCACCCGCTCGGACCGGTCGGCCTGGCGCGGGTTGTGTTCCTTGGACACCTCGACGTCGAGGCTGATCACCTTGCCGTCGAACTTCTGGACCTTCTCCAGCTTCTCGGCCACGTGCTCGCGGAACCTCTTGGGCACCTCGGTCTTGCGGCCCTTGACGACGATGTCCACGCAGAACTCCGATCCCTCGTGCTGATGCCGATCCGGAGTGACCACCGAATCGGGCTGAGACCCAGCCGGACCAGCCAATCCACTGCCGGCCCTCCGCGTCGCCGCGGGCGGCGGGCGCGACTGGCCCTCACCTCACTTCCTCCCCACCAGGGCAACTTGAAACCCCCTGGAGCCTCATGGAACACCCCGTGGGGGGATTTCGCCTCTCAGCGGGACGGAGCGGTGCGGTCCTGGTGCGGCCGGGCCGGCCATGGTGCCGTTGCAGAGTGTCTACCCTCTCCGGAGTGAAAGCCAGGTAAATACCTGGACAACTCCGCCCGTACGGCCCAGGGTGATCTCACTCTCCGTGCCTGCGAGCCACCTGGAGGAGTCGTGCCCGACCTCCCCTCCGAGCCCCACCCCACCCCGCCGTCCGACCGGGCGCGACCCACCGGCGCGCGCGCCCTCCCGCCACCGGCCCCCGACGGGGAACCGCCCGGCGGCGCACCCGGCGCCCTGTTCGGGGAACTGCTCGGCCTGCTGCTGCCCACCCCCTGCGCCGGCTGCCGGGCCGGCCGCGTCCAGCTCTGCCGGTCCTGCCGGGCGGCCCTGGCGGGCGCACGGCCCGGCCCCACCGCCTTCAGGGGCGTGCACGCCGCCGCGCCCTACGCCGACCCCGTCCGCCGGCTGCTGCTCGCGCACAAGGAGCGCGGGGCGCTGCGGCTGGCGGCCCCGCTGGGCGAGGCACTGGCCGGAGCGGTCCGCTCCGCGCTAGGTCCGCTGCCGCCCGGTACGCCGGTGCTGCTGGTGCCGGTGCCCTCCACCCGGGAGTCGGTCCGGGCCCGCGGCCACGACCCGACCCTGCGCCTGGCCCGGGCCGCCGCGCGGGCGCTGCGCCGCGACGGGCGGCCCGCCCGCGTCGCCGCCGTGCTGCGGCACACCCGGTGGGTCGCCGACCAGTCCGGCCTCTCGGCGGCCGGGCGCCGCCGGAACCTGCAGGGCGCACTGGTTGTCCCACCCGGCCTGACCCACCGGCTGGCGGCCGCCCACCCACCCGGGCCCGCGCCGGACCGGAACAGGGCACGTCGGCGCAGACCGGCCCCGGACGGCAGGGAGGGCCAACGCACGGGGGATCAGGGCACACGAGGTCAGCGCACGGGGGATCAGGGCACCCGAGGTCAGGACACAGGAGGTCAGCGCACGGAAGGTCGGCGGACGCCGGGTCACCGAGGGGACCACCGGAGCGGGGGCCGCCGGGCGGGCCGTCAACCGGCGCCGTGCCGGGTGGTACTGGTGGACGATCTGGTCACCACCGGCGCCAGCCTGGCCGAGGCCGCCCGCGCCCTGGCCCGCGCGGGTGCACCGGCGAGCGCGGCCGCCACCGTGGCCGCCACCGCGCTGCGCCGTCAGCCCGGGTAGCTGAAGGAGTTCACCTCGTACGGCAGGACGAGCTCACGCCACTGGTTGCCCGTCAGGCGGTAGATCTTGTTCTCCTTGGTCTGCACCGCCAGCACCGCCGGTACGGTGCCGCCGTCGCGGCCCTCCGAGGCGGCCACCGAGGCCATGCCCTCACCGCCCTGCAGAGGGGCGTCCGTGCTCTGCGAACCGTCCGTGCTGATGTAGTACAGCTGCTGGAGGCGGTCCTTCTCCTTGCCGAGCACGAGCAGCTGGTCGGTGTCGGCCCAGGAGACGGAGGCGACGTCGGTCAGCAGTGGTGCGATCGTGCGCAGCCCCGAGATCCGCGTCTGCGGCGCCTGCGGCGTGCCGCCGTGCACGACCACGGCCAGCACCAGCGAGCGGGCCCCCGTCGCGTCCTTGAGCACCAGGGCCACCCGGACGCCGTCCGAGGAGACCTTCAGGCTCTGCACGGTCGTCCCGGCCAGGCCGTCGACCGGCACGGTGACCACCGTCCGGTCCCGGACCAGCCGGACCGCGGGTGCCTGCGCGTCGTGGTCGACCACCCAGAGGTCGCCCCGGCCGTCCCAGCTGGGCGAGGCGAGGCCGTCCTCCGGTTTGGCGGGGTGGCCGGTGGTGGAGAGCACGGGCTGGCCCAGGGTGTCACCGTCGGTGGTGCCGGCCAGGTAGAGCAAGCGGCCGTCCGCGCTGACGGCGGCGGCCCGCTGGCCGTCCCGGCGTACCGCGACGGTGCCGAGCTCGGTACGCCCGCCGGCCGGGGCCCGCCCGAGCTCCCCCGCCACCGGGGTGCCCTCGCCCTGGTCGGCGGCGGCCATCAGCTGCCCGGTCGCGGCCACCTGGTAGTACTGGCGGGTGGCGGCGGAGCCGCCGGCCAGACTGCCGGGCGCGACCTGGTCGGAGAGCGTCTTGTTGGTCCAGCAGGTGCCCTGCGGACCCTTCAGCTCCAGCCGGTCGATCTGGCCCTTCCCCTGGTCGGAGAGGGTGTAGAAGAACTGCGCGGCCATCCGCTGGCAGAACTGCGGGCCACCGGCGTAGCCCGGCCCGCCGATCTCCACGTGCGCCGCCCTGCTGTCGTCGACCGTCACCTTCTGCACGGTGACCCCGCCGAGCGCGGTGCTGACCACCGGGGACAGCCAGTCCGAGGGACCGTTGACCAGGGCCTTCGCCGCCGCGGTCAGCGGGTCTATTCGGCGCCGCAGGAAGATCGGGTCGGCCACCAGGACCTCGTGCGCGCTGGGGGCCGAGGTGTCGCCGCCGGTGTAGAAGAACCGGGAGACCTGCCGGTAGCTGTTGCGGAAGTTCGTCTGGTTGACGACCAGCCCGTCCGGCAGCTGATCGATCCGCCACTCGCCCTTCTCCTTGACGAAGGTGAAGTCGAGTTTCGTCTCACCGTCGGCGAAGCGGTACGAGTGGTTGGCGTCGATCCGGGCGACCTGGGTACCCGATGCGGTGAGGTCCGCCGTGGTCCCGCCGTCGTCGGCCAGCTGGCCGCCGCCGACGGCCGGGTCGCCGGCCAGCACGGTGATGCCCGCCTCCGGGTTCCAGCGGGCGTGCGCGCCCTCGGTCAGGTACTTCTTCGCGGTGTCGTAACCGTCCTCGTCCGCGATCGAGGCGTCCAGGAAGCCGGCCAGCAGACCCCGCGGGTCCTCGCCCTTGTTGGGGGCCACCGGGAAGACCCGGACCTGCAGGTTCTTGTCCGCCGCGCCCTGCGAGAACTCCACCTTGCTGACCGGCCCGGAGTCGGGCATGGCCGCGCAGCCGCCGAGCAGCAGTGAGGCCAGGACGGCCCCGGCCGCTGCGCTCCGACGCGGCTCAGCGGCCCCGCTGGTGGTCCTTCGCACGCTGCGTCCCCTCCGTGTCCGTCCCGCCGGTGCCGTGTCCGTCGACCCCGGCCCGGGCGGCGTCCTCGCTCTCGGCGCTCCGCTGCGTCACCGACGGCAGCAGGGCCGTCCGGTCGACGACGATCTGGGCCCCGGTGGCACCGTACCCCGCGCCCGTCGTACGGACGTCCGAGGGGTCCGAGCGCGGTGCGACGGGCCGCCGGCTGCCCAGCCCGGGGCCGATGCTCAGCACGCCGCCGAGACCGCTCCCGAAGCCGTTCTGGCCGCTCTCCGGCGTCTCGGGGACGATCGTCGACTCGTCGGCGGCGGTCAGCGCGGTGGCTCCCGCCGGCCGGCCCCGCCGGTAGGGCGTGATGGAGGAGCCGAGGCCCCGGTTGTTGCGGGAGTCCTCCGGCTCCAGCCGGAACGGCGCCCGGTGGATCTCGCCGCCCCGGGTCCGCGGCATGGTGAGGCGGAAGTGCGAACCGCCGCCGGGCTCGCCCCAGGCCTGCAGCCAGCCGCCGTGCAGATGGGCGTCCTCGACCGCGATGGACAGGCCCAGCCCGGTGCCGCCGGTGGTCCGGACCCGCGAGGGGTCGGCCCGCCAGAACCGGTGGAAGACCCGGGAGGCCTCGCCGGGCTTGAGCCCGATGCCGTAGTCGCGGACGCCGATCGCGACCGCGCCCTCGGCGGAGCCCAGCCGGATCACCACGTCCCGGCCCTCACCGTGCTCCAGCGCGTTGACGACCAGGTTGCGCAGGATGCGCTCGATCCGCCGGGAGTCGACCTCGGCGACCACCGGCTCACCGTCGCCGCGCAGGATCACGGCACTGCCCTTGGCCTGCGCCAGCGGGTCGGCGGCCTCGACCACCCGGGTCACGATGTCCCGCAGGTCGACGGGCTCGGCGTCGAGGATCGCGGCGCCCGCGTCGAAGCGGCTGATCTCCAGCAGATCGGCGAGCAGCGACTCGAAGCGGTCCAGCTGCCCCTGGAGCAGCTCGGCCGAGCGGGCCGCCATCGGGTCCAGGTCCTCGCGGCTGTCGTAGATCAGGTCGGCCGCCATCCGGACGGTGGTCAGCGGGGTGCGCAGCTCGTGCGACACGTCCGAGACGAAGCGCCGCTGCACCCGGGAGAGCTCCTCCAGCTGGCGGATCTGCGCCTGCAGACCGTTCGCCATCCGGTTGAAGGAGTCGCCGAGCCGGGCGATGTCGTCGGTGCCGGTGACCTTCATCCGTTCTTCCAGGTGCCCGGCGGCGAGCCGCTCGGAGATGCCGGCCGCCATCCGGACCGGGGTCACCACCTGGCGCACCACCAGCCAGGCGATGCCGACCAGCAGGACCACCACGAACAGTCCGGCGGTGGCCAGGGTGCCGGTGACCAGGTCGAGGGTGTTGCTCTCCTGCTCGAAGGAGAAGACGTAGTACAGCTGGTACTCGGTGCCACCGGGGCCGGTGAACTGCTTGCCGATCGCCAGGCCCGGTTCGTGGCTGGACTTGGCGTTGCCGTCCGTCGAGCGGTTGATCACGGTCGGCTGCTCGAAGGAGACCCCGGGGTCGGAGGAGACCTCGTCGCGCAGCGACTGCGGGATGCTGCTCGGCAGGATGTCGCCCGAGTAGCGCGGCCCGAGCAGGTCGGAGCTCTTGGCGGACTCCTCCTGACCGGTCGAGGGCACCATCGCGATCACCGAGTACAGGCCCTGGCCACTGCTGGCCAGGTCGGAGACCTGCTTGAGCAGCCAGGTGCCGATCTCGTCGGTGGTGGGATCCCCGATGTTGCCGGCCTTGAACTTCAGGTCGGCCGCGTCGTAGATCTTCTTCTGCTCGCTCTGGAAACCGCCGCCGGCCTGACTGCGGGCCGACAGCTTCTTGGTGTCCAGCAGCCCGGCCCTGACCTGCGCCACCACCACCACGCCCAGCACCAGGACCACGGTCACGGAGAGCAGCAGCGTCGCCGCGACCACCCGCAACTGGATCGAACGCCGGTAGAGCGCGGACACCCGCAGCCACGGCCGGCGCAGCTGACGCGTCACCGGAGCGAGGAGCGCCGCCGGACCACGCCTGGGCGGACCGCCCCGGGTCGTCGAGCTCAGTACGTCCCCCTGCACGGCGGCCTCCCCGTCGGGGCTCTCGCCCGACGGGGAGTTGTCAGCCTGGTACGTCACGTCAGCTGGGTCCCGCCTTGTAGCCGACACCCCGGACGGTCACCACGATCTCGGGGCGCTCCGGGTCCTTCTCGATCTTCGAGCGGAGCCGCTGGACATGGACGTTCACCAGCCGGGTGTCGGCCGCGTGCCGGTAGCCCCAGACCTGCTCCAGCAGCACCTCGCGGGTGAACACCTGCCAGGGCTTGCGGGCCAGCGCGACCAGCAGGTCGAACTCCAGCGGGGTCAGCGGGATGCCCCGGCCGTCCCGCTTGACCGAGTGACCCGCCACGTCGATCACCAGATCGCCGATGGTGAGCTGCTCGGGCGTGGGCTCCTCGGCCCGGCGCAGGCGGGCGCGCACCCGCGCCACCAGCTCCTTGGGCTTGAACGGCTTGACGACGTAGTCGTCGGCACCGGACTCCAGGCCCACCACGATGTCGACCGTGTCGGTCTTCGCGGTGAGCATCACGATCGGGACCCCGGACTCGGCCCTGATCTGCCGGGCGACGTCGATGCCGTCGCGGCCGGGCAGCATCAGGTCCAACAGCACGAGATCAGGCTTGGTCTCCCGGAACGCGGCTAGCGCCTTGTCCCCATCTGCGACGAAAAACGGCTCAAAACCCTCACCACGCAACACAATGCCGAGCATCTCGGCCAGTGCGGAGTCGTCATCAACGACGAGGACGCGTCCCTTCATGCTTCCATCTTCTCATTACCCGTTTGTGACCTGCCGCACAGCCGTGTCATTCCTCGCGCAACCCTTCAGCAAAATCAGCCCAAAACGGGCGAATGGCGCCGGCCCGTCCGTCCCGGAAAGGCCGTTGTCGATCAGCAACCGGATACCCCTGGGGCGTCCGCACCCACCATGGCACGATGGGCGGCACAGGTCGCCGATCCGGCCTGTGACCATGACGCCCCCTCCCAGGAGCAGTGATGACCGACACCCCGGGCTGGGCCCCGCCCAGCTCGTCCGAGCCACCCCGCGAGGACGCCCGGCCGCCGGCCGACGCACCCGCCACCGTGCCCGGGCAGTCGTCACCGCATGACACCACACCGTCCGCACCACCCGCCTGGGGCGGCGGCTACGGCGGACCGCAGCCGGGCGGCCCACAGTACGGCGGACCGCACCACGGCGGCCAGCAGCAGTGGGGCGCGGGGCCCGGCGCCCCGTACGGCGGCCCCCAGCCGTGGGGCCCCCAGCCCTGGGGCGCCGCCCCGCTGAGCCCCAAGCCCGGGATCATCCCGCTGCGCCCGCTCGGCGTCGGCGAGATCCTCGACGGCGCGGTCTCCACGGTCCGCCGGCACTGGCGTACCGCTCTCGGCATCTCGCTCGGCCTGGCCGTGGTGCAGCAGGTGGTCAGCACGGCCGTCCAGTGGTGGTCCTACGACCACCCCAGCGACGTGGTGACGGCGGTGGCCGCCGTCGCCGAGCTGCCGGTCGGCGTCCTGGTGGGCGTCCTCGCCACCGCCCTGCTCACCATGCTGGTCAGCCGGGCGATCCTGGGCCGGTCCGTCACCCTCGGCGAGGTGTGGAAGGACGCGCGCCCCCGGCTGTTGCAGCTGCTCGGCCTGACGCTGCTGAACGCACTGATCGTGCTGGGCATCATCCTGCTCGGGGCCGCGCCGGTGATCGGCTACCTGCTCGCCGCCGATCCCGACCCCGGAATCGCCCTGCTGCTCGGCGTGGTCGCCTTCCTCGGATTCGTGGTGGCCGGCTGGGTCTGGATCCAGCTGAGCCTGTCGGCCCCCGCGCTGATGCTGGAGAAGCAGGGCATCCGCACCTCGCTCTCCCGCTCCCGCCGGCTGGTCCGCGGCTCCTGGTGGCGGATCTTCGGCATCACCCTGCTCAGCACCGTCATGGTCGGCTTCTTCTCCGGGATCATCGCCATGCCGTTCTCCATCGCCGCCGTGGCGGTGGCCGGTGACAGCATCGACCAATCGGGCCAGAGCACCGGCATCCCCGGGTTCGGCGCCGTGTTCCCGCCGGCGGCGCTGCTGGTGATGGCCCTCGGCGGCCTGATCGCCGGCACCATCACCATCCCGGTAACCGCCGCCGTCAACGTGCTGCTCTACGTCGACCAGCGGATCCGGCGCGAGGCACTGGACATCGAACTGGCCCGCGCGGCCGGACTGCCCGAGTACGGCGGCGGCTGGGCCGGCGCCGACCCCGCGGATCCGACCGCACCGAGGCTCTGACCGGGATGCCGACCTGGGGGGAAGGGGCGCTGCTGGCCGGCGGCGCCCCCGTCACCGTTCCGCGCGACCCGGCCCGCGACGCAGCCCGGCGCGAGCTGCTCGACCCCGTCTATCACCGGCACGACCCGAGCCTGATCCAGCGGGTCACCGGCTGGTTCTGGGAGCAGCTGGACAAGGCGCTCGCCGGCGTCGGCTCCGCCACCGGCGGCACCACCGCGCTGGTGCTCTTCGTGATCGTCGCCCTGGTGGTCGCCGCCGCCGTCTGGTGGCGTCTGGGCGCCCCCCGGCGCACCGCCCGCAGCACCGGCACGCTCTTCGACGACGGCGGTCCGCGCACCGCCGACCAGCACCGCGCCGAGGCCCGCCGGTACGCGGACGCCGGGCAGTGGACGGAGGCGGTGCGCGAGCAGATGCGGGCCGTCGTGCGCGCCCTGGAGGAGCGCACCCTGCTCGACCCACGCCCCGGGCGCACCGCCGACGAGGCCGCCGCCGAAGCCGGCCGGAGCCTGCCGGAGCACGCCGCCGCGCTCGCCGGGGCCGCCCGCGCCTTCGACGCCATCGCCTACGGCGACGCCCCCGCCGACCGGGCCGCGTACCAGCTGCTCAGCACCCTGGACCAGGCGCTGGAGCGCACCCGCCCGACCCTCGCCCCGGCCCCGGAGGGCGCGGTATGACCAGCACCGGCATCCCGGTACCGGCCCAGGCCACCGGCCCAGGCCCCGTACCGGCCCAGGCCACCGGACCCGTACCGGCCCGGGCCACCGGCCCCGCGCCCGACGGGCCCGGGGCCCCGGAGGAGGCCACCCGCACCAGCCTGGCGCCGACCGGACGCGGGCTCTGGCTGCGCTCCCGCTGGTACCTGCTCGGGGTGGGCGTCCTGCTGGTGGCCGGACTGCTGCTGGCGGGCCTGCGCGGCGACAGCAGCTACCCGGCGCTGGACCCGCGCTCCGGCGACCCGAGCGGCACCCGCGCCGTCGCCCGCCTGCTGGAGCGGCAGGGCCTCACCGTCGACACCACGACGGACGCGGCGCAGCACCCGGCCGGCCCCGACACCCTCGTGGTGCCCGACCCCGACCGCCTCTCCCCGCAGCAGCTGCGCGACCTCGCCGACGCACACCACGCCCGCCTGGTGCTGATCTCCCCCGGCGACGACACGCTCGCCGTCCTGGCACCGGCCGTCCGCCAGTCCGTCCGCGGCGACATGCCGGACTACGCGGCACCGACCGGCACGCCCGCCCTCTGCTCCCTCCCGGACGCCGTCCGGGCCGGCACCGCCTACCTCGGCGAGCTGCTCTACCAGCCCGGCCGGGACGGCCAGGGCTGCTACCCCCGGCACAGCGGCTACGCGTTGGTCCGGGAGCCCGCCGCCGACGGCGGGGACGTCATCGTGCTCGGCAGCGGCGGATTCCTGACCAACGACAAGATCGACGAGGACGGCAACGCCTCCCTCGCCCTCGGCCTGCTCGGCTCCCGGCCGCACCTCACCTGGTTCCTGCCCGACCTCTCGGTCGACGCCCCGGTGAACCGGCAGAAGGAGCTCACCGACTTCATCCCGGACGGCTGGTACTGGGCCGGCCTGCAGCTGGCCGTCGCGGCACTGCTCGCCGCCGCCTGGCGCGGGCGCCGGCTGGGCCCGGTCGTCAGCGAGGACCTCCCCGTGGTGGTCCGGGCCGCCGAGACCACCGAGGGCCGGGCCAGGCTCTACCGGCGGGCGAAGGCCCGCGGGCGGGCCGCCGACGCCCTGCGCCGCGCCACCCTGCACCGCCTGGCCCCCGTGCTCGGGGTCCCGCTCGTCCAGGGCGTCCCCGATCCCACCGCGCTGTGCGCGGCCGTCACGGACCGTCTGGCGGGCGGGCGCGCGCCCGGCGCCGTCCAGGTCCTGCTGTACGGACCGCCCCCCACCGACGACGCCGCGCTGCTGCGGCTCGCCGACGACCTCGACGCCCTCGAAAGGCAGGTACGACAGCCGTGACCGAGCAGGCCACCGCCACGCCCACCATCGCCGCCGGCACGGCCGGCGACGACCCCCGCCAGGCACTCACCGCGCTGCGCGCCGAGATAGCCAAGGCCGTGGTCGGCAACGACGCCGCCGTCACCGGTCTCGTCGTCGCGCTGCTCTGCGGCGGGCACGTCCTGCTGGAGGGTGTCCCCGGCGTCGCCAAGACCCTCCTGGTCAGGGCCCTCTCGACGGCGCTCAGCCTGGAGACCAAGCGCATCCAGTTCACCCCGGACCTGATGCCCGGCGACGTCACCGGCTCCCTCGTCTACGACGCCCGCAGCTCGGAGTTCTCCTTCCAGCCCGGCCCGGTCTTCACCAACCTGCTGCTCGCCGACGAGATCAACCGGACGCCGCCCAAGACCCAGGCCGCGCTGCTGGAGGCGATGGAGGAGCACCAGGTCACCGTCGACGGCGAGCCCCGCCGGCTGCCGGCGCCGTTCATGGTCGCCGCGACCCAGAACCCGGTCGAGTACGAGGGGACCTACCCGCTCCCCGAGGCCCAGCTCGACCGCTTCCTGCTGAAGCTGGTCCTCCCGCTGCCCTCCCGGGACCAGGAGTTCCAGGTGCTGGCCAGGCACGCGGCCGGTTTCGACCCGCGTGATCTCGCCGCCGCCGGCGTGCGCCCGGTGGCCGGCCCCGCCGACCTGCTGGCCGCCCGGGCCCAGATCGCCGAACTCACCGTCTCGCCCGAGGTGCTCGCGTACATCGTCGACCTCTGCCGGGCCACCCGGCAGTCCCCCTCGCTGTCGATCGGGGTCTCCCCGCGCGGTGCCACCGCCCTGCTGGGCGCCTCCCGCGCCTGGGCCTGGCTGGCCGGCCGCGACTTCGTCACCCCGGACGACGTCAAGGCGCTCGCCCTGCCGACGCTGCGGCACCGCGTCCAGCTGCGGGCCGAGGCGGAGATGGAGGGTGTCACCGCCGACTCGGTGATCCAGGCCGTGCTCGCCCAGACACCGGCGCCGCGCTGACCGCTCGGCACCGACCACTCGGCACTGACCGCGGTGCCGACCCGACGGTGCCGACCGGCCGCCGCCGTCGGGTCGGCCAGGGTCCCGCGTCGACGCCATCGCACCATCCGCAGGCCTCAGACGACAGTCGCTAGGAGCATCCGCATGGCCCTCACCGGGCGAACCGCCCTGCTCGCCGCACTCGGCGCGCTCGTCGTGGGCCTCCTCGCGCCGTCCTTCGGCGGCGTCGCCGCGGTCACCGGCGTGCTGTTCCTCGCCGTGCTGGCCGACCTCGTGCTGGCCGCGCCCGTACGCTCGCTGCGGATCGTCCGCAGTGGCGACACGACGGTACGCCTCGGTGAACCCGCGACGGTCGAACTGGCCGTCACCAACGCGGCCGGGCGCCCGCTGCGGGCCCGGATCCGGGACGCCTGGCCACCGTCCGCCTGGCGCCCCGGACTCGCCGTCAGCGCCTCCCGGCACAGCGTCCTCGTCCCGGCCGGCGAGCGCCGCCGGCTCAGCACCGTGCTCACTCCCACCCGGCGCGGCGACCACCACGCGCACAAGGTGACGGTCCGCTCGCTCGGCCCGCTCGGTCTGGCCGCCCGGCAGGGCTCCCATCTGGTGCCGTGGACGGTACGCGCGCTGCCGCCGTTCACCAGCCGCAAGCACCTGCCGTCCAGGCTCGCCCGGCTGCGCGAACTGGACGGCCGCACCTCGGTCCTGACCCGTGGCCAGGGCACCGAGTTCGACTCACTGCGCGAGTACCTGCCGGGTGACGACGTCCGCTCGATCGACTGGCGGGCCAGTGCGCGCCGGCAGACCGTCGCCGTCCGTACCTGGCGTCCCGAGCGCGACCGGCACATCCTGGTCGTCCTCGACACCGGACGCACCTCGGCCGGCCGGGTCGGCGACGCCCCTCGGCTGGACGCGGCGCTGGACGCGGCTCTCCTTCTGACCGCCCTGGCGACCAGGGCCGGTGACCGGGTCGATCTGCTCGCCCACGACGTCCGCAAGCGGGCCTCGGTGGCGGGCCGTTCGCCGTCCGAGATCCTGCCCGCCTTCACCAACGCGATGGCCGTACTGGAACCCGCGCTCTTCGAGACCGACATGCGCTCACTGGTCTCCACCGCCCTGCGGATGGCCCCGCACCGGTCTCTCGTCGTCATCCTGACCGGTCTGGACGCCGGCCCCGTGGAGGACGGTCTGCTGCCCCTCGTGCCGCAGCTCACCAAGCGGCACGAGGTGGTGCTCGCCTCGGTCTCCGATCCCCATCTGGACGAGCTGGCCGCCGCCCGGGGCACCCTGGACGCCGTCTACGGCGCGGCTTCGGCGGAGCAGACCCGCGCCGAGCGCCGCCACACCGCCGAGCACCTGACCCGCCACGGAGTCACCGTCCTGGACGCCCCGCCGGCCGCCCTGGCCCCGGCCCTGGCCGACGCCTACCTGGCACTGAAGGCGGCCGGCCGCCTTTAGGCGACACACCCGGACCACCCGGCACCGCGGTGGTCCGTCGGCGCGGGGGCCGGGCCACGGTGTCGGTCCACGGTGTCGGACCGCGGCGGTCGGGCCACGGCGATCCGACCACGGCGGGCTCGGCCGTCCCCGCTCAGTAGCGCGGCTTCACCCAGACGTACGGGGCGGCTCCGGCCTCCTCGCCGGCCTCCTTCTGGTCGTCACCGACGGCCTTCCCGTCCTGGGCCAGCCACTCGGTCACCCCGCCCGCCAGCGCCACCGCCGAGGACCTGTCCCCGTGGAAGCCCTCGCGCGCCGCCTGGTAGGCGAACCAGCGCTCGACATGGGCGAGCCAGGCCGACTCGTCCGGCGCGAAGTGCATGGTGAACCGCGGGTGGACCCGCAGCCAGTTGATCACCGTCGGCGACTTGTGCGTGAAGTAGTTGTCGCAGATCAGATGGACCTCGCCGCCCTCGGGCAGCTCGTTGTCCAGCCGGGTCAGGTACTGGCGGAAGGCCACACCGCGCCGACGGCGGTGCAGCGTCCCGGACACCGTGTCGGAGGTGCTGTCCAGGCCGTTGAGCAGGGTGGAGACGGCGGCCGGCAGCGGCTCGTCCTTCAACGTCTCCAACGCGGTCCGGAGCTTGGGCCGCAGCAGGGTCTCCGCGTCCACGTGCAGCGCGAGCACGCGCTCCGGCGGAGCGAGGTAGAGGCCGGCGACCTCGTGCGAGGTCTCCATCGCGAAGGGGTCGGTCGACAAGCTGAAGGGCTCGGTACGCGGCTGGGGTTCGGGGTGGGCCTTGGGGCCAGGTCGTGCCATACCGCGATCGTATCCCGCACAAACGCAGAGAACCCCCACCCGAAATCGGGTGGGGGTTCTCTGTGAATGATTGTTCGGCGGCGTCCTACTCTCCCACAGGGTCCCCCCTGCAGTACCATCGGCGCTGTGAGGCTTAGCTTCCGGGTTCGGAATGTAACCGGGCGTTTCCCTCACGCTATGACCACCGAAACACTATGAAACTGTCACCGCACCGCTCTCCCCGTGGCCCGGGAAAAACGGGGTCGTTGTTTCAGAACAACACAGTGGACGCGAGCAACTGAGGACAAGCCCTCGGCCTATTAGTACCGGTCAGCTCCACCCCTTACAGGGCTTCCACATCCGGCCTATCAACCCAGTCGTCTACTGGGAGCCTTACCCTCTCAAGGAGGTGGGAATACTCATCTCGAAGCAGGCTTCCCGCTTAGATGCTTTCAGCGGTTATCCCTCCCGAACGTAGCCAACCAGCCATGCCCTTGGCAGGACAACTGGCACACCAGAGGTTCGTCCGTCCCGGTCCTCTCGTACTAGGGACAGCCCTTCTCAATATTCCTACGCGCACAGCGGATAGGGACCGAACTGTCTCACGACGTTCTAAACCCAGCTCGCGTACCGCTTTAATGGGCGAACAGCCCAACCCTTGGGACCTACTCCAGCCCCAGGATGCGACGAGCCGACATCGAGGTGCCAAACCATCCCGTCGATATGGACTCTTGGGGAAGATCAGCCTGTTATCCCCGGGGTACCTTTTATCCGTTGAGCGACGGCGCTTCCACAAGCCACCGCCGGATCACTAGTCCCTGCTTTCGCACCTGCTCGACCCGTCGGTCTCACAGTCAAGCTCCCTTGTGCACTTACACTCAACACCTGATTGCCAACCAGGCTGAGGGAACCTTTGGGCGCCTCCGTTACTCTTTAGGAGGCAACCGCCCCAGTTAAACTACCCACCAGACACTGTCCCTGATCCGGATCACGGACCCAGGTTAGACATCCAGCACGACCAGAGTGGTATTTCAACGTCGACTCCACAACCACTGGCGTGGCCGCTTCAAAGTCTCCCACCTATCCTACACAAGCCGAACCGAACACCAATATCAAGCTATAGTAAAGGTCCCGGGGTCTTTCCGTCCTGCTGCGCGAAACGAGCATCTTTACTCGTAATGCAATTTCACCGGGCCTATGGTTGAGACAGTCGAGAAGTCGTTACGCCATTCGTGCAGGTCGGAACTTACCCGACAAGGAATTTCGCTACCTTAGGATGGTTATAGTTACCACCGCCGTTTACTGGCGCTTAAGTTCTCAGCTTCGCCGAGACGAATCTCGACTAACCGGTCCCCTTAACGTTCCAGCACCGGGCAGGCGTCAGTCCGTATACATCGCCTTACGGCTTCGCACGGACCTGTGTTTTTAGTAAACAGTCGCTTCTCGCTGGTCTCTGCGGCCGGCCCCAGCTCAGAGTGCAAGACTCATCACCAGTTCCGGCCCCCTTCTCCCGAAGTTACGGGGGCATTTTGCCGAGTTCCTTAACCATAGTTCACCCGAACGCCTCGGTATTCTCTACCTGACCACCTGAGTCGGTTTGGGGTACGGGCCGCCATGAAACTCGCTAGAGGCTTTTCTCGACAGCATAGGATCATCCACTTCACCACAATCGGCTCGGCATCAGGTCTCAGCCTCAATGAGTGACGGATTTGCCTATCACTCGGCCTACACCCTTACCCCGGGACAACCACCGCCCGGGCTGGACTACCTTCCTGCGTCACCCCATCGCTCACCTACTACCCTGTTGGGTCAGCGGCTCCACCACGTCCCTTTGTCCGAAGACTCCGGGCCGGCTTCACGGCTTTAGCATTCAGAGGTTCGACGTTGGCGCTTCAAAGCGGGTACGGGAATATCAACCCGTTGTCCATCGACTACGCCTGTCGGCCTCGCCTTAGGTCCCGACTTACCCTGGGCAGATCAGCTTGACCCAGGAACCCTTGGTCAATCGGCGCAAGAGTTTCTCACTCTTGTATCGCTACTCATGCCTGCATTCTCACTCGTGTCCCGTCCACAACTGGATTCCTCCGCTGCTTCACCCGGAACACGACGCTCCCCTACCCATCACAGCCCCCGTTGGGGGTATTGCTGCAATGACACGACTTCGGTGGTGTGCTTGAGCCCCGCTACATTGTCGGCGCGGAATCACTTGACCAGTGAGCTATTACGCACTCTTTCAAGGGTGGCTGCTTCTAAGCCAACCTCCTGGTTGTCTCTGCGACTCCACATCCTTTCCCACTTAGCACACGCTTAGGGACCTTAGTCGGTGTTCTGGGCTGTTTCCCTCTCGACCATGGAGCTTATCCCCCACAGTCTCACTGCCACGCTCTCACTTACCGGCATTCGGAGTTTGGCTAAGGTCAGTAACCCGTTGAGGCCCATCGCCTATCCAGTGCTCTACCTCCGGCAAGAAACACGTGACGCTGCACCTAAATGCATTTCGGGGAGAACCAGCTATCACGGAGTTTGATTGGCCTTTCACCCCTAACCACAGGTCATCCCCCAGGTTTTCAACCCTGGTGGGTTCGGTCCTCCACGAAGTCTTACCTCCGCTTCAACCTGCCCATGGCTAGATCACTCCGCTTCGGGTCTTGGGCATGCAACTCAAACGCCCTATTCGGACTCGCTTTCGCTACGGCTACCCCACACGGGTTAACCTCGCTACACACCGCAAACTCGCAGGCTCATTCTTCAAAAGGCACGCAGTCACGAGACACACAGCAAGCTGCACGTCCGACGCTCCCACGGCTTGTAGGCACACGGTTTCAGGTACTATTTCACTCCGCTCCCGCGGTACTTTTCACCATTCCCTCACGGTACTATCCGCTATCGGTCACCAGGGAATATTTAGGCTTAGCGGGTGGTCCCGCCAGATTCACACGGAATTTCTCGGGCTCCGTGCTACTTGGGAGAAGCTCAAGTGAGCCGCTGATGTTTCGTCTACGGGGGTCTTACCCTCTACGCCGGACCTTTCGCATGTCCTTCGACTACACCAACGGTTTCTGACTCACCCAGCCGCCGGCAGACGACTGAAGAACTTTCCCACGACCCCTACTACGCAACCCCTGCCGGGTATCACACGTAACAGGTTTAGCCTCATCCGGTTTCGCTCGCCACTACTCCCGGAATCACGGTTGTTTTCTCTTCCTGCGGGTACTGAGATGTTTCACTTCCCCGCGTTCCCTCCACATACCCTATGTGTTCAGGTATGGGTGACAGCCCATGACGACTGCCGGGTTTCCCCATTCGGAAACCCCCGGATCAAAGCCTGGTTGACGGCTCCCCGGGGACTATCGTGGCCTCCCACGTCCTTCATCGGTTCCTGGTGCCAAGGCATCCACCGTGCGCCCTTAAAAACTTGGCCACAGATGCTCGCGTCCACTGTGCAGTTCTCAAACAACGACCAGTCACCCACCATCAACGCGTCACGACGCATCTCAAGTAGGACCGGCACTGAAGCAACGACCATCACGGCCGTTCCTTCAGGACCCAACAACGTGCCCGCCACGACCCAACCCCACCGGATGCTTTCCACGCGCCGAAGCGCAGTACTCGCGGTCGATGAGACCGAACCGTGCCGAATAGTCAACGTTCCACCCATGAGCAACCGTGTGAGACATTCGCTCACATCCGGCTATGTGCTCCTTAGAAAGGAGGTGATCCAGCCGCACCTTCCGGTACGGCTACCTTGTTACGACTTCGTCCCAATCGCTGGTCCCACCTTCGACGGCTCCTCCCCTTACGGGTTAGGCCACCGGCTTCGGGTGTTACCGACTTTCGTGACGTGACGGGCGGTGTGTACAAGGCCCGGGAACGTATTCACCGCAGCATGCTGATCTGCGATTACTAGCAACTCCAACTTCATGGGGTCGAGTTGCAGACCCCAATCCGAACTGAGGCCGGCTTTTTGGGATTCGCTCCGCCTCGCGGCATCGCAGCCCTTTGTACCGACCATTGTAGCACGTGTGCAGCCCAAGACATAAGGGGCATGATGATTTGACGTCGTCCCCACCTTCCTCCGAGTTGACCCCGGCAGTCTCCTGTGAGTCCCCATCACCCCGAAAGGCATGCTGGCAACACAGAACAAGGGTTGCGCTCGTTGCGGGACTTAACCCAACATCTCACGACACGAGCTGACGACAACCATGCACCACCTGTATACCGACCACAAGGGGGCGACCATCTCTGGCCGTTTCCGGTATATGTCAAGCCTTGGTAAGGTTCTTCGCGTTGCGTCGAATTAAGCCACATGCTCCGCTGCTTGTGCGGGCCCCCGTCAATTCCTTTGAGTTTTAGCCTTGCGGCCGTACTCCCCAGGCGGGGAACTTAATGCGTTAGCTGCGGCACCGACGACGTGGAATGTCGCCAACACCTAGTTCCCAACGTTTACGGCGTGGACTACCAGGGTATCTAATCCTGTTCGCTCCCCACGCTTTCGCTCCTCAGCGTCAGTAATGGCCCAGAGATCCGCCTTCGCCACCGGTGTTCCTCCTGATATCTGCGCATTTCACCGCTACACCAGGAATTCCGATCTCCCCTACCACACTCTAGCCTGCCCGTATCGAATGCAGACCCGGGGTTAAGCCCCGGGCTTTCACATCCGACGCGACAGGCCGCCTACGAGCTCTTTACGCCCAATAATTCCGGACAACGCTCGCACCCTACGTATTACCGCGGCTGCTGGCACGTAGTTAGCCGGTGCTTCTTCTGCAGGTACCGTCACTTGCGCTTCTTCCCTGCTGAAAGAGGTTTACAACCCGAAGGCCGTCATCCCTCACGCGGCGTCGCTGCATCAGGCTTTCGCCCATTGTGCAATATTCCCCACTGCTGCCTCCCGTAGGAGTCTGGGCCGTGTCTCAGTCCCAGTGTGGCCGGTCGCCCTCTCAGGCCGGCTACCCGTCGTCGCCTTGGTAGGCCATTACCCCACCAACAAGCTGATAGGCCGCGGGCTCATCCTGCACCGCCGGAGCTTTACACCCACCCCCATGCGGAGGAAGGTCATATCCGGTATTAGACCCCGTTTCCAGGGCTTGTCCCAGAGTGCAGGGCAGATTGCCCACGTGTTACTCACCCGTTCGCCACTGATCCACCCCGAAGGGCTTCACCGTTCGACTTGCATGTGTTAAGCACGCCGCCAGCGTTCGTCCTGAGCCAGGATCAAACTCTCCGTGAATGTCTGCCCGTAATCGAGCGGCCACCCGCGTTGAGCGGCGCGGCGACCCCCGGAATAGGGAAGCCCCGCGCACTGCGTCCTCGCTAGTGTTTTGTTACCAAAGGAATCTCCAACCCGGATCGAACGACCCGGGCCGGGGATGTCAACATATCTGGCGTTGACTTTTGGCACGCTGTTGAGTTCTCAAGGAACGGACACTTCCTTCGAGCCGCTCTCACGGTCTCTCCGGGCGCTTCGTTCTTTCGTGTTCTCAGCTTATCAGATCCGCGCGGTCCGTTTTACCGGCCGTTTGATTCTCTGAATTCCCGCTGAGGGGATTTCCTGCGACTTCGCTCCGAAGCCTATCAAAGGTTTCGATGTGCTCAGTTCCAGGGTTTCAACCTCATCGAGCAGGCATCCGTAAATGCTTTCTGCCTCGAATTCGGCGGTGTCGGAGACACTAGCGCCCGCGCCCGACCGTTGTCCAGTCCGACGCAACCGTTTGAGTCTACTAGCCCTCTTGGACCACGTCAATGGTCCGTGCGGGATGTCAGAAGACTAGCAGGTCAGAGGCATGGTCAGCACATCACCGTCAGCCCGCGACGGGCTGGAGGTCCGCTCGGTCCGCCGCGTCCACGTCGCCGAACTCGCCGCCGGCGGCCGCCCTGCGGCCCAGCACCAGGGCGTAGAGCAGGAATAGCACCTCGGCGAGCGCGCCTATGGAGATTCGCGCCCAGGTGGGCAGGCCGGAGGGAGTCACGAAGGCTTCGAGGATGCCGCTGACGAACAGCACCACGGCCAGCCCGATGACCGCCCCGATCATGGCGCGGCCCTCCTCCGCCAGAGCGGTCTGCCGGTCGCGCGCGCCGGGATCGACGATCGTCCAGCCCAGACGCAGCCCGAGACCTCCGGCGACGAACACCGCCGTCAGTTCCAGCAGGCCGTGCGGGGCGAGCAGGCCGAGAAAGAGGCCCAGCCGCCCGGCCGAGGCCATCAGACCGATCCCGATGCCGAGATTGAGGACGTTGCCGACCAGCACGTAGAGGACCGGGATGCCGAAGGCGATGCCGAACAGCAGGCACTGCGCGGCGATCCAGGCGTTGTTGGTCCACACCTGGGCCGCGAAGGAACTCGCGGGGCGGTCGGAGTAGTACGCCTCGTAGGCACCGCCCGGCCTGGTCATCTCATGGAGTTCGGCGGGCGCGGCGAGGCTGTCACGGATCTCCGGGTGGTTCGCCACCCACCAGGCGACCAGGGCCGCGCCGAGGAGCGAGACCACGGCGACCGGGATCCACCAGCGGCGCGAGCGGTACAGCGTGGCGGGGAAGCTGACCGCGAAGTAGCGGCCGACGTCGTGCCAGCCGGTACTGCGACTGCCGGTCACCGCGTCACGGCCGCGGGCGACCAGGGTGGTCAGCCGCCCTTCGAGGGTGGGATCGGGGGCGGCGGCCTGCACCTTGGCCAGGTGTCCGGTGACCCGTTGGTAGAGGGTCACCAGCTCGTCGGCCTGCTCGCCGGTGAGCCGCCGCGTCCTGATCAGGGCGTCCAGTCGGGCCCACTCCCCCTGGTGAGTGGTGACGAAGACGTCCAGGTCCATGCGGCACGCTCCATGATCGGGAGAAGCGGAAGGTCGGGATGCGGAAGGCCGGGAGGTGGGGCTGTGGAGAGAGACGGGCGGGGCTAGCTTGCCAGAGCCCGGACGGGCCGCCGCAGGCGGCGCCGGACCGCCCTTCCCGGGCGGGTGCGGCTGCCCGTATGTTGGCGGCTGCAGACCACGGGACGCGGGGGCGGTCTGCGCGGTGCCGGCCGACGGCCACCTCTCCCCGGTCGGCGACGCAGTGGAACGGACGGGTGTTGTGAGCGACCTGGTGACGGGTGAGGCGGTCGTCCTCGGCCTACGGGCGGCGAAGGTCCCCAGTCGAGCGCTGGCGGTCCTGCTCGACCTGCTGGTCGAGTCCGCGGCCTTCCTGGTGGCGATCTTCGTCCTGGCGCTGACCGCCTCCGAGATCGACGACGCCGCCGTGGCCGCCACCGTGCTCGCGATGATGGTGTTCTTCCTGGTGGCGGTGCCGGTGATGGTGGAGACGCTGTCCGGTGGCCGGTCACTCGGCAAACTCGCGCTCGGCCTGCGGGTCGTGCGCAGGGACGGCGGCCCGGTGCGGTTCCGGCACTCGCTGGTCCGCGGCCTGGTGGGCTTCTTCGAGATCATCTCGTTCAGCGGGATCCCCGCACTGATCTGCTCCCTGATCTCCCCCGAGGGGCGCCGGCTGGGCGACATCTTCGCGGGCACCCTGGTGGTGCGCGAGCGGGTCCCCGGTTCGGGACGCGGCGGGGTCTCCCTGCCGCCGCTGCCGCCGCAGCTGATGCACGCGCTCGGCGGCGAGTTGGTGGCGCTGGACCTCTCGGCCGTCCCGGAGGGGCTCTGGCTGGCGATCCGGCAGCTGCTCGGGCGGCTCGGGCAGCTGGACCCGCAGGTGGCGCAGACCATGGCCGTGAGCCTGGCCGGGGATCTGGCCGCGCGCACCGGCCACCCGGCACCGCCCGGGGTGCACCCGGCCGCCTACCTCGGTGCCGTACTGGCCGAGCGGCAGCGCCGCGAGTGGGCCCGGGCGAATGCCTTCGCGGCCCGGCAGCCCGCGGCCTGGGCAGCGGGGGCCGCGCCCTGGCCGGCCGGCCCGCAGCCGGTGGCCGCGCCGCCCCAGCAGCCGTACCCGTACCTGCCCCAGCAGCCCGCGTACCCGTACCCGCCCCGGCCGGCGGTGCCCGCCCCGGTACGGGTCGACGCGGTCCGGGCGGCGGAGAGCGGCCCGCAGGGTGCCTCCGAAGGCGCGTCCACGGCCGCGCCGCCCGCCTGGGGTCCCGGCGCGCCGGTGCCCGCCCCCGCACAGGCGCCCGCGGTCGCGCCGGCTTCCCTCGCGAAGCCCGCGGCCGCCCCCGACGCCGGTTTCGCCCCGCCCGCCTGACGGCGGCCGACGACAGCGTCGTCCAGGCGTCACGGCATCAGGCGTCACGGCACCCGGCGCCGGGCATCAGACGGTGAAGTCCGGCCACACGTTGGGGGGCGACGCCAGCTCCTCCAGCTCGACACCGGGCGCGGCCAGCACCACGTCCCCCGCCAGGTGGATCACCTGTTGATCCCCGGTCTCCAGGTCCGCCACCTGGTAACGCTCCACCAGCAGCGGGCCGGTGTCGGTCTCGTGCGTGTCGGTGCCCTCCAGCAGCCAGCCCTGGTCGAAGGTGCGGGGCGCCAGCACCGGCTCCGTGAACGCGACCAGCCGCACCCGCGTGCCGGCCCCCGGCTCCAGCCGGAGCATCCGCGCGGTGGCGACCAGAAAGCCGGGCGAGCGTCCGGCGAAACCGTGCGCCCGGTCGTGGCCCTCGGCGGCGCTCCCGCCCGCCGGGTCGGCCGCGCCGGTCCGCACCCAGGCCACTCCGTCGACCGCGCCGCCTCGCACCTGCCAGCCGCCGGCCCGCAGTTCCATCCGCAGCGGGCGGGCGCGCGAGTCGAGGGTGAGGTCGACGGTGCCGAGCGTGCCGCCGTCCGGGCCGTACGTCTTGGAGACGTATCGCCAGCCGGCCGGGCCGGGGGCGCAGCTGAAGCGCTCCTCGCCGAGCAGGGCGTGATCGTGGGTGTCGAAGAGCGCATAGCGGCCGTTGGGCATGGACCGAAGCCTATGCCGCCGCCCCGGTCCGCCCCGCTCGGCGGGCGTCGCCGGCATTCCGCCCGAACGCACGGACGGCCCGGACGCACGGACGGCCCGGACGCACGGACGGCCCGGACGCACGGACGGCCCGGACGCACGGACGGCCGGTGCCCGAGGGCACCGGCCGTCCGTGCGTTCGCTGCGGGGCTCAGTAGCGGTACTGGTCCGCCTTGTACGGGCCCTCGACCGGGACGCCGATGTAGTCGGCCTGGTCCTGCGAGAGGACGGTGAGCTTCACGCCCAGCGCGTCCAGGTGCAGGCGGGCGACCTTCTCGTCCAGGTGCTTGGGGAGCACGTAGACGCCGACCGGGTACTCCTCGGTCTTGGTGAAGAGCTCGATCTGCGCGATGGTCTGGTTCGCGAAGGAGTTGGACATCACGAAGGACGGGTGCCCGGTCGCGTTGCCCAGGTTCAGCAGGCGGCCCTCGGAGAGCACGATGATGGTGCGGCCGTCCGCCTTGCGCCACTCGTGGACCTGCGGCTTGACCTCGGTCTTCACCACACCGGGGAGCTTGGCCAGGCCGGCCATGTCGAGCTCGTTGTCGAAGTGGCCGATGTTGCCGACGATCGCCTGGTGCTTCATCTGCTCCATGTGCGAGGCAAGGATGATGTCCTTGTTGCCCGTGGTGGTGATGAAGATGTCGGCGATCGAGACGACCTCCTCCAGGGTGGTGACCTGGTAGCCGTCCATGGCGGCCTGGAGGGCGCAGATCGGGTCGATCTCGGTGATGATGACCCGGGCGCCCTGGCCGCGGAGCGACTCGGCGCAGCCCTTGCCGACGTCGCCGTAGCCGGCGACGACCGCGACCTTGCCGCCGATCAGGACGTCGGTGGCACGGTTGATGCCGTCGATCAGCGAGTGGCGGCAGCCGTACTTGTTGTCGAACTTCGACTTGGTGACGGCGTCGTTGACGTTGATGGCCGGGAACAGCAGCTTGCCGTCACGGTGCATCTCGTACAGGCGGTGGACACCGGTGGTGGTCTCCTCGGTGACGCCCTTGATGGTGGCGGCGACCTCGGTCCACTTGCGCGGCGTCTCGGTGAGGGTGCGGTTGAGCAGCTCCAGGATGATCCGGAACTCGTCGTTGTCGGCGGTCGACGGGTCCGGCGCGGCGCCGGCCTTCTCGAACTCGACGCCCTTGTGGATCAGCAGCGTGGCGTCACCGCCGTCGTCCAGGATCATGTTGGGCGTCTGGCCGTTCGGCCAGGTCAGCGCCTGCTCGGTGCACCACCAGTACTCCTCCAGCGTCTCGCCCTTCCAGGCGAACACCGGCACACCGGCGGGGTTGTCGACGGTGCCCTCGGGGCCGACCGCGATGGCGGCGGCCGCGTGGTCCTGGGTCGAGAAGATGTTGCAGGAGCACCAGCGGACCTCGGCGCCGAGCGCGGTGAGGGTCTCGATCAGGACGGCGGTCTGCACGGTCATGTGCAGCGAGCCGGTGATCCGGGCGCCGGCCAGCGGCTGGGCGGCCGCGTACTCCTCGCGGATCGACATCAGGCCGGGCATCTCGTGCTCGGCCAGCTGGATCTCCTTGCGGCCGAACGGCGCCAGGGAGAGGTCGGCGACCTTGAAGTCACCGGTGGTGTTCGACGACATGCGTCTGCTCCTCGCTGCATGGGGATGGGGCGTGGGCCAAGGTCCGGTGTGCGTCGCAGCACGGCGCGGCCGCGGATGCGCGGCAACGCCAGGGCCGCCGGCGAACCGGCTCCCTGCTGCACGGCACAATCCGTCGGAGGACCTCTCTCCCTCGACCAGGTGGGGGCGGCTGACCGCCCGTGACCGATCGACCGCCATCAGCAGCGACGTTTGGCTCTGCTGACGAATCTACACCGAGGACCCGGGAAGCCGGGTCCGGTACGGCTGGATCCGGCCGTACCGGCCGGCGGACGAGGACGCTCAGTGGGCGGCCGAGGGGCCCGGCCCGCCCGGCGTGGCCTGCGGGTCGTCCCCGGCGGCGGCCTTCTCCTCGCTGTAGACGTCCGGCTCCAGGTAGATCGCCCGGGCGATCGGGACCGCCCGGCGGACCCTGACCTCGGCCGCGTCGATCGCCTCCGCCACCTGGGCGGCGCTGTCCTCGGCGTTGACCCCGATCTTGGCCGCCACCAGCAGCTCCTCCGGCCCGAGGTGCAGGGTGCGCATGTGGATCACCCGGGTGACGGCGTCGTGGTCGATCAGCGCCTCCCGGATCCGCTGCACGGTGTCCCTGTCGGCCGACTCGCCGAGCAGCAGCGACTTGGTCTCGGCCGCCAGCACCACCGCGATGACCACCAGCAGGATGCCGATGCAGAGCGTGCCGACGCCGTCCCAGACGCCGTTGCCGGTGATCACCGTGAGCGAGACGCCGAGCAGGGCCAGGACGAGGCCGATCAGCGCGCCGGTGTCCTCCAGCAGGACGACCGGCAGCTCCGGTGCCTTCGCCCGGCGGACGAACTGCACCCAGCCGAGCGTGCCCTTGGCCTTGGTGGACTCCTTGATGGCGGTGCGGAAGGACCAGCCCTCCATCAGGATCGCGAAGACCAGGACCCCGACCGCCCAGCCCCAGCCGCGGAGCTCGTGCGGGTCGTGGATCTTCTCGTAGCCCTCGTACACCGCGAACAGGCCGCCGACGCTGAACAGCACGATGGCGACCAGGAAGGCGTAGATGTAGCGCTCGCGCCCGTATCCGAACGGGTGCTCCTCGTCGGCCTCCCGGCGGGCGCGCTTGCCGCCCACCAGCAGCAGCACCTGGTTGCCGGAGTCCGCGACGGAGTGGACGCCCTCGGCGAGCATCGAGGAGGAGCCGGTGAAGCCGAAGGCCGTGAACTTGGCCGCCGCGATCGCCAGGTTCGCGGACAGTGCCGCCACCAGTGCCTTGGTCCCGCCTTCGGTACTCATGCTCGGGTTCGTTCCCTCCGACTGGGCCGGTGCTCCGGCCTGCGCCGCACTGTGCCGCGCTCCTGCTGTGCTGTGCTGTGCTGTCGAGCGCATACGGTATCCCGGCCGGGGTCGGCGGCCGGGCTCCGGCCGCCCGTCGGACCGGCAGCTGTCGGAGCGCCACCCGTCGGACCGTCGGGGCACGCCGCGTCAACGGCCGCGTCACGCCGGTCGGCCGTCGGTCGGCCTCGGTCGGCCGGTCTCGGTCAGCCTCGGCAGATCGTCGGCCGTCGCTCGTCGGTCGTCGCTCGTCGGTCGGCCGTCGGTCGGCCGGTCAGCCCGCCTCGGCCGCCAGACCGAGGTAGACGGCGGCGAAGTCGGTCAGCGCCACCAGATCGGCCAGCGCGTGCAGCCGGTCCTGGCGGCCGCTGGCGAACTCGGTCAGCCGGACCTCGTGGGCGGCCGCCAGCCGGTGGGCCCGCGACACCGCGAGCCCGCGCGGCGCGTCGTCGTCGGCCGGCTGCTCGTACGGCCCGCCCGAGTCCTCGCCCCGACCCTCGGCGCCGCCGTCGGAGCCGTCCGGGCCGCTGCGGCCCGGGGTGTGACGCAGCAGCAGCACCTGGAGCAGCAGCGGGTCCGGCTCGTCGATACGGTCGCGGAAGAAGTCGTCAGGATCCGCACCGGCCCCGAACTGCCCGACGAACATGCCCCGGTGGGCGAGCAGCACCTGCGGCAGCGACCCGGCCAGCGCCGGGCGCCCGGCCCGGTCGGCGAGCAGCGCGGCGAACCGGTTCGCGGCGGCCGCGGCCAGCGGGCCCTCGGCCCAGAGCAGCGGGACGGTACCGGCGAGCCGGGCGGCCAGGCCCTTGGCCGGATTGATGTACGCGGCGGCGTCCGGGCGGCAGCGCACCGCGCTCTCGTCCAGCCGGTCCGCGGTGGCCGGCAGGGAGCCGGACGGGAGCTGGGTGACGCCGGTCTTCTCGGCGAGCGCGAGCAGCGGTGCGAGGAAGGCCCACAGCGCACCCGGGTCCTCGGCGGGCAGGTCGGGCTCGGCCACCCCGCGGCCGGTGGCGCCGGCACGGCCGTCCGGGTCCTCCTGGTCGGGCAGGGCGGGCGGGACGAAGGGCAGCGGCAGTGCGCGGACCTGCAGGGCCGCCTCGGCCAGGCCGCTGCCGGCCGGGGCGATCACGGCGATGGCGCAGCCGCGCGCGTAGCCCTGTTCGGCGAGGCCGATCAGGCCGCGCTCGTCGCCGTCGGCGGTGGCGATCACCAGCAGGTCGAGCGGACCGGCCCAGCCGGGGAGCTGCCAGCTCAGTCCGGCCGTGAAGGCGGGGGCTCGCAGCCGCCGGTCCTCCCGGGCGACCGGGCCCGCGTCGGACGGGGGCAGGACGGTGACCAGACAGGCGGTGCCGGCCACCGCGGCGAGCATCTCGCCGGCCGTCAGGGCGCTGCCGTGGCCGGCGACCAGCACACCGCGCGGGCGGCCCTCCGGGCGCAGCGCGGCGAGCCCGGCCGCGTCCGCGAGGCGCAGGGCGGTGCGCACCCGGGCGCCGACCCCGGCGAGGGCGAGCAGCGCGTGGTCGTGGTCGGCCCGTTGGAGGGCTGCCGGATCGTCGAGCAGGGTGTCGTCGAGCATGCGCTGGCCTCCGGCTCTGAGAGGTGCTACCGACGGGGCCGATCCGGCGGGGACCGGCCTGGGCCCGGTGCGGGGCCCGGGTCAGGAGGGGCGGCGGGCCTCGTCGACCAGCAGGACGGGGATGCCGTCGCGGATCGGGTAGGCCAGTGCGCAGCTCTCGCCGGTGCAGACCAGCTCGGGCTGCTCCTCGGAGCCGCCCTCGGTGAGCGCGGCCCGGCACTGGGGGCAGACCAGGATCTCCAGCAGGAAGGGTTCCAGCTTCATCGGGCGTCAGGCTCCAGATCTCACGGGGAGGGGCGGCACGGCGGTGCCCCGGCCGGTAGTCACCCTACCGGCCGGGGCACCCCGGAGGTCAGAGCCGGGCCCGCACGTCACCGCGCGGGCCCACGAGCGGCTCGTCCGGGTCGCTCGGACCGGACGACGGGCTCAGGCCCGGACGATGGCCAGGACCGCGTCGCGGACCTCGGCCATCTTCACCTCGTCCCTGGCTTCGGCGTTCAGGCGCAGCAGCGGCTCGGTGTTGGAGGCGCGCAGGTTGAACCACCAGTCGTCGCCGGCCACGGTGAGGCCGTCCAGCTCGTCGAGGCTGGTGCCCGGCAGCTCGCCGTACACGGCGCGGACGGCGGCGACCCGGTCGGCCTGGTCGGCGACGGTGCTGTTGATCTCGCCGGAGGCCGCGTAGCGGTCGTACTCGGCGGTCAGCTCGGACAGCGTGCCGGCCTGCCCGCCGAGGGCGGCGAGCACGTGCAGGGCGGCCAGCATGCCGGTGTCGGCCCGCCAGAAGTCGCGGAAGTAGTAGTGCGCCGAGTGCTCGCCGCCGAAGACGGCGTCCGTGACGGCCATCTCCTGCTTGATGAACGAGTGGCCGACCCTGGTCCGGACGGGCTTGGCGCCGAGTTCGCGGACGACCTCGGGGACGGTCCAGGAGGTGATCAGGTTGTGGATGATCACCGGCTCGGCCTCCCCGGCCGCCCGGGCGCGGGCGATCTCGCGCGCCGCGACCAGGGCGGTGATCGCGGAGGGCGAGACGGGCTCGCCGCGCTCGTCGATGACGAAGCACCGGTCGGCGTCGCCGTCGAAGGCGAGGCCGATGTCGGCGCCGACCCGGCGCACCTCGGCCTGCAGGTCGACCAGGTTCTTCGGGTCGAGCGGGTTGGCCTCGTGGTTGGGGAAGGTGCCGTCCAGCTCGAAGTACATCGGGACGAGGTCGAGCGGCAGGCCGTCGAAGACGGTGGGGACGGTGTGGCCGCCCATGCCGTTGCCGGCGTCCACCACGACCTTGAGCGGACGGATCGCGGTGAGGTCGACCAGGCCGAGCAGGTGGTCGGCGTAGCCGCGCAGGCTGTCCTGGGTGGAGAGCGCGCCGGGCTTGACGTCGACAACCGGGACGGTGACGGTGTCGTCCTCGGCCGTCCAGGACTCGACCAGCTCGCGGATCTCGGTCAGGCCGGTGTCCTGGCCCACCGGGGCCGCGCCGGCCCGGCAGAGCTTGATGCCGTTGTACTCGGCCGGGTTGTGGCTGGCGGTGAACATCGCGCCGGGCAGGTCGAGCTTTCCGCTGGCGTAGTACAGCTGGTCGGTCGAGCAGAGTCCGATCTCGACGACGTCGGCCCCGTACCCGGCGGCGCCCTCGGCGAAGGCGCGGCTCAGCGACGGCGAGGAGGGGCGCATGTCGTGGCCGACGACGATCGCGGCCGCCCCGGTGACCTTGACGAACGCGGCGCCGAAGGCGCGGGCCAGGCTCTCGTCCCACTGGTCCGGCACGACGCCTCGGACGTCGTACGCCTTCACGAGCTGCTTGAGGTCGCGCACTACGGCTCCACCCTGATGTTTCCGGTCTGCGGGCTGGTCGCCCCTGGTCACGATCGGCCGGGTCCGGCAGCGGCCGGTCACTCGGTCAGAGGGGCAGCGTACCGGGGCCGGATGACGGCTCCGGTCCCCGGACCAGCCGGAAGGGGGCGGAACGCGGTCAGTTCTCCGGGGAGCGCAGCACGCGCAGGTGCCCTCGGCGGCCGGCCTCGGAGGGATCGCTGCCGGGGAAGCGCCCCTGACGGGCTGTGCGCTCCTGCGGGCGGGCGGCCTCGCGGACGGCGTTGGCGAGGGCCTCCAGGTCGTCACTGCTGCGGCGCAGCGGACCGGCCTCGGCGGCCAGCCGCACGACGTCCCAGCCCCGGGGGGCGGTGAGGCGCTCGGCGTGTTCGGCGCACAGGTCGTAGCAGTGCGGCTCGGCGTAGGTGGCGAGCGGGCCGAGGACGGCCGTGGAGTCCGCGTAGACGTACGTCAGCGTCGCGACGGCCGGACGGCCGCACGCGGTCCGCGAACAACGACGTACAGAGCTCACGAGGGTGGACGGTACCGCACTCCTCCCCGGGGAGCGAAGACCTGCCCCCGGTGAGTGCGTCGTGTCGCCGTCCACCGGCCCCGCCGCGCCGGTGGCGGGGCCGGTGGGCCGGTGGTCCGGCCGGCCGGTGAGTTGCTGCCGGGGTGGTCCACTTCGGAGCGTGCAAGGACTACGCTCGACAGTGATATGAACAGCTCCGGACCGCAGTCATCGACAGGGCCCTCGCGCCGCCCCAGGCACCGCGACCGGCACGGCCGTGGCCTGCGCGGCCCGCTGGCGCCGCCCCAGGTGCCGATCTCGCTCACCCGCTCCGAACTGTTCGACGACTACGTGCGCGAGTCGGTGGAGCGGCTGGAGCGGCGCTGGCCGCAGCTCATCGACGTGGAGTTCGCCGTCCAGGAGGTGCCGGAGCCGGGGCCGGGCGAGACCGATCCGGACGGCGGCGTGCCGCTGGGTCGCGTGGTGCAGGCGAAGCAGGGCCGCAAGAGCCGGATCGTGGTGTACCGGCGGCCGGTGGAGATCAGGGCCAAGTCCCGCGAGGACCGGGCCGCCCTGGTGCACGAGATCCTGATCGAGCAGGTGGCGGAGCTGCTCGGGCTGTCCCCGGACGCGATCGATCCCCGCTACGACGAGGAGTGAGAGAGGGGGTGCCCCGGCCGGGACACCCCCTCCTCCTCGTCGGCGAGCGGCTCAGCGCACCAGGCTCAGCGCACCAGCAGGCCCGGATCCTGGTCGGCGCGCGGGACCCGCACGGTGCTGCGGTCGTCGGCCAGCGACTGGATGGTGAACATCGGCACGTCCTTGGTGGTGATCGCGAGCATCCGGGCCGCCACCACCGGACCGCCGGAGACCGTCTCCATGGTGATCGCGAAGGGGCCGCTCAGCCCCTCCGGCTCGGGGGCGGGCAGCCCGACCGTGCCGCCCGCCGGGATCTGCACCTCCTTGGTGACCGGGGTGCCGCCGGCGGAGCCCGCCGAGGACGTCACCTTCACGGTCGCGGCGTCACCCGTCGAGGTGAGGTAGAGCGTCGTGGCCCCGCCGCCACGGTTGTCGGCGATGCTCGCCCGCGCGCCGACCGGTACGGCGCCGGAGAGCCAGGCGGCGTCCGACTTGCCGTTCGCGGCCGTGCGGTCGACCCGCAGGGCCGCCACCACGGGGGTCGGGTGCTTGTCGTCGGTCGGCGACACCCGCAGCGAGGCGACCTCGTCGCGGGTGACCTTCCCGAGGTCGACGGAGGCCACCATGCCCGCCTTGACGTGGACGGACTCGTGACCGGCCGGGGTGAACCAGCCGTTCTTGCCGGAGAGTTCGATCTTCAGATCGGCGTCGTCGTCGCCCGGGGCGGCCACCACCAGGTGGGCCGCGGCGGTGTCGGCGGGCAGACCGGGCAGCACCTGGACGGGCGCGGGGGCGGCCGAGGCCGGCACCCAGTCCGCGCCCTTGTTGCCGTCGGCGGCGTGCAGGGCGGCGCCGACCCGGCCGCTGCGGGCGAACACCCGCACGGCGAGGTCGGCGACGGCTCCCTTGGTGAGGGTGGAGAGCAGGACGGCCTGCGAGGTGCCGGGGGCGAGCGTGATGCCGTTGGCGGCGTCGTTGTCGATCGCCCCCTTGTCCCCGTAGAGCTTGAGGTCGACGACGGCGGGGACGGTGCCCGGGTTGGTCAGGCTGACGTAGTCGGTGCGGTCGGTGACGGTGCTCGCGCCGGCGAACCAGAAGTCCGTCCCGGCCGTGCCGCAGGTGGTGCCGGACAGGCCGAGACCGCGCTGCTCGGTGACGGTGGTGGTCTGGCTGACGGTGAAGCCCGGGGCGTAGCCGTCGGTGGCGGTGGCCGTGGTGCCCGGGGCGGTGTCGCCGTTCGCCGCCGGGGCGGTCGCGGGCACGCCGGGCTTGGCCAGCACCAGCCGGGCGTCGGCGGGCGCGGCGGCGGTCGACGGGGCCGCGGCCGGGGTGGCCGCGGTCGACGGGCCGGGCGAGGCCGCAGCGGCGGCGGGCGAACCGGACGGCGCGGCGGAGGGCGCGGCGGGCGGCGGCACCAGGTCGGTGACGTAGCCGAAGCCGCCGGTGGCCGGCGCGCCCGCCGGGCTGTAGGCGGTGAGCCCGGTGGTACCGGTCAGGCCCTGCAGCGGCTGCGGGCAGACCACGGCGGTGCGCTGGACCTGGGCGCTGGTCGCCGTGCCGGCCGCGTCGGAGGCGGCGGCCGGCGGCCGCAGCTCGGCGACGCCGAACACCACGGCGAGCACCACGGCGGCGGCCAGCAGCGACTGGGTGGTCCTGGTCAGACCACCGGCCGCCCGGGGCCCGGGGGCGGCCGCGCCCTCCGGAGCCGCGAGGTCGTCCGGGGCGTCCGTCCGGGAGACCTGCGAGGGGATCTTGAACGTGGGCTTCTTCATCGCGGGTCAGCTCCCCGATCCGTTGTGGTGCGGGTAGGGGTTGCCCTGGTTGCCCTGGTTGCCCTGGTTGCCCTGGTTGCCCCGGTTCGCCGGGTGGTTGGGGTCGTTGAGGTCGTTGGGGTCGTAGTACGGCTCCCCCTGCGACTGGCCCGGCACCCAGACCTGCCGGCCGGGCTGCTGGTACGGGTCGTAGCCGTACCCCTGCTCCGCCTGCTGGTACGGGTCGTAGCCGGGCTGCTGCTGCTGGTACGGCTGCTGCTGGTAGCCGTCCTGGCCGCCGTACGGCGCCGCGGCGGGCTGCTGCTGCTGCTCCGCGAGCGGGTAGCCGCGGCCGTTGGACTGGGACGGGTCCCAGCTGTACGGGTCGGCGCTGTAGGGATCGGCGCCGTACGGGTCGGCCTGCTGGAACGCCTGCTCCTGGTAGGGATCGGCGTACTGGTCGGCGTACCCGTCCCCGTAGGCCGGGGCCGTGTTCGGCGCGGCCGGTGTGCTCCGCGACGGCTCGGACTCGCCGCGGGGCTGCGCCGGGACGGCGCCGGCCAGGCCCTCGTACACGCCGGTGTCCTCCGCCGTGCCCTCCGGGCCCTCGCCGCGTTCGGCCATCCGCCGGGCCCGGCGGCTGCCGGGGGCGGGGGCCTGCGCCTGGGCGGCGGCGGCCAGCGCGGCGGCGGCCACCACCTCCTCGGGCAGGTCGTCGTCGTTGTGGTTGCGCCGCCCCGGCAGGGCGAGCACCAGGAGGGTCAGGCCGATCAGCAGCTGGGCCCAGACCCAGCCGGTGTGCGCCGCGCTGCCCTCACGGGTGACGGCCAGCCGGCCGCCGGCAGCCGGCAGTTTGAAGCCCTGCGCCCACCCGTCGACGGTGACCCGCTCCAGGGCGGTGCCGTCCACGGTGGCCGTCCAGCCGGGGTCGGCCTGCTCCGCGAGCCGCAGCACCCGGCCCTCGGGCCCGGCGGCCACGGTGGTGTTCAGATCCTGCTCGCCCGACGGTACGGCGACCGGGACGCCACCGGGGGCGGTGATCACGGCGCGGGTCGCGGCGGCGCCGCTGACCTGCCAGAGCGCGGCGCCGGCCTCCTGGTTGACCTTGGTCAGACCGGGAGTGGCGTCCAGCACGGCGGCGGCCCTGGCGATCATCGGGTCCCGCACCAGGACGTACGCGATGCCGTAGCCGCCCAGCGCGCTCGCCTGGTCCGCGCCGGAGCCGGCGAGCAGATCGCCGACCACCGTGCTCAGGCCGTTGGCGGTGCCGGCGGTGGCGACCGTGCCCTCGGCCTGGCCCAGGGTCAGGCCGGCGCCGCGCACCAGGGCGAAGCGCACCGAGGCGACGTTCGCGTCCCCGGTCAGGACGAGGGTGCGGGAGCGGTCGGTGGTACCGGCCTCCTCCGCGATGAAGGCGGGCACCTGGGCGGCCGAGGCGGTCCGCCGCATCGGCCCGTCCGCGCCGGTGAGGGCCCACCAGACGGCGGTACCGAGGGGGGCGAGGACGGCGGCGGCGACCACCAGCGCGGCGACCGGCTGACGCCAGCCGAAGGCGATGCCGGCGACGCGGGCGTTGGCGCCGTCCGCGCCGATCGCGGCGGCGGACAGCAGCGCGATGCCGCTGAGCAGGGTCGCGGGACCGGCCCAGGCGGGCACGGCGCTGCCGCCGGAGGCGGGGGTGACGCTGCTGCCGGCGACCACGACCGAGAACACCAGGCCGGCGCCGGCCGCGCCCCAGGCCACCAGCACCGCGCGGCGGCGGTCGGCCCGCAGCAGCGCGGCGAGCGCGGCCAGCACCACACCGGCCGAGAGCCACACCGGCGGGACGCCGGAGCCGCCCGGGTTGACCAGGACGAGGCCGAGGCCGGTCGCCGAGTGGCCGTTCGGGCCGGGCAGACCGGCCTCCAGCAGCAGCCGCGACGGGTGCGCCAGCAGGTGCAGCGACCACGGCGCGAGCACCAGCACGGGCATCCCGAGGATGACCGCCATCCGCAGGCCGAGCAGGCGCAGCGCCTCCAGGCCGGAGCCGAAGGCGCCGCCCCGGGCCACCGCGGCGGCGAGCGCGGCCAGGCCCAGCGGCACGGCCAGGGCCCAGGCCAGCGGCACGAAGGCGGTGGCGAGGGTGAGCAGCAGGACGGTCATCCAGGTGCTGCGCCAGCCGGGCCGGGCGCCCTTGGCGGCCGTCTCGGCGCGGATGCCGAGACCGACGGTGATGGCGGCGGCGCGGGCCAGCGGCGGGAGCAGGACGGCGAGGACGGCGGTGCCGATCCTGCCCTGGGCGAGCGCGCCGGTGGCGGCGGGCAGCAGGGCGTAGGTGGCGCCGGCCCACGCTCGGACGATCTTGGAGTCCAGCAGCGGCCGGGAGACCAGGTAGGCGCTGACGGCGGCGAGCGGGACGGCCAGCACGACGAGCAGGGTGACCGCGAGGTCCGCGTGGTCGAACAGCAGCCAGGACAGCACCGACAGGACGCCGAGGTACGGCGGGGCGGCGGCGGTGGAGCCGGTGCCGACGGGGTGCCAGGAGCCGGCGTACATGCCCCAGAGCCCCGACGCGCCGTCGGCGGCGGGCAGCAGCGCGCCGCCGAGCAGGTAACCGCTGCCGAACAGGCCGCGGCAGGCCGCCAGCGCGAACACCAGCAGCGCGGCGAACAGCACCGGGGCGGGCCGCCGTGCGAGCTTCTTGATCAGGGCGAACTGCTCGACGACCAGGTCCTCGGAGTCCTCGTCACCGGGGCCGGCCTCGACCGATCCGTGGCGCCCGGCGCCGGAGTCGTCGCCGCCGCCGATGCCGAGCGAGCCGATCACGCCTTCGACGGCGAGCCGGGCGGTGGCCCCGGGGGCGGGGAACAGCGTGCGGTCGTCCAGGGCGTCCGCGGCCCGGGTCCTGGCCCGGCGCTTGCGGGCGAGCAGCACCCGGGGCAGCCGGATCAGTTCGTGGCCGAGACCGGCCAGCTCGTCGAAGGCCTGCCGGGCGTCCTTGCCGACCAGGTTGGTGGCGACCCGCAACAGGGTGCCCAGGATGAGCCGCAGCAGGACGTACGGGAGCAGCAGGCCCTTGGAGTTGGCGAGCAGGGTGTAGACGGCGCCGGCCTTGTCGACCCGGTGCGGGTGGGCGGCGGCGCAGTCGATGGCGCGGCGTTCGCGGCTGGCGGCCTCGGCGTGCCGCAGCACCGCGTCCGGGGCGACCACGACGCGGTGGCCGGCGGCGTTGACGCGCCAGCAGAAGTCGGTGTCGTCGCGCATCAGCGGCAGCGCGCGGTCGAAGCCGCCGAGCTGCTCGAAGACGTCGCGGCGGACGAGCATGCCGGCGGTGGAGACGGCGAGCACCGGACGGACCTGGTCGTGCTGGCCCTGGTCCTGCTCGCGGCGGTCCAGGCCGGTCCAGCGCCGGCCGGAGCGGGCGATGCTGACGCCGACCTCCAGCAGCTGGCGGCGGTCGTACCAGCTGCGCAGCTTGGGGCCGACGACGGCGGCGGAGGGCGTGGAGTCGGCGACCTGGAGCAGTCGGCGCAGCGCGTCGGTCTGCGGCTCGCAGTCGTCGTGCAGCAGCCAGAGCCACTCGACGGGCTGGGTCTCCCGGGGGCCGCCGCGGCCGAGGTCGTCCTCGGCGCCGAGCGGGTCACCGAAGTCGTCCCAGCCGCCGGTGACGGGGTCGTAGCCGGAGGGGTCGAGGCTGTAGGGGAGATCCTCGGGGCGCAGCGGAGGGCTGTTGAATACGGCGTCGGCGACGGCGGTGCCGAAGCCGGCCCGGCGCGCGAGGATCAGCGGGCCGCTCTCGGGGAGCCAGTCGCCGAGGGTGTCGGCGAGCAGCTGCGGGGAGGCGTCGGTGGATCCGGTGTCGACCGCGAGGATGCGCTGCACCTGCCGGTCCTGGCCGAGGAGCCCGGCGAGGGCCTGCGGCAGCCAGCGGGCGCCGTCGTGGGAGACGATCACGGCGGTGACCAGATGGCGCGGATAGGCGGGCGGCCTGGCAGCGGAGAAGCCGCTCTGGTGGCTGTAGACAGTCATCGAGTGCGCTGGCCCCTGTTTTTTCAGTGGATGCAGCCGGTGGATGCAGCCGGTGTACGGCAGGTGGTGCGCGCTGCCGTCCGGACGCATCGTCGGTACGACGGTTCGTCGGTACGGGGGCGGCGGTGCGCCGGCCGGATGCTTCAGCACCCGGATGGCGCACCACACTAACGGCTCTTTCCGGTATCGGTGTCAGCGGTGCCCGCGCAGGGGGGCCGCCGCGGCCCGCCGGCCACCGTCCGGACATGCGAAAGCGCCCCACCGTTCGGTGGGGCGCCGGCACATCGTGCGGGGTTCGGGGAAGCCCGGACCGGCCGGGGCCGACGGCACGCCCGCGGGACGCGACGGGGGTCTGCGGGGCGTCCCGCGGCGGCGGCGCGCCCGGCTGCCGCGCGGCCCGCACACCACCGGGCCGCCCGCCGCCGGGGCCTGCGCCGCCGGGGCGTCAGCCGCTCGTCCGGGTCCAGCTCGTCCGGGTCCAACTCGGCCGGCTGCCGCTCGGCCGCGTCCTGCTCGGTCGGGTCGTCGGTGCCCGTCCTGCGGGCCCGGCCTCAGACCGCGCTCTTCTTGAGCCGACGGCGCTCGCGCTCGGAGAGACCTCCCCAGATGCCGAACCGCTCGTCGTTGGCGAGGGCGTACTCCAGGCACTCGGAACGGACCTCACAGGCCAGACACACCTTCTTGGCCTCGCGGGTGGAGCCGCCCTTCTCCGGGAAGAAGGACTCGGGGTCGGTCTGGGCGCACAGTGCGCGCTCCTGCCAACCGAACTCCTCCTCTTCCTCCTCGATGCCCTCACCGATCAACAGCTCAAAGAGCTCGCTCATGTGGCGCGCCTCCTCTGCCCCTCTTGGCGTCCCCGTGTTGCCGCTGCTGAGTGCGGCTGAACGACACGAGTGAAATTACAGTTGCGTCACTCTGGCCCAGTCAAGCCGAGCTCTGGTATTGGGTCGAGGATTCACTCCCCGGCACCAAGGCGTTACGAATAGTGTACATATCCGGACATAGGTGATCTGCCGCCCGTATGACACCGAACCATCCGCAACCACCCACCCGTTGACGTGCAGTCAACACGGGACACGCCGGTCCTGACCACCCCTCGTGAGAAGGGACGTCCAGGGGGCCGGCAAGGGTTCCGGGAGACCGGCCCGCCGGGCCCGCGATGCCGGGCCGCCGACGGCGACCCGGCTGCGACAACCCGTAGGAGCCGGTCATCGGGCTGCTTTCCCGGCGATCTTCACATCGAAACATAGAGGGTGATTTATCACTCCATCCGGTGGTTCATGGGCTCTGAACCCTGATTGTCCGGCCGATCGGGTTGACACCCGCCCCCCTCCTGCGGTCTCCTTGCTCGCATGTCAGAGTTCGCCGCCGCCCGGAGCCGCCAGTCCGCGCTCCGCCCTGCCGCGAACTCCGCCCGTTGTTGTCGCCTCTGTTCCTGTTCCTGCTGTATCTAGGCGCCCGACGTCCCACCGCGCGCCGCCCAGGAAGCTCAGAGGCCGCCCGCACTCCCTGCCAGGACACCCGCGGATCCGGCTGATCCCCTGTCGAACCAGCCGTCTTCCGAGGACGATCCCCATGCGTATGACCCGCATCCGCCGCCGGAACCGCGACCGCAACAAGATCGCCGAATCCGCCGCCCGCGCCGCCACCCGGCAGCCCGTCCTGCCCGCCCCCACCCGACCGTGGGCCGACGGCCTGAGCGACGTCTCCATCGCCGGCGACCCGCTGGCCTTCCCGCACCTCGCCCGGACCGACCTGCCGGCCCACCCGACCACCGTCGCCGGGTACGCGCAGCTCGTCCGCGAGATCGCCGCCGACCGCGCCCGCTGGGAGCCGCTGGTCCGCTACGACGCGCTGACCCGCTGGTACGCCCGGCTGGAGACCGGCCCCGGCTACGAGGTCTGGCTGCTCAGCTGGCTGCCCGGCCAGAGCAGCGGCTTCCACGACCACGGCGACTCCTCCGGCGTGATGAGCGTCGTCCAGGGCGAGCTGGTCGAGCGCTCCCTCACCCACGCCGGCGAGGGCGCCCGCGCACTGCGCCCCGGCGGCCAGCGGGTGTTCTCCTCCGGCTACCTGCACGAGGTCGTCAACGCCACGCTCGAACCCGCCGTCAGCATCCACCTGTACTCGCCGGGCCTGACCGAGATGAACCAGTACGGCCAGCCCGTCATCCCCGAGATGCAGGCGCGGCGGCAGGGCGCCGACCAGGCGCAGGCGCACTGACGCTCCGTCCGCCTGGCAGGATGGGCGCATGCGCATCGTGGCACTGGCAGGCGGAATCGGCGGAGCGCGGTTCCTGCGCGGCCTCAAGGACGTCCTCGCCCCGGGGGACGAGATCACCGTGGTCGGCAACACCGGCGACGACATCCACCTCTTCGGGCTGAAGGTCTGTCCGGACCTCGACACCGTGATGTACACCCTCGGCGGTGGCATCCACGAGGAACAGGGCTGGGGCCGGGCCGACGAGACCTGGTCGGTCAAGGACGAGATGAAGGCGTACGGCGTCGGGCCCGAGTGGTTCGGGCTCGGCGACCGGGACTTCGCCACCCACATCGTCCGCACCCAGATGCTCGCCGCCGGCTACCCGCTCAGCGCCGTCACCGAGGCGCTCTGCGATCGCTGGCAGCCGGGTGTGCGGCTGCTGCCGATGAGTGACGACCGGGTGGAGACGCACGTCCGGATCACCGACGAGCAGGGCCCCCGCGTGGTGCACTTCCAGGAGTACTGGGTCCGGCTGCACGCCGCCGTCGACGCCGAGGCGATCATCCCGGTGGGCGCCGACACCGCGAAGCCGGCGCCCGGCGTGCTGGAGGCGATCGCGACCGCCGACGTGATCCTCCTCCCGCCCTCCAACCCGGTCGTCAGCATCGGCACCATCCTGGCCGTGCCCGGCATCCGCGGGGCCGTCGCCGCGTCGCCCGCCCCGGTGGTCGGCCTCTCGCCGATCATCGGCGGCGCTCCGGTCCGGGGGATGGCGGACAAGGTGCTCGCGGCGGTCGGCGTCGAGGCCGCCGCCGACGCGGTGGCGCTGCACTACGGCGCCGACCTGCTGGACGGCTGGCTGGTGGACACCGCGGACGAGGCCCTGGTCGGAGCGGTCGAGGCGGCCGGCATCGCCTGCCGGGCGATCCCGCTGCTGATGACGGACACCGCGGCGACCGCGGCGATGGCCCGTGAGGCACTGGCGCTGGCCGAGCTGGTACGCCGGTGAGCCTGCACGTCCTGCCCGTCCACGGCCTGCCCGAGATCGAGGCGGGGGCGGATCTGGGCGAGCTGATCGCGAAGGCCGGCTCCTTCGAGGACGGCGACATCCTGCTCGTCACCTCCAAGATCGTCAGCAAGGCCGAGGGCCGGCTGCTGCGGGCCGCCGACCGCGCCGCCGCCATCGACGCCGAGACCGTCCGGGTGGTCGCCCGGCGGGGACCCGCCCGAATCGTCGAGAACCGCAACGGTCTGGTGATGGCGGCCGCGGGGGTGGACGCCTCCAACACCGCGCCCGGCACCGTCCTGCTGCTGCCCGAGGACCCGGACGCCTCCGCCCGCGCCCTGCGCGCCCGGCTCCAGCAACTGACCGGCCGCCGGCTCGCCGTCGTGGTCACCGACACCTTCGGCCGGCCCTGGCGCAACGGCCTGACCGACGTCGCGATCGGCGCCGCCGGCCTGCCCGTCCTGGAGGACCACCGAGGGCGTACCGACACCCACGGCAACGAACTGGCCCTGACCGTCACCGCCACCGCCGACGAACTCGCCGCCGCCGGCGACCTGGTCAAGGGCAAGGCGAGCGGCATCCCGGTCGCGGTCGTCCGGGGCCTGCCCCACCTGGTCACCGCCGAGGACGGCGACGGCAGCCGGCCGCTGATCCGGGCCGCCGCCGACGACATGTTCCGCCTCGGCACCTCCGAGGCGCTGCGCCGGGCCGTCACCCTGCGCCGGACGATCCGCGCCTTCACCGCCGAACCCGTGGACCCGGCCGCCGTCCGCCGGGCGGTGGCCGCCGCCGTGACCGCGCCCGCCCCGCACCACACCACCCCCTGGCGCTTCGTCCTGCTGGAGACCCCGGAGGTCCGCACCCGGCTGCTGGACGCGATGCTCGCCGCCTGGCAGCGCGATCTCGCCGAGCTCGACGGGTGGGACCCGGCGAAGATCGCCCGCCGCACCGCCCGGGGCAACGTGCTGCGGGACGCCCCGTACCTGGTCGTCCCCTGCCTGGTGATGGACGGCTCGCACGCCTACCCCGACGGGCGCCGGGCCGGCGCCGAGCGGGAGATGTTCACCGTGGCGATCGGCGCCGCCGTGGAGAACCTGCTGGTCACGCTGACCGGCGAGGGCTACGGCTCGGCCTGGGTCTCGTCCACCATGTTCTGCCGCGACACCGTCCGGGAGGTCCTGGAGCTGCCGGCGGGCTGGGACCCGATGGGCGCGGTGGCCGTCGGACGCCCCGCGGAGCCCCCGCGTGAGCGGCCGGAGCGGTCGGCGGACGCCTTCATCGCGGTGCGCTAGGCGCCGGCGCCGCCGGTGCGGTCGGGCGGGCCGGAGCGCACCGGCCGCCGTTCACCGCCCCCGGTGGTCGTTCGGGGCCAGCCTGGGGCCGTAGCGCGGGGCGTGGCCGGCCGAGGCGAGCAGCAGGCGGCAGACCCGGTGGCGCTGGGGGCGGTAGGGCTCCAGCAGGGCGAGCATCTGGGCGTCGTCGCTGCGCGGCCGACCGGCCAGCGCCCAGCCGACGAGATTCGGCAGGTGGTAGTCGCCGACCGAGACCGCGTCCGGGTCGCCGTTGCTGCGCTGCAGCGTCTCGGCGGCCGTCCAGTGGCCGATGCCGGGCACCGAGGTGAGCCGGGCGAAGGCCTGCGCGTGGGCGAGCCCCGAGACCTCCTCCAGGCGGGGTGCCAGCCTGGCCGCCCGCACGACGGTGGCGGAGCGCTTGGGGTCGACGCCCGCGCGATGCCACTCCCAGCTGGGAAGCATCGCCCACTCCCGGGCCGAGAGCGCCACCCGCATGCCCTCGGCGGGGCCGGGGGCGGGGGTGCCGAAGTCGCGCAGCAGGGTCCGCCAGGCGCGGTAGGCCTCGTCGGTGGTGACCTTCTGCTCCAGGATCGCGGGGACGAGCGACTCCAGCACCAGTCCGGTGCGGCCCAGCCGGGCGCCCGCGAGCCGGCGCTGCGCCTCCCGCAGCGGCCCGGGCGCCAGGACCAGCGCGGCCGGGTCGTCCTCGGCCCCGAGCAGGGCGGGCAGGCGCTCCAGCAGCCAGTCGGCGCCCGGCCCCCAGGCCCGCGCCTCGACCGCGCCCTCGGCCGGGCGGCTCAGCATCCGCAGTGTGCCGATGCCCGCCGGGGTGCGCGAGGCCCGCCAGACGGCGCCGTCGCCGGTGCTCCGGTGGGCCGGGTCGCCCGGGCCCCGGCGCAGTGGCAGCAGGGTGCGGCCGAGGTCGAGCGGATAGCCCGGCCGCCAGCGCCGTACCGCTTCGCCCGTCACCGCCGTCCGCCTCCTCCGCCGCTGTCGTGGTGCCGCTGTCGTGGTGCCGCCGGCGCCGCGGGAGCGGACCATGGGACATATGAACGATACGCGGCTGCCGGGCCTCTCCTCGGCCGACGAGGGCGCCGTCCGCGCCCTCTACCACCGGGCCCTGGAGGGCTGGAACATGCGCGACGGCGCGGCCTTCGCCGGACCGTTCGCCCAGGACGGGGAGGTGATCGGATTCGACGGGAGCCGGTACGCCGGCCGCTCCGTGATCGCCGCCGAGGTCGGCCGGATCGTCACCGAGCACGACACCCCCGAGTACGTGGCGCGGGTCCGCCGGGTCCGACCGCTGGCGACCGGCGCCGCACTGCTGGACGCGGTCGCCGGGCTGGTGCCGCCGGAGGCGGACGACCTCGATCCGGCGCTCAACGCCCTGCACACCGTGATCGCCGTCAACCGCGGCGCCGGCTGGCGGATCGCCCTGATGCAGAACACCCCGGCGCAGTACCACGGCCGCCCCGACCGCGCCGCCGCGCTGACCGCGGAGTTGCGCGCGCTGGTCCGCCGCACGCCGGGGCCGCCGGCCTGACCGCCGGCCCGAGTGGCGCCGTTCGGGGCCCCGCGCCGCCGGGGTGCCGAAGATCACATCGCCCGGGCCCCGGTGCCCGCCCGTTCCTGACGCCGGGCCCGGCCGCCGAGGGGGCGTCACCCCTCCCGGTGGCGACCCCAGAGGCCGTAGGCTGGGGCGCACCATGAATGCGCCTTTCGCTGCCGATGCCCGCACCCCTGTCGAGCTGCTGCACGCATATCTGCGAGGTGGCACTCCCGCTGCGGATCCCTCACTCCCGCTGGTCACCTTCTACGACGACGCGACCGGCGAGAGAGTCGAACTCTCCGCCCGGACCTTCGACAACTGGGTCGCCAAGACCGCCAACCTGCTCCAGGACGAGCTGAACGCCGGCCCGGACGACCGCGCCGCCCTCCTGTTGCCCGCCCACTGGCAGAGCGCCGTCTGGCTGCTGGCCTGCTGGTCGGTCGGCGTGGCGGCCGCCCCCGCCGGGGATCCGGCCGACGCCGACCTGGTGGTCAGCGGCCCGGACGGGCTGGAGGCCGCGCAGGCCTGCACCGGCGAGCGGGTCGCGCTCGCGCTGCGTCCGCTCGGCGGCCGCTTCCCGCAGCGCCCGGACGGCTTCCTGGACTACGCCGCCGAGGTGCCCGGCCAGGGCGACCGGTTCGCGCCGTACTCCCCCGTCCCGCCGGACGCGCCCGCGCTGGAGACCACCATCGACGGCCTGCCGCTGAAGCTCACCGGCGAGCAGACCGTCCAGCTGGCCCGCGAGGGCGCGGCCCGGCTCGGCATCGGCCCCGGCGACCGGGTGCTCTCCACCCTCGGATACGAGGACTGGTCCGGTCTGGAGGCCGGACTGCTGGCTCCGCTGGCGGCCGGCGCCTCGATCGTACTCTGCCGCAACTCCGGCTCGCTGACGGCCGATCAGTGGGAGAAGCGGATCGACTCCGAGCGGGTGACTCTGCGGCTGGGGTGATCCGCGCCCGGCCCCGGCCGGGCGCGGGAGCGACCGAACCACAGCGGCCCCGCATTGTTCTGATTATGTAACACATATGAAGGTTTCTCGTGATGTCCGGTAGGTTTCCCTGCCGGACGGCCCGTCAGGGGTCGCTGACACGAGAGGCGGCGGATCGGCCATGGCAGTGACCTCGGAGGCCCGGACCGGCCACCGCCGCAAACCCACCAGGGCCAGGACCGGGCGCCGCCGCTGGGTCCGGCCGGTGGCCCTGACCGCCGGGCTGACCCTGGTCGCCGGGTGCACCGGCGCGTACCTGTACATCAGGCACCTGGACGCCAACATCCAGCACGCCCCGCTCGGCGCCGGCAACGCGCCCCCGCCGGCCGGCGCGGCCGACGAGCACGGCCGGACCGCGATGAACATCCTGATCATCGGCACCGACAGCCGGAAGGGCCTGGGCGGCGGCTACGGCGACCGGGACAACCTCGGGGAGGGCAACAACGACGTCAACATCGTGCTGCACGTCTACCCCGACCGGCACTCGGCCGTCGCCCTCGACCTGCCCCGGGACACCCTGATCGACCTGCCCGAGTGCAAGGACCCGGTCACCGGGAAGATCGCCAAGGCCGCCCGGCACCGGCCGCTGAACGAGGCCCTGGGACGCGGCGGCCCCGGCTGCGTGCAGGACACCGTGCAGTCCGTCACCAAACTGAAGATCGACCACTTCGCGGTGGTCAACTTCCAGGGCGTCAAGGACCTCACCGACGCGGTCGGCGGAGTGGACGTCAACCTCTGCCGCGCCATCAAGGACTCGGACTCCCACCTCGACCTGCCGGCCGGACCGAACCACCTGACCGGCGAACAGGGCCTGGAGTTCGTCCGCACCCGCCACGCCGTCCAGGACGGCACGGCCGTCGGCCGGTTCTCGATGCAGCGCGACTTCCTCAGCGCGCTGCTGCGCAAACTGACCGACAAGGGCACCCTGATCGACCCCACCAAGGCGTTCCCGGTGGTCGAGGCGGCCACCCGGTCGATCACCGTGGACGACGCGATAGCCGGGCCGATCAAGCTGGTCGGACTGGCCAACGAGCTGAAGAACATCAAGCCCGCGGACGTGGCTTTCACCCAGCCCGCCGTCACGTACACCACGACCGACCCGAACCCCGATCTGAGGGCCAAGGACGCCTTCGTCCAGCCCGCCGCCGACCAGCTGTTCGCGCTGATCCTCGCCGACAAGTCGCTCACCGGCGGTCCGGACCAGACGCCGGCCCCGGCCGCCGGCACCGAGGCGTCCGGGAGCCCGGCAGCCGACCCGGCCACCGCCTCCGCCGCCCCGCCGGTCGATCCCGCCACGGTGAGCGTCAGCGTGGTCAAGGGCGTCAGCACCCCCGGGCTCGCCACCGCGGCCCAGCAGACCCTCACCGCCCTCACCTACCAGGCCACCGTCGGGCACGACACCGCCAAGCCGGTCGCCGTCAGCACCGTGCAGTACGGCCAGGCGGACCGCAAGGGCGCCGCCCAGGCCGTCGCCAGGGCGCTGGGCCTGCCGGACTCCGCCGTCACGGCGGGCGGCGGCGGCCGGGGGGTGCTGGTCACCCTCGGGGCGGACTACCGGGCCGCGGGATCGTCCGCGCCGGCCCCGCTGCCGACGGCCGTCCCCACCGACACCTCGATCCACACCGGTGACGAGTCCACCTGCTCGGGCGGCGCCAAGTTCGGCGCCTTCGTCAAGTAGTCACCGCAGGCGGGCACCGCGGGGTCCGGCCCTGCGGTGCCGGCCGCGCGAGGGCGCCGGTCTCAGCCGGTCTCGGCCGTCACGTTCACCGGGTTGTGCGCCGAGCCGTCGACCGGCTTCGGCGCCCGGCTCTCGATGACCTTGCGGGCCAGCGAGCGCGGGGAGGTCAGGAAGCCGAACCCCCAGCTGAGGTGCATGGCGGCGAAGGCCACCGGGAGCTGCAGCCGCGCCCGCAGGGAGAGCCCGCGGCCCTCCGTCACCGCGCCGCCGACGATACCGAGCAGGTAGCCGGCGGGCAGCAGCAGGAAGGCCGGGTGCAGCGCACTGAGCAGCAGGCCGCCGACGACCGCGAGGAAGGCGGCGGGCGGGGCCAGGTAGCGCAGGTTGACCGAGCCGCGGTGGTAGCGGGTGACGACCCGGCGCCAGCGGCCGTAGTCCTTGTACTGCTTCGCCAGCGCGCGCACGCTCGGGCGCGGACGGTAGGTGACCCGCAGCTGGGGGGTGAACCAGATCAGGCCGCCGTCCTGACGGATCCGGTAGTTCAGCTCCCAGTCCTGGGCGCGGACGAACTCCTCGTTGTAGCCGCCGAGCCGCTCCAGCACCTCACGGCGGAAGACGCCGAGGTACACGGTGTCCGCCGGGCCCGCCAGGCCGCCGGTGTGGAACGCCGCGTTGCCCACACCGAGCTTGGACGTCATGGCGGCGGCGACCGCCTTCTCCCACTCGGTCTCGCCCTCGGCGTGCATGATGCCGCCGACGTTGGCCGCCTCCATCTCGCCGAGCAGTCTGACCGCGGTGCCGATGTACCCGGGGGTGAGCAGGCCGTGGCCGTCCACCCGTACCACTATCGGGTGATTCGAGCCCTGGATGGCCGCGTTCAGCCCCGCGGGGGTGCGCCCGGTGGGGTTGCGCACCGTACGGACCCTCGGGTCCTCCGCGACGATCTCGGCGGCGATCTGGTCGGTCCGGTCGTTGGACGGACCGAGGGCGATCACGACCTCGATCGGCCCGGCGTACTCCTGCTCCAGGATGTGCCGGACCGCGGTGCGCAGGTGTCGTTCCTCGTTGAGCACCGGCATGATCACGGAGACCGCCGGCAGCTCCTCAGCAGCCTTGGTGTTCATCGAGGCCAACCGTACCGGTGCAGGTGGCCCGGCGTCTCGTCCCGGTCCCGGCACCTACCCCAACCCTCCACCGGATGAACGTTCCGCCACTCACGGTGCCCGGTCCGCTGCGGCCCGGCGTGCCCCGCCCCACCCGACCGGACGCACCCCTACCATCCGAGAGATGCCCCCGTCCTCCTTCTCCCCTGCTGCCCGGCCCCGCCGGCGCTGGGCCCGCCGGCTGGCCGGCGGGGCCGCGTTCGCCGTCCTGGCCACCTCGGGCGGCGGCTGGGTGGCGCTGAACCGCGTCGGCTCCTCGATAGACCGGGTGGACGTCTTCAGCGGCGACCGGGCCCGCCCGGCCGACGACGGGGCGACCACCTTCCTGGTGGTCGGCACCGACGACCGGGAGGGCATTCCCGAGAACACCCTGAAGAACGTCCTGCACGCGGGCGGCGAACCCTGCCACTGCACGGACACGATGATGATCGTCCAGCTGGCCGGGGACGGCGGCCGGGCCAGCGTGGTCAGCATTCCGCGCGACTCCTACGTCGACATCCCGGCGCACCAGGACCCGGCGACCCGCAGGCAGGTGCCGGCCGGCAAGGGGAAGATCAACGCCGCCTACGGCATGGGCGGGGCCCCGCTGACCGTGCAGACCGTCGAACAGAACACCGGGGTGCGGATCGACCACTACCTCCAGCTCGACTTCACCGGATTCGTCAGCGCGGTGGACGCGCTGGGCGGTGTCCAGGTCTGCACGGCCAAGCCGCTCAAGGACGACTACTCCGGCCTGGACCTGCCGGCCGGCACCAGCACCCTGGACGGCGCCGGTGCGCTGAAGTACGTCCGGGCCCGGCACGTGGACGGCAGTTCGGACCTCGGGCGGATGCACCGGCAGCAGAAGTTCGTCGCCGAGCTGCTGCACCGGGCCACCAGTACGGGCACCCTGCTGAACCCCGCCAAGCTGGCGCGGCTGACCGACAGCGTGCTGGGCTCGGTGAAGGCCGACAAGGGCCTCGGCACCGACGACATGCTGACCCTGGCGACCCGACTGAAGGCGCTGTCCGCCGCGAGCGCCGACTTCGCGACGGTGCCGCTGGCGGTGCTGGACCACCCGGTGAACGGCTGGGGTTCGACCGTGCTGTGGGACCAGGCCGGAGCCAAGGCCCTGTTCGACGCCGTCCGGGCCGGCCGCCCGCTCACCGCGCGGCCGCCCGGTACTCCCGCCGCCGCTCCCCGCAGCGCGGCGACCGCGCCCGCACCGGACGGCGACCAGGCGACCGCCGGAGGGAGCCCCGCGGCCGCCCCCGTCCCGGCCGCCGCGGCCACGGTCAGCGCCGCCAACGGCGACGAGATCGGCTGCCCCTGACCGGGCCCGGGAACGGGCCTCGGACCGGACGGCCACCGCGGGAGCACGGCTGGCGGGTGGCGGCTGGCGGCTGGCGGCTGGCGCAACGCCGGAGGGGCCGGGTGCGCGCACCCGGCCCCTCCGTTCCCCCGTTCCCCCGTTCCCCCGGTTCCTGCCGTCCCCCGGTTCCCCGGTTCCCCCCGTCCCCCGGTTCCTGCCGCTCCGGGTCCGTCAGTCCGTGGCGATGGCCGCCAGGACGTTCATCCGGCCCGCCCGGAAGGCCGGGACGAGGGCGGCGAGCAGGCCGATCAGCGCCGAGGCGAGCAGCGTGCCCACGATGGTGCCGGTCGGCACGGAGAGGGTGGCCAGGCCGTGGCCCGCCAGCACCTTCTGCATGGTGACGCCCCAGGCCAGGCCGAGCACGGTGCCGAGCACGGCTCCGAAGACCGCGATCACCACCGACTCCAGGCGGATCATCCGGCGCAGCTGGCGGCGGGAGAGGCCGATCGCCCGCAGCAGGCCGATCTCGCGGGTGCGCTCGACCACCGACAGCGCCAGGGTGTTGACCACACCGAGCACCGCGACCACGATCGCCAGCCCGAGCAGGCCGTAGATCATGTAGAGCAGCTGGTTGATCTGCCCCTGGACGATCTCCTTGTAGCCGGCCCGGTCCTGGACGATCAGCTGCGGGTACTCCTTGAGGGAGTCCTGCAGGGCGGCGAGCGTCTTCGCGACGTCGGCCCCCGGCGCGGCCTTGCCGTACGCCTGCTCGTCCCGGGGCAGGTCGGCGGCGGGCACGACCTGGGCGACGGTGTCGAGGCCGGTGAAGTAGGCGCCGTCGAAGAGCGAGTTGCCCTTGGCGGTGACCAGGCCGACCGGCAGGGACTGGGTGCGGCCCTGCCCGTAGTCGACCGTGATCCGGTCGCCGAGCTTGAGGCCGTGCTCCTTGGCGAAGTCCTCGCCGACCGAGAGCGTGCCCTGGTTGATCGCCTCGGCCCGGCCGGCCTTCGCCTCGATCGTGAAGTCCTGCACGAAGGTCGGCGAGACGGCGAGCACCCCGGCCTCGGTGATCTTCCCGTCCGGGGTGGTGAAGACGGCGGCCAGGGACTTCTGCTCGCTGACGTGCGCCAGTCCGGGGGTGCCCTTGATCGCGTCCAGCATGGCCGGGGTGAGACCGGCGCGGCCGCCGTTGACGACGTAGTCGGCGCCGACCGACTTGTCGACCTGGGCGTTGGTGGAGGCCACCGCGGACGAGGTGAAGACCGAGGCCCCGATCACCAGCGCCAGCCCGATCATCAGCGCGGCCGCGGTGGCGCCGGTGCGGCGCGGGTTGCGCATCGCGTTGCGCTGGGCAAGGCGCCCGGAGGGCCCGAACAGGGCCGGCAGCAGCGCGCCGAGCACCCGGACCACCGTGGTCGCCAGCAGCGGGCCGAGGACGACGAAGCCGACCAGGGTGAGCAGCACGCCCAGGCCGAGCAGCTCCATCGCGGTGCCGGTGGTCGTCGTGCCGGAGGCGAGCACCAGCAGGGCCGCGCCGCCACCGGAGAGCAGCAGTCCCAGCGCGGTGCGGATCCGGTTGGCCCGGGCCTCGCTCGGGGTGCCGTGGTCGCGCAGGGCGGCCATCGGCGCGATGCTGCCGGCCCGGCGGGCCGGGATCCAGGCGGCGAGCACGGTGATCACGATGCCGACGCCGTACGCGGCGAGCGGCACGCTCGCACCGATCCGCAGGTCGGCGCCGGAGAGGTTCATCCCGACGGCCTTCATCAGCTGGATCAGGCCCTCGGCCAGGCCGAGCCCGGCGGCGAGGCCGAGCGTCGAGCCGAGCACGCCGAGGAAGAGCGCCTCGATCAGCACCGACTGGTTCACCTGCCGGCGGCTGCCGCCGATGGCGCGCAGCAGGCCGATCTCGCGGGTGCGCTGGGCGACCAGCATCGAGAAGGTGTTGATGATCAGGAACCCGCCGACCAGCAGCGAGACCAGCGCGAAGCCGAGCATCGCGTACTTCATGAAGTCCAGGAAGGAGCCGACGTCCTTGTTGTTCTCGTCCTTCTGCTCCTGGGCGGTCTTGACCTGGTAGCCGGAGCCGAAGGCGCCCAGGGCGTCGGCCTTGAGCTGCTCGTCGGTGCGGCTGCCGTCGCCGTACGCCTCGACCGAGGTGTAGGCGGTGGCGCCGATCAGGTCCTTCTGGGCGGTCTCGGTGTCCATGAAGGCCAGCGCCGCACCGGGGTTGGTGGTCTTGAAGGTGACGATCCCGGAGATGGTGAAGTCGTGGTTCCCGCCGGCGGTGATGACCCGCAGCGGGCTGCCGAGGCCGAGGCCGGCCTTCTTCGCGGTGTCGGCGTCCAGCATGATCGCGCGGTCGCCCCTGGGCGCCTGGCCCGAGGTGATCTCCACCGAGTTGCGCGGTGTCTCGGCCCAGTTGCCGGTGATGGTCGGAGCGCCGCTGGTCGGGCCGACGGCCTTGTTGGTGGCCGGGTTCACCAGGGTGGCGTCGTTGGTGAACACCTGGCCGACCGCGCTCTTGACGCCCGGCAGGGCGGCGACCTTGGCGGCGGTGTCGACCGGGACGGTCAGCACCTTGCCGGGGTCGCGCAGTTCCTTGCCGTTGAGCATGACGGGCGCCTGCTGGACGGAGATGTCGGAGGCGGTCGAGGCGAACAGCCGGTCGAAGGTGCCGGTGGCGGTGTTGGAGAAGACCAGGGTGCCGGAGACGAAGGCAACCGACAGGACGACGGCGATCAGCGAGAGGACCATGCGCCCCTTGTGGGCGAAGAAGGTCCGTAGTGAGGTCTTGAGAAGCATCGGTCCGTTTCCCCCGGCTCAGCTGGTGCGCTTGCCGTCGAAACGGCGCATGCGTTCGAGGACGGAGTCGGCGGTCGGGGCGTGCATCTCGTCGACGATCACGCCGTCGGCGAGGAACAGCACGCGGTCGGCGTAGCTCGCGGCGACCGGGTCGTGGGTGACCATCACGATGGTCTGGCCCAGCTCGTCCACCGAGCGGCGCAGGAAGGTCAGCACCTCGGAGCCGGAGCGGGAGTCGAGGTTCCCGGTCGGCTCGTCCCCGAAGATGATCTCGGGGCGGGCGGCCAGCGCACGGGCCACGGCCACGCGCTGCTGCTGGCCGCCGGAGAGCTGGGTCGGGCGGTGCTTGAGCCGGTCGGCCAGGCCGACGGTCTGCACCACCTGGTCGAGCCAGGCGGTGTCGGGCCGGCGGCCGGCGATGTCCATCGGCAGGGTGATGTTCTCCAGCGCGTTGAGCGTGGGGAGCAGGTTGAACGCCTGGAAGATGAAGCCGATCTTGTCGCGGCGCAGCTTGGTCAGCTGCTTGTCCTTGAGACCGGTGATCTCGGTGTCACCGATCCAGATCCGGCCCTCGGAGACGGTGTCCAGCCCTGCCAGGCAGTGCATCAGGGTCGACTTGCCGGAGCCCGAGGGGCCCATGATCGCGGTGAACCTGCCGCTCTGGATGTCCACGTCGACCGCGTCCAGCGCGGTGACCCGGGTCTCCCCGGCGCCGTAGGCCTTGGTCACCTGCCGCGCGCTGGCCGCCACGGCGGAGGCACCGCCGGGGATCTGGGGGTCGTACACGGCCGCTGCTGCCGTCGTCACTGGATTCTCCTCAAGATGTGGGCCCGCCCGTCGCCCCCGAGTCTGTCCGTCACCACCAGGTCTCCGACATGGAGACAGGGGGTGTATCGGACCGGGGGGTAGCCCCACCCTCGTGCTGTACGAGCGGGGATAAGGACCACGTTAGGAGCGCCGGAAGACCGGATCGTCATCCGCCGGGAGGAAGCCGCCCAACCGTGGATGTACGGGGAGCGGGGCCCCTCCCCCTAGGGGACCCCGCCGCCCGGATCAGGGTCCGCCGGCGTCGGCGAACGACCGGTGACCGCCCGTCAGCGCGCCAGGGCCGGCTCCACCCGTCGCTCCAGCGCCGTGGCGAAGCCGTCCACCACCGGCGTGAGCAGCACGTCGGTCTCCCGCTCGATCACGGTGACGCCGTCGTCCCCGACGGTGATGTGGCGGTCCAGCACGAACCAGCCCTGGGTGACGTGTCCCGCACCCATCGAGCTGAGCACCGGACGCAGCGCGTAGTCCACCGCGAGCACGTGCGCGGCGGAGCCGCCGGTGGCCAGCGGCAGGACGGCCTTGCCGGTGAGCGCGTACTGCGGCAGCACGTCCAGCAGCGTCTTCAGCAGCCCCGAGTAGGCGGCCTTGTACACGGGGGTGCCGATCACCACGCCGTCCGCCTGGGCGAACAGCTCCAGCGCGGCGGCTATCGCGGGGTGCGAGGTGTCCCCGGAGAGCAGCGCCTCGGCGGGCAGGCTGCGCACCTCGAAGGGGATCACCTCGTGGCCGCGGGCGGTCAGCCTCGCGTCGACGTGCCGCAGCAGCTTGGTGGTGCGGGAGGTACGGGACGGGGAACCGGAGACGGACAGGACGACGGCCATGGAGTTCACCTCGGGGCAGGGCGGCGCCGTGGGGGCGCCGAACGGAGAGCGGAACCGCGCCTCGGCCCGTCGGCGGCTCATGGCCGACGGCGCCCGGACAGCGGGGAGGAGGGGGGTGCTAGAGGGTTGAACGGTGGCGAGCGGTCAGCCACGACACAGCGAACAGGACACACGCTGAAGGTCGACGTGCCGCCGACGCGTGAGGGTCCATCGCTGCTCCATGGGACTCATGCAAACACGCAGCGTTGTGCCGGTCAAGGTTCGTTCCAGCTGGTGAACATGCGGCGGGGCGATCCGGGCTCTGCATCAAAACGGCTACAAGGGCCCTGGTCGGGGCCCCGGGGGGAGTCTGCGGCCACCGGATCGGGCATCCTCTCCCACATGAACACGTGGCAGGAGGGCCGCCCGGGCGGCGGCGGTGGCGCGTACGGCGAGCGCGGGGGCGCGTACGGGCAGGGCGGCGGCGCGGGAGCCGAGCCGCCGCTGCCGGCCGCGCTGAACCCGCGCGGTCCGGGGGCCGCGAGGCCCGCCGGGCAGGGACAGTCCGGCGGGTACGGACCGGCCGGGGCCCAGGGGGAGCAGGCACCGGGCGGGTACGGACCGCCGCCGTCGTACGGTCCGGCCGCCGGGGCGGGGCGGTCGCCCGCGCAGAGCGGCGGCGTCGAGCCGCCGCGGCCCGCGTCGGTGCCGCCGCAGCGCCCCGGTACGCCCGGCGGACCGATAGGCCCGGGCGGCGCGCAGCCGTCCGCCGCCCGGTCCCGCTGGCCGCGCCGCCGCAAGATCAAGGTGACGGTCTTCGCCCTGCTGATCGCCATGATGCTGACCTCGGTCGGCACCTGGTTCTGGGCCGACTCCAAGCTCAACCACGAGAACGTGCTGGCCGACTACCCGGGGCGCCCGGCCGCCGGCAAGGGCACCAACTGGCTGATCGTCGGCTCGGACAGCCGCGACGGTCTCAGCGACTCGCAGGAGGAGGACCTCCACACCGGGCACGCCGGCGGCAAGCGCAGCGACTCGATGATGGTGCTGCACATCGGGGACCACGGGAACACGCTGATGAGCATCCCGCGTGACTCCTGGGTGCCGATCCCGGCGCACGCCACCGACGGCGGCAAGCAGGTCAAGGCCACCACCTCGAAGATCAACTCGGCCTTCGCCAACGGCGGCGGCAAGCTGCTCGCGCAGACCGTGGAGACCAACACCGGCATCCGCATCGACCACTACGCGGAGATCGGCTTCGCCGGCTTCGTGGGCATCGTGGACTCTGTCGGCGGCGTCGACATGTGCATCGACCAGGCCGTCCAGGACAAGGACTCCGGCCTCGACCTGAAGGCCGGCTGCCAGACCCTCACCGGCACCCAGGCGCTCGCCTTCGTCCGCCAGCGCCACCAGATGGCCGACCAGGACCTCGGCCGGATGCGCAACCAGCAGAAGTTCCTCGGCGCTCTCGCCAAGCAGGCCGCCTCGCCGGCCACCGTGCTCAACCCGTTCACCTTCTACCCGCTGGTGAGCTCGGGCCTCGGCACCCTGATCGTGGACAGCGACGCGGGTCTCACCGACCTCGGATCGCTCTTCCTCGCCATGAAGGACGTCAACGGCGGCGGCGGCCGGAGCATCACCGTCCCGATCAGCAACCCCGACTTCCGCACCTCGACCGGCGAGTCCGCCGTGAAGTGGGACGCCGCCAAGGCCAAGCAGGTCTTCGACGCCTTCCGCAACGACACCGCGGTGCCCGAGACGAAGTAGCGCCCACCACGAAGCCCCCGCCGCCCTGCTGGCGGGTTCTAGCGATCCCCGCAACACCCTGGATTCAGGGAGTTGCGGGGATCGTGGATTTTGAGGGCTTGAAGGCGAGGTTCTTCGAGGCGCTGGACCGGGAGAACGGCAGTGTCACGGGTGCGGCCCGGGCAGTCGGGGTGAGCCGTCACACGGCGGCCGGGTGGGCGCGGAAGGCCGGTGTCCGTGGCCGTGGGAAGCCGGGAAGGGACGGGCACCCGGGGCGGGCGGAGTACGACCGGCTTCGCGCGGCCGGGGTGCGACGGCAGGACGCCGCCGTGCAGGTCGTCGAGGCCGGACTGCACCCACGGTTCCTGACGGTGGGCGAGCGGGAGCTGATCGCCGACATGCGTCGGGAGGGCCGGTCGCTGCGGGCGATCGGGCGGGCCCTGGGCCGGCCGGCCTCCACCGTCAAGCGCGAGATCGACACCCGTGCGGTCGACGGCGTCTACCGGCCGCACCGGGCCCAGCGGGCATGGGCGGGAAGCCGGTCGCGCCCCAAGGAGTCCAAGCTCGCCCGGGCGGGTTCGCTGCGCGAGTTCGTCGCGGGCAAGCTGCGGGAGCGGTGGTCGCCCGAGCAGATCTGTCACGCTCTGGTCATCGAGTTCCCCGACGACGAGAGCATGCGGGTGAGTCCGGAGACGATCTACCAGGCGATCTACGTCCAGGCACGTGGCGGGCTGCGACGCGAGGTCGCACTCGCACTGCGCACCGGCCGAACCCGCCGCAAGCCGCACCGCAGCCCCGAGCAGCGCACCCGCCGGTTCGTCGACGAGATGGTGATGATCTCCGAGCGGCCTGCCGAGGTCGAGGACCGGGCGGTGCCCGGCCACTGGGAGGGCGATCTGATCGTCGGCCCCCGCAGCGAGAGCGCGATCGTGACCCTGGTCGAGCGCTCCACCCGCTACGTCATGCTCGGGCACCTGCCCGGCGGGCACACCGCCGCGGAGGTCCGCGACGTGCTGGTGCCCTTGATCCAGACACTGCCCGAGCACCTACGCGGCTCACTGACCTGGGACCAGGGCTGCGAGATGGCAGCGCACAAGCAGTTCACCGTCGCCACGGGAGTACCGGTCTACTTCTGCGATCCGCACTCCCCCTGGCAGCGCGGATCGAACGAGAACACCAACGGCCTGCTACGGCAGTACTTCCCCAAGAGCACCGACCTGTCCGTGCACAGCCCCGAAGACCTCGAACACGTCGCCCAGCAACTCAACGGCCGGCCACGCAAAACGCTCGGCTGGAAAACTCCAGCCGAGCGCCTGCGTGATCTACTGACGACCGCATAGGTCATCAGGTGTTGCGAGGACCCCAAGAATCCGCCGCTCGGGCGTCGGGGGCTTCGTGGTGTGTCGGTGCCGGTGCCGGGTGGGTCTAGGGGAGGTTGCGGGCCATGACGATGCGCTGGATCTGGTTGGTGCCCTCGTAGATCTGGGTGATCTTGGCGTCGCGCATCATCCGCTCCAGGGGGTAGTCGCGGGTGTAGCCGTAGCCGCCGAGGAGCTGGACGGCGTCGGTGGTGATCTCCATCGCGGCGTCGGAGGCGAAGCACTTGGCGGCGGCGCCGAAGAAGGTGAGGGACTCCTCGCCGCCTCCGCCGGAGCTGCGCTGGGAGCGGGCGGCGGCGGCGTAGGTCAGCTGGCGTGCCGCCTCCAGCTTCATCGCCATGTCGGCGAGCATGAACTGCACGCCCTGGAACTCGCCGATCGGCTTGCCGAACTGCTTGCGCTCCTTGACGTAGCCGGCGGCGTAGTCCAGCGCGCCCTGGGCGATGCCCAGGGCCTGCGCGGCGATGGTCACCCGGGTGTGGTCGAGGGTCTTCATCGCGGTGGCGAAGCCGGTGCCCTCCTCGCCGATCATCCGGTCGGCGGGAATGCGGACGTTGTCGAAGTAGACCTCGCGGGTCGGGGAGCCCTTGATGCCGAGCTTCTTCTCCGGCGCGCCGAAGGACACGCCCTCGTCGCCCTTCTCCACCACGAACGCCGAGATGCCGCGCGAGCGCTTCTGCGGATCGGTGACGGCCATCACCGTGTAGAACTCGGAGACGCCGGCGTTGGTGATCCACCGCTTGACGCCGTTGAGGACCCAGAAGTCACCGTCGCGCACCGCACGGGTCTTCATCCCGGCGGCGTCCGAACCCGCGTCCGGCTCGGACAGGCAGTAGGAGAACATCCCCTCCCCACGGGCCAGCGCACCCAGGTACCTGCGCTTGAGCTCCTCCGAACCGGACAACTGCACCGGCAGCGAGCCGAGCTTGTTGACCGCCGGGATCAACGAGGACGACGCGCACACCCGCGCGACCTCCTCGATCACGATGACCGTCGCCAGCGCGTCCGCACCCGCACCGCCGTACTCCTCCGGCACATGCACCGCGTGCAGGTCACTCCCCCGCAACGCCTCCAACGCCTCGTCCGGGAACCGGCCCTGCTCGTCCACGTCCGCCGCGAACGGCGCGATCTTCGCCTCGGCCAGCGAGCGCACCGCCTCCCGGAGCATCTCGTGCTCCTCGGTGGTCCGGAAGAGGTCGAAGTCCGCTCCTGCGCCGCTCGCCATGATGCCTCGCTCGTCTGGTTAATGACCGTTAAGTAGATCCTAAGTCTAGGGTTGCGCCCTGCCCAGCCCCGACGTGACATGCGCGACACGGAGAGTGCCGGGAGCGGGCCCGGAACGCCCCCGGCGCGCCCCGGTGCCCGCGCGCCGTCCGCGGGGTACCGGCCAGGACGGGCCCGCACCCCCTGTGCGGGCACCCGGGCCCCGAGCACCCGCCCGCGCCCGGGGGAAGGCGCCGGACAGGGCACCGAGCAGGGCGCCGAACAGGGCGCCGAACAGGTGGGAACGGCCGGTCCGGACGCGAGGGGACAGGGCGCTTCCACGGCCGGATAGCATCGGTGCTTGCGCCCCGCCGCAGCCGGCAGCGCCCGACCGGTCCGGCACGTCCGACATTCCGCAAAGGGGAACCCGTGGCCCTCCGAATCTCAGTGATCGGCACCGGCTACCTCGGCGCCACGCACGCCGCCTGCATGGCGGAGTTCGGCTTCGAGGTGCTCGGCCTGGACATCGACCCGGAGAAGATCGCCACGCTGACCGCGGGGCGGATCCCGATGTACGAGCCGGGACTCTCCGAGTTGCTGCTCAAGCACGTGGCCGGGCACGAGGGTTCCAGCGGGCGGCTGCGCTTCACCACCTCGCCGCAGGAGGCCGCCGAGTTCGGCGACGTCCACTTCATCTGCGTCAACACCCCGCAGCGCAAGGGCGAGTTCGCGGCGGACATGAGCTACGTCGACGCCGCCCTCGACTCGATCGCGCCGTACCTGACCCGGCCCACCCTGGTGGTCGGCAAGTCCACCGTCCCGGTCGGCAGCGCGAGCCGCCTCGCCGAGCGGCTGGCCGCGCTGGCGCCCGCCGGTGAGGGCGCCGAGCTGGCCTGGAACCCGGAGTTCCTGCGCGAGGGCTTCGCCGTCGGCGACACCCTGCACCCGGACCGGATCGTGGTCGGCACCCGCACCGAGCGGGCCGAGCAGCTGCTGCGCGAGGTGTACGCGACGCCGATCGGCCAGGGCGTGCCGTTCGTGGTCACCGACTTCGCCACCGCCGAACTGGTCAAGGCGGCCGCCAACTCCTTCCTCGCCACCAAGATCTCGTTCATCAACGCGATGGCCGAGGTCTGCGAGAGCGCCGGCGCCGACGTCACCCAGCTCAGCAAGGCCCTCTCCTACGACGAGCGGATCGGCGGCAAGTTCCTCAACGCCGGCCTCGGCTTCGGCGGCGGCTGCCTGCCCAAGGACATCCGCGCCTTCATGGCCAGGGCCGGCGAGCTCGGCGCCGACCAGGCGCTGACCTTCCTGCGCGAGGTCGACTCGATCAACATGCGGCGCCGCTCCCGGATGGTCGAGCTGACCCGTGAGCAGTGCGGCGGCGGCTTCCTCGGCCGCCAGGTGGCCGTCCTCGGCGCCGCCTTCAAGCCCAACTCGGACGACATCCGCGACTCCCCCGCGCTCAACGTCGCCGCGCAGATCCAGCTCCAGGGCGCCCAGGTCACCGTCTACGACCCCAAGGCGATGGACAACGCCCGGAAGATGTTCCCCAGCCTGGCGTACGCCGACAGCCCGTTGGAGGCCGCCCAGGGCGCCCACGTCGTCCTGCACCTCACCGAGTGGCAGGAGTTCCGCGAGCTGGATCCGGCGGAGCTCGGTACCGTCGTCGCCGAGCGCCGCCTGCTGGACGGCCGCAACGTGCTCGACGGCGCGGCCTGGCGCGCGGCCGGCTGGACGTACCGCGCGATGGGGCGGCCCAGCTAGGCAGTGTCCTCCCCGCCACAGCCGGCGATGACCGGCGACGGGAGGAAGCGCGGAGTCGACCCGGCGCTCCGCGGCCGGGCCGGACGCGCTGCCGGTCGGGCGGCTGCACCCGAACGGCGGAGCGCCGGAATGGCGGCCGCCGCCCGCCGGTTGCAGCAGTCATGACGACGTACGGAAGCGACGCGGACGTCCGCGAGATCCTGACCGGCACCGGTGACGTGTGGGCGGTGGTGGGCCTGTCCAGCAACACCGCCCGGGCCGCGTACGGGGTGGCCCGGGTGCTCCAGCGGTACGGCAAGCGGATCGTCCCCGTGCACCCCAAGGCGGAGACCGTGCTCGGCGAGCAGGGGTACGCCTCCCTCGCGGACGTCCCGTTCCCGGTCGACGTGGTGGACGTCTTCGTGAACTCCTCGCTTGCCGGAGCGGTGGCCGACGAAGCGGTGGCCGTCGGCGCCAAGGCGGTCTGGTTCCAGCTGGACGTCGTCGACGAAGCCGCCTACCGTCGCACCACGGACGCCGGGTTGGCGATGGTCATGAACCGCTGCCCCGCGATCGAGATCCCGCTGCTCGACCGACGACCCTGGAGTGCAAGCTCGTGACCGACACCCCGAAGCCCTCGGCGAAGCCCGTCCTCGACGTCACCGACGCCGTCTGGCTGGGCGCACCCGGCCAGACGGACGGCCCCCAGGTCGCCTTCGTCGGCGAGTACATCGCGATGCGCAACGGCGCCGACCCGGACGGCCCGGTGCTGGTCTTCACCGAGGGCGAGTGGGAGGCCTTCCGACTCGGCGCCCAGGACGGCGAGTTCGACCTCGACTACCAGCCGTAGGCCGGTCGGCTCCTTCCCGCGCAGAGCGGTCCTCCCGCGCCGGTTCGCCGACGGCGCGCAGCCCACAGCCGGTGGTCCGGCACCCGGACGGGTGCCGGACCACCGCCGCGTCCTGCAGAGTCAGCCGCCCACAGCCGAGAGCGAACCGGCGCCGACCGCGCGCGCGAAGTCCGCGAAGAGGGCGGCGGGGTAGCGGTGCGCAGGACCGCCGGGGTCCTTGCTGTCGCGGACTGCGGTCTCACCGGGGGCGCCCGCTGCACACTGCACACAATTCTCACTGTTGCCGCCGCTGTAGGTGGAGGCGCGGAAGTCGAACCCGGTGGCGTCAGCGTTGCGGTAGTAGGTCATTGATCTTGCCTCTCTTCTCGTTACTGAAGGCTGGGCAGCGACTTACCTGGACAGCGCTGCCGGAACTCCCGGGGCGAGGGACTGGGGGCTCAGATGCACAGCAGTGCCCGGCCGCCCCACCGAAATCGGCCCGAGGCCCATCGGCCTGACCGGCAGTAGCCGCGGACAGCAGCAGGGGCCGCCGGAGCCCGCACGTGCGAGCCCGGGCGAATCCCGACCTCGACCGATCAGGTGCCGACGGGCACCAACGCACCGGCGCCGACAGCACTCGCGAAGTCCGCGAAGACGGCGGCCGGATATCGGTGCGCGGGGCCATCGGGGTGCTTGCTGTCGCGGACGACAGTGCCGGCGCCCAGGGCGCCGCACTCGACACAGTTGTCGTTGGGGTCACTGGCGCTCGCCTTCCGCCACTGCACAGGGAGGGCGGAAGCGGCGGGGAAGGACGGATTCACTTGAGCTGTTCTCTCTTCTCTTTGATGAGGCCGAGCGACTGGTCGAGATCCAGCGCGGTTGCAATGATCTCGTCGAAGGCTGCTCGGTAGACGTCCACATGGTCCGGATCCTCGACCCAGTTGCCGCCGAGCATTCCGCTCAGCAGGACCAGGTCCAGATCCCGCTGCCGGAACTCCAGCAGGGCAAACGGCCCGCTCATCCCGGGGTTCGGTGGTGCCACCATCGGCATGATCTGAATCTTGACGTTCGGATAGCGGCTCAGGTGAATCAACTTGTCGAGTTGGTCGGCCATCACGCCCTCGCCCGCACCCATGCTCAACGCTGATTCGTGGATGACCGCCCAGACCTTCAGCGGGTTCTCCGCGCGGGTCAGAACCGACTGACGGGCGAGCCGGACCTCAACCCGTTCCTCCACGCTGGACGTCTTGATCACGCCCATCGAGATGATGGCGTGAGCGTAGCCCCGGGTCTGGAATAGCCCAGGGATGAAGGACACCTCGTACGACTTGTTGCTGATCGCCGTCTCTTCGAGCCGGATCAGATCGGTGTAGAGCGGGTTCAGCTGGTCGTAGCCCGCGACCCAGCCGGGCCGCCGCTTCTCCTTGAGGATCTCGACCAGGACTTCCTTGAGCTCCTCGTCGCAGCCGTAGAAGTCCAGAAGCGCGCGTACCACCTCGGGCTTGAGCTGGACCCGGGCGTTCTCGTATCTGCTCAGCTTCACCAGGTTGATGCCGCCGACGCCGGCCACGACCTCCTCGGCCGACAAGCCCTTGAGCTCTCGCAACTTCCTGAGCTCACCCGCGATGCGTCGATACCGCACGGCCGGTACTGCTGCCATCCGCTCGCCCCTCCTGCCTGTTCGGACCAGTGTGCACGTCTCGTCGGATGCTCCGCCACCAGCATGGTGAGCCCTGGCGAGGCACCTTCAGATTCAGAATGAAAGTTTTCATATTTCCTCGACATGAGTTGCACTGACATCGCATCAGGCTCCATCCTGAGAGCGACGAGACGGGCGCTCAGCGTGACGCTCATGTCGTCCAGCGCGACATGCCTAGCCTCATCAGCCATGCGATCCGCGCACTTGAGCGATCGTCCGACTGGAGTCGAGCACCCGTCGAGCCGCCCGCAGCCTCGACTGCTCCGCGAAGGGCCGACCACATCCGCAGTACTGGCCCGAAGGGATCCCGCCATGCCTCAGAACCGCTTCCGTCTCACCGCCGCCGAGTCGTCCGTCGCCGTCGCCCGAAGACTGACGGTGGCCCAACTCGGCTCATGGATCGGCGCCTTGGATCCGGATGACCGCTCGGTCATCGAACTGCTGGTCTCCGAACTGGTGACCAATGCGGTCCGCTACGGCAAGACGGCCACGACCACGGTCGAGCTGATCGCGACCGAGGACGGCACCCTGGTCATCACCGTCGAGGACGCCAACCCGGCCGAGCCGCAGCCGCAGGAACCCGGGGCGGACGACGAGGGCGGGCGGGGGCTGCTCCTGGTCGACGCGCTCGCCCTGCGGCGGGGCAGCATCCGGCTGAACTGCGGCAAGAAGACCTGGGTCGCGGTGCGGATGTCGGAGTGCGCCGCCGCCCGCCTGCGTGCCCTCTGCGCCCCGCGTCCCGTCGCCGAGCCGGTCACCGGCGGGCTCGGCGACGGCGCCCGCACGTACTCGACCGGCGGATCCGCGCCATGCGGCCCCGGCCGGGCGTCGGCGACCTCGGCGCGCACCCGGTGCGTCGTGGCCGCCGGGCCGTCGGGGGCGCCGCGTGACCAGGCGGACGATCGGCAACCCGAGCGCGTTCACGGTGGAGATCGAGGACGTCACCCTCCCCGCGACGTTCACCCGCCTCCCGGACGCCCTGGCCGCGCTGTGGAGTTCGCTGCGCGCCCTGCCGCTGGGCGCGCAGCAGTACGACGCGTACCAGTACTTCCTCACCCGGCCCAACGCGGCGGAGCACGTCGCCGGGTACATCGAGCAGGACGGCGAACTCGCCCTCTCGTTCCGGATGGAGGATCGCGTGCACGCGGTGTGGGTCCGCCCGGTCGGGCCACCGCCGGAGGCGCGGGCCCCCACCGGGTAGCGGGACCCTCGCGCCGGTGGCCTCGCGGCGGGTGCGACACGGGGCATGATTTCCACATCCGGCCCCATGTCGCACGCACCACCTCATGGGCACACGAGAACGCCGCCGATCTGATCCGCGAACAGATCGGCCCCCGGATGCGCGAACTGGGCCTGCGGGCGGGCTCCGGCAATCTCGACCTGCCCGGGACACAGAACTTCCACGTCCCGGATCTCGCGGTGGTGCCGGCCGCGCTGGCGAAGACCGAGGGCGCCCTGCTGCCGGACCGGACCGTCCTGGTGGTCGAGGTGACCTCTCCCTCGAACAGCGACACCGACCGTACGGCGAAGCGCCGCAGGTACTCCCAGTACGGCGCCCAGCTCCACCTGCTCGTGGACCGGCAGGAGCGCACCTGCACGCTGTTCTCCCGGCCGGGAGAGCTCGGGTACACCCGGGTGGAGGGGCCGCACCCCTTCGGCGCTCCCGTACGCCTGCCCGAGCCCTTCGGCCTGGTCCTCGACACCGGCGGGTTCTGACGCCGGAGCCCGGCGGCCCTCCCGCCGGCGGGAGGGCCGCCTCGGGCAGGCGTACGGGACCCGTGTCAGCCCTTGGCGCCGTCCAGCTGCTCGATGGTGGCGATGGACGGCTCCCTGGTCCGCTGGAGTTCGCGGGCGACGTCCTCGGCGGCGCGCAGCACACGGACGGCGTTGTGCCAGGTGAGCTTGGCGAGGTCGGCCTGCGACCAGTTCCGGCGCAGGAGTTCGGCGATCAGGTTGGGGTAGCCGGAGACGTCGTCCAGGCCCTCCGGGAGGAAGGCGACCCCGTCGAAGTCGCCGCCGATGCCGAGGTGGTCGATGCCCGCGACCTCCCGCATGTGGTCGAGGTGGTCGGCGACGGTCGCGGTGGTGGCGATCGGGCGCGGGTGAAGGGCCGCGAAGGCGTGCTGGCACTCCGTCGCGGCGGGGGTGCTCTCGAACGGGTGGAAGCCGTGCGCCCGCATGTTCTCGTCGGCGGCGGCGCTCCACTCGGCGGCGGCGGGCAGCACGAACTGCGGGACGAAGGTGGCCATCGCGACGCCGCCGTTGCCGGGGAGCAGGGCCAGGACGTCGTCCGGGATGTTGCGGGGGTGGTCGCAGACGGCGCGGGCGGAGGAGTGCGAGAAGAGCACCGGCGCCTCGGTCACCCGCAGGGCGTCGCGCATGGTGTCGGCGGAGACGTGCGAGAGGTCGACCAGCATGCCGAGGCGGTTCATCTCGTGGACGACCTCCTCGCCGAAGCGGGTGAGGCCGCCTGCCTTCGGCGCGTCCGTCGCGGCGTCGGCCCAGGGCAGGCTGTCATTGTGGGTGAGCGTCATGTACCGCACGCCGAGCCGGTGCAGGGCCCGCAGGGTGGCGAGCGAGCAGTCGATGCTGTGCCCGCCCTCGGCGCCCATCAGGGAGGCGATCCGGCCCTCGGCGCGGGCCGTCTCCATGTCGTCCGCGGTGAGGGCGAGCCGCAGCCGGTCGGGGTGACGGTCGATCAGGGCCCGGACGAAGTCCATCTGCTCCAGGGTGGCGCTGACCGCGTGGTCCCCGGCCCAGTCGGAGCGGACGAAGACCGACCAGAACTGCGCGCCGACCCCGCCCGCTGCCAGGCGGGCGAGGTCGGTGTGCAGCCGGCCGCTCTGGTCGGCCGTCAGGTCGATGGCGTCGAGGTCGTAACCGACGTGGTGTCGCATCGCCCAGGGGAGGTCGTTGTGGCCGTCCACCACCGGGGCCTCGCGCAGCAGGGCTTTCGCACGATCGATCAGGTCGCTGGTCAACTCGGAGGTCATACGACCACTTGTATCCCGGCGACCCGTCCCGCGGAGCGGCACTTGCCGAACGTGTTACGCGCCGAAACGTACGGCCTCCGGCGCGCGGCGCGCCCCCGGGTGCCTACTTGCCGAACCCGAAGGAGCCGGAGCCGGCGACCTTGGCGCGCAGCTTCTTGCCCTTCTCGGTGGCCTGGCCGTTCAGCTCGGCCTGGAAGTCGGTCATCCGCTCGGTCAGCTCGGGGTCGAACGCGGCGAGCATCCGGACCGCGAGCAGCCCGGCGTTGCGGGCGCCGGCGATCGAGACGGTGGCGACCGGAACGCCCGCCGGCATCTGCACGATGGACATCAGGCTGTCCATGCCGTCCAGGTAGCGCAGCGGCACCGGGACGCCGATCACCGGCAGGGGGGTGACGGAGGCGAGCATGCCCGGCAGGTGGGCGGCGCCGCCGGCGCCCGCGATGATCGCCTTGAGGCCCCGGGTATGGGCGTTCTCGCCGTACGCGACCATCTCGCGCGGCATCCGGTGCGCGGAGACGACGTCGACCTCGTACGGGATCTCGAACTCGTCGAGCGCCTGCGCGGCGGCCTCCATCACGGGCCAGTCGGAGTCCGAGCCCATGACGATGCCGACGATGGGGGAAGTGCTCATTCGGTGATGGTCCCTCGCAGGTAGGCGGCCGCGTGGCGGGCGCGCTCGCGGACGTCGTCGAGGTCGTCCCCGAAGACGTTGACGTGGCCGACCTTGCGGCCGGGCTTCACGTCCTTGCCGTACATGTGGATCCGCAGGCCGGGATCGCGGGCCATGCAGTGCAGGAAGGCGTGGTACATGTCCGGGTAGTCGCCGCCGAGGACGTTGACCATCACGGTCCACCGGGCGCGCGGCCGCGGGTCCCCGAGCGGGAGGTCCAGCACCGCCCGCAGGTGGTTCTCGAACTGCGAGGTGACGGAGCCGTCCTGGGTCCAGTGGCCGGAGTTGTGCGGGCGCATGGCCAGCTCGTTGACCAGGATCCGGCCGTCGCGGGTCTGGAACAGCTCGACCGCGAGGTGGCCGGTGATGTCGAGGTCGCCGGCGATCCGCAGGGCGAGCGCCTGGGCCTCGGCGGCCAGCTCCGGGGCGAGGCCGGGCGCGGGCGCGGTGACCTCGGCGCAGACGCCGTTCTCCTGGACGCTCTCGACCACCGGGTACGCCACGGCCTGGCCGCTGGGCGAGCGCACCACGGCGGCGGCGAGCTCGCGCAGGAAGTCGACCTTCTCCTCGGCCAGTACGGGCACCCCGGCCAGGAACGGCGCGTGCGCCTGCTCCTCGTCGTCGACCACCCAGACGCCCTTGCCGTCGTAGCCGCCGCGCACCGTCTTCAGGACGACCGGGTAGCCGTCGCCCTCCCGGGCGAACGCGGTGACGTCGGCCGGGTCGGCGACCAGCCGGTGGCGCGGGCAGGGGACGCCGATCGAGTCCAGCTTCGCCCGCATGACGCCCTTGTCCTGGGCGTTGACCAGGGCGTCCGGTCCGGGCCGCACCGCGATGCCGTCGGCCTGCAGCGCCCGGAGGTGCTCGGTCGGGACGTGCTCGTGATCGAAGGTGATCACGTCGCAGTCGGCCGCGAAACGGCGCAGGGTGTCGAGGTCGCGGTAGTCGCCGAGGACGACGTCGGAGACCACCTGCGCGGCGGAGTCCTGCGGAGTGTCGGCGAGGAGCTTGAACCTGACGCCGAGCGGGATCCCCGCCTGGTGCATCATGCGAGCCAGCTGACCGCCGCCGACCACGCCCACCACTGGAAAATTCGCCTTGCCCGGAAAAGTCACCCTGCCAGGATATCCGGGCCGGTGGGGGGCGACGGACGGCCCGGCCCCGGGGCTCGGCGGCGGCCCTCACGGCGGCCCCGGGGCGGTCGGCGGGCACCTCGTTGCCGAGCCTTTAACCGGGAGCGAGTAGCCTGGATGGCCGGGTCCCGGAGCGCGCTGATCGGATCATGTGCGTGTGGCGGGCTCACGGGGAGCTGCGCGCCCGCGCAGGCACCTCTCGTCCGCAGGCACAGGAGACAGCCGGGTATGACGACGACCGCCCCATCCCGTCCCTCCCTCACCCAGCGGCTTCGCGGAGTCTCCGGCGAGGTGGTCAAGTTCGGCGTCGTCGGCCTCGTCGGCATCTTCGTCAACTTCGGCGTCTCCAACGCCGTTCTGCACCTGACCGGCTGGGCTCCCGTCCGGTGCTCGGTGATAGGGACCGCGGTGGCCATCGCCGCCAACTACCTCGGGTACCGCTACTGGGTCTACCGCGACAGCGACGCGGCCTCGCGACGGCGCGAGATCACGCTGTTCCTGATCTTCAGCGGCGTCGGCATGCTGATCGAGAACGGCACGGTCTGGTTCTCGACCTACACCCTCGGGCTCACCGGCTCGCTGGCCTACAACGTGTCCAAGGCGTTCGGCACCGGTCTCGGCACCCTGTTCCGCTTCTTCTCGTACCGGACCTGGGTGTTCAAGGCGATCCCCGAACTCGCCGAGCCTGCCGCCGAGACCGCTGCCGCCGAGGCCCCGGCGGCCGAGGCCCCGGCGGCCGAGGACGGCCCGGCCGTGATCGCCCAGGCCGAGCGGCTGCTGACCACCGAAGGCGTCCAGTTCGCCAAGTAGGCCCGGTCGACCCGGCACACGCCACGGGCCCGGTCGGCCCGGCCGCCATCGCGGCGCCCGGTGCCGACGCCGTACCGGGTGCCGGCACCGGGCGCCGGCACCGGCGGACGGGCGAGTACTCCTGGCCTCCGGAGAACGTGGCGTACCGGGCGGCCGACACCGCGACGGCCTGGGCCGACACGGTCCGCGCCCTCCCCGTCGGCGCCGCCGTCACCGGCGAGGTCATCGGCCGGCAGCCCTTCGGGGCCTTCCTCGCCGTCGACGGCCGTCCCGAGGCCCTCGGCCTGGCCGGGGTCAACCTGAAGCCCCGCTGCCTGGAACTGCCGCCGCTCGGTCGGCGCGTCACCGGCGAGGTCTTCGGGCACTCCGAGCACAACCGCCAGGTGGAGGTCGTTCTCAGTGCCTGGGCCTCGCACGAGGACCTGCTGCCGTCGTTCGCCGAGCGCGTCGGCCGGGTGGTCACCGGACGGATCACGAAGATCGTGCCGGTCGGCCTCCTCGTCGGCCTCGCCGACTGCGTCGCGGGGCTCGTCCCGCTCTCCGAGCTTCCCGGACCGGCCGCGGCAAGGACCCTCCGCGAGGGCGGCGACATCGCCGTACGCGTGCTTGCCGTCGACCTCGTACGGCGCCGCGTCCTCCTGTCGGCCGCACGCGTCCCCCGGTCGGCCTCCTCGTCGACCGGGACACCCGCCCAGGGATGGTCCCCGGCGCCCGGCGGGAGGAGTCGGACGGCCCCCTAGTCCTCCCGGTGGCTGCGCCCCAGGAAGAGCGCGAACACCGGCGGCCGCAGTGAGAGCAGTTCGAGCCGGCCCCCGTCGGCCTCCGCGAGGTCGCGGGCGACGGCGAGCCCGATGCCGGTCGAGTTGCGGCCGCTGACCGCGCGTTCGAAGACCCGGTTGCCGAGCTCCAACGGGACGCCCGCGCCCTCGTCCTGCACCTCGACCACGATCGAGGTGCCGGAGGGCCGGACCCGCAGGGTGATCAGGCCGGCGCCGTGCATCAGCGAGTTCTCGATCAGCGTGGCGAGCACCTGGGCGACGGTGCCGGGGGTGCCGACCGCCGCCACCTCGCGCAGGCCCTCGACCTGGAGCACCCGGCGGGTGCCGCGCAGCGAAGGTCCCCACTCCTCGACCTGCTGCTTGATCACATCGTCCAGGTCGAAGGCGACGGCGGTGGGGCTGCGAGGGTCGCGCTGGTTGGTCAGCAGCCGCTGCACGACGTCGGTGAGCCGCTCGACCTGCTGGAGGGCGATGGCCGCCTCCTCCTTGACGGTCTCCGGGTCCTCGGCGACGGCGGTGATCTCCTCCAGTCGCATGGAGAGCGCGGTGAGCGGGGTGCGCAGCTGGTGGGAGGCGTCGGCGGCGAGCCTGCGCTCGGCGGTGAGCATCCGCGCGATCCGTTCGGCGCTGAGGTCGAGGACCTCGGCGACCCGGTCCAGTTCCGGGACGCCGTAGCGGCGGTCGCGGGGGCGGGGGTCTCCGGAGCCGAGCCGCTCGGCGGTCTCGGCGAGGTCGGTGAGGGGACGGGCCAGGCGCCTGGCCTGCCAGACGGCGAGGGCGACCGCCGCCTGGACGGCGAGCAGGGCCACGACGCCGAGCAGCAGCAGCATGTTGGCGATCTCGTGGTCGACGTCCGTGCGCGACTGCTCGACGATCACCGTCTCCCCGCTGGCGCCCTTCTCGACGGCCTTGAGGATGTGGTCGCCGGCCGGCCGGCTGCCGGTGGAGACGACCGCCTGGCCGGGGATGTCGACCTCGACGTAGCTGCTGTCGGTGACCTGGTTGGCGAACTTGTCGCCGGTGACCGGCTCCCCGGCCGCGAGCCGGTCCTCGACCAGGGCCAGCACCCGTACCGCCGTGGCCTCCACCCGGTCCTGGGCGGAGTTGACGATGGTGCGCTTCTCGACCAGCGCGAGCGGTACGCAGAACACCACCACGACGACCAGGACCACGCCCAGCAGCGAGTTGATCATGCGGCGTTTCACGCTGTTGCTCCTGGGATGGTCCTGGCCCGCCGACGGGTGTCCGGCGGCGGTGCGGTCGCCGTCCGGGCCGGGCCGCGGCGGCTCGGGGCCTGCTGGTTCCTCTTGTACACGCCGCCCGGAGCAGGGCCGGTGTCGCCGGCCCCTCCCGAACCGGTACCGCCAGTTCTTCCCGAAGCGGTACCGCTAGTTCTTCTCGAAGCGGAAGCCGACGCCGCGCACGGTGGCGATGTAGCGGGGGTTGGCCGCGTCGTCGCCCAGCTTCTTGCGGAGCCAGGAGATGTGCATGTCGAGGGTCTTGGTCGAGGTCCACCAGGTGGTGTCCCAGACCTGGCGCATGATCTCCTCGCGGGTGACCACCCGGCCGGCGTCCCGGACCAGGACCCGCAGGAGCTCGAACTCCTTGGCGGAGAGGGTGAGCTCCTCCTCGCCGAGCCACGCGCGGTGCGACTCGATGTCGATCTTCACGCCGTGCGCCCCGGTGGTCAGCTGGTCGACGTTGCCACGTCGCAGCAGGGCCCGGACCCGGGCGAGCAGCTCGGCCAGCCGGAAGGGCTTGGTGACGTAGTCGTCGGCGCCGGCGTCCAGGCCGACCACGGTGTCCACCTCGTCGGCGCGCGCGGTGAGCACCAGGACGGGGCAGCTCTTGCCGTCGGCGCGCAGCCGGCGGCAGACCTCCAGGCCGTCCATCTCCGGCAGTCCGAGGTCGAGGACGACGAGGTCGACCTCCTCGGTGAGCCCGGCGGCGAGCGCGGTCGGGCCGTCCTCGCGGACGAGCACCTCGTAGCCCTCGCGGCGCAGGGCCCGGGCGAGCGGTTCGGAGATCGCCGGATCGTCCTCGGCGAGAAGCACACAGGTCATGGGGCGATCGTAGTCCGCCGGGATGCCGCCGTTGACCCTGTGAGGTAGTTCACAGAGAGTGATCACTTCCCGGGGTGGCGGGCGATTCGAGCGGCCCTAACCGATCCATCGCTTCATCGAAGATTTTGCACTTTGATCTTTACTTCAAAGGATTTCATCCGGCCTTACCATGGATAGGCTAGGCGCGCGCTTCGGCGACTTTACCTGACCCATACCATTTTGACGTCTTTTGTCAGCTGATGTGGCTAAAACCGGCCACGTACTGTGGTTTGGTCCCCGCTCGGCCACCCACCCTCGCCGGACGGGCCCCACGCAGCAAGGAACCCTTACTCATGGCGTCATCGACTCTGGAAGCCGGCGTACAGCAGCCGACCTCCCCCGGCGGCAAGACCTTCCTCGGGCACCCCCGCGGTCTTGCCACGCTCTTCATGACCGAGATGTGGGAACGCTTCAGCTTCTACGGGATGCGTGCCCTGCTGGTGCTCTACCTGGTCGCCGGCACCTCCGAGGGCGGGCTCGGGTACACCGCCGCCGTCGGCGCCGCGATCTACAGCGTCTACAACGCGATGCTGTACCTGCTCGCCCTGCCGGGCGGCTGGCTCGCCGACCGCTTCTGGGGTGCCCGCAGGACGGTCGCCGTCGGCGGGTCCGTGATCATGGTCGGCCACTTCCTGCTGGCCGTCCCGTCCTCGGCGGCGTTCTTCGCCGGCCTGGCCTTCATCGCGGTCGGCTCCGGTCTGCTGAAGGCCAACATCTCGACGATGGTCGGCCACCTGTACGACGGGCCGAACGACCCGCGCCGGGACGGCGGCTTCACCATCTTCTACATGGGCATCAACCTCGGTGCCTTCGTCGCCCCGCTGGTCATCGGCACGGTCGGCCAGAACGTCAGCTGGCACCTGGGCTTCGCCCTGGCCGGGGTCGGCATGGCGCTCGGCCTGGTGCAGTACCTGATGGGCACCCGCCACCTGAGCGCCCGCAGCGACGTGGTGGCCTCGCCGATCACCCCCGCCGAGAAGTCCGCCGTGCTCCGCAAGGCCGCGCTCTGGTCGGGCCTGGCCGTGGTCTTCTTCGGCGTCGTCGCACTGACCGGCCACATGACGGTGAACTGGGTGATCTGGCCGCTGTCGATCGCGGGCATCGCCGTCCCGGTGATCTACTTCGCCCGGATCAGGCGGGACAAGGACCTCGACGAGACCGACCGGGCCAAGATGCGCGGCTACGTCTGGTTCTTCGTGGCCGCCGCCGTGTTCTGGATGATCTACGACCAGTCCGGCTCCACGCTCAACATCTTCGCCACCGACTCGACCGCCTCCACGCTGTTCGGCTTCGACTTCCCGTCCAGCTGGTTCCAGTCGCTGAACCCGCTCTACATCATGGCGCTGGCCCCGGTCTTCGCCTGGCTCTGGGTCTGGCTCGCACGCCGCGGGAAGAACCCCAGCACCACGATGAAGTTCGCGATCGGCCTGCTGATGATCGGCGCGTCGTTCCTGGTCATGATGCTGGCGATGGCCGCGGCGACCGGCGGCGTCAAGGTCTCCCCGCTCTGGCTGGCGCTGGTCTACCTGGTGCAGACCGTCGGCGAGCTGACGCTCTCCCCGGTCGGGCTCTCGGTGACCACCAAGCTGGCCCCGGCCAAGTACGGCAGCCAGATGATGGGCCTGTGGTTCCTCGCGGTCACCGCGGGCGACTGCGTGGCCGCCGTCATGCAGTTGCTGGTCGGCGACGCGACCGGCTCCACCTGGTACTTCGCCGTGCAGGGTGTGCTCGCGATCGTCGCGGGTGTCGCGCTGACGATGTACCGCAGGAACGTCGTACGGCTGATGGGCGACGTGCACTGACGCCGCCCGCGCGCTGAAACCCCGGGGGGCCGGTACGGATCACTCCGTACCGGCCCCCCGCGCGTGCCTCAGAGCTCCCGCACCCCGGCCCGCCAGACCGCGGCGGTGAGCGGCACTCCCGGCCGGTAGGCCAGGTGGACGTGCGACGGCGCGTCCAGCAGCAGCAGGTCGGCCCGGGCGCCGGGGGCGACCAGGCCGACGTCGGAGCGGCGCAGCGCGTGGGCGCCGCCCGTGGTGGCGGCGTGCACGGCCTCGTCGGGGGTCATGCCCATCTCGCGGACGGCGACCGCGATGCAGAAGGCCATCGAGCTGGTGAAGCTGGAGCCGGGGTTGCAGTCGGTGGACAGCGCGACGGTGGCGCCCGCGTCGATCAGACGGCGCGCGTCCGGGTAGGGGGCGCGGGTGGAGAACTCCGCGCCGGGCAGCAGCGTGGCCACCGTGGCCGAACCCGCCAGCGCCGCGACGTCCGCGTCGGTGAGGTGGGTGCAGTGGTCGGCCGAGGCGGCGCCCAGCTCGACGGCGAGCTGCACCCCGGGGCCGTAGGAGAGCTGGTTGGCGTGCACCCGGGGGGTGAGGCCGCGCTCGATACCCGCCGTCAGGACGGCCCTGGCCTGGTCGCCGTCGAAGGCGCCCCGCTCGCAGAAGACGTCCACCCAGCGGGCGTACGGGGCGCAGGCGTCCAGCATCTCGCCGGTCACCAGGTCCACGTAGCCCGCCGGGTCGTCGGCGTACTCGGGGGCGACCACATGGGCGCCCAGATAGGTGGTCTCGGCGGTGTGGGCGGCGGCGATCCGCAGGGCGCGGGCCTCGTCCTCGACGGTGAGGCCGTAGCCGGACTTGCACTCGACGGTGGTGGTGCCCTGGAGCAGCGCCTCGCGGACGAAGCGGGCCAGGTTGGCGTCCAGTTCGGCGTCGGTGGCGGCGCGGGTCGCGGCGACGGTGGTGCGGATGCCGCCGGCCGAGTACGCCTGCCCGGACATCCGGGCGTCGAACTCGGCGGTGCGGTCGCCCGCGAAGACCAGGTGGGCGTGCGAGTCGACGAAGCCGGGCAGCAGGGCCCGGCCCCCCGCCCCGAACCGCTCGTCGGCCGCCGGGGCGTCGGCGGCCCGGCCGACCCAGGCGACGACGCCGGCGTCGATGACCACCGCCGCGTCGGTGAGCAGGCCGAGCGGGCCCAGGCCGTGGGCCGTGTCGTTGGTGACCAGGCTGCCGATGTCGGTGATCAGGGTGCTCAACGGGAGCCCTTTCGAGGTGGTGGCCCGGGCGCGCGTGGGTGCGCCCGGGCGCGCGGACCGGTCGGTCTCAGGAGCTGAGCGCCGCGATCGAGTCGCGCAGCGCCGCCGGGACGTCGGGCACCAGCAGGTGCACGCCGTCGCGGACGATCTGCCGGCCGCCGACCACCACGTGGCGCACGTCGGCCGCGGAGGCGGCGAAGACGGCCGTCTCGGCGCCGAGGCGGGCCGGCGGGCCGGCCGTGCGCACCGAGTCGAGGGCGACGACGGTGAAGTCGGCGAGCGCGCCGGCCTCGATCCGCCCCGCCTCCGGCCACCCCAGCGAGGCGTGGCCGTCCTCGGAACCCGCCCGGAGCAGCGCGGCGGCCGTCCAGTGGCCCCGCGTCCGGGTGCGCAGCCGCTCGTTCAGTTCGAGCGCCCGGGCCTCCTCGAACGGGTCGATCACCGCGTGGCTGTCGCTGCCGAGCGAGACCGGGCAGCCGGCCGACGCCAGTCGGCGGGCGGGCCCGATGCCGTCGGCGAGATCCCGTTCGGTGGTCGGGCACATGCAGATGGTGGTGGAGGAGCCGGCCAGGAGCTCGACGTCCTCCTCGGTGAGGTGGGTGGCGTGCACGGCGGAGGTGCGCGGGCCGAGCACACCGTGGTCGGCGAGCAGCCGGGTGGGGGTGACGCCGTGGGCGGCGAGGCAGGCCTCGTTCTCGGCGGTCTGCTCGGAGAGGTGGACGTGCAGCGGGGCGCCGTGCGCCGCCGACCACTGCGCGACCGTGCCGAGCTGGTCGGCCGGGACGGCGCGCACCGAGTGGACGGCGGCGCCCGTCCGGGCGTGCGGGCGCGGCTTGAGCTCCGCCGCACGGGCCGCCCAGGCGTCCGCGTCGCCGTCGCTGAAGCGCAGCTGGGGCCTGGTCGGCTCGGTGCCGAAGCCCGCCGAGAGGTAGCAGGTGTCGAGCAGGGTGATCCGGATGCCCGCCAGGGCGGCGGCCTCGATGAGCGCCTCGCCCATCGCGTTGGGATCGGTGTAGCGGGCGCCGCCGGGTGCGTGGTGGAGGTAGTGGAACTCCCCGACCGCGGTGATCCCGGCGAGCGCCATCTCGGCGTAGACGGCGGTGGCCAGCGCCAGGTAGCTGTCCGGGTCGAGTGCCCCGGCGACCCGGTACATGGTGTCGCGCCAGGTCCAGAAGGTGCCGGAGCCGACCTGGACGGTGCCGCGCAGCGCGCGGTGGAAGGCGTGCGAGTGCGCGTTCGCCTGGCCGGGGAGCAGCAGCCCCTCCAGCCGGACGGCACCCGCCGGGCAGGGGCCGCTGTCCGGGGTGACCTTCGCGATCCGGCCGTCGTCGACGGTGCTGATCAGCACGTCGCTCTCGACCACCGGGCCGTTGACGTGCGGGAGCCAGGCGTACCGCGCCCAGTAGGTTACCGACACGCCAGGTCCTCCAGTACGTCTGCGAGCGCGGCGACCCCGGTGAGGCAGTCGGCCTCCTGCGCGTACTCGGCCGGGGAGTGCGAGACGCCGCTGGGGTTGCGTACGAACAGCATGGCGGTCGGGACGGCCGAAGCGAGGATTCCGGCGTCGTGTCCCGCACCGGTCGGCAGCACCGGCACCCCGCCGAGCGTCGTGGCGAGACGGTCGCGCAGGGGGACGTCGAAGTCGACGACCGGGGTGAACGACTCCCGGGTCAGCTCGACCCGGACGCCGTCGCGCCCGCCGTACTCGGCGGCCGCCGCCCCGATCTGCGCCACCACCCGCTCCAGGGTGGCCTCGTCGGCCGCCCGGGAGTCCAGCCAGCCCCGGACGAGCGAGGCGATGGCGTTGGTGCCGTTCGGCTCGACCGCCACCTTGCCGAAGGTCGCCAGCGCGTCCGCGCCGGCCCGGCCGCGGGCGGCCAGCACGGTGCTCGCGAAGGTCAGCATCGGATCGCGGCGGTCCTCGATCCGGGTGGTGCCGGCGTGGTTGGCCTCGCCGTGGAAGTCGAAGCGCCAGCGGCCGTGCGGCCAGATCGCGCCGGCCACGCCGACCGGCTGCTCCTCGGTCAGGTACCGGCCCTGCTCGACGTGCAGCTCGACGAAGGCGGCGATCCGGCCGAGCCGCTCGTCGTCCCCGCCGATGGCGGCCGGGTCGTGGCCGGCCCGCTCCATCGCGTCGGGCAGCCGGACGCCGTCGGCGTCGCGCAGCTCGTACGCCTGCTCCCGGGAGAGCACGCCCGCGGTGAGCCGGGAGCCCACACAGGCGACGCCGAAGCGGGCGCCCTCCTCGTCGCCGAAGTTGACGATGGCCAGCGGCCTGTCGAACTCGGCTCCGCGGGCGCGCAGTTCGTCGAGCGCGGCGAAGGAGGACACCACCCCGAGCGGGCCGTCGAAGGCGCCGCCGTCCGGGACGGAGTCCAGGTGGGAGCCGGTGACGATCGCGCCGCCGGCGCGAGGATCCCCGAGCCAGGCCCACTGGTTGCCGTTGCGGTCCGCCTCGTACGCCAGGCCCCGGCTCTCGGCCTGCTCGCGGAACCAGGCCCGGCACTCGGCGTCGGCGGAGTTCCAGGCGTGCCTGCGGTACCCGCCGGAGGCGGCGGAGCGGCCCACCGGGAGCAGCTCCGCCCACATCCGGCGGTAGGAGTCGGCGGCCTCGATCACAGCTCGTCCGTCGGGCCGTGCTCGTGCATGGGGATGCGGACGCCGCGCTCGGCGGCGATCTCCTCCGCGCGGTCGTACCCGGCGTCGACGTGCCGGATGACGCCCATGCCGGGGTCGTTGGTGAGCACCCGGCGGATCTTCTCGCCGGCCAGTTCCGTGCCGTCGGCCACCGTGACCTGGCCCGCGTGGATGGAGCGGCCGATGCCGACGCCGCCGCCGTGGTGGATGGAGACCCAGGAGGCGCCGGAGGCGACGTTGACCATGGCGTTGAGCAGCGGCCAGTCCGCGATCGCGTCCGAGCCGTCGAGCATGGCCTCGGTCTCGCGGTAGGGGGAGGCGACCGAGCCGCAGTCCAGGTGGTCGCGGCCGATCACGATCGGCGCGGCGAGTTCGCCGGCCGCCACCATGTCGTTGAAGCGCTCGCCGGCCTTGTCGCGCTCGCCCTGGCCGAGCCAGCAGATCCGCGCCGGCAGGCCCTGGAAGTGCACCTTCTCCTGCGCCAGCTTGATCCAGCGGTGCAGCGACTCGTTCTCGGGGAAGAGGTCGAGGACGGCCTTGTCGGTCTTGGCGATGTCCTGCGGGTCGCCGGAGAGCGCCGCCCAGCGGAATGGGCCCTTGCCCTCGCAGAACAGCGGCCGGATGTACGCGGGGACGAACCCGGGGAAGGCGAAGGCCCGGTCGTAGCCCGCCAGCCGGGCCTCGCCGCGGATCGAGTTGCCGTAGTCGAAGACCTCGGCGCCGGCGTCCATGAAGCCGACCATTGCCTCGACGTGCCGGGCCATCGACTCGCGCGAGCGCCGGGTGAACTCGGCCGGCTCGGCGGCCGCGTAGTCGGCCATGTCCTCGAAGGCCACGCCGGTCGGGAGGTAGCTCAGCGGGTCGTGGGCACTGGTCTGGTCGGTGACGATGTCGATCGGCGCGTCCATCGCGAGCAGCTGCGGGAAGACGTCCGCGGCGTTGCCGAGCAGGCCGATGGAGAGCGGCTGCTTCCGGTCGCGGGCCTCGGTGGCGAGCTCCAGCGCGTGGGCGAGGCCGGTCGCCTCGACGTCCAGGTAGCGGTGCTCGATCCGGCGCGCGATGCGGGACGGGTCGCAGTCCACGCAGATCGCCACGCCGCCGTTCATCGTGACGGCCAGCGGCTGGGCGCCGCCCATGCCGCCGAGACCGGCGGTGAGGGTGACGGTGCCCGCCAGCGTCCCGTCGAACTTCTTGTCGGCGACGGCGGCGAAGGTCTCGTAGGTGCCCTGCAGGATGCCCTGGGTGCCGATGTAGATCCAGGACCCGGCGGTCATCTGCCCGTACATGGTGAGCCCGAGGCTCTCCAGTCGGCGGAACTCCTCCCAGTTGGCCCAGTCGCCGACCAGGTTGGAGTTGGCGATCAGCACGCGCGGCGCCCACTCGTGGGTCTGCATCACGCCGACCGGGCGGCCGGACTGGACCAGCATGGTCTCGTCCTGCTTGAGCGTCCGCAGGGTGCGGACCATGGCGTCGAACGAGCGCCAGTCACGGGCCGCCTTGCCGGTGCCGCCGTAGACGACCAGCTTGGACGGGTGCTCGGCCACCTCGGGGTCGAGGTTGTTCATGAGCATCCGCAGCGCGGCCTCCTGCTGCCAGCCCTGGGTGGTCAGGCCCGTCCCGCGTGCGGCACGCACCTCGCGCGGACCACTCGTCTGCTGCTGCACCATGCTGGCGACCTCTCTGCGGATGTATTCATTCAGACTTCTGTGGTCTGAATATATCCAATCAGTCGGTCTCCGGCCAGGTCTGCCGCCCGCCGCTTCCGGCCGGGCCCGTCACGCGGGTCACTCCGGGGGCCGCGGCGGCATCGGGGGCGGGGCCCCGCCGTGCAGGGCCGCCAGCCTGTGCCGGTACTCGTCGACGTCGATCTCGCCGGAGGCCAGCCGGTGGGCGAGCACCTGTTCGGGGGTGGGAGGCGCGGCGGCGGGCGGGACGGCGGCGGGCGGGCCGGCGCCGTCGCCCTGCCAGTGGGGCGGGGCGCCGGCCGCAGGGGTGCCGCGGCCGGCGAGCGCCCGCCACAGCAGTACCAGGACGCCGACCAGCACCAGGCCGACCAGCAGCGTGATGATCCCGGGCACGATCCACGTCCACGCCGTGTGGTGCCCGTCATGCCAGTAGTGCCTCATCTAGCTCACCTGTCACAGACCGTGGGTCAGGTGGATATCCGCACGCTCCAGTGTGCCCCCGGGGCCCGCTGTTTCGCACCGGGGAACCCCGGGCTCGGGCTTTGGCCCAGCGCAGCCCCGGGCCCGGGCCGAGGGAGAACGGCCGTCAGGCCGCCGCGTCGCCGTCCCAGTCGATGCCGATCTCGGCCAGCCAGCGGCGGTCGTCCGCGTGCGGACCGCCCGGCGCGACCGGGGCGGCGGCAGCCGGCCGGGCAGCGCGGGGGATCTCCTGGACCGGGCCGAGGCCGTAGCGCTCGGCGGCCGCGGTCGAGGCGGCGTCGGGTTCGATCACCCCGACGTGGACGGCGCTCTCGTCGCCCGGATCGAGGACGACGAGTTCGGGTTCGGGCAGCCGGCGCAGGGTGACCCGGCGGCCGCAGGTGGGGCAGGTCCACTCGTCGGTGCCCGTGGCGAGCCGGCCGACCAGTTTCATCTCGTGGATCACACGCATGTCGTGCACCCCCGTCCGGCCCGTCAAGGGGGCCTGGGGAGGGGATGCCCGAATTCGGGCGGAATCACTCCCGGCGGGGGCTCTCCGGGGCGGGTCTACACCGAACTGTGCCCATCACGGCCCGGCCGGCCCCGAGCGGGCCCGGTGACGACCCCGCGGCCCGAGGCTCACTCCAGGAAGAGTCCGCGGGCCGCCGCCGACTGCTCGATCCCCTCCAACCGGGCCTCCGCGCCCGGCAGTTCGTCGCACATCGCCTGCAGCAGCACCCGGCCCAGCATCATCGGGGCGCACGCGGTGTCGAAGACCAGCCCGGTGCCGACGGCCGCCGGGAGCAGCAGGTCGGAGAGCTTGGCCACCGGGGCGAAGGCGCTGTCGGCGACGGTGATGACGGTCAGCCCGCAGTCCCTGGCCGCGGTCAGAGCGTCCATCAGTTCACGGGGGTAGCGGGGAAGCGCGAAGCAGAGCACGGCGGTGGCACCGGCGGTGGCGGCCTGTTCGAGGCGGTCGGCGAGCATCGACCCGCCCTCGTCGATCAGCCGGACGTCCGGATGCACCTTGGCCGCGAAGTACGCGAAGCCGTGCGCCTGGGCGGAGGCGGCGCGCAGCCCGAGGACCGGCAGCGGCCGGGAGGCGGCCAGGACCCGGGCCGCGCGCAGGACCGGCGCGGGGTCGGCGAGCAGCTCGGCGAGGTGGCGCAGGTGCGCGATCTCGGCCAGGACGGCCTGCTGGTGCTCGTTGCGGACGGCGTCGTCCGGTGACTCGGGCGCGGTGGGCTCACCGGCGCCCAGCTCGCGCAGCTGCTTGCGCAGGGCGGGGTAGCCGTCGTAGCCGAGCGCGACCGCGAAGCGGGTGACCGAGGGCTGGCTGACACCGGCCAGTTCGGCGACCTCGACACTGGAGAGGAAGGGGGCCTCGGTGGCGTGCCGGACCAGCGAGTGGGCGATCCGGCGCTGAGTCGGGGTGAGCCGGTGGCCCTCGAAGAGCCGGAGCAGCCGGGCGGAGGGGCCGACGGTGCCGGTCTCGTCGGTGTCGGTCATCGGCTCTTCCTCCGGATGCGGGCTGTTCGGACGACTGTGCAGCAGTCTCGCCCCGTGGGCAAAGACGTCTCGACGGCCGGGACGCCTGAACCGTCGGGGTGACCCTGATTTCTCCCTGATCCGCCCCCGAGAGCGGCCCGTGGCCATGGACCGCGACCCCGCCCGCCGACCACCATGGGCCTCATGGAATCTCGCCAGGACGAACTGCGCCGCGACCTCGACGCCGCCGTACAGACCCGCAAGGAACTGGGCGCGGAGTACGAGAACGAGATCATCGACTCGTTCCTCGCCCGGATCGACGCCCGGCTGGACGCGCGGGCCGGACACCGGCTCGCCGACCGGCCGGCCGGCCCCGCCGCGGACCGGGAGCAGTCCCGCGGCCGGGGCAGTCGGCTCACCCTGAGCATCGTCTCGCTGGTGATGGGCATCCCGCTCACCGCCATCGCCTCCGAGAGTGCCGGGGTCACCGGCCTCATCGTGTGCTGGGCCGGGATCGTCGGGGTGAACGCCTCGGCAGCGCTCGGCGGTCTGCGCCGTGAGCGGCAGGCCGCCCGCGCCGCCCGGAGCGAGTGGTTCTGACCACCGCTCACCCCGGGCTTCCGGCGCGGGTCAGGCCAGCGGGCCGGTGACGCGCTCGACGGCGCGCAGCAGCTCGCCGGAGGCGACCAGTTCGGCGGCGGCCTCCAGGTCGGGCGAGAGGACGCGGTCCCGTCCGGCGCCCTCGACGCCGGCCGCGCGGGCGGCGGCCAGCGCGGCGGCGGTGGCCGGGGCCAGCGGGCCGCTGCCGTCCGCCTGCTGACGGATCTCCAGCGCGCGGGCGGCGGCCGTCAGCTCGACGGCGAGGATCCGGCCGAGGTTCTCGACGGCCTGGCGCAGCTTGCGGGCCGCGGACCAGCCCATCGAGACGTGGTCCTCCTGCATCGCGGAGGAGGGGATCGAGTCGACCGAGGCCGGTACCGCGAGCCGCTTGTTCTCGCTGACCAGCGCGGCCTGGGTGTACTGGGCGATCATCAGACCGGAGTCGACGCCCGGGTCGTCGGCCAGGAACGCCGGCAGTCCGTGCGAACGGGACTTGTCGAGCAGCCGGTCGGTGCGCCGCTCGGAGATCGAGCCGAGGTCGGCCGCGGCGATGGCGAGGAAGTCCAGCACGTACGCGACCGGTGCGCCGTGGAAGTTGCCGTTGGACTCGACCCGCCCGTCGGCCAGCACCACGGGGTTGTCGACCGAGGCCGCGAGCTCGCGGGAGGCGACCAGCTGGGCGTGCGCGAGGGTGTCGCGCCCGGCGCCGGCCACCTGCGGGGCGCAGCGGACGGAGTAGGCGTCCTGGACGCGGGGGGCGTCGTCCTGGTGGTGGCCGGTGAGCCCGGAGCCCTTGAGCACGGCGAGCATGTTGGCGGCGCTGGCCGCCTGGCCCGGGTGCGGGCGGATGGGACCGTGCAACTCGGGGGCGAGCACCCGGTCCGTGCCGAGCAGGGCCTCCAGCGACATGGCGGCGGTGACGTCGGCGGTGGTGAAGAGCCGGGAGAGGTCGGCGATCGCCATCACCAGCATGCCGAGCATGCCGTCGGTGCCGTTGATGAGGGCCAGGCCCTCCTTCTCCAGCAGCTCGACGGGGGTGATGCCGGCCTCGGCGAGCAGCTCGCCGGCCGGGCGCTCGGCGCCGTCCGGGCCGTACGCGACGCCTTCGCCCATCAGGGCCAGCGCGCAGTGCGAGAGCGGCGCCAGGTCACCGGAGCAGCCGAGCGAGCCGAACTCGCGCACGACCGGCGTGATGCCGGCGTTGAGCAGGGCGGCGATGGTCTGCGCGACCAGCGGGCGCACCCCGGTGCGGCCGGAGGCGAGGGTCTTCATCCGCAGGAACATCAGCGCGCGGACCACTTCGCGCTCCACCGCCGGGCCCATGCCGGCTGCGTGCGAGCGGACGAGCGAGCACTGCAGCTGGGCGCGCAGCTCCGGGCTGATGTGGCGGACGGCGAGGGCGCCGAAACCCGTGGAGACGCCGTAGACGGGACGCGGTTCGGCCGCGAGGGCCTCGATGGTGGCGCGGGCCTGCGCCATCTCGGCGAGCGCGTCGGGGCCGATCTCGACCCGGGCGTTGCCGCGCGCGACGGCGAGTACGTCCTCGGCGCTGACATCGGCCTTGCCGACCTGGACGAGCGGCGCGTCGTGGGCCACAGCACTGTGCATATCCATATACACCATCACATCAGGTGAATGAAGATATGACAACCGGTGGCCGGAACCCCTTCGGGTGAACCGCTCGCGGACCCCGGCCTACCCGCCCGGCCACCGGGTGGCGCAGGCTGGTGGGGCACGGCGAACGGAAGGCGGAGGACCGATGGGGCGAGCGACGGCACGACGACGGGTGACACGGCTGCGGGGAGCGCGGTCGTCGGCCCGGCCGGACTCGCTGGCGGCGGAGGAGCCGCTGGAGATCAGGGTCGGGGGCGAAGCGCTGACCGTGACGATGCGCACCCCCGGGGACGACTTCGACCTGGTGGCCGGGTTCCTGGTCGGCGAGGGACTGGTGCACTCGACCGACGCGCTCGCCGCCCTGCGGTACTGCGCCGGCACGGACGGGGACGGCGCCAACACCTACAACGTGGTGGACGCGACCCTGCGCGGCGGCGGCGTCCTCCCGCTCTCCGCCCACCGCAACCTGCTCACCACCAGTGCCTGCGGGCTGTGCGGCAGGGACACCGTGGAGGCCGTCCGCACACACGTCCGCTGGCCGGTCGCGCGGGACCCGCTGCGGGTCTCCCCGGAGCTGCTGTACGGCCTGCCGGACCGGCTGCGCGCCGCCCAGCGGACCTTCGAGGCGACCGGTGGCCTGCACGCGGCCGGACTGTTCGACGCCACCGGCCGGCTGCTCTGCGCCCGTGAGGACGTGGGCCGGCACAACGCGGTCGACAAGGTGATCGGCTGGGCCCTGCGGGAGGGCCGGCTGCCGCTGACCGGGCACCTGCTGGTGGTCAGCGGCCGGGCGTCGTTCGAGCTCACCCAGAAGGCGGCGCTGGCGGGCCTGCCGCTGCTGGCCGCCGTCTCGGCGCCGTCCTCACTGGCCGCGGACCTGGCCGAGGAACTGGGCCTGACCCTGGTCGGCTTCCTGCGCGGGGAGAGCGCCAACGTCTACACCCGCGCCGACCGGGTGGCCGGGGAGCCCGGACCGGGCGGCGGCCCCCGTACCGCCCGCATCTGACGGGCGGTACGGGGGCCGCGGACACCCGGCGGTGCGTCAGTCCCGGCTGCGCCGGCGGAGCAGCACGACGACGACCACGAGCAGGACGACGAGCAGGCCGATCACCACGATCGCGCCGATCAGCTTGCCGAAGAAGCCCGACTTCTTCTTGGTCTTCGACTTGGCCTTGGACTTGGACTTGGCCAGCTGACCGGCCTTGGCCGCCTGCACCTGGTGCCCGGCGGTGGCGCCGGCGGCGTTCGCCGCGGCGGGTGCCTGGGCCGGAGCGGCCTGGGCGGCGACCGCGGCGCGCGGCGCGGCGGCCTGGGCCGGAGCGGCGGCGACCGCCGCGCCGCCGAAGGCCAGTGAAACGGACAGGACCAGACTCGCCAGACGTGCTCTCATCGACTCACTCCCGATTCCGGCGGGGCCCCCTTGGCTGCCGATCGCGCTTACTGTGCCATGCCCCGACGACGGCCGACAGGCCTGGGGCCGGGCTGTGCCACGACCGCAACCACCCCGGGACAGGGCGGTCACCGCGACCCACCGCCTGCCCCACCGTCACCTCGGGCATGCCCGGAACCCGGCCCGGATCCGGCCCGCCGGAAACTGCCCGCCGGCCCATCTGCCGGGCCGCCCGCCCGGACGCTCCGCCTGGACGCCCGCCGGGCGGCGCCCGTCACCCGTTCAGGACGGCGGCGGCGAAGCCGGCCCGGAGAGGGCGACCGCCACCAGGGTCCGCATCGCCGAGGCGATCTGACCGAGCGGCAGCGTCGCGTCGTCGGCGAACAGCTCGACCAACCAGCCGCCCGCCACGTTCTGCCCGCCGGCCGCGACCATCCCCCGGTAGCCGCTGACCACCAGCACGGCCTCCTCGGCCGGATCGTTGCCCGCCGACCCCGCGCGCAGCGCGAAGGAGCCGCCGCGGACCGTCCGCCGGGTCAGCGGGTAGTGGCGCAGGTCGAAGATGGCGTCGGGAGCCTCGATCTGGGCCCGCTGGGTCTCGGCGCGCGAGCTGCTCGGGCCACTGGTCATCCGGTACACGGCGTGCCGCACGGTACGCATCAGGTGCGAGCCGGGAGGGACGTAGGAGACCCACCAGCCGACCGCGTCCAGCAGCCGCGCCGCGGTCTCGGCGACGGCGACGAGCCGGCCCAGCGTGTCGGCGGGGTGATGGGCCCGGACGGCGCCCGGCTGGTCGAGGGCGCCCAGCACGGCGGTGAGCAGCTGGCCGGGATCGGCGCTGTGGGCGGCGCCGCGGATCCGGCGGCGGTCCCCGCCGGCGCGGGTGGAGGAGCGCCGCCCGTCGGCGCGGTGGTGCGGGTCGGCGGCGTCGGCGAGCAGCACGGTCGGATCCGGCGCGAAGCCGGGGCCGTGGCTGCGGCCGGCCACCACGGGGTGGGCGGCGCGGGCCGCCTTGGCGCGGTACTGGGCGGCGTCGGCGAGCCGGAAGAGCCGGTCCGCGGTGGTCACCGGACCGATCGAGTCGCCGGTGGAGGCGACGCCGCAGGCCACTCCCTCGCCCTCGGCGAGCGCCAGCGCCCGGGCACAGAGCTCCTCGGCGACGGCCACCACCTCGTCCGCCTTCTGCCCCTCGGCCAGCAGGCAGAACTCGTCCCCGCCGAGCCGGGCGGCGAGGCTGCCCGGAAGCTTGGCCGCGGCCAGCGAGAGCTGGTGGGCGAACCGTTCCAGCAGCCGGTCGCCGACCTCGTGGCCGAGCTGGTCGTTCACCCGCTTCAGGCCGTTGACGTCGCAGACCACCAGGGTGACCACGGTGTTGTCCCGGTTGTGGGACTCCAGCGCGCCCTCCAGCCGGGCGTCCACGGCGCGCCGGTTGGCCAGCCCGGTGAGCGGGTCGGTGAAGGCCAGCCGGCGCAGGTCGGCGAGGCGCTCGGTCTGGGCCAGACCGGCCGAGATCTGGGCGGCGAGCAGGGTGGCGTAGTCGGCGTCGGCGTCGGTGAACAGCGGCAGACCGGCCGTCCGGGCGAGGTATAGCTCGCCCCAGGCCTGCCCGTGCAGCACGATCGGGGCGACCAGGCAGCACTCCCGGCCGCGCCGGCGCAGTCCGGCCGCGCGGTGCTGGCGGAACGCGCCGCCACCCGGGTCCGCGGGGCCCACCGAGGACGCGCCGGCGGGCGGGTCGGCCGGCTCGGCGGTCTGCAGCCAGGCCCGCGGGAGCCGCCCGGTGGTCCAGCGCTCCTCCAGGTAGGTGACGATCTCGGGGAAGTCCGCCACCGGGTACGACTCGTCCTCGGGCAGTTCCTCCTCGCCGGGCGCGAGGTCACCGTGGTTGACCAGCACCCGCAGCCGTCCCGACTCGCGGTCCCAGACCGAGACGGCGGACATGGTGGCGGCCAGCGCGGTGGTGGCGCGGCCGGCCGCGGCCTGGACGGCTTCGAGCGGGGTGAGGGCGCCGGCCATGTCCTGGGCCAGTTCGACCACCGACTGCAGGCGCAGGTCGGGGGTCAGCGCGGACGGCTCGCAGTCGGCCGCCGGGCCGCCGTCCGCGGTCGAGCCGCGGTCCGTCGCGGTCGCCTCACTGCTCACCGGCTCGCCTCGTCCCTGGGCTCGGTCCTGGTGGCCGCACCACGACAGGGCCCGCGGGCCGCTCCCGAGTACGACTGGCTCTGCACCAAGACTAGGGCGGTTTCCGCTGGCTACGCCCTATTTGTCGGGCCGGACGCGGCCGGTCGCGCCGTGTCCGCGCCGGCGGCCGCCGGGACGCCGCCCGGCGCCCGGCGCCGGGCGCCGGGCTCACTCTCCCCGGACACGCCGGGAGAGCAGCCAGGGCTCGACCAGGCCGAGACCGCGGACCGGCCGGCGCCACATCGGCTGCAGCCGGAAGCGGTGCCCGGCGTTGACGTCGCCGCCGAGGGTCATCCCGGCCGCGGCGGCCAGCGCCTCGGCCAGTTCCGGGCCGTCCGGCTCGGCCGGGGCGACGCTCCCGTTCTGCTCCAGCGCCGCCGCGAACTCACCGTCGATCAGCACCGCGTCCTTGGGCGCGATCGAGGTGAGCCGGCTGGCCAGGTTCACGGTGGTGCCGAACACGTCGCCCATCCGCGAGGTGACGGTGCCGAAGGCGAGGCCGACCCGCAGTTCGGGCATGGTGTCCTCGTTGGCGAGCGTCTCGACCAGGCCGAGTGCGATCTCGGCGGCGGTGACCGGATCCTCCGAGACGTACAGGATCTCGTCACCGAGGGTCTTGATCACCCGGCCGCCGAGGCCGGCGATCAGGTCGGAGCAGGTGTTCTCGAAGGTCTCGACGAGTTCGCCGAGCTCCTCCTCCTCCAGCCGGCGGGAGAGCCGGGTGAAGCCCACCAGGTCCGCGAAGCCCACGGCGAGCCGGCCGCTGGTGATCTCGTTGTCCTCGGCGGCCTGCACCACCCGGCCGGTGACGGCGGCCAGCTGGCGGCGCCAGACGTACACCAGGAACTGTTCCAGCTCCGGCAGCAGCAGCTCCACGAGCGGGTACGCGACGTCGGCGCGGGTCAGGCCGGGCTCGACGGACTGCGTGAGGTTGTCCAGGAAGGTGTCCATCTGCCAGCCGGCCAGCCGCGCGGTGGTCTGGCCGGTGGATCGGGCCACCTGGATCGCCATCGACTCGCTGAGCAGCCCGGACTCCACCAGGCCGGCGAGGCGGCGCAGCGCGATCACGTCGCTCTCGGTGAGTGCCCGGGACTGCCCGATGTCCGGGAAGCCCATCGCCCGCCAGAACCGGCTGGCCAGCTCCATCGGCACACCGGCGGCCCGGGCGGCCTGGTAGGGGGTGTACTGGCGCGGAGCGTCCAGGATCAGCCGCTCCAGGTCCAGCGCGACCGTCTGGTCGTCCGGACTCTCCGCCGTTCCGCCGCCTTCTGCCACCGGTCCGTCCCCGTGCGGTTGCCGCACTTGCTCTCGTCCCGCCTACTCGACACCCCGGCGGTGGCGCGCACCGCCCGCCCCGGAGGGGGTAGTGGCGCGCCTCACACCGCTGCCAGGTGGAATGTTCGCACGAAATCGCGTCATCCGAGGCATCCGCCCGGGGCAAGCAGCGGCAAAGGGCCTGGTTGCCGCAGGCTCTCAGCCACTCTCCGGCCGGACGTGCACGACGTCGCCCGCGCCCACCGGCTGCCTGGCACCGTCGGCCGTGCGGACCACCAGCCGCCCGTCGCCGTCGATCGCCACCGCCTCGCCCGCCAGCTCCCTGCCACCGGGCAGCTGGACCTTCACGGCCCGCCCGAGCGTGCCGCAGCGGTCGGTGTAGGCGGGCAGCAGACCGCTCGCGTGCGGGTCGCCCGCAGCCGCCGTCCACTCGCGGTACAGGTCGGCGAACTCGCGCAGCAGGGCCCGCAGCAGGGTGCCGCGGTCGGTGACGGCGGCACCGGCCAGGGCGAGCGAGGCGGCGGCGGGCACCGGCAGCTCGTCCTCGCGCAACGAGACGTTGAGGCCCAGGCCCGCGATCACCGCGCCGTCGGCGAGCTCGGTGAGGATGCCGCCGACCTTGCGCTCCGCACCGTCGACGGAGACCTGGAGGTCGTTGGGCCACTTCAGGGTGACGTCCACCCCGGCGACCCGCCCGAGCGTGCTCGCCGCCGCCACGCCGACCAGGATCGGCAGCCAGCCGAAGCGCTCCACCGGGACGGCGGCGGGCCTCAGCAGCACGGAGAGGAAGATCCCGGAGCGGGGCGGCGCCGTCCACCGGCGCTCCAGCCGCCCGCGCCCCGCGCTCTGCGCCTCCGCGACCAGCACCGCGCCCTCGCCGGCGCCCTCCTTGGCGCGCGCGGCCAGGTCGGTGTTGGTGGAGCCGGTCTCGGTCACCACGTCGAGGGACGTCCACAGGGCACCGGGGAGCAGCAGGTCGCTGCGCAGGGCGGCGGCGTCCAGCGGCGGCCGGTCCAGATCGGTCCAGGGGGAGGGGCCCGCGTGGCCGAAGCCGCGCAGCCCGCTGCGACGGGAGGAGGCGGTCCCGTCGGACGACACGCCGGACGAGGGACGGACCGGCTCGCTCGCTGACTCAGTCATGGGACCGAGCCTAGGGCCACCACCGCCCAAGGGCCCGCAGGGCGAGCGCGCAGGCCGCCCCATCGTCCCGCAGAACGCTCGTTAACACACTGTGTCGCTGGCCATAACGGAAAACGCTCCGCGCTGGCTACGCTACCGAGCGGTAGTTCGTTGCGCCGCCCTGCCCTCACCCAGTACCGACAGGACGCGGCCCAGGATCAGGGAGAGCGACCGGATGACCGACGCCCCGTACGACCCGCACACCACCGCCGGCAAGCTCGCCGACCTGCGGCGCAGGCTCGACGAGGCGGTGCACTCCGGCTCCGCCGCGGCCGTCGAGAAGCAGCACGCCAAGGGCAAGCAGACCGCCCGCGAGCGGGTCCTCGAACTGCTCGACGAGGGCTCCTTCGTCGAGTTCGACGAGTTCGCCCGGCACCGCTCGACCAACTTCGGCCAGGCCGGGAACCGGCCGTACGGCGACGGCGTGGTGACCGGCTACGGCACCGTGGACGGCCGTCAGATCGCGGTCTTCGCGCAGGACTTCACCGTCTTCGGCGGCTCGCTGGGCGAGGTGTTCGGCGAGAAGATCGTCAAGGTGATGGACTTCGCGCTGAAGACCGGCTGCCCGGTCGTCGGTATCAACGACTCCGGCGGCGCGCGGATCCAGGAGGGCGTGGTCTCGCTCGGCCTGTACGGCGAGATCTTCCGCCGCAACGTGCACGCCTCCGGCGTGATCCCGCAGATCTCGCTGATCATGGGCCCCTGCGCGGGCGGCGCGGTGTACTCCCCCGCGATCACCGACTTCGTGGTGATGGCGGAGGGGACCTCGCACATGTTCATCACCGGCCCCGACGTGATCAAGACCGTCACCGGCGAGGACGTCGGCATGGAGGAGCTGGGCGGCGCCCGCACCCACAACGCCAGGTCCGGCGTCGCGCACCACCTGGCCGCCGACGAGAAGGAGGCGGTCGAGTACGTCAAGAACCTGCTCTCGTACCTGCCCTCCAACAACCTGAGCGACCCGCCGGCCCACCCCGAGGAGGCGGACCTCACCGTCACCGAGGAGGACCTCGAACTCGACACCCTGGTGCCGGACTCGGCGAACCAGCCGTACGACATGCACAAGGTGATCGAGCACATCCTCGACGACGGCGAGTTCCTGGAGACCCAGGCGCTGTACGCCGGCAACATCCTCACCGGCTTCGGCCGGGTCGAGGGCCACCCGGTCGGCATCGTCGGCAACCAGCCGATGAACCTGGCCGGCTGCCTGGACATCGCCGCCAGCGAGAAGGCCGCGCGCTTCGTGCGCACCTGCGACAGCTTCAACATCCCGGTGCTGACCTTCGTCGACGTGCCCGGCTTCCTGCCCGGCACCGGCCAGGAGTGGGACGGCATCATCCGGCGCGGCGCCAAGCTGATCTACGCGTACGCCGAGGCGACCGTCCCGCTGATCACCGTGATCACCCGCAAGGCGTTCGGCGGGGCGTACGACGTGATGGGCTCCAAGCACCTGGGCGCCGACCTCAACCTGGCCTGGCCGACCGCGCAGATCGCGGTGATGGGCGCCCAGGGCGCCGTCAACATCCTGCACCGCCGCGAACTGGCCGAGGCGCAGGACGTGGAGGCCAGGCGGGCCGAACTGCTCGCCTCCTACGAGGACACCCTGCTCAACCCCTACCTGGCGGCCGAACGCGGCTACGTGGACGCGGTCATCGCGCCCTCCGAGACCCGCCGGCACATCGTGCGGGGGCTGCGGGCACTGCGCGGCAAGCGGGAGAGCCTGCCGCCGAAGAAGCACGGCAACATTCCCCTGTAGACCCGGCCGCGAGAGGATTGAGACATGGCCCCGATCCACGTGCTGCACGGGCAGCCGACCCCCGAGGAGCTGGCCACCGTCCTGGCGGTGGTCTCAGCCCGGGCCGCCGCCGCGCAGGCCGCCGCCGAGGCGGCCCGCACCGGCGCCGGCCCGGCCTCCCCCTGGAACGACCACGCCCGGCGCCTGCGCGTCGCGCCGAGGCCCGGCGTCAACGCCTGGCGCACCTCGGGCTGGGCCGGCTGACCGGTCCCCGCCGCGGCGGGGCCGTCCGGGCCGGGCGCACCCCGGCCCGGACGGCCCCGAAACCTGAGTACGGATACTCAGGCGCCCGCCGCGCGCGGCGGCGCACCCTGGAGGAGTGCTCTGGTCAGACCCCCGCGACGAGCCCTCCCCCGAGGCCCGGGACCTCCAGGAGCGGCTGCGCCGCGCCGGGCCGCTGCTCGCCGCCCTCACACTCCTGATGGCCGTCCTGCTGATGCTCTGACGACCTGGCGCTCCGACGACCCCCGGGGCGGGAGCGCCACCGGCCGGCCACCGCACCCCCTACGCTGGTGGCCATGACCGACCGCCGCACGCTCGTGCTCGCCTCCGCCTCCCCCGCCCGCCTCGGGCTGCTGCGCCAGGCGGGCCTGGATCCGCGGGTCGTCGTCAGCGGCGTGGACGAGGACGCGATCACCGCCGCCACCCCCGCCGAGCTGGCGCTGGTGCTCGCCGAGGCCAAGGCCAAGGCCGTCGCCGGCGGCCTCACCGACGGCGAACTGGTGATCGGCTGCGACTCCGTCCTGGAACTGGACGGCGAGGCGCTCGGCAAGCCCGCCGACGCCGCCGACGCGCTCGCCCGCTGGCGGTCCATGCGCGGGCGCTCCGGCGTCCTGCGGACCGGGCACTGCGTGATCGACACCGCCACCGGCCGGCAGTCCTCGGCGACCGCGTCCACCACCGTCCGCTTCGGCACCCCGGACGACGCCGAGATCGCCGCCTACGTCGCCTCCGGCGAACCGCTGCACGTGGCGGGCGCCTTCACCCTGGACGGCCGCTCGGCCCCGTTCGTGGAGGGCATCGACGGCGACCCCGGCAACGTCATCGGCCTGTCACTGCCGCTGCTGCGCCGTCTGCTGGCCGACCTCGGCGTGCGGCTGACCGACCTCTGGGTCTGATCCCGGGCCCGGCCCACCACATCCGGTGGGGCCGGACCCTACCGGTTCCGACAGATCCCCGGCCGGACATCTGTCCCGCCGACCCAGACCGTGCGGGCGGGGCGCGCCGATAGGCTGGCCGGGCCACCGACCCGGAGAGGACAGCAGGGATGACCGACAGCGTGCTCAACGTGGTGCTCGGCCTGGTCGCCACCGCGATCAGCGCCTCGCTCGGCTGGCTCGCCCAGAACGTGCGCCGGCGGCGCCGGCTCGGCCGGGTCCGTGAGTTCTTCGGCATGCCGGGCGGTTCGGAGTGCCTGCTGGTGGTCAACCGGCACACCGCGTCGAACAGTTCGAAGAGCGTCTCGCGCAACGACGTGTTCGCCCTGATGGAGCTGTCCGCGCTGGTGAAGGAGTGCGGCGCGCAGGCCGAACTGGTGACCCACGACGAGGTACGCCAAGGACTGGGCCACAAGGCCGAGTTCTGCCTCGGCGGCCCCGCCAGCAACGACCGGACGGCCGCCCACCTCACCTCCTGGCTGCCGGGCGTCACCTTCGCCGAGGACCCGGTCCGCCACCACGAGATGAGCCTCGCGGTCGGCTCCGAGTCCTACGGCTACCAGAGCCCCTCGCGGACGACCGGCGGCCGGGTGTACGCGCTGCTGGCCCGGATCCAGACCGGACACGGCGGCCGGCCCGCCTTCCTGATCGCCGGCCAGACGGCGACGTCCAACCACGCCGCCGTCCGCTACCTGGTGGCCAACCACCGGAAGCTGGCCCGCACCCACGGCACGGACGGGACCTTCGCGCTGGTGCTACGGCTGGTCAACTCCACCGCCTACGGACCGGATCTGGTCGAGCTGGTCGCGGACGTCACCCACGAGGCCCTCGCCACGCCGGTGGCACCCGCCACGCCGACCGCCGTTCCGGCCCAGGCCCCGGCGCCCTCGCCATGATGTGGCGAAGGCCACGGCACGGCGGCGCGACGGCGCGGTCACGGCCCGGAGCACGGGCCTGACAGCGGCACCGTCCACGACCTGCGGAGCGTCCCGTTCCGTGCCCGACCGGTCACACAGCCGTCCGACCCTCCGTGTGGGCTAGCTCACCACCCTGGGCTACTCGCCGGTACCACCCTGTAATCCATAGACTCGACGAGGTTCAAGAAGGGAGCCATTGTGCGCAAGGTGCTCATCGCCAACCGCGGAGAAATCGCCGTCCGCGTCGCCCGGGCCTGCTCGGATGCCGGTATCGCCAGCGTCGCCGTATACGCCGAGCCGGACCGGGATGCGCTTCACGTCCGCGCGGCCGACGAGGCGTACGCGCTCGGCGGCGACACCCCCGGCACCAGCTACCTGGACATCGCCAAGGTGCTCAAGGCGGCCGCCGACTCCGGTGCGGACGCCGTCCACCCGGGCTACGGCTTCCTCTCCGAGAACGCCGAATTCGCCCAGGCCGTCCTCGACGCGGGCCTGACCTGGATCGGCCCGCCGCCGCAGGCCATCCGCGATCTCGGCGACAAGGTCACCGCCAGGCACGTGGCGCAGCGCGCCGGTGCCCCGCTGGTGGCCGGCACGCCGGAGCCGGTCGCAGGCGCGGAGGAGGTCGTGGCCTTCGCCCGCGAGCACGGCCTGCCGGTCGCCATCAAGGCGGCCTTCGGCGGTGGCGGCCGCGGCCTGAAGGTCGCCCGCACGCTGGAGGAGATCCCGGAGCTGTTCGAGTCGGCCGTCCGCGAGGCCGTCGCCGCCTTCGGGCGCGGCGAGTGCTTCGTCGAGCAGTACCTCGACAACCCCCGGCACGTGGAGACCCAGTGCCTGGCCGACCAGCACGGCAACGTGGTGGTGGTCTCCACCCGTGACTGCTCGCTCCAGCGCCGGCACCAGAAGCTGGTCGAGGAGGCGCCCGCGCCGTTCCTGACCGCCGAGCAGAACGCCGAGCTGTACCGGGCGTCCAAGGCGATCCTGCGCGAGGCGGGCTACGTCGGCGCGGGCACCTGCGAGTTCCTGGTCTCCCAGGACGGCCTGATCTCCTTCCTGGAGGTCAACACCCGCCTGCAGGTGGAGCACCCGGTCTCCGAGGAGGTCACCGGGCTCGACCTGGTCCGCGAGATGTTCCGGATCGCCGACGGCGAGGCGCTCGGGTACGACGACCCGGCCGTGCGCGGTCACTCGATCGAGTTCCGGATCAACGGCGAGGACCCGGGGCGCGGCTTCCTGCCCGCCCCCGGCACCGTCACGCTGTTCGCGCCGCCGTCCGGTCCGGGCGTGCGCCTGGACGCGGGTGTCGAGAGCGGCTCGGTCATCGGCCCGGCCTGGGATTCGCTGCTCGCGAAGCTGATCGTCACCGGCGCCACCCGCAAGCAGGCGCTGCAGCGCGCCGCCCGGGCGCTGGCGGAGTTCAAGGTGGAGGGCATGGCCACCGCCATCCCGTTCCACCGGGCGGTCGTCACCGACCCGGCGTTCGCGCCGGAGGTGCACGGCGGCGAGGGACCGTTCACGGTCTTCACCCGCTGGATCGAGACCGGGTTCGACAACACCATCCCGGCGTTCACCGGCGCGGGCGGCGAGGCCGAGGAGGCCGACGTCCGCGAGACCGTGGTGGTCGAGGTGGGCGGCAAGCGGATCGAGGTCTCGCTGCCCTCGTCCCTCGGTGTCGCCTCCGCCCCCACCGGGGGCGGCGCGGGTGCCAAGGCCAAGCGCCGGGTCGGCGTGAAGAAGGCCGGCTCGGCCGTCAGCGGTGACTCGCTGGCCTCGCCGATGCAGGGCACCATCGTCAAGGTCGCCGTCGAGGAGGGCCAGGTCGTCGAGGAGGGCGAGCTGATCGTCGTCCTGGAGGCGATGAAGATGGAGCAGCCGCTCAACGCGCACAAGGCCGGCACCGTCGTCGGCCTCAAGGCCGAGGTCGGCGCCAGCGTCAGCAGCGGCGCCGCGCTCTGCGAGATCAAGGACTGACGGCAGCCCGTACGGTCACCGCGGCCGGTCCCGCACCCGAGGGTGCGGGACCGGCCGCGGTTCGCGTTCCGGACGGCGGCGGATGACCCGTGGCCGGCGGGCCGGGGCGCGGTGACTCTCCGCGCGGCGGTTCGCCGTGCGGCGGCTCTCGACGCTGCCGACCCGGTGCCGCCGCCGACCCGTGCCGCCGCCGACCCGTGGTCGGGAGCGGCCGACGGTCAGGAGCGGCCGGAGGCCAGCGGCCGGGCGACCATGCCCCCGTGGGCGCCGGGGCGCCGCTGACCGGGCAGCGGGGCGGCACCCGGCGGCGGGACGGCCCGGCGCGGGACGGCGCCGACCGGCGCCTGGTGCGTGGGCCCGCCCCCGCCGCCGTGCGGCACGGGATCGGCTGCCAGGCCGAGCGGGGCGACGTCGATCTGGACCCCGCAGTCGGCCAGCGCGTCGAGCTCCCGGGCGGTGCGGTCGTCCGCCGTGGCGTGTTCGTCCGTCACCAGCCGGGTGATGGCGTCGGTCGGGACGGTCTGGAACATGGTGTCCGCGCCGAGCTTGGTGTGGTCGGCGAGGACGATGACCTCGGCGGCCGACTGCACCAGAGCCCGGTCCACGCTCGCGGAGAGCATGTTCGTGGTCGACAGCCCGCGCTCGGCCGTCAGCCCGCTGCCCGAGATGAAGGCCTTGGAGACCCGCAACCCGTGCAGCGACTGCTCGGCGCCGCTGCCGACCAGGGCGTAGTTGGAGCCCCGGAGGGTGCCGCCGGTCATCACCACCTCCACCCGGTTGGCGTGTGCCAGGGCCTGGGCGACCAGCAGCGAGTTGGTCACCACCGTCAGCCCCGGCACCCGGGCGAGCCGGCGGGCCAGCTCCTGGGTGGTGGTACCGGCGCCCACCACGATGGCGTCGCCCTCCTCCACCAGGCCGGCCGCGAGATCGGCGATGGCGCTCTTCTCGGCGGCGGCGAGGTGGGTCTTCTGCGGGTATCCGGGTTCGCGGCTGAAGCCGCCGGGGAGCACCGCGCCGCCGTGCCGGCGGTCGAGGAGCCCTTCTGCCTCCAGGGCCCGTACGTCACGACGTACGGTCACTTCGGAGGTCTGGACGACGCGAGCCAGTTCACGGAGCGACACAGCTCCGTTGGCGCGCACCATTTCGAGGATCAACTGGCGACGTTCTGCTGCAAACACAGAACCGACGGTAACCTGAATGACCGTCTGCTTTCAGGCGTTTGCACCTGGTAACGGGAATTGCTCACGCGAGGGCGGCGCGTGACCGTAGACTACGCGCCGCCAACGGACGGTGAGCACGCCCTCCGTACGGGTGAAGGAGACGGACGCGCGAAGGGCGGCCACCCGACGGCGGCCGCCCCAACTGCACGTTCTCGGCTCAGGATTCGCCCTCGGCCCGCTTGCGGATGTGCAACTGGCGCGCGGCTTCGGCGGTGGAACCGGACACCGACGGATAGACGGTGAACGCACTGGCCACCTGTTCGACCGTCAAATTGGCGTCCACGGCGAGCGAGATCGAGTGAATGAGTTCGCTCGCGCGCGGCGCCACCACCACACCGCCGACCACGATGCCGGTGCCGGGCCGGCAGAACAGCTTCACGAAGCCGTCCCTGATGCCCTGCATCTTGGCGCGCGGGTTGCCGCGCAGCGGCAGTTTCACCTCGACCGCGTCCATCTTCCCGCAGGACACGTCGGCGGCGGTGTAGCCGACGGTCGCGATCTCCGGGTCGGTGAAGACGTTGGAGGCGACCGTCTTGAGGTTCAGCGGCTGAACGGCGTCGCCCAGCGCGTGGTACATCGCGATCCGGCCCTGCATCGCGGCGACCGAGGCCAGCATGAACACGCCGGTGCAGTCACCGGCCGCGTAGACGCCCGGAGCGCTGGTGCGGGACACCCGGTCGACCCGGATCTGGCCCCAGTCGTTGAGCTCGACCCCGGCCTCCTCCAGGCCCATCTCCGCGGTGTTGGGGATCGAGCCGACCGCCATCAGACAGTGCGTACCGCGGATCACCTGGCCGTCGGCGAGGGTCACCTCCACGTGGTCGCCCACCCGCTTGGCGCCCTCCGCCCGCGAGCGGCCCATCACGTTCATGCCGCGCCGCCGGAAGACCTCCTCCAGCACCTCGGCCGCGTCCGGGTCCTCGCCCGGCAGCACCCGGTCACGGCTGGAGACCAGCGTGACCCTGGAGCCGAGCGCCTGGTACGCGCCGGCGAACTCGGCACCGGTGACACCGGAGCCGACCACGATCAGCTCGCGCGGCAGCTCCTCCAGGTCGTAGACCTGGGTCCAGGTGAGGATGCGCTCGCCGTCCGGCTGCGCGTCGGGCAGCTCCCGGGGGTGGGCGCCGGTGGCGATCAGCACCGCGTCGGCGCGCAGCGACTGGACGCTGCCGTCCGGGCCGTCCACCAGCACCTCGCGGGAGCCGTCCGCGGCCTGACCTCCGCCGCCGAGCCGGCCCCTGCCGCGCAGCACCGTCACACCGGCGCGGGTCACGGACTGGGTGATGTCGTGCGACTGGGCGATCGCGAGGCGCTTCACCCGTCGGTTGACCTTGCCGAGGTCCACGCCGACCACCCGGGCCGAGCCCTCGACCGGGGGGGTGTCGTCGGCGACGATGATGCCCAGCTCCTCGTACGAGCTGTCGAAGGTGGTCATCACCTCCGCGGTCGCGATCAGCGTCTTCGACGGCACGCAGTCGGTGAGCACCGCCGATCCGCCGAGGCCGTCGCGGTCGACGACGGTCACCTCCGCGCCGAGCTGGGCCGCCACCAGGGCTGCCTCGTATCCGCCAGGTCCGCCACCGATGATCACGATCCGAGTCACGTGCACCATTGTCCCGCACGCCGGGGGCGGCGCCACGCCGGGGTTCGTTCTGGCGCACGGACCCAGCGCGTCCGTCCGCCCGGCGCCGCCCCGTGGAGGTGGCGGGCGCTCCCCCCGGCCGGGTCGCCGCCTTCAACTCCCGTAGGCTGACGCCATGCCCCTCTACGCCGCGTATGCCACCAACCTCGATGCCCGGCAGATGACCCGCCGCGCACCGCACTCACCGCTGCGCGGCACCGGCTGGCTGGACGGCTGGCGGCTGACCTTCGGCGGCGAGCAGCTGGGCTGGGAGGGCTCCCTGGCCACCGTGGTCGAGGACGAGAAGGAGCAGGTCTTCGTCTCGCTCTACGACGTCGCGCCGATGGACGAGGACGGGCTGGACCGCTGGGAGGGCGTGCAGCTCGGCATCTACCGCAAGATCAAACTGCGGGCGCACACCCTGGACGGCGACATCCAGGTGTGGACGTACGTGCTGAACGACTACGAGGGCGGCCTGCCCGCGGCCCGCTACCTGGGCCTGGTCGCGGACGCCGCCGAGAGCGCCGGCGCACCGCACGACTACGTCCTGGACCTGCGCCGCCGCCCCTGCTGAGCGACGCCCGGCCGGGCGCTGCCTACCGGCCCGGCCGGAGGGCGGAGGCGGACGGCGTGCCCGCCGCGGCCCAGGAGCGCACGGTGGCGGACAGCGCCGTGACCACCTCGGCCCGCTGCGCCGGCTCGGTCCGCAGCCCGTTGCCGAGTTCGACGTGCAACCAGGGCACGCCGAGGGCCGCGGCGGAGCGTCCCTCCACGTTGGTGGTCCCCTCCAGGTGGCCGCACTTGTCCCGCCAGGCCCGGCAGACCGCGAAACCGGCCTGTTCCAGGCCGTCGGCGGTGAGCCGGGCGGCCGGACCCGCGGCGGCGGTGCCGCTGGAGACCACGGTGTCCTGCCCCGGGAGGCTGCCCTCGTCGAAACCGTGCAGCTGGACACCCGGCAGCCCCCGGCCGGCCAGCGCGTCGGCAACGGCGGCGAACACCGTGTCCGTCCGGTGCGCCGGGTCGGACGAGCCGTCGGCGCCGGCCTTGCGGTGGGCGCCCGCCAGCACCATCACCCCGCCCGGGGTCGCCCGGAACACCTCGACGCCCAGCAGCTCGGTATCGGTGTCGAAGACCGGGTGCGGCACCTGTACCGACCAGGACGCCTGCTCGGACAGGTCGAGATAGACCCGGCCCCAGCCGTGCACCGCCTCGCCGGGGCCAGGCGCCTCGGCGATCTCGCCGACCAGGCGGCCGGACTCCTGCTCGGTGAACTCCGTCAGCCGGTAGCCGACCCGGGCGAGGGTCTGCCCGGCCTCTTCCCTCCGGCCGTCGAGCAGCCGGCCGACGCCGTCCGCGACGGCTCGGCGCTGCGCCGCGTCCGGGACGGTGTAGGGGCCGCTCGCGCTGAATCCGGCGGTGTAGCCGGCCACCCGGGCCGCGAGGTCGACGGCCTGCGGCGCGGCGGCCGGCCGGCCGGGCCCGGCGGTGCGGGACCGGTCCTCCGCGCCGTCGGAGCGCGCCAGGTAGGTCAGCACCCCGGCCAGGGCCGCCAGCGCCAACAGCAGCGCCGGCAGCAGTACGCGCCGTGATCCCCGTATCTCCACGGCTCAGAACCTACCTGTCCGACCGTCCGGTGATCGCGGCCCGTCCGGCCGGACGGTGCGTCGCATACGCCTTCATCCGCGAGAGCGCCCGAATCTTTCCGCGAATGATGCCATGCCGTTATCTGAATCGGTAAATAGCTTCATAAGCTGAGTAAAACTTTCGACCAAGGGCACAGCACGCCGTACGCCGGACCGGAGCGGGCCAGCATCGCCCCCGTTCCAGCGACGAGGCCCACGTGAGCACGGCAGCGAATCCCCCTCGCCAGCATCGCTACCGACGCCGGGCGGACATGCCGCTGCTCGGCGGCATCCGCCCGCCGATCGCGCTGCTGCTGCTCCTCCTGCTGGCCGTGGTCGGCCTCACCGCCGTCGGAGTCGGCGGCCTGCGCACCGACGACACCCCGCAGGCCGTCCGCGAGGCGCAGCAGTACGCGGCCGTCGACAGCGCCGGCGCCATGCGCGCCGCCGTCAACGAGAGCGCCGGCGACCTGCGCCGGGCCGCCGCCCGCTTCGACGACGCGCCCGCCGCGCCGTCCGCCGTGCTCGGCGCCCTGGGCGAGGCCTACCAGAAGTGGCGGGGCACGGCGATCGTCCGGCTCGACACCGGGCGACTGCTCGCGGCCCGCGGCGAGACCGTCCCGCTGGCCGGTCTCGACCTCGGCCGGGTCACCGACGTCGCACCGGCCCCCGTGCTGATCGCCACCGCGACCGGCCCGCGGCTGCTGAGCTTCGCCGTGGTCGCCACCAAGGCCGACGGCCGGGCCCTGCTGGTCGCCTCCGACAGCCTGAGACTGCCCACCGCCGCCACCGGCAGGGCCCAGAGCGTCCAGGTCCTCGACCGGACGGGCGTCGTCATCGACGGCACCGGCCCGAAACTCACCGGCGAGAGCGACAAGCGGGTCGTCGCCACGGCCCGCGACAGGGCCGGCAGACACCGTCCGGGCGTGGCCGAGACCCTCTCGGGAAGCCTCGCCGGCGCCGCCGACGCGCACGGCGCGCGCCGCGTCGTCGGTTACGCCTCGGTCGGCGACGGCACCGCCCAGGACATCGCCGGGCCGCTCGGCCTGACCGTCATCTCCAGCACCACGGTCGACCGGCAGGCCGGCAGCCTGCGGCACCCGCTGCTCGGCCTGGCCGCCGCCGGCGCCCTGCTGGTGGTCGCCGTGCTGCTCGCCGGACTCCTGGTCCGCACCCTGCAGCGCCCGTTGCTGCGCCTCTTCCTGGAATCCCGCCGGCTGACCAGGGGCGAGCGGCCGGCACAGCCGGTCGAGGGGCCCGCCCGAGGCGAGGCGGGCAGGATCGCCCGCGCCCTGGAGGAACTGCGTCTGCAACTGCTCGACCCGGCCCGCCGGCCGGAGGACTCCGCGCCGCGGCCGGCCTCCCGGCGGCGCCGCCCCGGCATCGCGCTGCCGCTGGCCCTGTGCGCCCTCGTCGTGCTCAGTTGGTCGGTACCGCTGCTGATGCTCGGCGGCAGCAAGGGCTCGCTCCGCGTGCCCGGCCAGGTGGTGGCGGCCCAGCGGGACCGCACCGACACCACCGCCGACCGGGTCCGCCAGGCGCTGAACGAGGGCTACGCCGATCTGCGGGCCATCCGGCCCGCGCTCGGCGACGGCAGCCGGGCCGCCAACGTCGAGGCGGTGCTGAAGAGCGCCCTGGCCGAGCACACCCGCTACCGCTCGCTCTACGTCCTCGGCCCGAGCGGCGACGTCCTGGCCCGGGCGGGCGAGACGCCGCGCCACACCGGCGCGTCGGCGGTGGGCCCGGACGGCGTGCTGCTGCTCAACAAGTCCGGCAGGGAACCGCAGATCGCCGCCCGGGCCGTCCTCGGCGGAGCGTACGACGCCGAGGCGAACGCCCCCGACATGGGCGCCGTCGCGAGCACGGCGCCGTCCGCCGCGGTGACGACCCCCGTGGTCGTCGGCGAGTTCAAGCCCGACTTCCTCGCCGCCCTGCTGGACCGCGCCGGCCTCGGGCACATCTGGCTGCTCGACGACCGACAGCGTGTGCTGGCCGCCAACGAGGCCTTCAGCTCCTTCGGCGAACTGCCCGAACAGCGCGCCGGAGCGGTACTGGGCGAGGCCGCGAAGGGCGCCGCCGCCGCCGTCGTGCGGACCGGAGGGGAGCCCGCCGTACTGGCGGCCGCCCGGCTCGGCGGCAGCGGCTCGGTCGGCAGCCTCGGCTGGTCGGTGGTCACCGCCCAGCCGGTCGGCTGGCTGCACCTGGACCAGAACCGGGCCGACCGCCGGGCCGTGCTGGTCGGGATGCTGGGCCTGGCCGCCGCCGCACTCTGCCTGGGCTGGCTCTTCATCGCGGTCGGCCTGCCGCTGCGCCGGCTCGCCGCGAGCGCCGAGGCGCTGGCCGCCGGCGACCGCAGAACCGTCCTGTACCCCGTGCACCACGACGAGGTCGGCGCGGTCGCCCGCAGTCTCGAACTGCTGCGCCAGCAGCTCGACCGGCAGAGCCGACGGGCCGCGGACGCCCCCGCGCGGGCCGTCCGGACGGCCGGACGGAAGACCCCGCACTAGCCCCGGCGGACGCAGCCGTCCCCCCGCCAGCCACCCCCGTCCCGGCCATAAGGAAACCCCGCCCGTGCTCTTCCTCTACATCGTCCTGGTGGCGTGCTGCGCCGTGCTGCTGGCCGCGGGCATCGTCGAGCAGCGCCGCCACTTCGCCGCGCTCGACCAGATCCCGGTACGCGTCCTGGTCAACGGTATCCGGGGAAAGAGCTCGATCACCCGGCTCTGCGCGGGCGCCCTGCGCGGCGGGGAGCTCGTGACGGTCGCCAAGACCACCGGCACGGCGGCGCGGTTCATCCACCCGGACGCCACCGAGGAGCCGGTCTACCGCAAGTTCGGCATCGCCAACGTGGTCGAACAGATCGGCATCGTCCGGCGGGCCGCGACCTACCGCCCGGACGCGCTGGTGATCGAGTGCATGGCGGTCATGCCGGCCCTCCAGGAGGTCAACCAGACCAAGCTGATCCGCTCCACGATCGGCGTGCTCTGCAACGTCCGGGAGGACCACCTCGCCGAGATGGGCCCGACCCTGGACGACGTCGCCCGCTCGCTGTGCCGCTCGATGCCGGTCGACGGCGTCTGCGTCACCGCCGAACGGGACCGGCTGCACATCCTGCGCGAGGAGGCGGCCAGGCGGAACTGCCGGCTGATCCCGGTGGATCCGGAGACGGTCACCGACGAGGAGCTGCGCGGCTTCAGCTGGTTCACCTTCAAGGAGAACGTGGCGATCGCCCTCGCCGTCGCCGAACTGCTCGGCGTGGAGCGGCAGACGGCGCTGCGCGGCATGTGGGAGGCCCCGCCGGATCCGGGTGTGCTCTCCGTCGAGCGCTACCGCACCGAGGACGGCAGGCGGCTGCGCTTCGCCAACGTCTTCGCCGCGAACGACCCGGAGTCGACGCTGATGAACGTCCGGCAGCTGCTGGATCTCGGCGCGATCCGGCGGCCGCTCAACGTGGTGATCAACTGCCGCCCCGACCGGGTCGAGCGCAACGGCCAGATGGGCTCCATCGTGCCGGATCTCGACCCCGACACGGTGTTCCTGATCGGCCACCCCACCAGGAGCGCCCGGGACGGCATCCCGGCCGACTGGCAGGGACGGGTGGTGGATCTCGGCGGAGACCGGCGCGACCCGGCCGAACTGACCGCCGAGCTGGTGGCGCAGGTGGGCGACGACTGCTCACTGATCGCCATCGGCAACATCCACGGCCAGGGTGAACTGTTCCTGGCGGAGCTGGACCTGCTCGACCGGTTCGACGAACCGCAGGACGGAGAGCCGGTGCAGGACGGCGAACCGGTGCACGACGGACGCTCAACCGACGGGCGGCCGGGGGCGCGGGCGGACGGATCGTCCCGGTACGAGCACCCGGCACCCGGATCGCCTCCGCGCGAGACGCCGGGCGGCGGGCCGGCGCCCGGCGGCTGGTTCGCCGCCCCGGCCGGCCACGGCGGCGCGGCCCGCCGCCCCGGCGGACCCAGGTTCGAGGAGACCGTGCCGCTCCGCATCCCCGCACCTCCCGGCCACCAGCAGCCCGCCCAGCACCCGTACGGAGACCCGCAGTGATCCCCACCGAGCTGACCCCCGAGATCGCCGCCATCGGCATCGCCCTCGGCCTGGTCTTCTCACTCGTCTGCTACCTGACCACCAACCTCTCCCCGGGCGGCATGATCACCCCCGGGTGGCTGGCGCTGACCCTGGTCGAGGACCTCCAGCGGGTGGCGATCGTGATCGGCGTGACCCTGCTGACGTACCTCGCGACCCGGCTGGTCCAGAAGCTGGTCATCCTGTACGGCAAAAGGCTGTTCGCCGCCGTCGTGCTCACCGGCGTGATGCTCCAGGCGACGGTGATGCTGGTGCTCCAGCACGAGCTGCCGACCCTGTACGCCAACCAGACCCTCGGTTTCATCGTGCCGGGCCTGATCGCCTACCAGCTGGTCCGCCAGCCGAAGGCCGCGACGCTGATGGCGACCGGCACGGTGACCCTCGCCAACTACGTGGTCCTGACCGCCGGTGTCCTGCTCGGCGCCCTGCCGGGCACCTGAGCCCGCTCCGGCCACCCGTACCCACGTCTCCTGCGAGGACCCGACGATGAGCATCTCCCGCAAGTCCGTGCTCAGTGGCGCGTTCGCCCTGGCCCTGCTCGCCACCAGCGGTTACCTGACCGTCGAGCTCCAACGGCGCGACGCGGCGCCCGCGAGGCCCGGCGCGGCCCCGCCGATCGCGCGCACGACGGGCGCCCCGAGCACCCCGTCGACCACCGCGTACCGCTACGAGCGCCTGGCCGGGCCCGACCGCACCGTCGTCCGGGACGGCGCCGGAGGGGTGGTGGCGACGCTGACCGACGGCGCCAGGACCGCGCTGCTGACCGGTCCGAGCCGGACCTTCGCCGAGCCGGCCACCACCTCGGCCGTCCTGGTCAGCGACGCCTGGGTGCGGCTGCTCCCGCAGAACTGGAAGGCGGGGGCCGAGGGCGAGGGGTGGTTCAGGACCTGGCTCCAGCAGTCGCTCGGCAGCCAGGCCGACGACATCCTCGCGATCGCCACCCAGTACATGAACGGCGCCCCGGAGCAGAAGGACGCCAAGGGCGTGCGCTTCCGCGGCGACGCGTCCTTCGGACCGATCAACCCGGACGGCCTGCTCGGCCAGGACTACCGCCTCGAACAGACCGACTTCGTCGACTACCTCGGGAAGCCGTACACCTTCGCCGACAAGGTGACCAAGCAGCCGGACAGGATCCGGTACGGAGCCTTCGACTGCTCCGGCTTCGTGCGGATGGTCTACGGATACCGGGGCGGGTACCCGCTGCTGAGCAAGGACGTGGCCGGTCCCGGCCTGCCCCGCACGGCCAACGGCCTGGCCCGCCTCGCCCCCGGCGTCGCGGTGCTCCCGCTGACCACCCTGCCCGGCTCGGACGTGACCGTGCGGCCCACCTCGATCGACGCGCTGCAACCCGGCGACCTGGTCTTCTTCGAGATCGACACCCGCACCGGCGCCCGGCTGGACCACACCGGCATCTACCTGGGCCTGGACACCGACGGCCACCCGCGCTACATCTCCAGCCGGGAGGAGGCGGACGGCCCGACCTTCGGCGACAAGGGCGGCACGGCGCGGCTGGACGACAACGGCATGTACGCCAAGGGTCTGCGCAGTGCCAAGCGGCTCTGAGCGACACGCCCGACGGTTCGTCGGATCCTCCGATTGCGCAGCGTGGCGATCTGCGCCGATCGACCGCACGGGGTAACAATCCAACATGCCCGGGCCCATTTTCTACGCGCGTAGTGAATTCCCGTCTATCCTCGGAGGCGTGAACGAATCTCCTCAGACGGTCGTCTCCGCCGACCCCTACGCCGCCGCCCGGGCCGCCGCCGAGCGCCTGCGCGAGCTGACCGGTGCCGAGCGCCACGACGTCGCCCTGGTGATGGGCTCCGGCTGGGTTCCCGCCGCCGATGCCCTGGGCGAGATCATGGCCGAGTTCCCGGTCACCGAGCTCCCCGGTTTCCCCGCCCCCGCCGTCGCCGGCCACTCCGGCAAGATCCGGTCCGTACGGATCACCGGTGCCGGCTCCGAGGACCGCCGCGCCCTGGTCTTCCTCGGCCGCAACCACTACTACGAGGGCCACGGCGTGGCCACCGTCGTGCACGGCGTACGGATGGCGGCCGCGGCCGGCTGCGCGACGATCGTGCTGACCAACGGCTGCGGCGGCCTGCGCGAGGGCTGGGTCCCCGGCCAGCCGGTGCTGATCAGCGACCACATCAACCTGACCGCGGACTCCCCGATCGTCGGCGCCAACTTCGTCGACCTGACGGACCTCTACTCCAGGCGGCTGCGCGAGCTCTGCCGCGAGGTCGACCCCTCGCTCGACGAGGCCGTGTACGTGCAGTTCCGCGGCCCGCACTACGAGACCCCGGCCGAGGTGCACATGGCCCGGGTGATCGGCGGCGAGCTGGTCGGCATGTCCACCACGCTGGAGGCGATCGCCGCCCGCGAGGCCGGCGCCGAGGTGCTGGGCATCTCGCTGGTCACCAACCTGGCGGCCGGGATCACCGGCGAGCCGCTCAACCACGCCGAGGTGCTGGAGGCCGGCAAGGCGTCCGCCGAGCGCATGGGCGCCCTGCTGGCGAAGGTCCTTGAACGGATCTGAGCCGGGCACCGCAGAGAATCGTGGCTGACGGGGCCCGCGGGACGCGTCCCGCGGGCCCCGCCCGTATCCGGAACCTCCCCGGCCGACACCCGACGACTTCCCCGATGGAGCTGGAGCCGATGACCGAGGCACCCACCACCGACCTCCTCACCCGGGCGCGTGCCTGGCTGGCCGAGGACCCCGACCCGCAGACCCGCGAGGAGTTGTCCGCCCTGCTGGCCGAGGCCGAGGGCGAGACCGAGTCCGGCAACCGGATCGCCTGGTCCCGGCTGAGCGAGCGGTTCGCCGACCGCCTCCAGTTCGGCACCGCCGGCCTGCGCGGCGAGCTCGGCGCCGGCCCGATGCGGATGAACCGCGCCGTGGTCATCCGCGCCGCCGCCGGCCTGGCCGCCTACGTGAGGAAGCAGGCCCTCGGCGACCTGGTCGTGATCGGCTACGACGCCCGCCACAGGTCGTACGACTTCGCCCTCGACACCGCCGCGGTGATGGTCGGCGCCGGCCTGCGCGCCGCGCTGCTGCCGCGCGCCCTGCCGACGCCGGTGCTCGCCTTCGCCGTCCGCCACCTCGGCGCGGCCGCCGGCGTCACCGTCACCGCCAGCCACAACCCGCCCCAGGACAACGGTTACAAGGTCTACCTGGGCGACGGCGCGCAGATCGTCCCGCCCGCCGACGCCGGCATCGCCGCCGAGATCGACGCCATCGCCGCTCTCGCGGACGTGCCGCGCACCGGGAGCGGCTGGGAGGTGCTCGGCGAGGAGGTCGTCGAGGCGTATCTCGCCCGGGCCACCACCGTGCTCGACCCGGGCGGCCCCCGGGATCTCTCGGTCGTCTACACCCCGCTGCACGGCGTCGGCCGGGACGTGCTGCTCGCCGCGTTCGCCCGGGCCGGCTTCCCGGCCCCGACCGTGGTCCCCGCGCAGGCCGAACCCGACCCGGACTTCCCGACCGTGGCCTTCCCCAACCCGGAGGAGCCGGGGGCGATGGACCTCGCCTTCGCCACGGCCGCGACCGCGCACCCCGACCTGGTGATCGCCAACGACCCGGACGCCGACCGCTGCGCCGTGGCCGTCCCCGACCGGAGCGCCGAGAACGGCTGGCGGATGCTGCGCGGCGACGAGGTCGGTGTCCTGCTCGGCGCGGCCCTGGTCGGCAAGAAGGCCGCGGGCACCTTCGCCACCACCATCGTCTCGTCCACCCTGCTGGGCCGGATCGCGGCCGCCGCGGGGCTCGGCTACGCCGAGACGCTCACCGGCTTCAAGTGGATCTCCCGCGCCGACGGCCTGCGCTACGGCTACGAGGAGGCGCTCGGCTACTGCGTCGATCCCGAGGGCGTCCGCGACAAGGACGGCATCAGCGCCGCCCTGCTGGTCGCCGAACTCGCCGCCGGCCTCAAAACCGCTGGGCGCGGCCTCACCGACCTGCTGGACGAACTGGCGCTGGAGCACGGCCTGCACGCCACCGACCAGCTGTCCGTCCGGGTGGCGGACCTCGCGGTGATCGCGGACGCGATGCGGCGCCTGCGCGAGCGGCCCCCGACCGTGCTGGCCGGACTCACCGTCACCCAGGCCGAGGACCTGACGCTGGGCTCCGCCGACCTGCCGCCCACCGACGGCCTGCGGTACCACCTGGCCGGCGAGGGCGTGCGCTCCGCGCGGATCGTGGTCCGTCCCTCCGGCACCGAGCCCAAGCTCAAGTGCTACCTGGAGGTCGTCCTCCCGGCCGGCTCCGCCGCCGAGCTGGCCGGCACCCGCGCGCGGGCCGCCGCCGTCCTGGCCGACATCAAGCGGGATCTCGCCGCGGCCGCGGGCATCGACGCCTGATCCGCCGCACGCGCGTGGGCCCGGTCGACGGAAGTCCTCGTCGACCGGGCCCACGCACATGGACGGGGAGTTCCGCGGTCGGCCCCGCACGGGGCTCGCCGCCGGGTACGCGCACCCGGCGCCGCGGGCGGGCCTTCCTCGGGGAAGGCCCGGAAGGCCCTGCGGTTGGGCCGCGATGACGGTCAGGCCGCGATGACCGCGACCAGCGCCACGAGCCCGACGAGCGTCGGCGCGATGATCCACCAGCACCAGCGGACCGTGACCTCGCCGGTCGCGTCCGGGCGGGCGGCGTTGCGTTCGGCCATGCCCAGCAGCACCGCGACCACCTGGTCGGACCAGGCCCGGGTCGGATCGGGCGCACCCGGCAGCACCGGCACGTTCGGCCGCACCAGCGACCCCAGCCGCGAGGCGTGCGGATCCCCCGCCGCCGCGCTCCGCGAGGCCTGCCGGTTCGCCCGCTTGCGCTGCCGCAGCGACACCGGGACCGCCCAGACCTGGTACTTCTTCCCGCCGGCGAACAGCTCGACCGAGTAGCCGGCCCGCATCCCCTCGACGGCGGCCCAGGGCGCGCTGACGGTCCGCAAGGGGTTGCGGACCAGCAGCCGCCGGTCGTCCGCCCGGACGACCGGCCGCAGGGTGTAGGCGATGACGGGAAAGGCGAACACCACGATGGTGGCGAGCGCGACCCAGGGCGTCCGGCCGCTGCCGCTCAGCACGGCGTCGACGGTCAGCCAGCCGGCCACCGCGAGCAGCAGGACCCCGGAGATGACGCCGGGAACGGAGCGGTACACGCGGTCGGCGTACACGGGCTCACCATCGGGTGCGGCGGAGCCCTGGTGGGGCGTGCCGTCGGAATCGGTCATGGGGACGATTCTGCCGTACGGGACGCTGCCGTCACCGTGATGTGACCGACCGGTTGCCGGAGCCCGGCCCGCGCCGCGGCGCAACCCGCCGTTGCGCACGGCACGGACGCGAACGCCGCCCCGCCGGGTCGGGCCGGTCGGGCCGGTCGCTGGGACCGGTCGGGTCGCTCCGGCCGGACCGATCGGGTCGGGCGCTCGGACCGGCCGGTCGCTCAGGCCGAACGCCGCCGCAGTGTGGCCGCGCCGAGGGCGAGGGCGAGCAGGCCGGCGCCGGCGATCACCGCGAGGTCCCGGACCAGGGAGCCGCTGACACCGGCGGTGCTGGTGAGGCGGTTCATCGCGTCCACCGCGTAGGAGAGCGGCAGGACGTCGGAGACCGCGTGCAGACCGGCCGCCATGCTCTCGCGGGGCGCGAACAGGCCGCACAGCAACAGTTGCGGCAGGATCACGGCCGGCAGGAACTGCACGGCCTGGAACTCGGTGGCCGCGAAGGCGGAGACCAGCAGGCCGAGCGCCATGCCGAGCAGACCGTCCCCGAGGGCCACGGCGAACAGCAGCCAGGTCGGACCGGCGACGTCCAGGCCGAGCAGACCGAGGGTGAGCGCGGAGGCCAGGGCGGCCTGGACGAGGGCGACCACGCCGAACGCCAGGGCGTAGCCGAGCAGCAGGTCGAGCTTGCCGAGCGGCATGGTGAGCAGCCGCTCCAGGGTGCCGCTGGTGCGCTCGCGCAGCATCGCCACCGAGGTGACCAGGAACATCACCAGCAGCGGGAAGATGCCGAGCAGGGCGGCGCCGACCCGGTCGAAGGCCTGCGGCTGCGCGTCGAACATGAACCGCAGCAGGGTGAGCAGCAGACAGGGCACGACCAGCAGCAGCGCGATGGTGCGCGGGTCGTGGCGCAGTTGGGCGAGGACCCGGCGGGTCGTGGCGAGGGTACGGGTGACGTTCATGCCACGGCTTCCGTTCTGCCCGCCACCAGGGTGAGGAAGGCGCTGTCGACGTCGGCCGCGCCGGTGCGGCGCAGCAGTTCGGCGGGGGTGTCGTCGGCGAGCAGGCGGCCCTCGCGCATCAGCAGCAGCCGGTCGCAGCGCGAGGCCTCGTCCATGACGTGGCTGGAGACGAGCAGGGTCCGGCCCGCGTCCGCGAGGCCGCGGAAGAGGTGCCAGAGATCCTGGCGGAGCACCGGGTCGAGGCCGACGGTGGGTTCGTCCAGGATCAGCAGCTCCGGGCGCCCCAGCAGGGCCGCCGCGAGCGAGACCCGGGCGCGCTGGCCGCCGGAGAGCCGGGAGGTGAGGTCGTGCTCGTGGCCGGCCAGGCCGACCTCGGCGACGACCCGCTCGGCGTCGCCCTTCGGCGCGCCGAGGACGGCGGCGAAGTAGCGGAGGTTCTCGCCGACGCTGAGGTCGCCGTAGACGGAAGGCGCCTGGGTGACGTAGCCGACCCGGTGGCGCAGGGCCGCGCTGCCGGCCGGTTCGCCGAGCACCTCGACCTGCCCGGAGGCGATCTGCTGGACGCCGACGACGGCGCGCAGCAGGGTCGACTTGCCGCATCCGCTGGGGCCGAGCAGCCCGGTGATGGAGCCCTGGGGTACGTCGAGACCGAGCTCGTGCAGGACGACCCGGCCTCCGCGCCGCACGGTCAGCGCGGTGACCCGGATCGCGGGCGGCGGGGCCGCCGAAGAATTCATCATGCGATGAGTTTCTACCCGAAGGCCGATGCCGTCAAGCGGTCGGCCGGGCGGCCGGGCGGTCGGGCGGGCGGGCGGTCAAGCCGTCGGGCGGTCAAGCCGTCGGGGTCAGCTGCCGCCCAGGTACCTCTGGAAGGTCGGGGCGATGAACGGCACCAGCTCCGCCCGGGTCGCCGAGGCCAGCGGCTCCACCTTGAGGACGTACCGGGCCATCGCCAGCCCGATCACCTGCGAGAGCATCAGCTCCGTTCGCAACTCGCCCTGCTCGACGTCCAGCTCCTGCGCCACCCGCTGCACCAGCTCCTCCTGCACGAAGCCGCGCATCAGGTGCGCCACCTGCTCCGTCGTGGCCGCCGCCCGCAACAGCGCCAGCAGCCGCTCTAGCGCCGCGGGCTGCTCCCAGACGTTCAGCAGGAACTCGGCCACCCGCTCGCCGACGGTCGCCCGGTCACCGGCCAGCACCAGTTCGACGACGGCCTTCGGCTCCACCGGGAACTCCATCGCCGCCATGAAGAGGCGGTCCTTGGTCCCGAAGTAGTGGTGCAGCAGCGCGGCGTCCACCCCGGCCGCCCGCCCGATCGCCCGCATGCTCGCCTTCTCGTACCCGCGCGCCGCGAACTCCGCCCGCGCCGCCTCCAGCACGGTGCGGCGGGTGTCGGCGGCGCCGGGCCGGCGGCCGGTCTTCTTGCGGGGAGCCGGGGGCTGCTCTGCGGCCGGGGGCTGCTCTGCGGCTGGGGGCTGCTCTGCGGTCGTCACCGGACCATTGTCCGCACCGGACGCCCGCACCACTCGTTCGAGCGACCGACGCGACCGCCCACCACGGGCAGAGCGATCCCCGGGCCGGACGGCGGGCTCGCCCCGGGACGACGGGAGCGGTGGAAGCACGGCGCCACCGGCGTCGAGGGGGCGGTGGCGGCACGGGCCCGGGGGCCGGTGGCGGCACGGGCCCGGGGGCCGGTCGGGCCGCCCGGCCCGCCCAGGTCTCGGTCCCGCATCGAATACTCCGGGAAAGGAGGTCTCCCTAGCGTCCGGCTACGCGCGTAGATATGCTGGTCTGGTGACTATGTCCACTCTTGCAGCCAATGCCACCAGCGCTGCGGGCAGCGGTCTCGCGGACGTCGCGGCGTCCGAGGCCTCGCTCCGCCGCTTCCTGCACGGCCTGCCCGGCGTCGACCAGGTCGGCCTGGAGGCCCGCGCCGCCACCCTCGGCACCCGCTCGATCAAGACCTCGGCGAAGGCGTACGCCATCGACCTGGCGATCTCGATGATCGACCTGACCACGCTGGAAGGCGCGGACACGGTCGGCAAGGTGCGCGCCCTGTGCACCAAGGGCAGGAACCCCGACCCGACCGACCAGAGCGCTCCCCGCGTCGCCGCGATCTGCGTCTACCCGGACATGGTCGCCACCGCGAAGGCGGCTCTGAACGGCACCGACATCCAGGTCGCCTCGGTGGCCACCGCGTTCCCCGCCGGGCGAGCCTCGCTCCCGGTCAAGCTCGCCGACGTCGCCGACGCGGTCGCGGCCGGCGCCGACGAGATCGACATGGTGATCGACCGGGGCGCCTTCCTCTCCGGCCGCTACCTGTCGGTCTTCCACGAGATCACCGCCGTGAAGGCGGCCTGCAGGCGCCCCGACGGGACTGCGGCCCACCTCAAGGTGATCTTCGAGACCGGCGAGCTGCAGACGTACGACAACGTGCGACGCGCCTCCTGGCTGGCGATGCTGGCCGGCGCCGACTTCATCAAGACCTCCACCGGCAAGGTCGCCGTCAACGCGACGCCCCCGGTCACCCTGCTGATGCTCGAAGCCGTCCGCGACTTCCGGCAGCAGACGGGCGTCCAGATCGGCGTGAAGCCCGCCGGTGGCATCAAGACCACCAAGGACGCCATGAAGTACCTCGTCATGGTCAACGAGACCCTCGGCGACGACTGGCTGTCCCCCCACTGGTTCCGCTTCGGCGCCTCCAGCCTGCTCAACGACCTGCTGATGCAGCGTCAGAAGCTGACCACCGGCCGGTACTCCGGTCCCGACTACGTGACGGTGGACTGAGAACGATGGCCAAGAACACCAAGAAGGCGGAAGAGCCCGTGCGCAAGAGCGGACTCTTCGAGTACGCGCCCGCTCCCGAGTCCCCCGCCGCCGCGGGTGACATCGCGACCTCCTACGGGCACTTCATCGGCGGCGAGTTCGTCGACTCCAGCGGCAGTGAGGCGCTGAAGACCGTCAACCCGGCCACCGAGCAGGTGCTCGCCGAGTTCGCGCAGGGCACCGAGGAGGACGTCGACCGCGCGGTCGCCGCCGCCCGCAGGGCGTTCACCGACTGGTCGGCCCTACCCGGCAGCGAGCGCGCCAAGTACCTGTTCCGGATCGCCCGCATCATCCAGGAGCGCTCGCGCGAGCTGGCGGTGCTGGAGTCGATCGACAACGGCAAGCCGATCCGCGAGACCCGCGACGTGGACCTGCCGCTGGTCGCCGCGCACTTCTTCTACTACGCGGGCTGGGCCGACAAGCTCGACTTCGCGGGGTACGGCTCCAACCCGCGCCCGCTCGGCGTGGCCGGCCAGGTCATCCCGTGGAACTTCCCGCTGCTGATGCTGGCCTGGAAGATCGCCCCGGCGCTCGCCACCGGCAACACGGTCGTCCTCAAGCCCGCCGAGACCACCCCGCTGACCGCGCTGCGCTTCGCCGAGATCTGCCGCCAGGCCGGTCTGCCGAAGGGCGTCGTCAACATCGTCACCGGTGACGGCCGCACCGGCGCCGCGCTGACCTCCCACCCGGACGTCAACAAGGTCGCCTTCACCGGCTCCACCCCGGTGGGCCGGGCGATCGCCAAGCAGCTGGCCGGCACCCGCAAGAAGCTGTCGCTGGAGCTGGGCGGCAAGGCCGCGAACATCGTCTTCGACGACGCGCCGATCGACCAGGCCGTCGAGGGCATCGTCAACGGCATCTTCTTCAACCAGGGCCACGTCTGCTGCGCCGGCTCGCGCCTGCTGGTCCAGGAGTCCGTCCAGGACGAGGTGCTGGACGCGCTCAAGCGCCGGATGGACACCCTGCGGGTCGGCGACCCGCTGGACAAGAACACCGACATCGGCGCCATCAACTCCGCCGCCCAGCTGGCCCGGATCACCGAGCTGACCGCGGCCGGCGAGGCCGAGGGCGCCGAGCGCTGGTCGCCCTCCTGCGACCTGCCGGGCACCGGTTTCTGGTTCAAGCCGACGCTGTTCACCGGCGTCAGCCAGGCCCACCGGATCGCCCGCGAGGAGATCTTCGGCCCGGTGCTGTCCGTGCTGACCTTCCGCACCCCCGCCGAGGCGGTCGAGAAGGCCAACAACACCCCCTACGGGCTGTCGGCCGGCGTCTGGACCGAGAAGGGCTCGCGCATCCTGTGGATGGCGAACCAGCTCAAGGCCGGCGTGGTGTGGGCCAACACCTTCAACAAGTTCGACCCGACCTCGCCGTTCGGCGGTTACAAGGAGTCGGGCTACGGCCGCGAGGGCGGTCGCCACGGCCTGGAGGCGTACCTCGATGTCTGAGACCAGCACGCGACTTGACGTCCTCAAGACCTACAAGCTGTACGTCGGCGGGAAGTTCCCGCGCTCCGAGAGCGGGCGGGTGTACGAGGTGACCGACAGCAACGGCCAGTGGCTGGCCAACGCCCCGCTCGGCACCCGCAAGGACACCCGCGACGCCGTGCTCGCCGCCCGCGCGGCCGTCAAGGGCTGGTCGGGCACCACCGCGTACAACCGCGGCCAGGTGCTCTACCGGGTCGCCGAGATGCTCCAGGGCCGGCGTGAGCAGTTCTCCGCCGAGGTCGCCGCCGCGGAGAACATCGGCGCCAAGAAGGCCACCGCGCTGGTGGACGCCGCGATCGACCGCTGGGTCTGGTACGCGGGCTGGACGGACAAGGTCGCCCAGATCGCCGGCAACGGCAACCCTGTCGCCGGACCGTTCTTCAACCTGTCGGTGCCCGAGCCGAGCGGCGTGGTCGGCGTGGTCGCGCCGCAGGCCGGGTACGGGCACTCGTTCCTCGGCCTGGTATCGGTGATCGCGCCCGCCATCGCCACCGGCAACACCGTCGTGGTGGCGGCCGCCGCCGACGCGCCGCTGCCCGCCCTCTCGCTGGGCGAGGTGCTGGCCACCTCCGACCTGCCCGGCGGTGTCGTCAACATCATCTCGGGCCGTACCGAGGACATCGCGCCGACCCTGGCGTCCCACCAGGACGTCAACGGGCTCGACCTCACCGGTGCCATCGCCTCCGACGGCTCCGGCGCGGCGGCCGGGCTGGAGGCCTCCGCCGCGGATACGCTGAAGCGGGTGATTCGCCCGGAGCTGGACCCGTTCGCCCAGGACTGGACCGATGCGCCCGGAACCGACCGGCTACTCTCGTTCCTGGAGACCAAAACGGTCTGGCACCCGATCGGGATCTGACCCTCCACGGCCGGAGCCGTACGGCGCCGACCGGCAGTACGCCGAGCGCTGCGACCGCGACCGGTACAACTCCACAGACTGGCCGTCCCCAGTGCCCTACCCCCCCAGGGTCCGGACGTGCCATGACGGACCCGCGCCTCTCCCCCCCTGGCGCGGGTCCGTCGCCTTTCCGCACCCGGTCGTCCGACGGACGGGCCTCGTACCGGCCGACCTCCAGGAACCGCCGGACGTCCTCCGCCGTCCCGGCCGGCGCCTCCCGGGCCGCCTCCCGCAGGCCACGGACGATGCCCGGGTCGGCCAGGACGGCGGCGCCTGCTCCACCCAGGAAGATCGACAACAGCGGTCAGGGTAGATCTTCTTCTGCCATCCCCTGACCTGGTTTCCGGCCTCTCGCGGCCGGGCTCCACCGCGGACGCGGCCATCCGCCGCGAAGAGTCACATCCGACCGGTTTCGGCATCGCACCCCGATGCGTCAGACTGGTTTCTCGTGAGTGACTCCCCGCTGAACCCCGTGCCGCCGGCCCGTGCCCTGGTGATCCTGCTCTCCGGGCCGTCCGGGTCGGGGAAGTCCTCACTGGCCGAGCGGAGCGGGCTTCCCGTGCTCCAGCTCGACGACTTCTACAAGGACGGCGACGACCCCACGCTGCCGCTGCTCACCGACGGCGCCGTCGACTGGGACTCCCCGCTCTCCTGGCACCGCGAGCAGGCCGTGGCGGCCATCCGACAGCTCGCCGAGTCCGGCCGCGCGGACGTCCCGGTCTACTCGATCCCCGACAACGGCCGGGCGGGCACGCACACCCTCGATCTGGCCGGGGCGCCCGCGTTCATCGCCGAGGGCATCTTCGCGGCCGAACTGGTCGGGCGCTGCGCGGCCGACGGCCTGCTCGGTGACGCGATCTGCCTGCGCAACCGCCCGCTGACCACCGCCTGGCGACGGCTGCGCCGGGACGTCCGCGAGGGACGCAAGTCGCTGCCCGTCCTGGTACGCCGTGGCTGGCGTCTGATGCGCGCCGAGCAGGACATCGTGGCCCGACAGGTGGGTCTGGGCGCGTACGCCTGCCCCGGGCCGGAGGCGGGGCGCCGCGTCGGCGCGGTGGCCGCCGCCCGCCCGCAGAACCTGCCCGTCAGCGCCTGAGAAGGCTTCGCGCCGGGGCATCCGGCCCGTCGTGCCCCCGGGGGACGCGGGCCGGCCCGTCGGGCCCGGACCGACGAAACGGCGGTCGGCCCGGTGCATCTCCCCCGCACCGGGCCGACCGCCGTCTCCGGGCGCGGGCTCCCCCGCGGCGTCCCGCTCCCCCGAGCGGGCGCCGCGATCCCCGCGACCTGGTGTCCCGTCCCCCGACGGGAGTCCTGTGTGTTCCCCGCCCGTCCCGTCCCCGGTTACGCCACCAGCTCGCCGAAGGCGTGCGCGGTGTCACCGGTGCGGTTCAGGTGCTCGTCGTCGCGCAGCCGGCGCAGGGCGCGCCAGATGCTGCTCTTGACGGTGCCGACGCTGATGCCGAGCACGTCGGCGATCTCCGGGTCGGTCTTGCCCTCGTAGTAGCGCAGCACCAGCATCGTGCGCTGGTTCTCCGGCAGCTTGGCCAGCGCCTGCCAGAGCACGGCGCGCAGCTCGGTGCCGCCCATCGCGTCCGTGTCGCCGACCGCCTCCGGCAGCTCCTCGGTCGGGTACTCGTTCAGCTTGCGCCGCCGCCACGCGGAGATGTGCAGGTTGGTCATGGTGCGGCGGAGGTAGCCCCCGACCGCGGCCTTGTCGGTGATCCGGCCCCAGGCCCGGTAGGTGCTGAAGAGCGCGCTCTGCAGCAGGTCCTCGGCCTCGTAGCGGTCACCGGTCAGGTGGTAGGCGGTGGCGTACAGGGAGGCGCGGCGCTCGCGCACGTACGCGGTGAACTCCGTGATGTGGTCCTCCGCGACGGCCGGGTGCTCCCCCTGCGCGTCTCCCTGCACGCCTTCGCCGGTGCGCTCCACCGCGGGAGACAACCGCAGCAGCGTCGCACCTGCGGCCGCGCGGCCGTCCGGCTCCCCCGAACCGAACGTCCGCAGGCCGCTCCCCGTACCCCCCGGGGCGTCCTTGCCCTCGACGCGTACGGGGAGGACTCCCCGCAGCGTGAGGGTGTTGGCGGAGTCGGCCGCGTTCCCCCGCCGGCCGATCCCGTACAGCTCCCCCGTCCTGCCGACGCCCCCCACGCGGCGCCCGACAGTGTTCCCACCGGTGCTGTGTGCGCACCCCCGCACGACCACGGCACCGGACGTCTCGTCGGTCCTGACCTCGTACCGGGTGCGGTGGCCGACCGGCTGGGTGCCGGCTGACGAACGCGGCTTCCGGACGGCCGGGTTGCTCCGGGTCTGAAGCGGTGCGTTCATCGTGCGCCCCCTTGATCGGTACGAGCGGTTCCTGGTGCCGCCCCGCCGGGCCGGTGGGCCCTGCGTACTGCGGCGACATGGAAAATCCTGCCCGCCGGTTGTGATGGCGCTGTCCGCCGACTGTCACAGGGCTGTCACAGCGGCCGGGAGGCGAGGCCCGTACCCCTGCTCCGTCCCCCTCCGCTCCGCTCGCGATGACGCCCGAACCGCTCCCTCCGGTTGCGCCGCCCGCGGATCCGCGTCCCGCCGGCCGCTGTGCGGGCGCTCACCATGGCACCCACGGGGGTGATTCGGCGGCCCGGGTGAGCCAGAATGAGGCCGTGCCTTTCCTCCTTCTGATCGAGGACGACGACGCCATCCGGACCGGCCTCGAACTCGCTCTCACCCGCCAGGGCCACCGTGTGGCCGCCGCCGCCTCGGGCGAGGACGGACTGAAGCTCTTCAAGGAGCAGCGTCCGGACCTGATCGTGCTGGATGTGATGCTGCCCGGCATCGACGGATTCGAGGTGTGCCGCCGGATCCGGCGCACCGACCAGTTGCCGATCATCCTGCTGACCGCGCGCTCGGACGACATCGACGTGGTGGTCGGCCTGGAGTCGGGCGCCGACGACTACGTCGTCAAGCCGGTGCAGCCGCGGGTGCTGGACGCCCGGATCCGGGCCGTGCTGCGCCGCGGCGAGCGGGAGAGCTCCGACTCGTCGATCTACGGATCGGTGGTGATCGACCGTTCGGCGATGACCGTCACCAAGGACGGCGAGGACCTCCAGCTGACGCCGACCGAACTGCGGCTGCTGCTGGAGCTGAGCCGCCGGCCGGGCCAGGCACTGTCGCGCCAGCAACTGCTGCGCCTCGTCTGGGAGCACGACTACCTGGGCGATTCGCGGCTGGTGGACGCCTGCGTCCAGCGGCTGCGGGCGAAGGTGGAGGATGTGCCGTCGGCGCCGACCCTGATCCGTACGGTGCGCGGGGTGGGCTACCGGCTCGACCCGCCCGCGTGAGCGCGGTCGCCCCGACCGATCCACGGCCCCCGGGTGACCCGGCGTGCCTTCGACCCGACGAGACGCGACAGGCAGAAGTGACTGACCATCAGAGGACCCGGCGGTTCGCCACCGGGCCGTGGCGCAGGCTGCGCTCGCTGCGGGTACGGCTGATCGCGGTGTTCGCCGTGGTCGCGCTGACCACCGCCGTCTCGGCCTCCGGGATCGCGTACTGGCTGAACCGGGACGCCGTGCTCAAACGCGCCCAGGACACCGCCCTCAACGACTTCCGGGTCTCGCTCACCCGCAACGTCTCCGAGCTGCCGCTCGGCGCGACCTGCGAGGAACTGACCCGGCTCGCCGACCAGGTGGCCTCCTCCGGACTCAGCTACGACGTGCTGGTCGTCGACGACGCCCGGCCGGACTGCGTCGCCTCCTCCGAGCCCTCGCTCTACACCCTCGCCCAGGTGCCCCCGGCCCTGCGCACCGCGGTGAACAAGCAGCGCGAACTGACGGCGAGCAACCCCGACGCGTACCACCTGTACTGGCAGCGGCAGAACCTCTCGGGCCGGCCCTTCGTGATCGGCGGCACCAAGGTCGTACCGACCGGCCCGACCGCGTACATGTTCAAGTCGTTGGAGAACGAGCGGGCCGACCTCAACACCCTCGGCTGGTCGCTGGCCATCGCGACGCTGCTGGCGCTGATCGGCTCCGCGCTGCTCGCGCAGGCCGCCTCGGCGACGGTGCTGCGGCCGGTCAAGCGGCTCGGCGAGGCCGCCCGGCAACTCGGCGAAGGCCGGCTCGACACCCGGCTCGAAGTCGAGGGGGCCGACGAACTCGCCGATCTGGCCAGGACGTTCAACCGGACGGCGCAGTCACTGCACGAGCAGGTCGAGGAGTTGAGCGCGCGCGAGGCGCAGAGCCGGCGCTTTGTCGCCGACATGTCGCACGAGCTGCGCACCCCGCTGACCGCCATGACGGCGGTGACGGACATCCTGGAGGACGAGGCCGAGTCGCTGGACCCGATGATCGAGCCGGCCGTCCGGCTGGTCGTGAGCGAGACCCGGCGGCTCTCCGACCTGGTCGAGAACCTGATGGAGGTGACCCGCTTCGACGCCGGCACCGCCAGACTGGTCGCCGACGAGGTGGACATCGCCGACCTGATCATGTCCTGCATCGACGGCCGGGCCTGGTACGACGCGGTCGAGCTGGACGCCCCGCGCGGGGTGCGGGCCGTGGTGGACCCCCGCCGGCTCGACGTGGTCTTCGCCAACCTGATCGGCAACGCGCTCAAGCACGGCGGCTCGCCGGTGCGGGTCAAGGTCCGCGAGCGCGGCGAGAACGTGGTCGTCGAGGTGTCCGACAGCGGGCCCGGCATCCCCGAGGACGTGCTGCCGCACGTGTTCGACCGGTTCTACAAGGCGGACAAGGGCCGGGCCCGCTCCGAGGGCAGCGGCCTCGGCCTGTCGATCGCGATGGCCAACGCCCGGATACACGGCGGCACCATCGAGGCCGCGAACGGCGAGCGGGGCGCGCTCTTCACCCTGACCCTGCCGCTCACCCAGCCGCCCCCCGCCGATCAGGACGAGGACTCCCGTTGAACGCGCACCACACCCGGCGCCACCTCCCGCCGCGGCAGCTCCCCCGGCGGCGCCCCGCGCCCGGCGGCCACCGGCGCGCCCGGCGGGGCCTGGTCGGCGCGGTGGTGCTGGCCGCCCTGGTCACGGCCGCGGCGACGGGCTGCGGCATCCGGCCCACCGCCGTTCCGGTGGACGCCGGCGGGCCCGCCAGCCGGACGGCCTGCCCGAGCCCGGTGCAGGTGCCCGGCGCCGTGATCACCCCCTCGGCCGCACCCGCCGCGTCGACGGCGCGCGGCAACGGCGCGCCGGGTGCCAAGGCCTCGGCGGCCAGGACGCAGACCCGGGCCGACACGGCGCCGCAGGCGCCGCCGACCGCGCCCGCGGACGGCCTGTTCAGCGCCCTGCCCTCGCCCTCCGCCTCCGGCAGCGGCCGGCCCGGCTGCCCCTGACCGGCCGCCCGGCCCGGACACCGGCGCCCGGGCGGCGGGAACCGCAGCGGCCCCCGGTCGCGTCCTCCCCGCTGTGCAGCGAGATGGCACCAGCACACGCGGTGAGCGTGTCGGAGTGCGGACCGAGAACGAGCCGGCCGGACGGGCGGCGGTTCCGTCGTCCGCCCCCGTGGTGTCCCGGCCGCTGCGGACGGCGGGTCTGGTCGGCCTCTCGCTCCACCTGGCGACGGTCCTCTGGTTCGTCCTGCGGCCACTGCCGGTGACCTGGGTGTACGACACCAATCTGAGCCCGTTCGGGTCGGTCCGCCGGGCGCTGGCCGAGGGCGGCGGCGCCGCGCTGTGGCGGGTGGCCTGCGAGCTGCTGCTGCTGGCCCCGCTCGGGGTGCTGCTCCCGCTGGCGGGCGGGCGGGCGCGGGCGCCCTGGCTGCCCTCGTTCCTGCGGGTCGCGGGCCTGTCCGCGGTCCTGGCCACCGCATTGGAGTTCCTCGCCTCCTCGGTGCCCGGTCACGTGCTGGACGTCGACCACATCCTGCTGGGCGTGCTCGGCGCCTGCTCCGTCCATCTCGCCGTCGTGCCGGCCGGGCGGGCGCTGCTGCGCCGCCACGCGGTACGCGTTCGCGTCCCCGCACCCGCGCGGCCCCGCCCGCCCGTGCAGGCGCCGGCTCCGCCGCCGGTGCCCGGCGCCCGCCCGGCGCCGCTGCCGGTCTACGGCCGTCCGGCTCCCCGGGCCCGCTGAGCACCGGGCCGGCCTTCTCGGGGACGAACCCCGAGAACCACCCCGAGGAACGCCCGCGCCACCCCGGTGAGATGCCGGGGGCGGGATCCGCTTCGCGGCCGACGCCCGGGGCCACCGCCCGGCCGCAGGATGGGGACATGCCCGCCGGAGGGACCGGAACCGGGCCGCAACCTCGTCGGAGACCGCCATGAGCAGCCTCGCCCGCCCCCGCCACCACCGTGTCATCGCCGGCGTCTGCGCCGGGATCGCCGAGCGCTTCGGCCTCACCCCGTGGACCGTCCGGGTGCTCTTCCTGGTCTCCTGCCTGCTGCCCGGCCCGCAGTTCCTGGTGTACCTGGCGCTGTGGCTGGTGCTGCCGCAGGAGCCGTGAGCCACCGCACCCCAGCGGTGTACGGCGCCGGGCCGCCCGCCCCCGAACCCCGGGGGCGGGCGGCCCGGCGCCGTACGCGTACCGTTCGCCGTGCGTCAGCCGCCCAGCGGCAGACCGGCGCCGCCGAGCACTCCGGTGAGGCCGCCGACCGGGGTGCTGCTCAGGCCCGGGACGGACGGCACGCCCGCGCGGTCGGCCGGGGCGGAGGTGACGGAGGCCAGCTCCGGGGGCACCGCCTGGCCGGAGCTCGGGCTGAGCGTGCCGACCGTGCTGGCGAGCTTGTCGCCGCCGGGCAGCGTGCTCACCGCGTTGGTCGCGGCGCCGGTCAGGGCCGGGTTGGTCAGCGTGCTGGTGGGGAGGCCGAGTCCGCCTGCGGCGGCCGGGGCGGCGGATGCGGTGCCGGCGGCGGCCGCAGCCATCGCGACGCCGAGAGCGGCGACGCCGGCAACCTTGAGAGTGGCCTGCTTCATGAGTTGGTCCCCTTGAGTCCTCGTCGGTGGGCGGCGTGCGGGCGCACCGAAGGAGGCCCGCCGCCACACCGTGTCAGCAATGACTGGCACACCGTAGTGACTGCGTCGCGTGCGCATCAAAGCCCGTTCACTCACACGGCTTACTTGTCGGATGAGCGCCACCAGCCGGGCGAGGGCGCGCCGACGGCGCCCGCCCGACCGGCCGACGAGGGGTGCGGGCCGTCCCGCCGGGCTCAGTCGCCGACGCTGAACAGCCACTCCGCCTTGAGCTCGGCGTAACCCGGCTTGATCACGTCGTTGATCATCGCGAGCCGCTCGTCGAAGGGCAGGAACGCCGACTTCATCGCGTTGACGGTGAACCACTCCATGTCGCCCAGCCGGTAGCCGAACGCCTCCACCAGGTGGCCGAACTCCCTGCTCATGCTGGTACCGCTCATCAGCCGGTTGTCGGTGTTGACGGTGACCCGGAACTTCAGGCGGCTGAGCAGGCCAATCGGGTGCTCGGCGTAGGAGGACGCCGCCGCCGTCTGGAGGTTGGAGGTCGGACACATCTCCAGCGGGATGCGCTTGTCGCGCACGTACGCGGCGAGCCGGCCGAGCTCGACGCCGCCGTCCTCGGCCACCGTGATGTCGTCGATGATCCGCACGCCGTGGCCGAGTCGGTCGGCGCCGCAGCACTGCAGGGCCTCCCAGATGGACGGCAGCCCGAAGGCCTCGCCGGCGTGGATGGTGAAGTGGTTGTTCTCACCCTTGAGGTAGTCGAACGCGCCCTGGTGGCGGGTCGGCGGGTGGCCCGCCTCGGCGCCGGCGATGTCGAAACCGACCACGCCGTGGTCCCGGTAGCGGTTCGCCAGCTCGGCGATCTCCTGCGAGCGGGCGGCGTGCCGCATCGCGGTGAGCAGGGCGGCGACCCGGATCCGGTGGCCGGCCGCGCGGGCGTCGGCCTCGCCGAGCCGGAAGCCCTCGTTGACCGCCTCGACGACCTCGTCCAGGGTGAGGCCGCCCTCCAGGTGCTGTTCGGGGGCGTAGCGGACCTCGGCGTAGACCACACCGTCCGCGGCGAGATCCTCGGCGCAGTCGGCGGCGACCTTGACCAGCGCCTCGCGGGTCTGCATCACGGCGCAGGTGTGCGCGAAGGTCTCCAGGTAGCGGACCAGGGAGCCGGAGTCGGCGGCCTCGCGGAACCAGAGCCCGAGCTTGGCGGGGTCGGTGGTGGGAAGCCCCTCGTACCCGCACGCGGCGGCCAGCTCGACGACGGTCTCGGGCCGCAGTCCACCGTCGAGGTGGTCGTGCAGCAGCACCTTCGGAGCACGGGCGATCTGGTCGGGGGTGGGGATGCGGGGGCCGGTGGTGCCCGCGGCGGCGGGGATCTGCTTCTCCATTGCGGGAGTGTAGCTCCTACGCGCGTAGATTTCCTAGCATCATCGCGGCCCGGCGTCGAATCCGGCCCCCGGGTTCCACCGAAGAGCCCCGGTCCGCGCGAGGAGAGGCACCGGAGCACCCGCCCGTGCCCGGGCGGGCGCCGCCGCGAGCGCTCAACCGTGGTCCAGCAGCCGCCCCCGCCGGGACAGCACGAAGTCGCGGAACACCTCCACCGGGGGCGTCAGCGGCCGGCCCGTCGCCCAGGCCAGCCCGATCGCCCGCCGGGTGCGCGGCGCGGTCACCTCCAACTCCACCACACCGGGCCTGGCCACCAGCGCGGGCGGCAGCAGTGCCACCCCCAACCCGGCCGCGACCAGCCCGCGCAGCGTCTCGGCCTCCTCGCCCTCGAAGGCGATCCGCGGAACGAAGCCGGCCTCCGCGCAGAACCCGTCCGTGATCGCCCGCAGCCCGTAGCCCTGTTCCACCGCCACGAACGGCTCCCGCGCCACCTCGGCCAGCCGGATCCGCCGCCGGGCCGCCAGCCGGTGGTCCGCCGGGACCACCAGCGTCAGCCGCTGCTCGTCCAGCGGGCGGGCCGTCAGGTCCGGTGCCTCCGGCAGCGGGGAGACCAGACAGAGATCCAGCTCCCCGGCGCGCAGCCGCTCCAGCATCGCCGCCGTGTAGTCCTGCACCAGCTGGAAGCGGATCTGCGGCTGCACCGCCCGGAATCCGCGCAGCAGGGCCGGCACCGCGTCCGTCCCCATCGTGTGCAGGAAGCCGAACGCCACCCGGCCGCTCGCCGGATCGGCCTCCGCCCGCGCTGCCTCCGCGCCCCGTTCGAGCTCCGCCAGGGCCCGTTCGACCGAGGCCAGCAGCAGAGCGCCCGCCCTGGTCAGGCGGACCGTGCGGCCCTGACGGACCAGCAGGTCGACCCCGAGATCCCGCTCCATCGCGGCCACCGCCCTGGACAGCGTCGGCTGCGGCATGCCCAGCAGCCGCGCCGCCTGCGTCACGTGCTCCAGCCGGGCCACCGCCGCGAACTGCGCCAGCCTGGGCGCCAGCAGCGCCGCCGCCGCGCCGGGCGCCGGATCGGCGGGCGCCCCCGGCGCCTGCGCGCCGCCTTCGGTGCCGTACGTCACGTGCGCCCCGTCCGCTCCGGCGGCGGCCGGGGCCGCCACCTCCACTCATACGCTCTCGTATCGACAGCGAGTCAACCATGTATTGGACGCATCAGCGGGGCCGGTCGTAATTTCATGGCATGCCAGCCGCCAGTACCGGGGCAGCCGCGACCACCGTGCCGACGGGTGCCCTCATCCAGCCGCTCCCTGCCACCGCCGCCGACGGCGCCCCCGATGCCCCGGGCGGCGCGGACCGGCGCCACCGGCCCGGCGACCGCGCGTTCCGACGCGCCAACCTCGCCCTGTTCGCCGCCGGCGTCGCGACCTTCGTCCTGCTGTACTCCACCCAGGGCCTGCTGCCGGTCCTCTCGGCCGACCTCGCCCTGACGCCCGGCCAGGCCAGCTGGACCGCCTCGGCCGCGACCCTCGGCCTGGCGCTGGGCCTGCTGCCCGCCAGCGCGCTGTCCGACCGGTACGGGCGCACCGCGGTGATGACCGCCTCGGTGCTCGCCGCCTCCGTGCTCGCCCTCGCGCTGCCCTTCGCTCCCGACCTGGGCACCCTGGTCGTGCTGCGGATCGTGCAGGGCGCCGCGCTCGCCGGCCTGCCCGCCACCGCGATGGCCTACCTCGCCGAGGAGATCCACCCCAACGCGCTGGCCTCCGCGATGGGCCTGTACGTCGCCGGCAACAGCATCGGCGGGATGGGCGGGCGACTGCTCTCCGGCTGGACCGCCGCCGCCTGGGGCTGGCGCTGGGGTCTGGCGGCCTCCGCCGCCTTCGCCCTGCTCGCCGCACTGGCCTTCCGCCTGCTGATCCCCGCCGCCCGCAACTTCCGCCCCGCGCCGGTGGACGCCCGCGCCCTCGCCCGGACCGTCACCGGACACCTGCGCAATCCGCTGCTGGTGCGGCTCTACCTGCTGGGGATGCTCTTCATGGCGGTCTTCGGCGCCGTCTACAACACCGTCGGCTACCGGCTGATCGCCGAACCGTTCGACCTGCCGGAGTCGGTCGCCGCCTCGATCTTCGTGGTCTACCTGGTCGGCACCGCCACCTCGGCCGCCGCCGGGCGGCTGTCCGGCCGGCTCGGCCGGCGCGGGGCCCTGTACGTCGCGATCGGTGTCACCGCGGCGGGCCTGCTGCTCTCGCTCGGCGACTCGCTGCTCGCCACCCTGCTCGGCCTCGTCCTGATCACCGGCGGCTTCTTCGCCGGCCACGCCACCGCCTCCGGCTCGGTGGGCCGGACCGCCACCCACGGCCGGGCCCAGGCCTCCGCGCTCTACCTGATCGCCTACTACCTCGGGAACAGCCTCGGCGGAACCGTCGGCGCCGACGCCTACCACGCGGTCGGCTGGGACGGCGCGGCCGTCGTCGGTCTCACCGCGATGACGCTGGCGGCGGGCGTGACGCTGTACGCCACCCGGCAGGCGGTCCGGGCCCGGCGCGGCATGACCGTCGACACGCTCGGGGCATGAGCACCGAGCCCGCCGTGTTCGCCCGGTCCGCGCAACCCGCTCGCCCTCGGCGGCACGGTCGGCGTCGGCCCGTGGCCCCCCGACACCGGTGTCCTGCGCCCGTACGCGTGAGGAGCCCGCACGGGCGCAGGACGACGGATCAGGCGATCCGGTCCAGCACGATCGGCTTCGGCGTGTACGCCGTGCCCGCCGGAGCGACCACGACGGCGCCGGCCAGCGCCTGGATCGCGTAGTCGTAGCGCTCCGGGGTGTCGGTGTGCAGGGTGAGCAGCGGCGCGCCGGCCACCACCGTGTCGCCGGGCTTGGCGTGCATCTCCACACCGGCTCCGGCCTGCACCGGGTCCTCCTTGCGGGCGCGGCCGGCGCCCAGGCGCCAGGCGCAGACACCCACCGCGTACGCGTCCAGGGTGGTGAGGACACCGGAGGCGGGGGCGGTGATCACGTGCTGCTCACGCGCGACGGGCAGCGGGGCGTCGACGTCGCCGCCCTGGGCGCCGATCATGCGGCGCCAGTGGTCCATGGCGGAGCCGTCGCGCAGGGCGTCGGCCGGGTCCTTGCCGTGGACGCCCGCGGCGGCGAGCATCTCGCGGGCGAGCGCGAGGGTCAGCTCGACGACGTCGGCGGGGCCGCCACCGGCCAGCACCTCGACGGACTCGCGGACCTCCAGCGCGTTGCCGGCGGTCAGACCGAGCGGGGTGGACATGTCGGTGAGCAGGGCGACGGTGTTGACGCCGGCGGCCGTGCCGAGGCCGACCATGGTGCGGGCCAGCTCCTGGGCGTCGGCGAGGTTCTTCATGAAGGCGCCGGAGCCGACCTTGACGTCGAGCACCAGCGCCCCGGTGCCCTCGGCGATCTTCTTGGACATGATCGAGCTGGCGATCAGCGGGATCGCCTCGACCGTGCCGGTGACGTCGCGCAGCGCGTACAGCTTCTTGTCGGCGGGGGCCAGACCGTCGCCCGCCGCGCAGATGACCGCGCCGGCCTCGCGCAGCACGTGCATCATCTCGTCGTTGGAGAGCAGTGCCCGCCAGCCGGGGATCGACTCCAGCTTGTCGAGGGTGCCGCCGGTGTGGCCCAGGCCCCGGCCGGAGAGCTGCGGGACGGCGGCGCCGCAGGCGGCGACCAGCGGGGCGAGCGGCAGGGTGATCTTGTCGCCGACGCCGCCGGTGGAGTGCTTGTCGGAGGTCGGCAGTGGGAGGGCGGAGAAGTCCATCCGGACGCCGGAGCGGATCATCGCGTCCGTCCAGCGGCTGATCTCGCGCAGGTTCATGCCGTTCAGCAGGATCGCCATGGCCAGCGCGGACATCTGCTCGTCGGCGACCTCGCCGCGGGTGTAGGCGTCGATCACCCAGTCGATCTGCGGGTCGGTCAACTCTCCGCGGTCGCGCTTGGTCCTGATGACGGAGGGGGCGTCCATAGGGTTCTCCAAGAGGGTCGAAAAGCGAAGAGTGTCGCGGGACGACTGGGTCGGCACAGTCGTCCCGCGACACTCTACGCGCGTAACAAACGGATCGGCCAGAGCCGCTCCGGGGAGCTACAGGTGCTCGGGCCCGAACGCCTCGGGGAGCACCTCGCTCATCGGCCGCAGGCCGGACGGCAGGTCCACCAGCAGCTCGGGGCCGCCGTGCTCGTACAGCAGCTGGCGGCAGCGCCCGCAGGGCACCAGCAGGTCACCGGCGCCGTCGACGCAGGTGAACGCCACCAGCCGGCCACCGCCGGAGGCGTGCAGCGCGGAGACCAGGCCGCACTCGGCGCAGAGGCCGAGTCCGTACGAGGCGTTCTCCACGTTGCAGCCGCTGACGGTCCGTCCGTCGTCGACCAGCGCGGCCGCGCCGACCGGGAACTTGCTGTACGGGGCGTACGCGTGCGCCATGGCGTCGCGCGCGACGTCGCGCAGCTTCTCCCAGTCGATCTCCGCGGCGGCCGTCACTTGCCCTGCCCCTTGCGGTAGATCTGGCCGTCCGCCTTCGGCGGCCGGAGCCGCTGCGAGGCCAGCGCGAGCACCACGAGGGTGATCACGTACGGCGTCGCCACGATCAGCGGCCGCTGCACCTCGTCGGTCAGCGCGTACCAGGCGCCGAGGCCGCCGGCCACCACGATGCTGATCGCGGCGGCGACGAACTTGCGCCGGTACACCTGCCAGAGCGCGAACAGCGCCATCGCCAGCGAGACCACCAGGATCAGCACGTGCACCGACTCCGGGTCGCGCAGCTGGAGGCTGTCGGTGAAGCCGAACAGGCCGGCGCCGACGGCGAGACCGCCCGGCATCCAGTTGCCGAAGATCATCGCGGCGAGACCGATGTAACCGCGGCCGAGCGTCTGGCCGTCCTTGTAGAAGTGCGCCGCGACCAGTGAGAGGTACGCCCCGCCGAGGCCCGCGAAGGCACCCGAGGCGATCACCGCGAGGTACTTGTACTTGTAGACGTTGACACCCAGCGACTCGGCCGCCGTCGGGTTCTCGCCGCAGGAGCGCAGCCGCAGGCCGAAGACCGTGCGCCAGAGCGCGAAGTAGCTGACCACGATCAGGGCCGCCGCCAGCAGGATGACCACCGACAGGTTGGTGACCAGGCCGCCGACCACACCGGCCACGTCCGAGACCAGGAACCAGTGGTGGCTCTCCACCGTCTTCAGCCAGGGCGAGAGCCCCGGGACGGTGATGTACGGCAGCGGATCGGCGGGCGGCGACTGGTTGGCGCCGGCGCCGAACGGGATGTAGTCCTTGTAGTAGATCTTGTTGACGTACGCGCAGATGCCGGGGATCAACAGGTTGATACCGACACCGGAGACGATGTGGTCCACCCCGAAGGTCACGGTGACGAGCGCGTGCAGCAGGCCGCCGAGCGCACCGCCGAGCATGCCGGCCAGCAGGCCGAACCAGGGGTTGACCAGGTAGCCCGCCCAGGCACCGCAGAAGGTGCCGGCGATCATCATGCCTTCGAGGCCGATGTTGACCACGCCGGCCCGCTCGGACCAGAGACCGCCGAGACCGGCCATGCCGATCGGCACGGCGGCGCCGAGCGCGGCGGTGATCTGACCGGAGGACGTCAGGCTGTGGTTCCCGGTGGCCATCCCGACCGCGGAGAACAGCACCAGGGTGCCCGCGATCAGCAGCAGCACCACCGGCAGCGAGAGCTTCCGCTTCTTGGCGGGCGCACTGCCCGGCGTCTTGGGGCGAGCGACGGTTGCGGTGCTCATGCGGACACCTCCTTCTTGGCGGCCGACGCGGCCAGCGCGGCGAGTTCGGCGCCGACCCTCTGCTGCTGGCGCTTGAGGCCGTAACGGCGCACCAGCTCGTAGGCGACGACGACACAGATGACGATGGCGCCCTGCATGACGGCGACGATCTCGAACGGGAAGTCACCGTTCTTGGGCAGCGGCAGCTGGGTGCCGCTGACGTCCAGGAAGGCGAACAGGAGCGCCGAGAAGACCATCCCGATCGGGCTGTTGCGTCCGAGCAGGGCCACCGCGATGCCGGTGAAGCCGAGGCCCGCCTGGAAGCTCTGGCCGTACGAGTACGAGTTCTGCAGCAGGTCCGGCAGACCGATCAGACCGGCCAGCGCACCGGAGACGCACATGCTGGTGAGCACCATGCGCTTGACGTTGACACCCGACGCGGTGGCGGCGCTCTCCGAGCGGCCGGTGGCCCGCAGGTCGAAGCCGAAGCGCGTCCGGTTGAGGGTGAACTGGAACAGCACCCCGACGATCACGGCGATCACGATGAAGCCCCAGAGCGTGCCGCCGGCCGTCTCGATCGAGAAGAAGTGGCTGGAGGCCGAGATCGGGTCGGTCTGGATGCTGTTGGTGGTGGTGCCCTTCTGCGGTGCGAAGATGCCCGGCACCAGCAGCAGACCGACCACCGCGCTGGCGATGGCGTTCAGCATGATGGTCGAGATGACCTCGCTGACACCGCGGTAGACCTTGAGCAGGCCCGCGATGCTCGCCCAGAGACCGCCGACCAGCATGGCGGTCACCAGCAGCAGCGGGATCTGGATGAACGAGGGCAGGTCGACCTGGCTGCCGACGAACGCGGCGAACAGGGCCGCGATCCGGTACTGGCCCTCGACACCGATGTTGAACAGGTTCATCCGGAAGCCGAAGGCCGCGGCGGCGGCCGCCAGGTAGTACACGGTGGCCCGGTTGAGGGTCAGCACCTGGGCGTCCGACTTGGTGCCGTACGTCAGCATGACGTTGAAGGCGTCGAACGGGTTCTTGCCGGAGATCAGCAGCAGGATCGAGCAGATCACCAGCGACAGCAGCACGGCGAGCACCGGCGCGGCGAGGCCGAGCACGATGCGCTCGACGTCGAACCGCTTGGCCTTCGCCGGGCCGGCCGGGGCGGACCCGGCCGGGGCGCCCTGGGCGGGGTTGGGACTGGTCATGTGGGTTACTCCCCCGCCTGCGGGTCGTCGGCGGTCTCGGTGGTCTCGTCCGCGGCGGCGCCGGACGACGCGCTCTCGGACGGCGCGGCGGTCTCGGACGGCACGGTCTCGGACGGCGCGGCGGTCTCGGACGACACGGCATCGGACGGCGCGGCATCGGTGCCGTCGAGAGCGAGGGCACGGTCCTCGGCCACCGCCTCCGGCGCCGACTCGATGTGGCCCGCCGCGGCACCGGTCATCGCGGTGCCGAGGTCCTCGGCGGTGACGGTGGCCGGGTCGGCGTCCGCGACCAGGCGGCCGCGGTAGATCACCCGGATTGTGTCGGAGAGGCCGATCAGCTCGTCCAGGTCGGCGGAGATCAGCAGGACGGCCAGGCCCTCGCGCTGGGCGGAGCGGATCTGCTCCCAGATCTGCGCCTGCGCGCCGACGTCCACACCCCGGGTGGGGTGGGAGGCGATCAGCAGCTTGGGGTGGTGGCTCATCTCGCGGCCGATGATCAGCTTCTGCTGGTTGCCGCCGGAGAGCGACGCCGCGGTGACCTCGATGCCCGGGGTGCGGACGTCGTACTCCTCGACGATCCGCAGGGTGTCCCTGCGGGCGCCGGCCGCGTCGAGCAGCGGGCCCCTGGAGTTCGGCGCCTCGGTGACGTGCCCGAGGATCCGGTTCTCCCAGAGCGGGGCCTCCAGCAGCAGGCCGTGGCGGTGGCGGTCCTCGGGGATGTAGCCGATGCCGGCCTCGCGGCGGGCCCGGGTCTGCGCACCGGAGAGGTCCTTGCCGTCGAGGGTGACGGAGCCGGCGTCCAGCGCCAGCATGCCCATCACGGCCTCGACCAGCTCGGCCTGGCCGTTGCCCTCGACCCCGGCGATGCCGAGGATCTCGCCCTTGCGGATGCGCAGCGTGATGTCGTCCAGGACGACCCGCTCGATGCCCTCGGCGTCGGCCTTGGCGATCCGCAGGCCCTCGACCCGGAGCATCTCCACGTCGGTGACGGTGCTCTCGCGGCTCTCCGGGGAGGGCAGCTCCGCGCCGACCATCATCTCGGCGAGCCGGCGGGCGGTGACGTCCTTCGGGTCGGCGTCGCCCACGGTGGTGCCGCGGCGGATGACGCTGATCGCGTCGGCCACCGAGAGCACCTCGTGCAGCTTGTGCGAGATGAAGATGACGGTGACGCCCTCGGCCTTGAGCTCCCGCAGGTTGGCGAAGAGCGCGTCGACCTCCTGCGGCACCAGGACGGCGGTGGGCTCGTCCAGGATCAGGATCCGGGCACCCCGGTAGAGCACCTTGAGGATCTCGACCCGCTGGCGGTCGGCGACGCCGAGGTCCTCGACCAGCACGTCGGGGCGCACGCCCAGACCGTACTGGTCGGAGATCTCGCGGATCTTCGCCCGCGCCTTCGCTCCTATGCCGTACAGCTTCTCGCCGCCCAGGACGACGTTCTCCCAGACGGTGAGGTTGTCGGCGAGCATGAAGTGCTGGTGCACCATGCCGATGCCGCGCGCGATGGCGTCGGCGGGGGTGTGGAACTCGACGAGTTCACCGTCGACCGCGATGGTGCCCTCGTCGGGACGCTGCATCCCGTAGAGGATCTTCATCAGGGTGGACTTGCCCGCCCCGTTCTCGCCCATCAGCGCGTGCACGGTGCCACGCCGCACGGTGATGTCGATGTCGTGGTTGGCCACGACGCCGGGGAAGCGCTTGGTGATGCCGCGCAGTTCGACGGCCGGTGTCGCCGTCCCCGCGCTGGGGGTACCGCCCGTACTGGGGGCGGCGTCGGAAGCGGTGATGGCGATCTCCTGGTGGTCTGGAGGCGCGTCGTTGCGCTGGAGGGCCAAAAACGGTGGGGGTACGGGACGGGGCCCGGGGGTACGCGCTGAGCGCACCCGGCCGGGCCCCTCCCTGATGCTGCGTCAATCATCCCGCTGCCGAGCAGGTGGCAGCGGTAACGACGTCCGGTTCCGCGAGCCTTACGGGGCGGTCGGGACGGTGGTCGCGCCGCTCTTGATCGCGGTGGCGGCGGCGTCCAGCTGGGACTTGATGTCGTCGATGTGACCACCGGTGGTGGCGAGCGAGACACCGTCGGCCTTGAGGTCGAAGTTCTTGACCCCGGTGAACGGCGAGCCGTCCTTGACCGACTTGATGTACGTGAACACCGAGGTGTCGACGTTCTTCACCATGGAGGTGAGGATGCTGTTCTTGTACTTCGCCAGGGCCGGCTGGGCCGCCTGGTCGGAGTCGACGCCGATGGCCCAGGTGTTCGGCTTCTGGGAGACGGCCTCGATGGAGCCGCTGCCGGAGGAGCCGGCGGCGGCGTAGATCACGTCGGCGCCCTTGTCGAGCTGGCCCTGCGCGGCCTCCTTGCCCTTGTCGGGCGAGGAGAAGCCGGTGAAGTCCGGCGGAGTGGTGAGGTAGGTGGTCTCGACCGCGATGCTCGGGTCGACCGACTTCACACCCGCCTTGTAACCGGCCTCGAACTTCTTGATCAGCTCGGACTGCACGCCGCCGATGAAGCCGACGTGCTTGGTCTTCGTCTTGCTGGCGGCGGCGACGCCGGCCAGGTACGAGCCCTCCTGCTCCGAGAACGTCAGCGAGGTGACGTTCGACGGCTGCGTGGTGGAGGACGAGTCGATGATCGCGAACTTGACGTCCGGGTGCTCCTTGGCAACCTTCTCGACCGCGGCCTGGTAGACGAAGCCGACCGCGATGACCGGGTTGTAGCCACCGGTGACCAGGCTGGCGAGCCGGGTCTCCTTGTCGGCCTCGGCCTCACCGGTCTTGGCGTCGGCCTCGGTGATCTGCACCCCGAGGTCGGCCTTGGCCTTGTCGAGGCCGCGCGCGGCGGAGTCGTTGAACGACTGGTCGCCGCGGCCACCGATGTCGTAGGCCATGCCGACCTTGAGGCCGGAGCCGGAGGCACCGGCGGAAGCGGAAGTGTCGTCGGTGCTCTTTGCGCCGCAAGCGGCGAGCGAGGCAATGCCCAGGGAACCCGAGAGCACAACCGCGGCGAGCTTAGTAGAACGGCGCAAGGGAGTATCTCCTTCTCACACGCACCCGTTTAGCGTGGTCGGACGCCACCGTAACGCGCGTAGAACACGGTTGTGTTACGGCTCGTTCGGGCATCCGGGTTGTTATCAAACCGTGCCACCAGGGGTGCGGGACCAATTTCGACTCCCAGTGTTACCGGCGGGAGCCGGACATCCAAGCGAAAGCGGTCGGGAACCTGACAGATCTGTTCGAACCCGGTCAGAAGAAGCCGGACTCCGGGCCGCAGTCGCGCGGACCGGAGCCGGACCGGAGCCGGACCGAAGCCGGACCGGAGCCGGACCGGAGCCGGACCGGACAGAGCGGACAGAGCGGACAGAGCGGGCGGCGCGGGCCCGGGGGCGCACCGGCGGGGATCACGGCGCGCCCGCCGGCCGGGCCGGCCACGGCGACGACTGCGGCCGGCCCGGCCGGAGCCCGGCCGGGTCGGGACTCAGGCCGTGGCGTGCTCCAGCGCGAGGGCGGCGAAGAGTTCGACGCCGATCCCGATCGCCCGCTCGTCGACGTCGAAGCGGCCCTGGTGCAGATCCCGCACCGTGCCGTCCTCCGGGGCCCGGACCCCGAGCCTGGCCAGCGCGCCGGGGGCGTGCTCCAGGTACCAGGAGAAGTCCTCGCCGCCGAGGCTCTGCTCGGTCTCCTCGACCACCTGCACGGCCCGGCCGTCCGCGTCCCGGGAGTCCGGCCCGCCGAAGCGGGCGGTCATCGCCGCGTCCAGCTGGGCGATCGAGACCGCCTCGTTGACCACCGGCGGCACCCCCCGGTGGTAGTCGAGCGTCCACTTGGCCCGGCTGGTCTCGGCCATCTTGGCGATCAGCTCGTGCAGGTGGTCCGGCGCCTCGCGCCAGCCCGGCAGCTCCAGGCAGCGGACGGTGCCCTCCAGCTCGGCGTGCTGGGGGATGACGTTCGCCGCCGAACCGGAGGCGATCCGGCCCCAGACCAGGCTGACGCCCCAGCGCGGATCCATCCGGCGGGCGAGCACGGCCGGCAGGTCGGTCGCCATCCGGGCGACGGCGGTGACCAGGTCGGTGGTCAGGTGCGGCCGGGCGGTGTGGCCCCCGGGGCCGTCCAGGTGGAGCACCAGACGGTCGCAGGCCGAGGTGATGGCGCCGACCTTGAGGCCGATCCGCCCGACGGCCACCCTGGGGTCGCAGTGCACCGCGAAGATCCGGCCGACGCCGTCCATCCCGCCGGCCTTGATGACGTCCAGCGCACCGCCGGGCATCACCTCCTCGGCGGGCTGGAAGATGAGCCGGACGGGACGGCGCAGCTCACCCGAACGGGCGGCGCCCGCCAGCACCAGCGCGGTGCCCAGCAGGACGGAGGTGTGCACGTCGTGACCGCAGGCGTGGGCGCGGCCGGGCACGGTGGAGCGGTAGGGCGCGTCCGTCTTCGCGTCGTCGATCGGCAGCGCGTCGATGTCGGCCCGGAAGGCCAGCAGCGGCGTACCGGCCGGGGTGCCGGGCGGCACGATGTCGACCGTCATCCCGGTGCCGCCGGGCAGTACCCGGGGCGCGAGGCCCGCGGCGACCATCCGGTCGCGCAGCAGCGCGGTGGTGCGGACCTCCTGGCGGCCGAGCTCCGGGTGCCGGTGGAGGTCGCGGCGGAAGGCGATCAGTTCAGCCTCGAAGGCCCGTACCCGGGTGCGCAGATCGGCAGCGGGACGCGGGGCGACGGGTGTGGCCTGTTCGGGGGCTTGAGGATCGTTCACCCCTACAAGGGTAGGCCCGTGTGGGGGATTTGGCCCCTCTTCCCGGGAAGAAGTCCCCGGATGGGCGCATACCGGCCCGGCAGTTGGGTATGACATCTCGTTCAGGTTCGCCTTCCCGGTGATCCTGCCCTGTGCAACGAACGCCCGCCCGGACGGACACGGCCCGCCCCCAGCCTCCCGCGCGCACATGACGGCGCGGTGCAGCGCGTGTTTCACGATCATCTCTCGGGTCGGTCATGCGTCGGCAAAGCTTTCGGCCGCGCTCTTGAGGTGCGCACACCAGGGCGAATAGACAGCTACCGCACAGTCATCTGCTGCCCAGTCAACTTCCGTATCCGGACGGCTCCGCCGCCCCGGTGCGATGACCCATGTCCTCGTACCGCGCACCGCCGCGGTTCGCATACACACCTGTACCACCGGGACCTCACGAAGGCACCCCGGCGGTCCTGCTGCTTCGAGAGTGGAGAACCCACGTGCCACGAGCCGTACGCACCCGGCTGTCCCGGATAGCCGTGGCGGTGCCCGCCGCCGCCGCGCTCGCCCTGGGCGCCCTGTCGGTCGCCGGCCCCGCGAGCGCCGCGTCCCCGGTCGCCGGACCGGACACCGCGAAGGAGCTCACCGGCTCCCACCCCGCCTGGGCCACCCCGGCGGCCGACGCCGGCGCGGTCGCCGACGCCACCCCGGCCACCGCGCGGGTCTACCTGGCCGGGCAGGACCAGGCCGGCCTCGCCGCCCTGGCCCGCGCCGTGTCGGACGTCGACTCGCCCTCGTACGGACGGTTCCTGTCCACCTCCGACGTGCAGGCCCGGTTCGGCGCGACGCCCGCCCAGGTCAAGGCCGTCACCGACTGGCTGACCGGCGCGGGCCTCACCGTCACCGCGACCACCGCGCACTACGTGCAGGTCTCCGGCCCGACCGCCGCGCTGAGCAGGGCGTTCGGCGCCCCGTTCCACAACTACCGGACGCCGGACGGCACCCACCGGGCCCCGGCCGCCGACGCGGTCGTCCCGGCGTCGGTCGCCCGCTCGGTGCTCGCGGTCGGCGGGCTCAGCGACACCGTGCGCAAGGCCTCCTCGACCGCCGTCCCGGTGAAGGAGGCCGAGGCCGCCGCCGCCAGGACCGCCGCGCCCGACGTCGCGGCCGCCAAGAAGCCGGCCGCGAGCCTTCCCGCCGACCCGACCTGCTCCGAGGACGGCTACGGCTCGAAGACCGCCAAGGGCGCCCCGGCCGGGTACGAGAAGAACGACCCGTTCGCGCCCTGCTCGTACGTGCCCTCCCAGCTGCGCAAGGCCTACGGCGTGAGCGAGGCGAAGGTCGGTGGCAAGGGCGCCCGGGTCGCCATCATCGACGCGTACGGCCTGAGCACCATGGAGGCGGACGCGAACCACTTCTCCACCCTGCACGGTGACCAGCCGTTCGCCGCCGGCCAGTACAGCGAGTCGGTCACCCCCGACAAGTGGGCGCACACCGCCGAGTGCGGCGACTGGTCCGGCGAGCAGGCGCTCGACGTGGAGATGGTGCACGGCCTGGCACCGGACGCGAACGTGGTCTACGTCGGCGCGAACTCCTGCTACGACGAGGACCTCAACTCCGCGATGGCGAAGGTCGTCGACGAGCACCTGGCCGACGTGGTCTCCAACTCCTGGGGCGAGATCATGCACGGCACCAGCGGGGACATCGACCCCGCGGTGGTCGCCGCCGACAACCAGATCTTCCAGCTCGGCGCGGTGCAGGGGATCGGCTTCACCTTCTCCAGCGGCGACTGCGGCGACAGCTCCCCCGGCGCGGCGGCGACCGGCGCCAACTGCCAGACGGACACCGACCAGGCGCAGGCCGACTGGCCGTCCGCCTCGCCGTGGGTGACCTCGGTCGGCGGCTCGACCCTCGAACTCGCCGACAAGGCCGGCCACTACGGCCACGAGGTCTCGATGGGCGACCAGCGCTCGGTGCTCTCGGCCGACCAGAAGTCCTGGACGCCGTTCCCCGGCTTCTTCTACTTCGGCGGTGGCGGCGGCGTCTCCAAGGACTTCCCGCAGCCCTGGTACCAGCAGGGCGTGGTGCCCGACGCGATCGCGACCGTGGCGGCCGACGGCACGAAGTCCGCGACCCCGCTGCGGGCCACCCCCGACGTCGCGATGAGCGGTGACCTGGTGGCCTCCACCCTGGTCGGCTACACCGCCGACGGCGCGTACAGCGAGGGCGGCTACGGCGGCACCTCGGTCTCCGCGCCCGAGTACGCCGCGATGCAGGCCGGCGCCATCGAGGAGCGCGGCGGCCGGGCCCTCGGCTTCGCCAACCCGGCGATCTACGACCGGGCCGGCACCGGCGCCTTCCACGACGTGGACGACGCGGCCGTGCACAACAAGTTCGGCAACGTCGTCGACCTCGGCACGGTCGGCGGTGTGCTGAAGGTCCGCCTCTACAAGGTGGCCGCCGACTACGGCCTGAAGGCCACCGCGGGCTACGACACCGCGACCGGAGTGGGCACCCCGGGCCGGGACTTCTTCGCGTCCTTCCGGCTTCGCCGCCACTGATCCACCGATCCACCGGGGAGCCGGTGGGGGCCGGTCGAGGGCCCCCACCGGCTCCCCGCCGTCCGCTCAGAACCGCTCGACCGGGGCGTACGTGCCCCAGACGCCGCGCAGCGCGTCGCAGACCTCTCCGACGGTCGCGCGGGCGGCGAGCGCGTCCTTCATGGGGTACAGCACGTTCTCCGTCCCCTCGGCCGCCCGGCGCAGCGCGTCCAGCGTCCGGCGGACGGCCGAGCCGTCCCGGCCGGCCCGGAGCGCGGCCAGCCGCGCCGCCTGGCGGGCCTCGACCCCCGGGTCGATCCGCAGCGGCCGGTAGGGCTCCTCCACGTCCAGGGCGAAACGGTTGACGCCGACCACGGTGCGCCGCCCGGAGTCCGTGTCCTGCTGGATCCGGTAGGCCGTCCGTTCGATCTCGGACTTCTGGTGGCCCCGCTCGATCGCCGCGACCGCCCCGCCCATCTCCTCGATCCGGGCCATCAGGGCGAGGGCGAGGGCCTCGACCTCGTCGGTCAGCGCCTCGACGGCGTAGGAGCCGGCGAACGGGTCCACCGTGGCGGTGACGTCCGTCTCGTACGCCAGCACCTGCTGGGTGCGCAGCGCCAGCCGGGCGGCCTTCTCGGTGGGCAGCGCGATGGCCTCGTCGAAGCTGTTGGTGTGCAGCGACTGCGTGCCGCCCAGCACCGCCGCCAGCGCCTGCACCGACACCCGCACCAGGTTGACCTCGGGCTGCTGCGCGGTGAGCTGCACACCGGCCGTCTGGGTGTGGAAGCGCAGCATCATCGACCTCGGGTCGCGGGCGCCGAAGTCCTCACGCATCACCCGGGCCCAGATCCGGCGGGCGGCCCGGAACTTGGCGACCTCCTCCAGCAGCGTGGTGCGGGCGACGAAGAAGAAGGACAGCCGGGGCGCGAAGTCGTCCACGGCCATGCCGGCCGCGAGGGCGGTCCGGACGTACTCGATGCCGTTGGCGAGGGTGAAGGCGATCTCCTGCGCCGGATCGGCGCCGGCCTCGGCCATGTGGTAGCCGGAGATGGAGATGGTGTTCCACTTCGGGATCTCGGCCCGGCAGTACCGGAAGACGTCCGCGACCAGCCGCAGCGAGGCCCTGGGCGGGAAGATGTACGTGCCCCGCGAGATGTACTCCTTCAACACGTCGTTCTGGACCGTGCCGGTGAGCCGGCCGGGCGCCACCCCCTGCGCCTCGCCGACCAGCCGGTAGAGCAGCAGGAGCAGGGCGGCGGGCGCGTTGATGGTCATCGAGGTGGAGACCTCGCCCAGCGGGATGCCGTCGAACAGCACCTGCATGTCCTCGACGCTGTCCACGGCCACCCCGACCCGGCCGACCTCACCGGCGGCGAGCGGCGCGTCGGAGTCGTGGCCCATCTGGGTCGGCAGGTCGAAGGCGACCGACAGCCCGGTCCCGCCGCCCGCGATCAGCCGCCGGTAGCGGTCGTTGGACTCCGCGGCCGTGCCGAACCCGGCGTACTGGCGCATCGTCCAGGGCCGGCCGGTGTACATCGACGGGTACACGCCCCGGGTGTACGGGTACTCGCCCGGCGCTCCGAGCGCCCGCGCGGGATCCCAGCCGGCCTGCGCCTGCGGGCCGTACACGGGCTCGACGGGCAGGCCCGACTCGGTGCGGCGGGGCTCGGCTGCCATGAGGTCTCCACAGGTCACGGGGGCGCAGGTGCCTGCGTCACCGTGGGTCACGCTCGGCCGACACTTCGCAATCTAGTGCGCGGGCGGCCGCCCGCCCGGCCGCCACGAGCGGGGCGGACGCACAACACCCCGGCAACAACGGCTTGAGACACTGGTACGAACATCCGAGAAGTCTCGTCCGAGGAGTGGTCGTGTCCGAGCAGGCGGCATTGTCCGAGCAGAAGGTGGCCGTGGTCACCGGTGCCAGCAGCGGGATCGGCGCGGCGACGGCCCGCCGGCTGGCCGCCGAGGGCTTCGACGTGGTGCTGACCGCGCGACGCACCGAGCGGATCGAGGCACTGGCGAAGGAGATCGCCGAGGCGGGCGGCAGCGCCCGCGCGTTCACCCTGGACGTGACGGACCGGCCCGCCGTGGACGCCTTCGCGGCCGCGCTCGGCCGGGTGGACGTCCTGGTCAACAACGCCGGCGGCGCCGTCGGCGCGGAGTCGGTGGAGGCCGGCGACCCGGCCGACTGGCTGGCGATGTACCAGGTCAACGTGCTCGGCGTACTGCACGTCACGCAGGCCCTGCTGCCCGCCCTGCGCGCCGGCGGGGACGCCACCGTGCTGATCCTCTCCTCCACGGCCGCCATCACGGCGTACGAGGGCGGCGGCGGCTACGTGGCCGCCAAGCACGCCGCGCACACCATCGCGGCGACGCTGCGCCTGGAACTGTGCGGCGAGCCGATCCGGGTGATCGAGATCGCGCCGGGCATGGTGCGGTCCGAGGGCTTCGCGGTGACCAGGTTCCGCGGGGACGAGCAGAAGGCCGCGGCCGTCTACGCGGGCGTCGAGGAGCCGCTGACCTCGGACGACGTCGCGGACACCATCGCCTGGGCGGTCACCAGGCCCGCGCACGTCAACATCGACCTGCTGGTGGTCCGCCCGCGGGCCCAGGCCGCCAACCACAAGGTGCACCGGGTCTGACGGACGGACCGGCGCGCTCCCGCCTCCCGGGGTGCGGGAGCGCGCCGGAATAGCACGTCAGCGGGCGTCCCGTACTGACAGGAAGCCGTCAACGTCACAACTTGATAGCTCGATCAGGTGAATTCTGCGCACGCCCTCCCCAACTGATGACCGCTCAACTACCGTGGTGCCGCTGGCCGACCGACCCTCGTAGCAGCCCGGGTCGGCCGTCGTTCCACCCGTCCCTCGCGGACGGCACAGCCTCACGCGACCACAGAGCATCCGATCCTTGGCAGGCTTGCCCGCATCCCCCGCAACGGCGCGGCTTCCGACACCTCGCACCTCGCGCCGCCCCTTCCCGCCCTCACGAGGAGGACCCGCTGGCCAGCGACGTCCCGTCACAGCGGCTCGACCCCAGGTCCGAACCGACGCTCATCGGGCTGCACCGCTTCAACGAGGCCGACGCCGGCGCGGCCGAGGAGGCTCTCCTCGCGTGCTGCGGCAGCCACCGCTGGGCCCTGCGGCTCACCGCCCACCGGCCCTACCCCGACATAGACTCCCTGCTCGCCGCCGCGAGCGAGGCCTCGTACGACCTGCGGCCGGCCGATCTGGCCGAGGCGCTGGCGGACGAGAGCTGGATGCCGCAGCCGCTGCTCGGCATGCGGGCTCCCGGCAGCCAGGCCGCACACACCGCGCTGCGCGCCGCGCACGCGGCCTACGAGGCCCGCTTCGGGCACGTGTTCGTGGTCTGCCTGGAGGGCATCGCCCCCGAGGAGATGCTGGACACCGTGCTCACCTCGATCCGCACCAGGCTGGCCAACGACCCGGACGAGGAGCGGCTGATCGCGGCCGACGAACTGCGCCGGATCGCGCTGACCCGGCTGGAGCACCTCGTCGCCACCCACACCCAGGCCGGGGCGGTCTGAGCCCGGCCGCCACCGGGCTTCAACGACCCCTCTGGGCGGCGCGGAGCCGGGCCAGCTGCTGCCGGACGATCCGTTCGTCCGGCACGGCGGCCGGCTCCGCGCCGACGCCCACCGTGCTGAACACCGCGAGCACCGACCCGACCCGGGCGAGTACCGCCCGCTGGGTGAGCGTGACGCCCCCGGATTCATTCGTCAGGGTGAATCCCGTCACCGCGTCCGCTCCCTCGGTCGTGGGCGTGTCGGCCCGCCCGAGCCGGTGCCGGGCGGACACCGGCCTGCGGCCGGACGCCGCTCCCCCGCCGGCGGCGGTGGTCGAGGTGAAACTCCCGCACCGGTCGAGCACCTGCTCCACCCGCGTCTGCAACTGCGCCGCCAGGCCCGGCCGGTGGCCCAGCAGCCCGACGTAGACACTGCCGGTCGGATCCGCCGGCCTGGCCACGCTCAGATCCGTCTCGGCGGCCGGCCCGGTGCTCCGGCCCGGCGGGCCCGCCGCGGTGACGGCGTCCAGCACTGGTTGGCAGGCCGGTAGGTCGGTGACCTCCCGGCCGTCCGCCGGGCCCCTCTCGCCGTGACCGGGTGTCATCACCGTCACGACGTAGCCGGGCCCGAGATCGGCGTCGCCCAGCGCCGCCGCCCGCAGCTCGGCCGCGCTCAGCCCCCGCTCGGGGCCGACCCGCCCGGCCCGGTCGGCGTCGACGCCGACGACGGCGCAGCCGGTGGTGAGGACCAGGAGCCCGAGGGCGGCGGCGACCCGGTGGCCGGGGGCCGGACGGCGGGCGGCGCGACGGGCGGCGCGGTCGTCCCCGGCACGGTCCTCGTCGGCGCGGCGGGCAGGGCGGAGCGGCACGGGAGCCTCGGCAGTCGTCGGAGGCGGGCGGGGGCCCGGACGGGATCCGGGAGGATCGCACCGTAGCGCAGTCGAGCGGTGACGGATGGTGACGATTCCCGGTCGGATTAGCCCGCCCGTGCCTGTTTGATCACACCTCGGGCCCCCGGAGGCGGTTACCGACAGCGCGTCGATAGGATGCTGGCGGCCGGAGGACCGTACCGGCCGGGCTGACCGACACCGAAGCCGGCCGAGCCCCCAATCGCTTCCGGAGGGTTTTTCCGTGCCGGCTGGAACGCTGTACCGCGGCCGGGAAGGCATGTGGAGCTGGGTGGCTCATCGAGTCACCGGCGTCCTCATCTTCTTCTTCCTGTTCGCCCACGTCCTCGACACCGCCCTCGTGCGTGTGTCACCCGAGGCCTACGACTCCGTCATTCAGACGTACAAGACGCCGCTGGTGAACCTGATGGAGTACGGCCTGGTGGCCGCCATCCTGTTCCACGCGCTCAACGGCCTGCGGCTCGTCGCCGTGGACTTCTGGTCCAAGGGCCCGAAGTACCAGAAGCAGATGCTCTGGTCCGTCGTGGGCGTCTGGGTCGTCCTGATGGCCGGCGCCTTCTACCCGATCCTTCAGCACACGCTGACCAACTGGTTCGGGAAGTGACCGGCATGCCTACGGACTACACCTACACCGACGCCGTGGTGGTCCCCTCCACCCAGGCGCACACCGGTAAGGGTCTCGGCACCGGGAACCCGGCGGACGCCTTCGTGGTCGAGCCGCCGCGCACCCGGACCAAGAAGACCCCGCGCCGCACCCGTACCAACTTCGAGATGCTCGCCTGGCTGTTCATGCGCCTGTCGGGTGTCGTGCTGGTGGTGCTGATCCTCGGCCACCTGCTGATCATGCTGGTGCTCGACGGCGGCGTGTCCAAGATCGGCTTCGCCTTCGTGGCCGGCCGCTGGGCCTCGCCGTTCTGGCAGGGCTGGGACCTGTTGATGCTGTGGCTGGCCATGCTGCACGGCGCCAACGGCATGCGCACGGTCATCAACGACTACGCCGAGAAGGACTCCACCCGGCTCTGGCTGAAGACGCTGATGGGTGTTGCCACGGTCTTCACCGTGCTGCTCGGGACGCTGGTGATCTTCACCTTCGATCCCAACATCTAACTCAGCATCTAATCGGCAGAGGCCAGAGGCGAGCTAACACCCCCATGCAGATTCACCAGTACGACACAGTCATCGTCGGCGCGGGCGGCGCCGGCATGCGCGCGGCCATCGAGTCGACCCAGCGCAGCCGTACCGCCGTGCTGACCAAGCTCTACCCCACGCGTTCCCACACCGGCGCGGCCCAGGGCGGCATGTGCGCCGCCCTCGCCAACGTCGAGGAGGACAACTGGGAGTGGCACACCTTCGACACGGTCAAGGGTGGTGACTACCTGGTCGACCAGGACGCCGCCGAGATCATGTGCAAGGAGGCCATCGACGCGGTCCTCGACCTGGAGAAGATGGGTCTGCCCTTCTCCCGCACCGAGGCCGGCCGGATCGACCAGCGCCGCTTCGGCGGCCACACCCGCAACCACGGCGAGGCGGCCGTCCGCCGCTCGTGTTACGCGGCGGACCGCACCGGTCACATGATCCTCCAGACGCTGTTCCAGAACTGCGTCAAGCACGGCGTCGAGTTCTTCAACGAGTTCTACGTCCTGGACCTGCTGATCAACGACGGCAAGACCGCGGGCGTCGTCGCCTACGAGCTGGCCACCGGTGAGATCCACGTCTTCCAGGCCAAGTCCGTGGTCTTCGCCTCCGGCGGCACCGGCAAGTTCTTCAAGGTCACCTCCAACGCCCACACCCTCACCGGTGACGGCCAGGCCCTGGTGTACCGCCGCGGCCTGCCGCTGGAGGACATGGAGTTCTTCCAGTTCCACCCGACGGGCATCTGGCGGATGGGCATCCTGCTCACCGAGGGCGCCCGCGGCGAGGGCGGCATCCTGCGCAACAAGGACGGCGAGCGCTTCATGGAGCGCTACGCCCCGGTCATGAAGGACCTCGCGTCCCGTGACGTCTGTTCGCGCGCCATCTACACCGAGCTCCGGGAGGGGCGCGGCTGCGGTCCGGACGGCGACCACGTCTACCTGGACCTCACCCACCTCCCGCCGGAGCAGCTGGACGCCAAGCTCCCGGACATCACGGAGTTCGCGCGCACCTACCTCGGCATCGAGCCCTACACGGACCCGATCCCGATCCAGCCCACCGCGCACTACGCGATGGGCGGCATCCCGACCAACGTCCAGGGCGAGGTGCTGCGCAACAACACCGACGTGGTCCCCGGCCTGTACGCGGCCGGCGAGGTCGCCTGCGTCTCGGTGCACGGCGCCAACCGCCTGGGCACCAACTCGCTGCTGGACATCAACGTCTTCGGCAAGCGGGCCGGCATCGCCGCCGCCGACTACTCGTCCACGGTCGGCTTCACCGAGCTGCCCGAGAACCCGGCCGAGAAGGTCCAGGCGCTGGTCGACGGCCTGCGGGAGTCCACCGGCACCGAGTCCGTCGCGCAGATCCGCAAGGAGCTGCAGGAGTCCATGGACACCAACGCGATGGTCTACCGCACCGGGGCGACCCTGAAGCAGGCCGTCGAGGACATCGCCGCGCTGCGTGAGCGGTACAAGCACGTCGCGATCCAGGACAAGGGCTTCCGGTACAACACGGACCTCCTGGAGGCCGTCGAGCTGGGCAACCTGCTCGACCTGGCCGAGGTGCTGGCGGTCTCCGCGCTGGCTCGCGAGGAGTCGCGCGGCGGCCACTACCGTGAGGACTTCCCGACCCGTGACGACGTGAAGTTCATGCAGCACACCATGGCGTACCAGGAGGTCGCCGAGGACGGCACCACCTCCATCCGCCTCGACTACAAGCCGGTCGTCACCACCCGCTACCAGCCGATGGAGCGTAAGTACTGATGAGCACTCCGACTGTGGAGCAGCACTCGGCCGCCCTGGACGCGGCCGAGTCGGGCGGCGTCCAGCTGATCACCGTGACCATGCGCATCCGCCGGTTCAACCCGGAGGAGCACCCGGAGCCGGTGTGGGTCGACTACCAGCTCACCCTGGACCCGAAGGAGCGCGTCCTGGACGCGCTCAACCGGGTCAAGTGGGAGCAGGACGGCACCCTGACCTACCGCCGTTCCTGCGCGCACGGGATCTGCGGCTCGGACGCGATGCGGATCAACGGCCGCAACCGTCTGGCCTGCAAGACCCTGATCAAGGACGTCAACCCCGAGAAGCCGATCACCATCGAGGCCATCAAGGGCCTCACGGTCCTCAAGGACCTGATCGTCGACATGGACCCGTTCTTCCAGGCGTACAAGGACGTCATGCCGTTCCTGGTCACCAACGGGAACGAGCCGACCCGCGAGCGCCTGCAGTCCGCCGAGGACCGCGAGCGTTTCGACGACACCACCAAGTGCATCCTGTGCGCCGCGTGCACGTCGTCCTGCCCGGTGTTCTGGAACGACGGCCAGTACTTCGGCCCGGCCGCGATCGTCAACGCGCACCGCTTCATCTTCGACTCGCGCGACGAGGGTGCGGAGCAGCGGCTGGAGATCCTGAACGACCGTGAGGGCGTGTGGCGCTGCCGCACCACCTTCAACTGCTCGGAGGCCTGCCCGCGCGGCATCGAGGTCACCAAGGCGATCCAGGAAGTGAAGCGGGCGCTGGTGACCCGCCGCTTCTAGCGGGACGGCAGTACCCCGCAGCACGCACCGAGGGCCCGTCCGATCCTTGGGTTCTAACGGTCCTCGCAACACCCGCGATCTGTGGGAGTTGCGAGGACCGTGGGCGTTGGGCGTGATGATCTTGCTGGGTTGCGGGAGCGTTTCCTGGAGCGGCTGGATGTCGTAGGCAGCGTGACCGTGGCGGCGCGTGAGCTGGGGATGAACCGGAACACTGCCTTCGCCTGGGCCCGGAAGGCCGGACGGAGGTCGGTGGGCCCGCCGCGCCGGCATCCGCGGCGGGACGAGTACGAGCGGCTCCGGGCCGGGGGTGTCGCGCGTCGGGAGGCGGTCCGGCAAGTCGGGGTGAACGAGCGCACGGCCAGGGACTGGGACCAGGGCGTCAAGAAGAGCGCCACGACGCGGACCTATCCCGACGGCCGCCATGTCGACTACGCGGCAGGAACCGTCACGATGGGCCGTGTGACCACAGCACCCGTGGGCCTGGCCGCCCTGGACAAGCAACTCCACCCGAGGTTCCTGACGCTGGCCGAGCGCGAACAGATCCGCGATCTGCGCGCGTCAGGCCACTCGTTGCGGGCGATCGGACGCACCCTGGACCGGCCGGCGAGCACGATCAAGCGGGAGCTCGACGCGAACTCCGGCAGCGAGGACTACCACCCCTACGCGGCCCACCGGGCGGCCGCCGCGCGCCGGCCCCGGCCCAAGGACCGCAAACTGCTGCGCGAGGGACGACTGCGCCGCTTCGTCCGGGACGGACTGCGCAGACGGTGGTCGCCCGAGCAGATCTGCCACGCTCTGCTGAGGGAGCATCCCGACGACGAGAGCATGCGGGTGAGCGTGGAGACGATCTACCAGGCGCTGTATTTCCAGGCCCGCGGCGCTCTGAAGCGGGAAGTGCAGGCGGCCGTCCGCTCCGGGCGGACCCGCCGCAAGCCACGCCGGGACCCTGAGCGGCGCACTTCCCGGTTCATCGACCCGATGGTGATGATCAGCGACCGCCCCGCCGACGTCGAGGACCGGGCCGTGCCCGGTCACTGGGAAGGCGACCTGATCATCGGTGCGGGCGGGCGCTCCGCGATCGCCACCCTGGTCGAGCGAAGCACGCGTTACACCATGCTGGTTCACCTGCCGGGCGGAGCCCATGACGCCGAGACCGTCCGCGACGGGCTCGTCCGCACCGTCCAGACCCTGCCCGCCCACCTGCGCGGTTCTCTCACCTGGGACCAGGGCAGCGAGATGGCACGCCACAAGCAGTTCAGCATGGCCACCGACATGCCCGTCTACTTCTGCGACCCGGCCTCGCCCTGGCAACGCGGCTCGAACGAGAACACCAACGGGCTGCTGCGGCAGTACTTCCCGAAAGGCACCGACCTGAGCCTGCACGGTCCCGAAGACCTCGAACACGTCGCCCAGGAGCTCAACGGCCGCCCACGCAAGACGCTCGGCTGGGATACCCCAGCCGAGCGCCTACGTGATCTACTCACCACCTGAAACCAAGTGGTGTTGCAACGACCCCTTGAACCCAAGATCCAAGGATCCGGACGGGCCCTCGGTCGTGCCGCACCCGGCTCAGCCCGGCAGCTCCTGCTCGCGGACGCCGCGCTCCGCGCGCAGGCCGCGGACGCCGACCAGGCCGACCAGGACGCCGAGGACGAAGGAGGTCACCGCGAGGGTGAGGTGGATCCAGAAGAAGGCGGTCGGCTGCGAGTGGTCGCCGCCGGTGAAGGCCTGGCCGCCGGAGTCCTTCCAGAGGTTCTTCACGAACGTCACCCAGATGATCATCGACCAGACGCCGAAGGCGGTCAGGAACCAGGACGTACGGCGGCTGAGCTTCATGGTGCGGTCCTCTGGGGCTGGTGGCCGGGGGCCCCTCCGGGGGCCCTCTCCAGTATGCGCGGGGGGCCGGACGGCCCAGTGGGAGGCCCTCCTGCGGGCGACTTCGACCCCGGGGCGCGGGAGTGCGCACGACGACGGGTACGGTCTGCGGGTGCAAACACGCCGTCACCTCGCGCACCGGCTGGCCGCCCTCGCCGCGGCCGCCTCGCTCTGCGCGGCTCCGGCCGCCGTGGCCGCTCCGGCCGAGGATCCGCCACCGCCGCCACCGGCGATCGGCGGCGATCGGCTCGGCCTGACGGGCGTTCAGGTCACGCCGCTGGCGGGGGCGCCCGCGCTCCCCCCGGGACTGACCGGGAAGTCGTGGATGGTCTCCGACGCCGCGTCGGGCGAGGTGCTGGCCGCGAGCAACCCGCACCTGCGACTGCCTCCCGCGAGCACCCTGAAGATGCTGTTCGCGGACACCGTGCTGCCCAAGTTCGACCGGGCCCAGGTGCACCACGTGACGACCGAGGAGCTGACCGGCCTCGGCCAGGGCAGCAGCCTGGTGGGCATCAAGGAGGACATGGACTACCGGGTCGAGGACCTCTGGCGCGGCGTCTTCCTCAGCTCCGGCAACGACGCCGTGCACGTCCTCGCGCACATGAACGGCGGGGTCGAGGAGACCGTCGCCGAGATGCAGGCCCGCGCCGACGCCCTGCAGGCCCGCGACACCCACGTGATCACCCCGGACGGCTACGACCAGGACGGGCAGCTCTCCTCGGCGTACGACCTCACGCTGTTCGCGAGGGCCGGGCTGCGCAACGCCGACTTCCGGTCGTACTGCGCGACCCGCGACGCCCAGTTCCCCGGGCTGGTCGACAAGAACACCGGTCAGCGCGGGAGCTTCGGCATCGCCAACACCGACCGGCTGCTGGGCAAGTACCCGGGCCTGATCGGCGTGAAGAACGGTTTCACCACCAACGCCGGCTCCACCTTCGTCGGCGCCGCCGAGCGCGACGGCCGCACGCTGCTGGTGACGGTGATGCACCCGAGCACCTACCAGAAGGTCTACGACGAGACGGCCGAACTGCTGGACTGGGGGTTCGCCGCCGCCGACAAGGTGACGCCGGTCGGCCGGCTGGTGGACGAGAAGCCCGCCGGCGCGGTTCCCTCGCCCGCGCCGGTGCCGCCCGCCGCGACGGGCACCGCCGGCGGGACCGGCCAGGCCGGCGGCACCAGCGGGGACCACGCGCCGGCCGCCGCCGGGGGCTCGGCCTCGACGGCCGCGTTCGGCCGGCCGGTGGTGCTGGGCTGCGGAGCGGCGGCCGCCGCGCTGGCGCTGCTGGCACTGCTCCGCCGGCGCCGCACGGCCCGGCGGGCGGGCGCGGACCGCCCCTGAACGCGGCCCGGCGGGCGGCGCTCAGGGGCGGTCGGATCAGATCCTGCGGCTGCGCGCGGCCTGCAGGCGGCGGCGCACCGCCCGGGTGGCCATCGGCGGCAGCAGGTCCAGGGCCAGCCGGCGGCTCGCCGAGCGCGGCCGCGGGCCGGGCCTGACCGGGGTCGTGGCCGCCGAACGGGCCGCCGGGCGCTCCAGGGCCGCCCTGACCTCCGGATCGGACATGTTGAAGCCCTCACCGTGGAAGCGCAGCACCTCCTGGCCGGCGACCGTCTCACGGCTCAGCTGCCAGCCCTCGCCCTCCCAGTCGTGGCGCAGCAGCATCTGCTGGACCGCGAGCGGGTCGCCCCACGTGCCGTAGAACTTCTCGGGGCTCAGGCAGACCGGCCGCAGCCCGTGCGCGAACACCGCCTCCCATATCGCCGCGGCGGTGCCGGGGGTGTGCACGGAGCGGTAGTCGTCGAAGGACACGACCCCGTCCTTGCCCAGGGCGGCGCGCGCGACCTGGACGTCGCCGGCGACGTGCTCGTACAGGTGCGAGGCGTCGATGTGGGCGAAGCGGCAGCTGCCGGCCGCCACCCGGCCGTCCTGGAGCACCGCCGTGGGAGCCTGGACGATCTCCGGGAGTTCGCTGTGGAACGCCAGGTAGTTCGCCTCGAAGGCCCGCCGGGTGAGGGTCTTGCGGTACGAGTCGGCCATCTCCTCGGCATTGGCCTCGTCGGGCGCGTCCGAGTCGAACAGGTCACAGATGGTGAACAGTTCGCCACTCTGCCGGTGCCGGCCCATCAGGATCGCGCTGCGGCCCAGATAGGTGCCGAGTTCGAGCAGGTCACCCTTGCTGCCGGCGGCCGTCTGTCCCTCCAGGACCCGGGTGAAGAGCAGCTGGTCGAGGGGCCAGAACCAGCCTGGGACGTCATCCAGTCGCCGGGGGGTGGGGCGGGCGGATGTCGTGGCACGGAATTCGACGCTCGTCACGGGCATCTCCAGGTGTCTGCGGGCGAGCGGCGGTGGCCGCTGCTTCCGGCTGACGCTGAGGCTGATAGAGAGCTGTGAGCTTAGTCACTTTGTTCGAAGGCGGGGAGGGTTCGGTCAAACCCTCCGGCAATTCTGCGGCTATTCGCCCTCCGGCGCATTCAGGACGCGTCGTGCCTGGTCCCGGGCCCGCTCGCGGGCCGCCTCCGGGTCCGCCAGCGCCGTCCAGGAGACGCAGTACATCAGCAGCCGGGAGACGAAGTTGATCCAGAGCAGCAGGGCCACCGGGACGCCGAAGGCGCCGTACAGGCTGCGGCCGGCCACCGAGCCGAGATAGGAGGCGAGCAGCAGCTTGAGCAGCTCGAAGCCCACCGCGCCCATCAGCGCGCCCTGGACCAGGCTGCGCCGGCTCTGGCCGGTGATCCTCGGGAACGGCGCCAGCAGGTAGGCGAACAGCACCATGTCGGAGACGACGGCGATCAGCAGGCCGACGGCGCTGAACAGATAGCCGCCCGGGCCGTTGCGGTCCAGTCCGACCGCGTCGGCCAGCCGCCCGGCGAGCGTGGTGCCGGCCGCCGAGGCGCCCAGCGAGACCAGGCTGACCAGGCCGAGCCCGAACAGCACCAGGCAGTCCCACGCCTTGTGCAGCACCGGGTTCCCGGGCTCCTGCGGCAGCATCCAGATGTCCCGGATCGAGCTGCGCATGGTGTCGACCCAGCCGAGACCCGAGAGCAGCAGCAGGACGCCGCTGACCAGGCCGAGCGTCCCGGCGTTGGCGATCAGCGAGTTGAGGTCCAGGGAGTCGGAGAGGCCGGGCAGCTGGTCGGCGATGCGCTTCTGGAGTTCGGCCACCCGGCTGTCCGAGAGGGTCCTGACGGCGATCGCCAGGGCCACCGTGAGCAGCGGGAACAACGCCAGGAACCCGAAGAAGGTGACCGCGCCGGCCAGCCGGTTGGCGCGTACCGCGGTGAAGTGCTCGTAGACCCGGTAGGGCCTGCTGCGAAGCACCCGGGCGACGAGCGGGCCGACCACCGGCAGGCGGGTGAGGAAGTCCACGACGGGCCCCTGCCCTCGGGTCGGGCCGGGCCGCCCGCAGGGCCGGGGCGGGCCGGGAACCGGCGATTCGTCCCGTTATACCGGCCCTGCCGATCCGATCGGCTCAGGCGCCCCGGCCGGTGGCCCGGTCAGCCCCGGACCACCAGCCTGCGGGTACGGGCGAGCGCCCGGACGGCCTGGTACGAGGTGTAGCGCCCCTGGCTGAGCAGTTCGGTCCGCACCCCGGCCGCACCGGCCGGCGGCCGGTAGCCGGCCGGGCGCAGCCGCGCACAGTGCTCGGCGGCCCGCCGGAAGTACTCCCGGCGATCGCCCGGCGGGATCCGGCCGGGCCGGGTGACCACGGTGTTGAGGTGGTGCAGCATCCGGCCGTAGACCACCGGCCGCCAGCGCTCCAGGTCGGGGCGGCGGTCCAGGAAGGCGAACACGAGGTCGTACTGGCCGAAGACGTCGAAGTGCTTGCGGCTCGGGGTGGCGAGGATGTTGCCGCCCTCCTCGCGCTGGCGGTAGTGCACGCCGACCCGGTCGAGCAGGGTGATCCGGGCCGCCGAGAGCAGCGCCGGGTAGGTCCAGGGGGTGTCCTCGTAGTACCCGGCCGGGAAGGTCAGGCCCTGCTCGGTGACGAAGTCGCGGCGGTAGGCCTTGTTCCACACCACCTGGAGCAGTTCGAGCAGGTCGGGACGCTGGTCGAGGTCGAAGACCGCGGGGCCGGAGCGGCCGAACACGGCGGCCGAGTCCGCCCGCACCTCCCGGCCGTCGGGGTACGTCCGGGCGTAGTCGTGGACGAGGACGTCCGGATCACCCCCCTCGCGCAGGCGGTCGTGGACGGCCTGCAGCAGTCCCGGGGTCAGGGTGTCGTCGCTGTCCAGGAAGAGCACGTACTCGCCGGTGGCGCGCTCCAGCCCCGCGTTGCGGGCGCGGCCCAGGCCCACGTTCTGCGGCAGGTGGACGACCCGCACCCGCTCGTCGCCCAGGGCGGCCCGGTCGAGGATCGCGCCGCAGCCGTCCGGGGAGCGGTCGTCCACCGCGATCAGTTCGAAGTCCGCGCAGGACTGGCCCAGCACCGAGTCGAGGCACTCGGCGAGGTAGTCCTGCACCTTGTACACGGGCACGATGACACTGAAACGGGGCATCGGACCATCATCCCAGCAGTGGCGGCCGAGCGGGAACGAGGGCAGTGCCACGGGTGCGCGAAGCCGCCCGCCGCAGCCCGGAGCGGGTGGCGGAGCGTCGGGCCACCGGGGTCGCGGGGGGCGGACGGTAGGATCGGGGCACGTGTGCAGCCGGACTAAGCCGTGACCAGTGCCCGCTGGGCCGGTCGCGTTTCCTCCCCCACCGAAAGGCCCGCGCAGCAGATGGCTCCCCGCCTCTCCATCGTCGTCCCGATCTACAACGTCGAGCGTTACCTCGTGGAATGCCTCGACTCGATCGCCGCCCAGACCTTCGAGGACTTCGAGGTCGTCATGGTCGACGACGGCTCCAAGGACGGCAGCGCGGCCCTTGCCAAGGCCTACGCGGCCACGGACTCCCGTTTCCGGCTCGTCCAGCAGGTGAACAAGGGCCTCGGCGCGGCCCGCAACACCGGTATCCGGAACCTCACCGAGGGCACCGAGTTCCTCTGCTTCGTCGACAGTGACGACTCGATGCCGCCGAGCGCCTACGAGCTGATGATCAACACGCTCGAGGAGACCGGCTCCGACTTCGTCACCGGCAACGTGCTGCGCTTCCGCGCGGTCGGCTACTACGCGTCGACCGGGCACCTGAAGCCGTTCAAGGAGACCCGCCTCAAGACCCACATCACCGAGATCCCGGCGCTGGTCACCGACCGCACCGCGTGGAACAAGGTGTACCGCCGGTCGTTCTTCGACGCGGCGGACCTGCTCTACCCCGAGGGCATCCTGTACGAGGACGCCCCGGTCAGCGTGCCCCACCACTACCTCGCCCGCAGCGTGGACGTGCTCGCCGAGCCGATCTACCACTGGCGCGAGCGGGAGGTCGGCGAGATGTCGATCACCCAGATGCGCACCAACCCCAAGGGCCTGATCGACCGCGTCAAGTCGGTCGAGCTGGTCCGCGCGTGGCTCCAGCGGCAGACCGAGCCGCGCTTCGCCGCGTACCTCGACTCCTACGACGAGAACACCCTCGTCGAGGAGATCCCGATGTTCTTCTGGTCCGTGGTCGAGGCCGACCAGGACTACCGCGACGCCTACCGCGACAGCGTCAGCCGGCTGCTGCGCGCGATCGGCCCGGAGAAGGTCCGCAAGCTCCGCGCCCCGCTCCGGCTCAAGTACCACCTGACCCTGCAGGGCCGGATGGACGAGTTCGTCGAGCAGATGAAGTTCGAGGGCAAGAGCAACGGCGCGGCGCCCGCCCGCGGGCTGCTGCGCCCCTACGCGGACTACCCGTTCCTGCGCGGCGGTCGCAAGAGCGTGCCCGCCGAGGTGCTGCGCCTGGAGAACTCGCTGGTCATGCGCAGCCGGCTGTACGACACCGCCTGGGTGGACGGCCGGCTGGAGCTGAACGGGCACGCCTTCCCCGAGCACCTGGGCGCCGAGAACCGGCACGACATGGTCAAGGTGATCATCCTGCGCGAGGCCAAGGGCCGCCGGGTGCTCGCCGTACCGACCAGGGCGCAGTACAGCCCGGAGGCCACCGCCAGCTCCCCGCACGACCTCTACAGCTGCGACTGGGCGGGCTTCGCCGCCTCCATCGACCCCAAGCGGCTCAAGCACCGGGGCAAGTGGAAGGACGGCAACTGGCGGGTGCTCATCGCCGGGGCCGGCAAGGGCGGCGTCTACAAGGGCCGGATCTCGGCCGGCTGGAGCGACACCGCCGCGTACCTGCCCGCGCACTGGGTGGAGGACGACGTCCGGGTGGTGCCGTGGGTCAAGGACAACTTCGTCTACCTGCGGGTCGAGCACGTCCGGGCCCGGGTGACCGGGCTGGCCGCGGCCGGCGGACAGGTCGAGGTCGTCGGCAGCGCCCGCTCCGGGCCCGACCTGGCCGGCGCCCAGCTGCGGCTCACCCACGTCGAGTCGGACCGGACCCTGACCTACCCGCTGGAGCTCGGCGTACCGGCCGGTCTGGCCCAGCCGTTCACCACGTCCTTCCCGGTGGCCGAGCTGACCGAGGTCCGCGAGGCCTGGGCCGCGCTGGACCCGCTCGCCGAGGAGCGCACCAGGGACCGCTGGGACACCGCGCTGCTGCTCACCGACGGCAGCACCGTGCCGGTGGCGCTGGACGACCGCACAGCGCCCGAGCAGCTCGACCTCGCGCTGAACCCGGCGGCCGCCCCCGAGCAGCGCCGCGCGCTGTACTCCAAGCCCTCGCCGATAGGGTTCCTGCAGTTCTGCGACCAGGTGCTGCAGCCCGTGGTGAAGAGCGTCACCGCCCGGGGCGAGGACGGCTTCCTGCTCAGCGGCAGCTTCCCGCTGCCCGGCAACCACCGCTACGAGCTGGTGGTGCGCCACCTGTGGCGCGAGGAGGAGCACAGCTACCCGGTCGAGATCGCCGACGGCGGCTTCCGGACCGCCCTCCCGACCGTCCCGACCGCCTCGTTCGCCGGGCGGGTGCCGCTCGCCCAGGGCACCTGGGAGGTCTTCTTCCGCCCGGCCGGCGACCTGTCGGCCGAATGGCCGCGGGCCCTGGTCGCGCCGGACTGCTGGGGCGCCCTCCCGGTCGAGGTGGAGTCCCGCGGCAAGCGCATCACGCTGGAGCGGCGCGACTTCGACGGACTGTCGCTGGAGTCGCACTCGGTGCTGCTGCCCGAGGAGCGCAGTGGCTACCGCCAGCGCCAGATGCGCTCGGTCGACTACCCGGCCGCCCAGCAGCGCGCCGTCCGGGACGCCGTGTTCTACCACGTCGCCGCGGGCGGGCAGTACGCGGACTCGCCCCGGGCGATCCACGCCGAGCTGGTGCGCCGCGGCCTGCCGCTGGAGCACCTGTGGGGCGTCGACGACCTTCAGGCCGAGCTGCCGCAGACGGCCCACGCGCTGCGCCAGTGGAGCCCCGAGTGGTTCGAGGCGCTGGCCACCGCCAAGTACATCGTGACCAGCGGGCACCTGCCGGACTTCTTCACCCGGCGGCCCGGCCAGGTGATACTGCAGACCTGGACGGGCACCCCGCTGAAGCAGATCGGCCACGACTTCGAGAAGATCTGGTTCACCGACGCCAACTACCTCAAGGAGCTCGACCGCGAGGTCGCGCAGTGGACCCAGCTGGTCTCGGGCAACCGCTTCTCGACGCCGGTGCTGCGCCGGGCGTTCGCCTACGAGGGCGAGATCCTGGAGACCGGCTCCCCGCGCAACGACCTGCTGTACGCGGCCGACCGGGACAAGACCGCGGACCAGGTCAGGGAGCGGCTGGGCCTGCCGCAGGGCAAGAAGGTGGTGCTCTACGCGCCGACCTTCCGCGAGGACCGCCGCCGGCCCAACGGCGGCTACCAGCTCGACCTGCGGATCGACCTCGACGCCGCCCGCGCGGCGCTGGGCGAGGACCAGGTGCTGCTGGTCCGCGGCCACCACCTGATGTGCGGCCAGATCCCCGGGGCCGGCGACGGCTACGTCTGGGACGTCGGCAGCTACCCCGACATGGCCGAGCTGCTGCTCGTCGCGGACGTCCTGGTCGCCGACTACTCGTCCTCGGTGTTCGACTTCGCCGGCACCGGCAAGCCGATCCTCTTCTTCACCCACGACCTGGCGCACTACCGCGACAACCTGCGCGGCTTCAGCCTCGACCTGGAGGCGGAGGCGCCCGGCCCGCTGCTCGGCAGCTCCGAGGAGCTGGTCGCCGCCCTGGGCCGGGTCGACGAGATCGCGGCCGAGCACGAGCAGCAGTACGCGGCCTTCCGGGAGGCGTACTGCGACCTGGACGACGGCGGGGCCACCGCGCGCGTGGTGGACGGGCTGCTGGGTCACTGACGGACGTCGGCCCCGGGCCGACGGAGCAGCGGAGCGTGGAGCACCGGCGCCCGGCACGTGGTACGTGCCGGGCGCCGGTGCTCCACGCTCCGCATGACGGCCCGGCCGTTTTCGGGCGAAGTCGTCGGATCGGCCACGAATTACCCCGGTGCATTCCGGACCGGACCGGCGCGGAGCGGATTACGGCCGGGCACGCCGAACAAAGGCGCGTAAAGCCCGGCCCCGCACCTTTTCGACGGAAACCGGCGGCGACCCGGTCAGGCCCGATCGTCGTTTGCCGGCCCACCCGGCCGGTCGTCGTCCGAGCCCGGCCCCGCGAGGCCCACGTCGGCCGAATCCGGCGCTTCCACGCCCGCGTCGGCCGAACCCGGCGCACGGACCGGCTCGGGCGGTGCGTCCGCCCGCTCGAAAGGACCGGGCACCGGGAAGTAGCCCTGGAGGAAGCCCCGGACCAGGGCGTCCTGCTCCGGTCCGGGCACCCCGTCGATGACGCCGTCGTTCAGGCAGAAGACGTCGGTCGACCGGGTCGCCAGCAACTCGGGCAGCTCGGCCAGCGAGTCCCGGCTGTCGACGTCGATGTGCCGGTGGTCGATCCGGCCCCGGACGGAGCGACCGGACATGTAGCCCGCGTGCGCCGCCAGTGTGATCGGTGCGACGTCCTCCCCCGAACGGAAGACCGAGCGCGCGGTGCGGGCCAGTGCCTCGCCGAAGCTCTCGTCGAGCGAGGCCAGCAGGCTGCGCCGCAGGGCGTGCGGCACGTGGCTGAGCACCTGGGTGGTGGTCCGGCCGTACTCGCGCTCCAGCAGGTCCCGGGTGGTCTTCTGCGAGGCGACGTACTCGCTCTCGCCCTCCTCGGCGCCGCCGGGCGGGATGATCCGTTCGTCCATCACGAACCGGGAGACGCCGCTGCCGAGGAAGAACAGCTCCGGGCCGACCGGCCGGGCCAGGAAGACGTCGTCGTTGAAGTAGAGGAAGTGCTCGGCGAGCCCGGGGATCCGGTGCAGCTGGGTCTCGATCGCGTGCGAGTTGAACACCGGCAGGGCCGCCCGGTCCGCGAACAGCTCGCGGTGCGGCACGACGGTGACACCGGGATGCCCGCTCTCCAGCCAGCTCGGCGTCTGGTCGTCGGTCACCAGGAAGACGTGCCGGATCCAGGGTGCGTACATCGCGATCGACCGCAGGCAGTAGCGCAGCTCGTCCCGGTTGCGGAAGCGGACGTCGCCGTCGCCCTCGCCGGTCGAGGGCCGTCCGCAGCGCGCGGCGCGGGCCCGGTCACGGCGGCCGCGCCAGTCGGCGTCGCTGTCGTCCACCCAGGTGACCACCGCGTCGACCGGGAAGGTGACGTCCTCCGGCCGGGCCCGGGTGAAGGCCTCGGCGGTCGGGTACTCCCGGCCGGCGATCCGGATCGTACCGACCGGCTCCAGGGACGGCACCCACCAGCCGTACGGGGTCTCCGCGATCGACGCGATCGCTCCCCTGGACGGCTCCGCGGAGTCCCAGAACTCCAGGTCGCACCCGTGCTCCGCCGCGTACCCGAGCGTGCCGCCGACGGTCACGACCGGCAGGTAGATCCGCACACCCTTCACCTTGAGCCGCGGTTCCCGGTCCGCCTCGTCGAGTTCGGGGACGGACTCGCCCCGCACCTCGGCGCCGGGGACGGGTTCCGGCTCCGGCCGGTACTCCAGGGCGGCCACCGCGGCGGGCAGCTCCTCCGCCAGGGCGGTCCCCAGGGTCACGTCGTGGCCGAGCAGGTCGGCGTAGACCGGCTGCCCGGCGAAGGCCTCGGCCAGCGCGGCCAGCACGGCCGGACGGTCACCGGGCGTGATCGCCAGCCGCAGCCGCGGGCGGCCGTCCGGCAACGGGGCGAAGGGCACGTCGGCCGCGGTGAGGGCTTCGGCCGCACGGGTGAAGTTGAGCAGGAAGGCGTCACCCGAGAGGAGGTCGTCGCGGACCTGTGCCAGCAGCCCCTGGTGACGGACGAAACCGGGGAACCGCGCCAGCAGCTCCTCCTCGCGGCCGTACCGGAGCTCCTCGGGGGTCGGCGGGGCCGCAGGGGCCGCGGGCGCCGGGGGCGGCGCCACGGGCGCCGTACGGCCGGTACCGGCGCGCACACCGCTCCGCAGGGTGCGCGATATCCGCGCGGGGGCTCTCAGGGCGCGGCGGGCCCAACGGCTCATTCGGCTCTCCAGGACGTTTCAGGCCTTGACCACGCGAACCCCCCACGATCAGGACGGCCCCACAGTAGCCGACACATGATGTCCGAATGAATAGAGAGTGCATGAGAAGTGCCCGAACCGTCAGCCGGCTCCGAATGCGTAGGAGCGGCAGGGCCGCCAGACCTCGTCGGCATCGAAACGGGAAAGCGTGAACCCGGTGACGGTAAAGGCCGCACGATAGGCCCTGGCTTTCTCGTACGCCTCGTCGAGGACGTCCTCGGCCAGACCGTGGGCCACCGTGACGTGCGGGTGGTACGGAAAGGCCAGCTCCCGGGCCAGCGGTCCCGAGCGGACGGCGGCCTCCAGCAGCCGGCACTCGTGCGCGCCCTCATCGACCCGGACGTAGACCACCGGGGAGAGCGGACGGAAGGTGCCGCTGCCCTGCAACAGCATGGGGAACGGCTCGTGCGAGCGGGCCACCGCGGCCAGGTGCTCCTCCACCGCCGCCAGCCGGCCGGCCGGCACCTCGGTGGGCGGCAGCAGCGTCACGTGCGTCGGTATGGACCGGGCCTGCGGGTCACCGTGCCCGGCACGCGCGTCCTGGATCTCGGAGCCGAACGGCTCCGGAACGCTCACCGCGACCCCGATGGTCAAGGACGGCCCGACGGCGGCGGCCCCCTGGGGGGAGCCGCCGTCGGGAGGGGTCGTCAGCGGCATCAGCGCTCGACGGCGGGCCGCGCCGCCGGCTTCAGGAAGCCCATCCGGTCGTACACCGAGGCGAGCGTCTCGGAGGCCACCGCGCGGGCCTTCTCGGCGCCGACCGCCAGCACCCGGTCGAGCTCGGCCGGATCGTCCAGGAAGCCCTGGGTGCGCTTCTGGAAGGGCGTGACCCACTCGGTGAACAGCTCGGCCAGTTCGGTCTTCAGGGCGCCGTACATCTTGCCCTCGAAGTGCGCGACCAGCTGGTCGATGCTCTGCCCGCTGAGCGCGGAGTGGATCCGCAGCAGGTTGGAGACGCCGGCCTTCTCCTCCTCGTCGTAGCCGACGACGGTGCCGGTGTCGGTGACGGCGCTCTTGAACTTCTTGGCGCTGACCTTCGGGTCGTCCAGCAGGTTGACCAGGCCCTTGGCGGAGGAGGCCGACTTGCTCATCTTGGCGGCCGGGTCCTGCAGGTCGAGGATCTTGGCCGTCTCCTTGAGGATGTAGGGCTTGGGGATGGTGAAGGTCGGCGCGAAGCGGGTGTTGAAGCGCTCGGCGAGGTCGCGGGTGAGCTCCAGGTGCTGGCGCTGGTCCTCCCCGACCGGGACGGCGTCGGCCTGGTAGAGCAGGATGTCGGCGACCTGGAGCACCGGGTAGGTGAACAGGCCGACCGAGGTGCGGTCGCTGCCCTGCTTGGCGGACTTGTCCTTGAACTGGGTCATCCGGGCGGCCTCGCCGAAGCCGGTGAGGCAGTTCATCACCCAGCCGAGCTGGGCGTGCTCGGGCACGTGGGACTGGACGAACAGCGTGCACCGCTCCGGGTCCAGGCCCGCCCCGAGCAGCTGGGCGGTGGAGATCCGGGTGTTCGCGCGCAGGGTCGCGGGATCCTGCTCGACGGTGATCGCGTGCAGGTCGACCACCATGTAGAAGGCGTCGTTGGCCTCCTGCAGCTCGACCCACTGGCGCACCGCGCCGAGGTAGTTGCCGAGGTGGAACGAGCCCGACGTGGGCTGGATGCCGGAGAGAACCCGGGGGAGGCCCTGAACCGGACCACTGACCGCTGCGTTGACCATGCGGGCCATTGTTCCAGCTTCACCTACCGCTCAGGAAACGTCCTGGACGGAGCCCTGCGGCAGTGTGACCGCACTCACCCTGAGCCGGGCGATCCGGCGGCCCTCCAGTTTCGCCACCGTCAGCAGGACCCCGTCCGCCATGGTGACCTGGTCGCCGTCCAGCGGCAGCCGCCCGAGTTCGGCGACCACGTAGCCGGCCACCGTCTCGTAGGGGCCCTCCGGCACCGTGACGCCGGTCTCCTCGGTGAAGTCGCCCAGGTTGAGCAGGCCGTCCAGCTCCATACCGCCGCCGGCCAGCCGGCGGGTGGTGGTCGGCTCCTGCGAGTCGTACTCGTCGCGGATCTCGCCGATCACCTCCTCGACCAGGTCCTCCAGGCTGACGATGCCGGCGGTGCCGCCGTACTCGTCGACCACGATCGCCAGGTGGTGCCCCTCACGGCGCATCTCCCCCATCGCCTCCAGCACCCGTTTGGTGGCCGGCAGCAGCTTGACCGGGCGGGCCAGGTCCCGGACCCGCACCGCCTGCTCGCCGCGCGCGCCGTACAGGTCGCGGACGTGCACGAAGCCGACCACCGCGTCGTAGCTGCCCTCCACCACGGGGTAGCGGGAGTGCGGCGAGGAGCTGGTCTCCTCGCGGACCTCGGCGAGCATCCGCTCCGCGTCCAGGAAGGTCACCTCGGTGCGCGGCACCATCACCTCCCGCAGCTGGCGCTCGCCGGCCGCGAAGACGTCCGCGATCAGCGCGCGCTCGTCGCTGCCCAGCTCCGTGTTGGCGGCGACCAGGCCGCGCAGCTCCTCCGAGCTCATGCTGCCCCGGCCGGCCTTCGGATCACCGCCGAACAGCCGCACCATCAGGTTGGTGGAGTGGCCGAGCAGCCAGATCGCCGGCCGCAGCACCACGGACATCACGTCGACCACCGGCGCGGCCAGCACCGCGATCGAGTCGGCCCGCTGGAGCCCGATCCGCTTGGGGGTCAGCTCGCCGAGCACCAGCGAGACGTAGCTGATCACCAGGGTCAGGCCGACCAGTGCGGTGGCGTCCGAGAGGGCGGGCGAGAGCCCGAAACCGACGAAGACCGGGGCGAGCTTGCCGGCGAGGGTGTCCGCACCGAAGGCGGCGGAGAGGAAGCCCATGCAGGTCACCCCGACCTGGACGGCGGCGAGGAAGCGGTTGGGGTCGGCGGCCAGGTGGGCGGCCCGGGCCGCGCTGCGGGTGCCCTTGGCCTCCAGGGCCCGGATCTGGCCCTCCCGCAGCGAGATCAGCGAGATCTCCGCGACGTTGAACAACCCGCCCAGCATGATGAAGACGAGGACGAGCGCGGCGTCCCCGAGGGTTTCGTTCACAGCGGGTCAGTGTACGTCGGCCCGGGCCGCCCGGGGGGCGGGCGCGAGCAGGCGCGACGGCGACGGCCGGCCGCCCCCTGACGGGGACGGCCGGCCGTGGTGGTGCCGGGTGGAGCTGCCGCGAGGCGCGGGGCTCAGATGAGGCCGAGCTCGGCGACCGCGTCGCGCTCCTCCACCAGCTCGCCGACCGAGGCGTCGATCCGGCCGCGGGAGAAGTCGGAGATCTCCAGGCCCTGGACGATCTCGTAGGTGCCGTTCGCGGTGGTGACCGGGAAGGAGGAGATCAGGCCGGCCGGCACGCCGTAGGAGCCGTCGGAGACGATGCCCATGGAGGTCCAGTCGCCGGCCGCGGTGCCGTTGACCCAGGTGTGCACGTGGTCGATGGCGGCGTTGGCGGCCGAGGCGGCCGAGGAGGCGCCACGGACCGCGATGACCGCGGCGCCGCGCTTGGCGACGGTCGGGATGAAGTCGTTCTCCAGCCACGCCTGGTCGGCGATCAGCTCGGCGGCGTTCTTGCCGGCGATCTCGGCGTGGAAGATGTCCGGGTACTGGGTGGCCGAGTGGTTGCCCCAGATGGTGACCTTCTTGACGTCGTCGACGGTCAGGCCGGTCTTCTTGGCGAGCTGGGCGACCGCGCGGTTGTGGTCCAGGCGGGTCATCGCGGTGAACCGCTCGGCCGGGACGTCGGGGGCGTTGCGCTGGGCGATCAGGGCGTTGGTGTTCGCCGGGTTGCCGACCACCAGGACCTTGATGTCGTCGGCCGCGTTGTCGTTGATGGCCTTGCCCTGCGGGCCGAAGATACCGCCGTTGGCCTGCAGCAGGTCGCCGCGCTCCATGCCGGCGGTCCGCGGGCGGGCGCCCACCAGCAGGGCGACGTTGGCGCCGTCGAAGGCGGTGGCCGCGCTGTCGGTGATGGTGATGTCACGCAGCAGCGGGAACGCGCAGTCGTCGAGCTCCATGGCCACGCCCTCCGCGGCCTTGAGGCCCTGCGGGATCTCCAGCAGGCGGAGGTTCACCGGGACATCGGCGCCGAGCAGGTGGCCCGAGGCGATGCGGAAGAGCAGCGCGTAGCCGATCTGGCCGGCCGCTCCGGTGATGGTGACGTTGACGGGGGTGCGAGTCATTTTCTACCTACTCCAGCGATCGCCAGTACCGCGCTCCACGGCAACGACACAAGGCTGGCCGACGCACAGGAGCCGAGGACGGTCTCTCGATATCGAGAGACCCGAATCAGGCTATCGCAAGGCGACGCCGTCGGACACGCACGGGCCGTGACTGGTGCGTCACAAGGTCACCGCGGAGCGTGCGGGCGACGCGCGCGGGCTCCGTCCGGCGGGCCGGACGGAGCCCACGGGTCAGTGCCGGGGGCGGCCGATCAACTGCCCGATGTTGTCCAGCAGCGGCACTTCCAGCCAGGGATTCGGCTGGGCCACCAGAGTGAGCAGGATGATCCCGCTGCCGAGCACCAGCAGCACGATCACGTCGGTGAACCGGCTGCGGACGGCCAGCATGCCCACCTCCGGCAGCAGCAGCCGCAGCAGCGCGCCGAGCAGGATCCCGCCGCCGACCACCATCAGCCCGTACTTGAAGCCGTCCTGGAAGTTGGCGAAGACGGTGACCGCGAGCCCGGTGAGGACCACGGTCAGCACCAGCGTTATCGGCCACTGCCGGACCGGCAGGGCGTGCGGGTGGCCCAGGGCCGCCGCCGAGCCCTCCGGCGGCAGCGTCCCGGTCGTCCGCACCGGCCGGCGCCGCGTCCTGGCCGGTCGTCGTTCACTCATGGCCTGCCGCCCCTCGGGCTCAGATGCCGGCGCGGCGCTCGGCCGCCTCGACGATGTTGTTGAGCAGCATGGCGCGGGTCATCGGGCCGACGCCGCCGGGGTTGGGCGAGATCCACCCGGCGACCTCGAGGACGCCCGGGTGCACGTCGCCGACGATCTTGCCCTCGGAGCGGCTCACGCCGACGTCCAGCACGGCCGCGCCGGGCCTGACGTCCTCCGGCTTGACCAGGTGCGGCACACCGGCGGCGGCGACGATGACGTCGGCCTGGCGCAGGTGGGCGGAGAGGTCACGGGTGCCGGTGTGGCAGAGCGTCACGGTGGCGTTCTCGCTCTTGCGGGTCAGCAGCAGCCCGATCGAGCGGCCGACGGTGACCCCCCGGCCGACCACGGCCACGTTCGCGCCGTTCAGCTCGACGCCGTGCCGGCGGAGCAGCTCGACGATGCCGTAGGGGGTGCAGGGCAGCGGGCCCTCGATGCCGAGCGCGAGCCGGCCGAGCGAGGTGGGGTGCAGGCCGTCGGCGTCCTTGTCCGGGTCCATCAGCTCCAGGACGGGGTTCTGGTCCAGGCCCTTGGGCAGCGGCAGCTGCACGATGTAGCCGGTGCAGGACGGGTCGGCGTTGAGCTCGCGGACGACGTCCTCCACCTCCTGCTGGGTGGCGGTCGCGGGCAGCTCCCGCTGGATCGACGCGATGCCGACCTCGGCGCAGTCCTTGTGCTTGCCGTTCACGTACCAGCGGCTGCCCGGGTCGTCGCCGACCAGGACGGTGCCGAGACCGGGGACGACGCCCCGCTCCCTGAGAGCCGCCACACGGACGGCGAGTTCGGACTTGATCGCGGCAGCCGTGGCCTTGCCGTCGAGAATCTGGGCAGTCATGCCCCCCATTCTCCCGGATCGCGAAACATGCCCGCGCACGGCCCGGTGCGAGCGCACGACCGATACGGAACGTGTGCTTCGAGTTGCGGTTGCGCCACAGTTGTGGCCGCGCGCCGGACACCGCTGGACAGCACGGGGCCCGTCACAAGACGATATGGCCGGACCATCTCTGCCGCCCCGGTCCGGTGACAGTCCGTCCGGGTCGGCGCGGGGGAAGATCTCGGGGGAAGACGACAGTGAGCAATCCGTACCAGGTGCCGGATCCGTACGGCGGCTACGGCCCGCCGCAGCAACCGCAGCAGCAGCCGTACGGCACGCCGCCCCCCTCGCCGTACCAGCAGCCCTCCCAGCAGCCCCCGTACGGCTACCCGCAGCAGCCGTATCCGCCGTACCCGCAGGCGTACGCCCCGCAGCCGGCGGTCGAGCCGAACACCATGGCCAGGGCCTCGCTGGCGCTCGGCTTCATCGGCATCGTGGTCTGCTTCTACGGCGCCGTGCTCGGCCCGATCGGACTGGGCCTCGGGATCGCCGGGCTGAACCGGTCGCAGAGCACCGGAGTCGGCCGCAACCAGGCCATCGGCGGGATCGCCCTCAGCACTCTGGGCATTCTGATCGGCATCGCCGGCCTGGTGTTCTACACCGTCATCCCGGAGAACCAGTCGTGACGCCCGCGCCTGTGGCGCAGCTGGCGGCCCGCTGGACGGCCACCGCGGGGAGTCCCCGGGGCGGCTGGCTGCGAGTGGCGGGCCGCGGAGCCGGCGCGGCCGCCGCCGCTCTGGCGGTGGGCCAGCTGCACGACGCCCACGACCCCGGTGTGCTCTGCCCGTTGCGCCTGTTCACCGGTGTCCCGTGCCCGGGATGCGGCAGTACCACGGTCTTCATCGAGGCCGGTCACGGTCACCTGCTCGCCGCGCTCGCGGCCAACCCGGTGACGGTGCTGGCGGGCCTGGGCCTGCTGTTCGCCCCGCTCGGCCCCGGCCGCTGGTGGTGGCGGTTGTCCGACAACAGGCGCAGCACGTTGATCGGCTCCGCCTTAGCGCTTTCCTGGGTCTGGCAGTTGCACCGGTTCGGCTTCGTCCATCTCTGAACGGATCATGCCCTGGCGGAAATCGCCCTGCGCGCTGTCAGTATCTTCCGTTAATGTCCCACCCGGTCGGCATGTCATCTGCCTGTCCGTCACCAGGATTCCCTGTCCCGTCCCAACAGTCCCTTCCTGCCCGGAGGCAGCAATGAGCTACCCGCCCGACCCGAACAACCCCTACGGCCAGCAGCCCCCGCAGCCGGCTCCCGGCTACGGCTACCCGCAGCAGCCCCCGCAGCCGGCTCCCGGCTACGGCTACCCGCAGCAGCCGCCCCAGCCCCAGGGCTACGGCATCCCGCAGCAGCCGGGCTACGGCTACCCGCAGCAGGGTGGCTACCCCAACCCCGGGCTGGTGCAGAACTTCTACGCCGGCTGGGGCGCCCGTGTGGTCGCCCGGATCATCGACAGCATCGTGATCGGGATCATCCCGGGCATCATCCTGTTCGCGCTGAAGCCGACGACCACCACCACCTACTCGGGCGGCACGTTCCAGACCGAGAGCAGCGGCGGGATCGGCACCGGCGCGTACTACGGCGTCCAGCTCCTGTTCACCCTCGCGATCTGGGCCGTGCTGGCCGCGATGAAGAGCTCGATGGGCCAGTCGCTGGGCCAGAAGGCCGTCAACATCCGGATGGTGCGCGAGTCGGACGGGCAGCGGCTCAGCTTCGGCGCAGCCTTCGGCCGTGAGGCGCTGCACATCCTCGACTACTTCTGCTGCATCGGCTTCCTGTGGCCGCTCTGGGACGCCAAGAAGCAGACCTTCGCCGACAAGATCATGAGCACCGTGGTGGTCAAGTCCCAGTGAGTCGCCGCACTCCGGTGACCTGCTGAACGCCTGACGGCCCGCACCCCTCGGGGTGCGGGCCGTCAGGCGTTCGGGGCGCCGGTGCTCAGTGGAAGAAGTGGCGGGTCCCGGTGAGGTACATGGTCACGCCGGCCTCGGCGGCGGCGGCCACGACCTCCTCGTCGCGGATCGAACCACCGGGCTGGACCACGGCCTTGACGCCACCGGCCAGCAGGATCTGCAGGCCGTCCGCGAACGGGAAGAACGCGTCCGAGGCGGCGTAGGAGCCCTTGGCGCGCTCACCGGCCCGCTCGACCGCGAGCTTCGCCGAGTCGACCCGGTTGACCTGGCCCATACCGACGCCGACCGAGGCGCCGTCCCTGGCCAGCAGGATCGCGTTGGACTTGACGGCCCGGCAGGCCCGCCAGGCGAAGACGAGCTCGGCCAGCTCCTCGGCCGACAGCGCCTCGCCGGTGGCCAGCGTCCAGGTCGAGGGGTCGTCGCCGGCGGCGTCCACCTTGTCGACCTGCTGGAGCAGCGCGCCGCCGCTGATCCGGCGGACCTCGGTGCGCTCGGCGGGCGCCTCGGGGGCGCGCAGCACACGGAGGTTCTTCTTCTTGGTCAGGACCTCCAGCGCGCCGTCCTCGTACGCCGGGGCGACGACGACCTCGGTGAAGATCGGGGCGATCTGCTCGGCCAGCTCGACGGTGACCGGGCGGTTGACCGCGATCACGCCGCCGTACGCGGAGACCGGGTCGCACTCGTGCGCCTTGCGGTGGGCCTCGGCCACATCGGCGCCGGTGGCGATGCCGCACGGGTTGGCGTGCTTGATGATCGCGACGGCGGGCCCGTCGTGGTCGTAGGCGGCGCGGCGGGCGGCGTCGGTGTCCATGTAGTTGTTGTAGGACATCTCCTTGCCGTGCAGCTGCTCGGCTCCGGCGAGGCCGCCGGTGCCGTCCGCGTACAGGGCGGCCTGCTGGTGCGGGTTCTCGCCGTAGCGGAGCACGTTCTGGCGCTCCCAGGTGGCGCCGAGGAAGGCCGGGAAGGCCTCCTCCGAGCCGGTGTAGCCCGACTCGCCGAACCAGGAGGCCACGGCCACGTCGTACGCGGCGGTGTGCGCGAAGGCGGCGCCGGCCAGGCGCTTGCGGGTCAGCAGGTCGAAGCCGCCGGTGCGCACGGCCGCCAGGACGTCGGCGTAGCGGGCCGGGTCGACCACGACGGCCACCGACGGGTGGTTCTTGGCGGCGGCGCGGACCATGCTCGGGCCGCCGATGTCGATCTGCTCGACGCACTCGTCCGGGGTGGCGCCCGAGGCGACGGTGGCCTTGAACGGGTAGAGGTTCACCACGACCAGGTCGAACGGCTCGATGCCCAGCTCGGTCAGCTGCTCGCGGTGCGACGCGAGGCGAAGGTCGGCGAGCACGCCGGCGTGCACCCGGGGGTGCAGCGTCTTCACCCGGCCGTCGAGGCACTCGGGGAATCCGGTGAGCTCGGAGACCTCGGTCACCGGGACTCCGGCGGCGGCGATCCGGCCGGCCGTCGAACCGGTGGAGACCAGCTCGACCCCGGCGGCGTGCAGGCCCTGGGCCAGCTCCTCCAGGCCGGTCTTGTCGTAGACGCTGACCAGGGCGCGGCGAATGGGGCGTACGTCCTCGGAGACGAGGGGCGTGGTGCTGGCGGCGGCGCTCATGCCGGGATCCGTACCTTTCGGTCTTCAATGCGGTGGCCTTCGCGGGCCAGCCGGCCCACGACCTCGACGAGCAACTCGCGCTCGACAGTCTTGATGCGCTCGTGCAGCGCGTCGCCGCCATCGGCGTGGTCGGCGTCGGTGATCTCCACGACGCCCTGCGCGATGATCGGCCCGGTGTCCACGCCGGCGTCGACCAGGTGGACGGTGCAGCCGGTGACCTTCACGCCGTACGCGAGGGCGTCGGTGACCCCGTGGGCGCCGGGGAAGGCGGGCAGCAGGGCGGGGTGGGTGTTGACGATCCGGCCGGCGAAGGCGGCGATGAACTCCGGGCCGAGGATCTTCATGAAACCGGCGGTGACCACCAGGTCCGGCCGGTACCCGGCGACCGCGTCGGTGAGCTCGCGGTCCCAGGCGTCGCGGGCGGGGAAGTCCTTGACCCGGTGGACGAAGACCGGCAGCCCGGCGCGCTCGGCGCGCTCCAGGCCCGTGATGCCGTCGCGGTCCGCGCCGACGGCGAGGATCTCGGCGCCGTACCCGGGGTCGGCGGCGGCGTCGATCAGCGCCTGCAGATTGGTGCCGGAACCGGAGACCAGGACCACCACGCGGGCGGGGCCGGGCGTGCGGGGCGAAAACACTTCGGCGGAGGCCACTGCGCGATTCTCCGTAGGTGTCGGTGCGCCGCCCGCTGGTACGTCCACCGGTGGTGGGGCCACTACGAACGGCAGGTCGAGCGGGTCTGAACACTCGGGAAACCCGCTGCGCTGCGGGCCCCGGGAACCGATGGGGGTTGCTGACCGTCACCACGATAACGGCTGGCCAGGCGGGCCCCGAACCGTCCGGACGGCGCTACGCGCGTAGTTGAGACACGGATCTCGCCGTGCCCGAGACGGCAGGCCGCCGCAGGCCCTGCGAAGGGCTGCGGGATCATTGGACTCGGGCAGGTAGGCCCGACCGACCGAGAAGGATTGGCTGACACCATGAGCAGCGGCGACAACACCGGCGAGCGCAACCCCTTCGCGCCGCCGCCGGCGGATGCCCCGGATCAGCCGTGGCAGCCGCGCACCCCCCAGCCCCCGGCCGGCGAGGACCCCGCCGCAGGGCAGCCCGAGGACTCCGACGGCGAGGAGCCCCGCACGGGCCCGCCCGCTCACCCCTGGAGCCCCGGCTACCAGGGGCCCTGGCACCCGCAGCCCGCTCCCCAGCAGCCGCGGTTCGACCCCGGCGACCCGGCTCAGCGCCGCGCCCGCAACTCGCTCGTGGCCGGAATGGCCGCCCTGGTCTGCGCCCTCGGCATCAGCATGTACGTCGCCCTGTTCGTCGGCGGGCTGGCCGTCTACTGGGCCGTCTCCGCCCTGCGGAGCACTCCCCGCCCCGCCACCGCCGACACCCCCGCCACACCCGGTGCCACCCGGGCACCCGCCGCCCCCGGGGGCCGGACCGACAACCCGCAGAGCCCGGCCGCCCTGGGCGGCCTGTTCACCGGCGGCGTCGCCGTCGTCGTGGTGGCCTGCTCCATCGCCCTCAGCCTCTACTACCAGGACTACAACGTCTGCGTGCGGGACGCGCTCACCACCACCGCCGGCCAGAACTGCGACAAGCTCGCACCCGCGTGGTACGTCAACCTGGTCAACCCGAGCCAGTGATCCGGCGGGGCGGCACGCGGCCCACCGCGGCCCGGCGGCCCGCGCCCCGGCCCCGCCCGTCGCCCTCGCCCTCGCCGTCGCCCTCGACACGGTGGTGTCCCCGCGGCACGATCCGCCTGCGCGGCGGCCGCCGGCACGCCCGCCGCCACGCCCGCCGCCGGCTCCTTCTCACGGCTGCCGCCGCCACGGACGGCCCAGCCACCGCACCAGCCCGTACGCCGCCACCCGCCCCCGCGCGCGGCCGCGCACACCCGCGCCCCGCGCACACAGGGCGCCGCCGGTGAGGCCGGCCCGCCATCCGTACGCCGCGACGGCCCGCACCGCCTCCGGCACAGCCGCACCGAACCACCCACCGTGGCCCGTCCCGGCCCTGAACGCTCCGGACCTGAACGCCCCGGCCCTGAACGCTCCGGCCCTGAACGCCCCGCCCGTGAACGCCCCGCCATCGGACTCCTCACCCTCGCCCGCCGCCCGCCCGTACGTCTCGCGCCGCAGCAGCCATGCCCGTACGGCCAGCGCTCCGGGCAGCGCGAGCGCCGTGAACCAGCCCGCCGCCGCGAGTCCGACCTGCCAGGGGACGGGCCCCAGCTGCGCCATCCGGCCCCGTCCCAGCGCACCGCCGGCGAGCCAGCCGCACCCGGCGGACAGCACTCCGAACAGCGCCGCGGCCGCCAGTGCCACCGCCGCCGTCGCCGCCGGACGCCAGGGCCCCGACACCGCCGCACCCTCGGCCCCGTCCTCGGCCCCGTCCTCGGCCCCGTCCTCGGCCCCGTCCATCTCCTCGTCCGCGCTGCTCTCCCCCGCTTCCTCCGCCTTCTCCACCTCGTCCACCTCATCGGGCGGGGCCGACCGCCCCGCGTCCGCCACCGCCGCCCGCCCGAGCAGGATCGCCGGCGCCACCAGGGCCACCGACGGCAGGACGCACGCCAGCAGGTGCCAGCCGCCCGCCCCCGGGGCCGGCAGCAGCGAGGACAGCGGGACGACGGCCGGCAGCGGCCCGAGCTCCGCGCCGGACGGCGCCACCACCGCTCCCGCTCCCATCAGGAAGCCCGGGCCCAGCGCGTAGGCCGCCCCCCAGACCACCGCGTTCGGCAGCAGCACCACGCTCAGCAGCAGCAGTCCGAGCACACCTGCCACGCCACCGCCCACCGCCGGCAGCGGCCGGCCGCCGGAGAGCACGTCCAGCGCGGCCGCCGTGGCGACCAGCAGCGCCCCGACCGCTACCAGACCGAGCGCGGCCACGAGGGCCGCCCGCCGCACCGCCTCCCGCGCGGCGGCTCCGGCCGCCGGGGGCCAGGCCCAGGACGGCAGCCGGACCGCCGCCGGAGCGCGGCCGGATCCGGGCGGCCGCCCCCTGGCCGGCCGCGCCGACCACACCCCGGCGCCCAGCGCGGTGGCCACCAGCACGGCCACCGCCAGGATGTCCGGCACCACCCGGGCCGCGAACGCCGCACCCGCCCCGCCCGGCCCCCGCGGCACCCCGGCGGCGCACAGCACCGCCACCACGGCCGCCACCACGAGGTAGCCGGCGCCCAGCGCGACGGACGCACCCGGACGGGCGCCTCGCGGCGCCCTCCCGCCGTCCACCGCGAGCACCCGGCGCCCGCCCGGCCGGACACCGGCGGTCCGCCGGCCCGCCCGGTAGAGCTGCGCCGCGGTCAGAACCGTGAGCAGCAGGGGGGTGAGCGTCACGGGCAGAGCAGCCCCGCCCCTGGTCAGCGGGCCGCCGTGGCCCAGCAACCAGACGGTGCCGGCCAGCCGCACGGCACCGGTCGCACTGTCGTCCGCGTACGGGGTGACCACCCAGAGCCCGAGAATCGGCACGGCCACCGCGGCGAGCCCCAGCAGTGCCGTCCGTACCCCGACGAGCAGGTCGGCCGGCATCGACCGGGGGGTCAGCTCGCTTGGCAGATCCAGGATCGGACGGCCCATCAGCTGCGTCATGGGCCTCATGGTGCCAAGGCGACTCGCCATGCTCCGTGAAGAGGCAAACCGTCGCCGTGTCCCAGATTATTGGCTTATGCGCATTTTCAGACCTCGTCGCCAAGCCGTCGTCGCCGCCCCGGCCCGGAGGGTCTGATGGCCACACCGCCCACGGCCGAACGCCCGGCCGAGCACCCGGCCGACGATGCCGCCCGCCGTCGGGCCCAGGCTCAGGCACCGGGCCAGGCCCCGAACGAGGCAGGGACGCCGACCGGGGCGCCGACCGGGGCCCCGACGAAGAAGAAGGCCCGGGGTCGGACCCGGGGCCGCTCGCGGGAGCAGCCCCAGGACGGGACCGGGGCTCGGACCGCGGTGTCCGCCCAGGAGGCCGACGGCCGGACGCGGGCCCCGGAGCGGCCGCCGGCGCCGAAGGACCTCCGGGCAGACGCCGCGCGCCTGCTCGCGCGGCTGACACCCCGTGAGGTGCAGGTGCTGACCCGGCTCGCCGCGGGCGACGACATGGCGCAGCTGGCCGCCGCCCTGGGCATCGCCCCCGCGACCGCCCGCACCCACCTGCACCGGACGATGCGCAAGCTCGGCGTCCGGACCCGGGAGGAGGCCGCCGGCCTCGCGCTCACCCTGCTCGACACCGGGGCCCCGGCCCCCGACCGGCATCGACCCGTCCGGCGGCCCACCGCCGCCCCGACCGCGGAATCGGGCCCGGCGGCGGCGCCCGCCCCGGGCACCCTGGCACCCGGGGCCGCCCCGGCGGGGACGACAGCACGGGGGGTCGAACCACCCGGGACGAAGCCATCGACGACCGCGGCCCCCCGGACGGACCGAGCGAGGACGGACCCGCCGACGGCCGCCGGTCCGACGGACCCGCCGAGGACGGACCCACCCACGGCGCCGGCACCGGCGGGCCGCCGGACCCCGGCCGCCCCGGCCGACACCCCTCCGGGCTTCGAGCAGCTGTACGAGGGCGCGTACGCCCGCCTCGTCCAGCAGGTGTTCCTGCTGACCGCCTACCGCCACCGCACGCTGCACTGCGTGAACCGGGCGTTCGGCGCCGCGCTGCGCGCGTGGCCGGAGGTGTCCGCGCTGCCGGATCCCGAGTCCTGGGTCCGGATCCGCGCCTGCGAGGGGGCGCTCTCCCCCTGGCACCACGCGGGCCGGCGCCGCGCGGAGGCCTGGCGGTTCCCGCTGCGCCGCACGCCGGTGCGGCCCGCCGACGAGGGACAGGCCGTCCTGCCCGGCCACGACCGGCTGTCCGACCAGGACAAGGCCCTGCTCAAGGCCCTGCGCCGGCTCTCCCGTCCACAGCGGCGCGCGCTGGTGCTGCACGACGGGATCGGGCTGCCGGCCGCGGTGGTCGCGGTGGAGACCGAGTCGACCACCGGCGCCACCGAGGAGCGGGTCTGGGCCGCCCGGGCCGCGCTGGCGGACGCGCTGCCGGAGCTGCTGGGGGCGGATCCGACCGAGCCGGGCTTCCCCGACCGGCTGAGCGCCGTGCTGTACCGGGCCGGGGTGCGCGGCTACCCGGAGCCGGAGCGGCCGCCCGTACCGGTGCTGAGCACCCGCTACCGGGTGCGGACGGCCACCCTGACCGGCGGCGCCGCGCTGGTCACCGTGGCGATGGGCACCGCGATCGCCACCACGCTGGTCGGCACCGGCCCGGCGGCGCTGTTCCGCCCTCCCGCGCCCGTGCCGCACCCCGTCTGCACCAACGCGGCGACCGGGAGCGCCGGACCGGCCGCACCCGGTGGGATCCCGCCGGGCCTGCGGACGATCTGGTGCAGCGCCGTCCCCGGCCGCGCCGCCGTCCTGGGGCCGCCGCCGGTGGTGACGGCGCTCTGGGGGCCCGCCCGCCACGACCCGTGGACGTCGGCGGACGCGCTGGGGCCGCCGCTGCCCACGCCCGCCGCCGTCCCGTGCACGGTCTGGGCCCCGCGTCCGTGCGGCAGCCGGGCGCAGGCCCCGCCGCCACCGGTACCCCCGTTGTGGGTGCGGTGACCGGGCACCGGTCACCGCAGCGCCGACGCGAGAGCGCCCCGCACCGGACACGAGGTCCGGTACGGGGCGCCCGATGAGCGAACGGCGTCAGCCGATGAGCTCGCGCGCCAGACGGGCGGTCTCGGACGGCGTCTTGCCGACCTTGACGCCGGCGGCCTCAAGGGCCTCCTTCTTGGCGGCCGCGGTGCCCGAGGAGCCGGAGACGATGGCGCCGGCGTGGCCCATGGTCTTGCCCTCGGGGGCGGTGAAGCCCGCGACGTAGCCGACGACCGGCTTGGTGACGTGCTCGGCGATGTAGGCCGCGGCACGCTCCTCGGCGTCGCCGCCGATCTCGCCGATCATCACGATGATCTTGGTCTCGGGGTCCGCCTCGAACGCCGCGAGGGCGTCGATGTGGGTGGTGCCGATGACCGGGTCGCCGCCGATGCCCACGGCCGACGAGAAGCCGAGGTCACGCAGCTCGTACATGAGCTGGTAGGTCAGCGTGCCGGACTTCGACACCAGGCCGATCGGGCCCGTGGTGGTGATGTCCGCGGGGATGATGCCGGCGTTGGACTGTCCGGGGCTGATCAGGCCCGGGCAGTTCGGGCCGATGATCCGGGTCTTGTTGCCCTTCGAACCGGCGTACGCCCAGAAGGCGGCCGAGTCGTGGACCGGGACACCCTCGGTGATGACGACCGCGAGGCCGATCTCGGCGTCGATCGCCTCGACGACGGCGTCCTTGGTGAACTTCGGCGGCACGAAGATGACCGTGACGTCGGCGCCGGTCTTCTCGATGGCCTCGGCGACGGAGCCGAAGACGGCCACGTCGGTGCCGTCGACGTCAACGGTGGTGCCGGCCTTGCGCGGGTTCACGCCGCCGACGATCTGGGTGCCCGAGGCGAGCATCCGGCGGGTGTGCTTCATACCCTCGGAGCCGGTCATGCCCTGGACGATGACCTTGCTGTCCTTGGTAAGGAAGATAGCCATGATTCAGTCCTCTCCCTTACTTGTTGGCCAGCTCGGCGGCGCGGTCGGCCGCACCGTCCATGGTGTCCACGCGCTGCACCAGCGGGTGGTTGGCGTCGTCCAGGATCTTGCGACCCAGCTCGGCGTTGTTGCCGTCGAGGCGGACGACGAGCGGCTTGGTGACGGCCTCGCCCTTGCTCTCCAGCAGGGCGAGCGCCTGCACGATGCCGTTGGCGACGGCGTCACAGGCCGTGATGCCACCGAAGACGTTGACGAAGACCGACTTGACGTCGGGGTCGCCCAGGATGATCTCCAGGCCGTTCGCCATCACCTCGGCGGACGCGCCGCCGCCGATGTCGAGGAAGTTGGCCGGCTTGACGCCGCCGTGGTTCTCACCGGCGTAGGCGACGACGTCCAGGGTGCTCATGACGAGACCCGCGCCGTTGCCGATGATGCCGACCTCGCCCTCGAGCTTGACGTAGTTCAGGCCCTTGGCCTTCGCCGCCGCCTCGAGCGGGTTCGCGGCGGCCTTGTCCTCGAGGGCCGCGTGGTCGGGCTGGCGGAACTCCGCGTTCTCGTCCAGAGAGACCTTGCCGTCGAGCGCGATGATCTTGCCCTCGCCGGACTTGATCAGCGGGTTCACCTCGACGAGGAGCGCGTCCTCGGCGATGAACACCTTCCACAGCTTCTGCAGGACGTCGGCCACCTGGTCGGCGATCTCGGCCGGGAACTTCGCGGCCGCGACGATCTCGGCGGCCTTCTCCGGGGTGCAGCCCTCGTTGGCGTCGACCGGGATCTTGGCCAGTGCGTCCGGGTTCTCCTCGGCGACGACCTCGATCTCCACGCCGCCCTCGACGCTGGCCATCGCCAGGAAGGTGCGGTTGGTGCGGTCCAGCAGGAACGAGACGTAGTACTCGTCCTTGATGTCCGCGGTCTGGGCCAGCATCACCTTGTGAACGGTGTGGCCCTTGATGTCCATACCGAGGATCGCCTCGGCCTTGGCGACCGCGTCGGCCGGGTCGGCGGCGAGCTTGACGCCGCCGGCCTTGCCACGGCCACCGACCTTCACCTGAGCCTTGACGACTGCGCGTCCGCCGAAGCGCTCGGCGATGGCGCGAGCTGCTTCGGGGGTCTCGATGACATCCCCGTCAAGCACGGGTACACCGTGCTTGGCGAAGAGGTCCCTCGCCTGGTACTCGAACAGGTCCACGTGTGTTCGTCCTTGTTCGTGGTCGCGGATTGTGTCTCTACGAGCGTGCCACGGCAGGATCTTCGCTGCGGGTCGTCGAGGCGGTGCAGGTACGCAGGGATACGGCCTTGCGGCCCACACAGCCACGGGCGCACACGTCAACCAATCACGCGCGTCACGTCCGTCTGGCAGGTTATCCCCGTACGACGGGCGTGTTTCGCCGCGGACCGTCCCGGCTTTGGTGAGAACCGTCACAACGGCCTTGCGTCGGTGTGGCGGGCCGCCTGCTCACCGGCCCGGAGCAGCGACGGTGAGCCGAGTCCGCGTTCACCCGTACGGGTGAATTTTCGGCTCGGGGCGTCAGGAGTTCCGGTCGGGGACGGGCAGCGGGCGCTTCTCGATCGCGGCCGCCATGATCTCCGGGAAGGCGTCCGGGGTGCAGGCGAAGGCCGGGGCGCCGAGCGCCGCCAGCGCGGCGGCGTGCGCGTGGTCGTAGGCCGGGGCGCCCTCGTCCGAGAGCGCGAGCAGCGCGATGAACTGGACGCCGGCCGCCTTCATCGCCGCCACCCGCTTGAGCATCTCGTTGCGGATGCCGCCCTCGTAGAGGTCGCTGATCAGCACGACGATCGTCTCCGACGGCCGGGTGATCCTCGACTGGCAGTACGCCAGGGCCCGGTTGATGTCCGTCCCGCCGCCGAGCCGGGTCGCGAACAGGACGTCCACCGGATCGCTCAGCTGCTCGGTGAGGTCCACCACCGAGGTGTCGAACACCACCAGGCGGGTGTCGAGACTCCTCATCGAGGCGAGTACGGCGCCGAAGACCGCCGAGTGGACGACCGAGGCGGCCATCGAACCCGACTGGTCGATGCAGAGGATGACGTCCTTCTTCACCGCCCGCTGGGCCCGGGCGTAGCCGATCAGACGCTCGGGCACGATCGTGCCCCGCCCGCCGGGCCCGCCCTCCGGCAGGTGGTTCTTGAGGTTGGCCCGGATGGTGCGGTCCCAGTCGATGTCGTGGTGGCGCGGACGGTTGACCTTGGCGCTGCGGTCCAGCGCACCGCCGAGAGTGGCCCGGGTGCGGTCGGCGAGCCGGCGCTCCAGGGCCGCGACGACCTTGCCGACCACCGCCCGGGCGCTCTCCCTGGTGGTCTCCGGCAGCGCGTGCTTCAGCGAGAGCAGCGTGCCGACCAGGTGGACGTCGGGCTCGACGGCCGCCAGCATCTCGGGCTCCAGCAGCAGGCGCTGCAGCCCCAGCCGGGAGATCGCGTCCTGCTGCATCAACTGGACCACGGAGGTCGGGAAGTACTCGCGGATGTCCCCCAGCCACCTGGACACCTGCGGCGCCGAGCCGCCGAGTCCGGCGCTGCGGCCGGCGGGCCTGCCGCCCCCGGCCGCCTCGCCCCGGTAGAGGGCGGCGAGGGCGCCGTCCATCGCGGCGTCGCGGCCGGAGAGCCGGCAGCCCGTCCCGTCGGCCTCGCCGCCGAGCGCCAGGCGCCAGCGGCGCAGCCGCTCGGGGTCGGACCCGGGATCGCCGCCGGTGCTGCTGGTGGTGTCGGCCTGCGGTGCGACGGACATCGGGCGCTCCTTCGGTGCTGTCGGGTGGCCGGTGACGCGGATCGGGTGGCCGGTGACGCGGATCGGGCGGCGGGTGACGCGGATCGGGTGACGGCCGGCGGGGACCTGCGGCCGGACGTGGCGGGGTCGGGACGGAGACGGCCGGGGCGTCAGGCGCCGCGGCGGTCGGCCTGGCGGGGGATGTGGCGGAGCGGGCCGACGACGCGGTAGGGGCGGTGCGCCGGCGCCGTCCCCGGCAGCCCCAGCAGCAGCGCCACGGCCGGCAGCGCGGCGTCCGCCCGGTCCTGGTCCAGGGCGGTGGCCGGACCGGTCGGCGCCGGCGCCGGAGCGCCGAGCGGACCGGCCGCGACGCGTTCGCCGACCGTCCGGCGCACCCCCGCCTCCAGGCCCGAGAACGTGCGCCGCAGCAGCGGCAGCACGTCGGTGAAGGCCTCGTCGGACACCCCCGCCAGCCATCCGTCGAGCAGGCCGAGCAGTAGCGGGTCGTGCAGCAGCAGCGCGCCGCCGCCGGACAGCAGGCCCTCGACCCAACCCGCCGCGTCCGCCGGGGCGTTGGCCGTCGACAGGACGAGTCCCATCCTGCGGGCGGTCTCGGCCGCGTCCATCCGGCCGTCGTCCAGCAGCAGTCGGACGGCCCGGCCGCGCAGCAGGCCCGGCACACCGGTGGCCGGCCCGCCGGACGGCTCGCGGAGGGCGAGCGACCGCAGGGTGGCGGCCCAGCGGTCGGCGAGGGCGTCGGAGCCGTCCTCGCCGGGCGCGTCCTCCAGCAGGCCGATCACGGCGTGCACCTCGTCGACGCTCCGGCGCATCGCGGCCGCGCCCTCGGTGTCCAGCCCGGTGCAGGCGGGTGGCAGGCCGACGCAGATCCGCTCGGCGAGGCCTCGCGCCACCCCCTCCAGTGCGGCGCTGTCGGTGCCGCGCACGTCCCCGTACCGCAGGGCTCGCACCAACGCGGGCAGCGACCCGGCCAGTTGGGCGACGTCGGTGTCCAGGGCGGCCCGGTCGGCGAGCACCCGCATCACGGCGGGCAGCGCGTCCCGCAGGCCCGCGAGCAGGCACTGCTCGACCAGCGCGGTCAGCTCGCCCAGCTCGACGGCCCGGGCCGCACGCTCGACGGCCCGGCCGGTCGCCGCGGCCTCGACCGTGGTGCCCCACTGGGCCGCCTCGACCACCCGGACGGCGAACTCCGGCTCCCACCGCAGCCGCCAGCTCTCCCGGAAGGTGCCGGTGGAGTTGACGGCGGACCGGCTCGGGGTGCCCCAGTCGATACCCAGCAGCCGCAGCCGGTGCAGCAGCCGGGAGCGGGCGACGTCGTTCTCCTTGCGCAGGTCGAGGTCCCTCTCGCGGTCCTGCGGATCGGGTGTGAGCCGCAACGAGCGCTGGAGGCGGGCCAGATCGCGCTGGAGCGGAACGGCCGGCGCCGCCTCGGGCACCTCGCCGAGCGCGTCGCCGATCACCAGCCGGTCGTGCACCAGGGCCAACGGGACGTCCGAGCCGTCGCACATCACCGACCGGACGGCGTCGAGCGTCTCGGTCAGCCCGGCCAGCGGCCGGCCGCGCATCACGGCCAGCGTGCGCGCCAGCCGGACGGCCTCGATGACGTGCGCGGACGAGACCGGGTGGTCCTCCTCGCGGAGCAGCCCGGCGGCCCTCGTCATCCACCGGGCCAGCGGATCGCCCTCGGCGGCGAACAGGTGGTGGTACCAGCCGGGCGAGGCGATGCCGGCGCCGTAGCCGGTGTGCTGGGAGAGCCTGCGATGCGTCCAGGGCACCCAGGTGATCTCGGTGCGGACCTTCTTCGGCAGGGTGGCGAGCAGCGCCCGGTCGTGGGCGACGGTCGGCATCTGCGCCAGCGCCGGGACGTGCCAGGCGCCGCAGACCACCGCGATCCGCCGGTGTCCGGCCCGGCGGGCGGCGCGGATCTGCCCGCGCATGTACGCCTCGCGCAGGTCGTCCCGCCGGCCGGCGCCCGCGCCGCCCTCGCGCAGTGCCCCCATCGCCTCGGCCAGCGCCTCGAACGGCGCCGGCGCGTCCGCGCCGGGGGCCCGGTGCTCGACGACGTCCTCCCACCAGCGTTCGGCGTCGTCGTGGCCGGCGGCCTCGGCGAGCGCGCCGATCGGGTCCAGCGCCACCGCGGCGGCCGCCCCCTGCGCCTCGGCCCCGTCGGACGGAGAAGTGCCCCCCGGCACTCCCCCGTCCGGGTCGGGCCGGTCGGCCGCCAGGGTGTACGCGGCCGGCAGGTCGATGAACCGGACGGGCACCTCGGCGTCGAGCCCGTACCGGATCGCGACCCACTCCGGGGAGAAGGCCGCGAAGGGCCAGAACGCGGCCCTGGCGGGGTCGTCGACGGCGTGTGCGAGCAGGGCGACCGGCGGCACCATCTCCTTGTCACCGGCCAGCCCGACGATCGGATCGGCCTCCGGCGGCCCCTCGATCAGCACCACGTCCGGCCGCAGTCGCTCCAGCGCGGCGCCCACCGCCCGGGCCGAGCCCGGGCCGTGGTGGCGTACGCCGAGCAGTGTCACCTCTGCGCTCATCGCGCCCTCCGCTCCTCGAAATCGGTCGGTCCGGTCGGTCTCAGCGGCCGGGTTCGCCGGCGCTCTCCCGGGCGGCGCGGTAGAAGTCCTTCCAGCCGTCGCGCTCGCGGACCACGCTCTCCAGGTACTCGCGCCAGACCACCCGGTCGGCGACCGGATCCCGCAGCACCGCGCCGAGGACGCCGGTGGTGACGTCGCCGGCCCGGAGCACGCCGTCCCCGAAGTGCGCGGCCAGCGCCAGGCCGTTGGTCACCACCGAGATCGCCTCGGCGGTGGAGAGGGTGCTGCTCGGCGTCTTGACCTTCGTCCGGCCGTCGGTGGTGATCCCGTCCCGCAGCTCGCGGAAGACGGTGACGACCCGGCGGATCTCCTCGGCGCCGCCCGGCAGCTCGGGCAGATCCAGCGAGCGGCCGAGCTGGCCGACCCGGCGGGTGACGATGTCGACCTCCTCCTCCAGCGACGCGGGCAGCGGCAGGACGACGGTGTTGAACCGCCTGCGCAGCGCGCTGGAGAGCTCGTTCACCCCCCGGTCGCGGTCGTTGGCGGTGGCGATCAGGTTGAAGCCCCGAACGGCCTGCGTCTCGCCGCCGAGCTCCGGCACCGGCAGGGTCTTCTCCGAGAGGATGGTGATCAGGCCGTCCTGGACGTCCGCCGGGATCCGGGTCAGCTCCTCGACCCGGGCGATCTTGCCGTCCGCCATCGCCCGCATCACCGGCGAGGGCACCAGGGCGTCCCGGCTGGGGCCGTGGGCGAGCAGCTGGGCGTAGTTCCAGCCGTACCGGACGGCCTCCTCGGGCGTACCGGCGGTGCCCTGGACGAGCAGGGTGGAATCGCCGCTGACGGCGGCGGCCAGGTGCTCGGAGACCCAGGTCTTGGCCGTCCCCGGCACACCGAGCAGCAGCAGCGCGCGGTCGGTGGCGAGCGTGGTGACGGCGACCTCGACGATCCGGCGCGGGCCGACGTACTTGGGCGTGATCACGGTGCCGTCGGGCAGCTCGCCGCCCAGCAGGTAGGTGGCCACGGCCCAGGGCGAGAGCCGCCAGCGCTCCGGGCGCGGGCGGTCGTCCTGCGCGGCGAGCGCGGCCAGCTCGGCGGCGAACGCGTCCTCCGCGTGCTCCCGCAGCACCTCGGCGGTGGCCGTGGTCGCCGCCGTCGCCGCGGTCGTCGCTGTCGTCATGAGGGCTCCTTCTGGTCGGCCGCCGGACACACCTGTGGCAGGGGTCCTGGGCGTGGGGTGATCGATGGGAGCATCGGCGCAGATGTCGTCCGACCGGCGGGAGGGCCCCGTCCGGCCTGCTCGAACAACCATGCACCCCGGCACTGACAACCGGACCCGGCCCCTGACCCGCGATCAGTTCGACGGCGCGGGTTGTCAGTCCCTCCCCCTAGCGTCGTGGGCATGGAGGAACGCTGGAGCACCGAACACGTCCTGTCCCTGGCGCCTGACGCCCCCTCGCGCAAGGCCGCCGGAAAGCTGTCCGCACCCGCGCCCTGGTCGGGGACGGGCACGGGCGGCGGCGCGCTCTGGGGGGAGTGCCGGGGCAGCGGGAGCACGCCGTACCGGACGGTCGTCGAGCTGGCGACGCCCGCCTACAGGTGCAGCTGCCCGAGCCGCAAGTTCCCCTGCAAGCACGCCCTCGGCCTGCTGCTGCTCTGGAGCGGCAGCCCGGAGGCGGTGCCGGCCGCCACCGAGCCCGCCGAGTGGGCGGCCGCCTGGCTGACGGAGCGGCAGGAGCGCGCGGAGCAGGCCGCCGGGCAACGGGCCGCCAAGGCGCAGTCGGCGGCCGCCGATCCGGCCGCGGCGCGCCGCCGGGCCGAGAAGCGGGCCGCCCGGGTCGCGGCCGGCGCGCAGGAGCTTCGGCTGCGCCTCACCGACCGGATCAGGCACGGCCTGGCGGACGCGAGCAGCACGCCCGATCCCTGGGAGGAGGTCGCCGCCCGGATGGTCGACGCCCAGGCGCCGGGCCTCGCCACCGGGGTCCGCGAACTGAGCCGGGCCCCGCAGTCGGACCTACTGGAGGAGTACGCCCTGTTGAACCTGCTCGCCACCGCCTACGGCCGGGTCGACGACCTCCCCGCGCCGCTCGGCGCCACCGTCCGGGCCCGGGTCGGCTTCACCACCGACACCGCCGACCTGCTGAGCGGTCCGACCGTACGCGACCGCTGGCAGGTGCTCGGCACACGCACGGCCGCGCCGGAGGGCGGCGGGGACGAGCGGCTGACCACCCGCCGGATCTGGCTGCGCGGCGCCAAGACCGGCCGCGCGGCCCTGCTGCTCGCCTTCGGCCGCCCGGGGCGGGCCCCGGAGCTCGCGCTGCCCACCGGCCACCTGCTGGAGGCCGAACTCGCCTTCCACCCGGGCGCCCGCCCGCTGCGCGCCGCCCTCGGCGCCCGCTACGGCGCCCCGGAGCCGGCCGGCGTCCCCGGGGCGCCGGCCGGACTCACCCCGGGCGAGGCGATGGCCGAGTACGGCTCGGCGGTCGCGGACGACCCCTGGCTCGAATCCTGGCCCACCGTGCTGAGCGGCGTCGTCCCCGTCCACGACGTCGACGGCTGGCACCTGACGGACGGACGGCACGCCCTGCCGGCCCGCCGTGCCACCACCCCCGAGACGGCGCTCTGGCGGCTGGCCGCCGTCTCGGGCGGCCGTCCGGTCACGCTCTTCGGCGAGTGCGGCCATCGCGGCTTCACGCCGGTCACCGTCTGGGACGAGCAGGGCCGCCCGACCGGCCTCACCGGCTAGCCGGGCCGCCCGGGCCCGCAGCCCGCAGCCCGCAGCCCGACTCGCACCCGCACCCGCACCCGCACCCGCACCCGCACCCGCACCCGAGAAGAGCTTCGGACACCGCGACCGACCACACCCGCAGGAGCCCGCACGTGACGGCCACCCGTAGCACGCCCACTCCCCCGGCCGACCCCTGGGAGGATCTCCAGACCGCCGCCCTGCTGGGCACCGACCGCCGCCCGCTCCCGGCACCGGCCGGCCCGCCCGCGCTGCTGGCCGCCGCCGCGACGGTCGACCGCGCCGACCCGGCCACCGCGCTGCTCGAACTGGCCGCGCTCGCAGCCGTCCGCCGCAGGGCCGGTGCCGTGGCCCTCCCGGAGCCCGCCCCGCCGCGCCCCGCCGCCGGAGCCGATCCGCGCCCCGAGCTGCCCGCCGCCGCCGGGCGCCGGCTCGCGATCCTGCTGAGCAGCCGTTCGGGCGGCGCCGGCGGCACCCTCGCCAACCTCACCGAGCTGCTCCCGCAGTGGCTCGCCACGGCCCGGGCCCGCGGCTACCGCCCGCCCGCCGAGCTGGTCCCGGCGCTGCTGGACGGTGCCCGGGCCCGCAGCGAGCTGCGCGGCGACGTGGTGGCCCTGACCGGCCCGCTCGGGCGCTGGCTGGCCGAGCAGAACCCCGACTGGCGCTTCGTGCTGCGCACCACGACCGGCACCCCCCTGTCGCCCCGCACGGGCGGCTCACCGCTCACCGACACACCGCCCGGCGGCGCAGCGCTCCCCGCCGGGGCAGGCTCTGCCGAAGCCGAAGCCGAAGCCGCGAACGCCGCCGGCTCCCCCGCCGACCGGATCTGGCACGAGGGGCTGTTCGCCGAGCGCGTCACGTACCTGACCATGCTGCGCCGCAGCGCCCCGGCCTCGGGCCTCGCCCTGCTCCGCGGCACGTGGCCGACCGAGCGCGCGGAGGACCGCCTGCTCTTTCTGGACGCCCTCCAGGACGGCCTCTCCCCGGCGGACGAACCGTTCCTGGAGGCCGCTCTCGGGGACCGCAGCCGGAACGTCCGGGCGACGGCCGCCGAACTGCTCTCCAGCCTCCCCGGCTCCGCCCTGGCCGCCCGGATGGCCGAGCGCGCCCGGGCCGCCGTGCGCCTCTGCGGCAGCGGCGGGCGACTGTCGGTCTCCCCGCCGACCGAGTGCGACGCCGCGATGCAACGGGACGGCATACCGCTCGCCTCGCCGACCGGTCGCGGTCAGCGGGCCTGGTGGTTCGGCGAACTCGTCGCGGCCACCCCGCTGCGCACCTGGACGGATGCCACGGGGCTCACGCCGGGCGGGCTGCTCGCCCTCCCGGTCGGCGACGCCGCGAACGCCGCCGGCGACGGCGGAGCCGGTGACAGCAGTTGGGCCGACGACCTGCGCGAGGCCTGGGCCCGGGCCGCCGTGCGGCAGCACGACGCCGACTGGGCCCGGGCGCTGCTGGGGCCCGCGCCCCGGCCGGGCCCGGGCGCCCGGGCCGTCCCGACGGCGGGCGCGCCCGCCAAGCTGCTGTCCGTGCTGCCCGCACCGGAGCGGGCGGCCTGGACGGCGGCGTTCATCCGGGCGTACGGACTGGGCGAGGCGTTCCAGCTCCTGGGGGCCTGCGCCACACCCTGGACGCCCCCGCTGTCCACCGCCGTGGTGGCGGCGCTGGAGCGGGCGGCCGGCTCCGGGGCGTACCCGTGGAGCCACAGTGGAGTACTCGGTATGACCGAACGGGCCCTCGCCCCGGAGACCGCGCCGGCCGTCGAGGCGCTGGCGGCGGACGCCGCGCCCGACTCGGCCTGGGCGGAGACCTTCGCCCGGCTCGCCGGGACGCTTCGCTTCCGCGCCGCGATGCTGGCCGAACTGACACAGGCCGGCCCGGACGGCGCCGGACCGGGCCCGGAAGCACCGGCGCGGCAGGAGGCACCGGCGCAGGAGGCACCGGCGGTGCGGACACCGCGGGACGAGGCACCGGAGGGGCGCTCACCCGAGGGAGCGGCCACGCCGGACGCCTGACGGTGCGGGCCGCCCGGGCCGGGGTGAACCCGGCGGCGGCCGGCCGACGGGCCGGTCGCCCGGTCACCCGGCCGGTCGCCCGACCTGTCCGGCCGCCCCGGCGGCGGCCGTCAGACCGCGGCGCGCAGATTCGCCTCCACCCAGGCCACCACGTCCCGGGTGGGCGTGCCCGGCGTGAAGATGTCCGCGACACCAAGTGCCTTGAGTTCGATGATGTCCGCCTCCGGGATGATCCCGCCGCAGAAGACCTTGATGTCCGCGGCGTCCCGCTCCCTGAGCAGCTCCAGCACCCGGGCGCAGAGCGTCATGTGCGCCCCGGAGAGGATCGACAGGCCGATGCCGTCCGCGTCCTCCTGGATCGCGGTGTCCACCACCTGCTCGGGCGTCTGGTGCAGTCCCGTGTAGATGACCTCCATGCCGGCGTCGCGCAGCGCGCGCGCGATCACCTTGGCGCCACGGTCGTGACCATCCAGCCCCGGCTTGGCGACCACCACGCGGATCGGCCCTGACACACCCATCACTGCCTCCTGGACGAGGTCGGACGCCACCCCACCGGATTGTGTCCGGTCCGGGCGATGTTAACCATCGATAACTAGTCTGAGGGGAGGGTAGCGCCACCGGGGTCGGTTGGTCGTTTCGCCCTTCCCCACGAGGGGAAAATCACAGGACCCCGTCGTCCTTCGCGGTCCCGCCGCCACCGGGCCACCGGTCGGCGCACCGGACCGCGCTCCGGACCGACGGGCCGATCCGTGCCGCCCGACCGGGCGTCACCGCCCAGCCCCCGCCACCACCCCGGGGAGCCGCCGCATGTCTCTGCCCATCCGGTCCGTGCCCTTCCGATCCGAACCCTTCCGGCGCGCCGCGGCCGTCGCCCGCGGCGCCGGCGCCGAGGCCGCCGCGCTCGCCGGCCACCTGGCCAGATACCCCAGCGGCCTGACCGACGAGCCACGTCCGGCCACCGGCCGGTCCTGTCCGCCCGGGCCCGACGGGCCGACCGCGGGCCCGGTGCTGTTCCTGCACGGCTTCGCCGACAACCGCGCCGTCTTCCACCCCATGCTCCGCGCCCTGCACCGGGACGGCCGCACCCATCTGCACGCCCTCAACCACTCTCCGCTGACCAGCGACGTCCGGACCGCCGCCGTGCTGCTCGGCCGGCACGTCGAGTGGGCCGGGCGGGCCCACTCGGGCGCGCCGGTCACCCTGGTCGGGCACAGCCTGGGCGGTCTGATCGCCCGGTACTACGTGCAGCGGCTCGGCGGGGACGCCCACGTGCCGCTGGTGATCACGCTGGCCGCACCGCACGAGGGCACGCTCGCCGCCCACCTCCCGAGTCCCTTCCCGGTCACCCGGCAGCTGCGCCCCGGTAGCGACCTGCTCACCGAGCTGGACCGGCCCGCCCCGCACTGCCGGGCCCGGTTCACCGCCTTCTGGGGCGAGCTGGACGAGGTGGTGCTGCCCGCCCGCAACGCCCGGCTGCGCCACCCGGACCTCCGCGCCGAGAACATCCGGGTACCGGGCGTCGGCCACGCGGGCCTGCCGGTGGACCGGCGGGTGGTGGAGGCGGTACGCCGGATCCTGGCGACCGGCCGGGACGCCGCCCCGCCGGGGGACCGGGCCGCCTGAAGCACCGCCGGGGCCTGCGGTGGGCCATCGGCGCTCCGCGGCCACCGCCCCGAGCCGTTCTCGGCCGTCCGGACGAGCGCGCACCCGGGTTGCCCGGGCCATCGGCCCCGCGGCCACCGAACGACCGTCCGGCCTCTTGACAGCCCGCCCTTTTGTCCGCTCTCCGACCGAACGGCTACAGTCTCGGCTGATTTCTCCCTCCCCCGAGAACCCCGAGGAGGCGGCGCCCGGATGGCCGACGCAGCAGCCCGCCCCACCCGTGCGGAGCTACGGCTGGCCGCCCGCGCACAGTCGCGTGCCGAGCGCCGCGGCGCCGCCGGGGCGGCCACCCGCTCGGCGCTGCTGGGCGTCGCGCTGCCCTCCCTGGCCGCGCTGGGAGTGGTCGGCGCGGCCGCCGTGACGGTGCACGGCGACGCCGCCCGCCGGGTGTCCGCAGCGCCGGCCCCCGAGGCGCTCCTGCCCACCGACGGCAGGTCGCCCGGCCCGGACGGCGCGAGCGACGCCGCCCACGCCTCCCGCGGTGACGCCCGGACCGCGCTCCCGACCCAGCAGTCCTCTCCCGGACCCGCCGCCGCACCGGCGCCGGCGCCCACCCCCGCCCGCCCGGCGGTGGTGCTGCCGGTCGCCGAGCACGGCCTGAGCGCCACCTTCGGCGAGGCCGGCACCCACTGGACGGCCCGGCACACCGGGATCGACTTCCCCGTCCAGGGCGGCACCCCCGTGATGGCCGCCACCGACGGCACCGTCCGCACGCAGTGGAACTCGGCGTACGGCTACATGGCGATCGTGACCTCGCCGGACGGCATCGAGACCTGGTACTGCCATCTGCGCACCTACCGGGTCCGCAAGGGCCAGGTGAAGGCGGGGGACGTGATCGCCTACTCCGGCAGCAGCGGCAACAGCACCGGCCCGCACCTGCACTTCGAGGTCCGCCCGGGCGGCGGCGCCCCGGTCGACCCGCTGCCCTGGCTGCTCGGCCAGGGCCTCGACCCGCGCTGAGACCCCCGCCGAACCCCCGAACCGGCCCCACCGCTCGGAGCCCCGCCGAACCCCCGGCCGAGGCCCCTACCGAGGCGTCGGCCGAGGCCCCGGCCGACGCCGACGCGGGCCGCCCGCCCCGAGGGTCAGAGCTTCTCCACCGGCGCGTAGCGCAGCAGCAGCTGCTTGCGCCCGGCCGCGCCGAAGTCCACCGTGGCCTGCGCCTTGTCGCCGACGCCGCTGGTCGCCACCACCGTGCCGAGCCCGAAGGAGTCGTGGGTCACCCGGTCGCCGACCGCCAGCCCCACCACCTCGCGCTCGACCACCCGGCGCGCCGACTGGCCCCAGCCCGCCTTGGGCGGGGCGGCCGTGGCGCCGCCGCGCGAGGAGCCGCGCGAGCCGCCGCTGCTCGGGCTGAAGCCCGAGCCGCTGTACGAGCTGCGCGGGGGCGGCGCGGAGGCCGCGCCCTTGCGCTTCCAGTCCACCAGCGGCTCCGGGATCTCCTCCAGGAACCGCGAGGCCGGGTTGTACGAGGGCTGGCCCCAGGCGCTGCGCAGCACCGACCTGGTCAGGTAGAGCCGCTGCCGGGCCCGGGTGAGGCCGACGTAGGCGAGCCGGCGCTCCTCCTCCAGCTCCTTGACCTGGTTGAGCGCCCGCATGTGCGGGAAGATCCCGTCCTCCATGCCGGTCAGGAAGACCACCGGGAACTCCAGGCCCTTGGCGGTGTGCAGGGTCATCATCGTGATGACGCCCGCGCCGTCGTCGTCCTCCGGGATCTGGTCGGAGTCGGCGACCAGCGCGACCCGCTCCAGGAAGTCGGCCAGCGAGCCGAGCGGCGGGGTGGCGTCCCCCTCCTCCGCCTCCGGCCGCTCGCCCGGGTCCTGCTCGTACTCCAGGGCCACCGAGGCGAGCTCCTGGAGGTTCTCCACCCGGGTCTCGTCCTGCGGATCCGTGGAGGACTGCAGCTCGGCGAGGTAGCCGGTCTCCTCCAGCACCGCCTCCAGCACGGCGGCCGGGCCGGCGCCCGACTCGACCACCTGGCGCAGCCCGGCCAACAGGGTGTTGAACTTCTTCACCGCGTTGGCGGAGCGCGCGGCCAGCCCGTACGCCTCGTCGACCCGGACCAGCGCCTGCGCGAAGCTGATCCGCTCGCGGGAGGCGAGCGCGTCGATCATCGCCTCGGCACGGTCGCCGATGCCCCGCTTGGGGACGTTGAGGATCCGGCGCAGCGGCACGGTGTCCTCGGGGTTGGAGAGCACCCGCAGGTAGGCGAGGACGTCCCGGACCTCCTTGCGCTCGTAGAAGCGCACACCGCCGACGACCTTGTAGGGCAGGCCGACCCGGATGAACACCTCCTCGAACACGCGGGACTGGGCGTTCGTCCGGTAGAAGATCGCCACGTCCCCGGGGCGGGCGTCGCCCGCGTCGGTGAGCCGGTCGATCTCGTCGGCGATGAACTGGGCCTCGCCGTGCTCGTCGTCCGCGACGTAGCCGACGACCTTCTCGCCGTCCTCGCCGGCCGTCCAGAGCTTCTTCTCGCGGCGGCTGGTGTTCCGCTCGATGACCGCGTTGGCGGCGCTCAGGATGGTCTGGGTGGAGCGGTAGTTCTGCTCCAGCAGGATGGTGGTGGCGTTCGGGTAGTCCTCCTCGAACTGGAGGATGTTGCGGATCGTGGCGCCGCGGAAGGCGTAGATCGACTGGTCCGCGTCACCGACCACGCACAGCTCGGCGGGCGGCACCTCGGCGAGCCCGGCCGCGGCCGGGTTCACCAGGTCCCCGTCCACGGTGCGCCGGGGCGCGGCCGTCGCGGTGCCGCCGCTCAGCTCGCGGACCAGCATGTACTGGGCGTGGTTGGTGTCCTGGTACTCGTCCACCAGGATGTGCCGGAACCGGCGGCGGTAGTGCTCGGCGACGGCCGGGAAGGCCTGCAGCAGGTTGACCGTCGTCATGATGATGTCGTCGAAGTCCAGCGCGTTGGCCTCGCGCAGGCGCCGCTGGTAGAGCGCGTACGCCTCGGCCAGCTTCTTCTCCATCGGGTTGGCCGCCTGGTCGGCGTACGTCTCCTCGTCGATCAGCTCGTTCTTGAGGTTGCTGATCTTCGAGGTGAAGGACTTCGGCGGGTACTGCTTCGGGTCGAGGTCCAGATCCCGGCAGACCAGGGCCATCAGCCGCTGGGAGTCCGCCGAGTCGTAGATCGAGAAGCTGGACGTGAAGCCGAGCAGCTTGCTCTCCCGGCGCAGGATCCGCACGCACGCGCTGTGGAAGGTGGAGACCCACATCGCCCGGGCCCGCGGGCCGACCAGCTGCTCGACGCGCTCGCGCATCTCGCCGGCGGCCTTGTTGGTGAAGGTGATCGCCAGGATCTCGCCGGGCTGCACGTGCCGCGCGCCGAGCAGGTACGCGATCCGGTGGGTCAGTACCCGGGTCTTGCCGGATCCGGCGCCGGCCACGATCAGCAGCGGTGAACCGGCGTGCAGGACGGCCTCGCGCTGCGGGTCGTTCATGCCCTCCAGCAGCTGCACCGGGTCGACCACCGTCCGGGCGGCGCCGTTGCGGTGCCAGGCGTCCCGCTCGGCCTGCGCCGCGTGGTCGGTCCGGAAGAGGTCCGCCGGGATGTCCTCCTCGTAGGCGGCGTACGAGGCGTCCTCCTCGTGGGGCGGGGGCTCCTCGTCGTGGGGTGCCCGGTCGTACGGCACGTCGTACGGCACGTCGTGGGGCCCGTCGACGGGCGCGGTGGCGGCGGCGGGGCGCTTCGGGCCGGCGGCGGGCTTGCGGGCGGCGGGCAGTTCGAAGCCGGGGAGCGGGAGGTCGTCAAAGAGGCTACTCATGGCACTCCGAGTCTATGACCCGGCACCGACACCACCCGCCGGACCGGCCGCCGCCGCCGTTGCGGCCGTCCTCGGGCCGGCCCGAGGACGGCGGCGGCCGGCCGCTCCGCGCACCCCGCCCGGGGAGCACCGGTGCACCACCGCCCCGGTACGCCGGCGCCCCCGGCGGCGTCAGACCAGCCGGCGGGCCGTCGCCCAGCGGGTCAGTTCGTGACGGTTGCTCAGCTGGAGCTTGCGCAGCACCGCCGAGACGTGGCTCTCCACCGTCTTCACCGAGATGAAGAGCTGCTTGGCGATCTCCTTGTACGCGTAGCCGCGTGCGATCAGCCGCAGCACCTCGCGCTCGCGCTGGGTGAGCCGGTCGAGGTCCTCGTCCACCGGCGGGGTGTCGGTGGCCGCGAACGCGTCCAGGACGAAGCCCGCCAGCCGGGGCGAGAAGACGGCGTCGCCGTCGGAGATCCGGAAGATCGCGTCCACCAGGTCGGTCCCGGTGATGGTCTTGGTGACGTAGCCGCGGGCGCCGCCCCGGATCACCCCGATCACGTCCTCCGCGGCGTCCGACACCGACAGCGCCAGGAAGCGGACCCCGTGCGGATCCGCCATCAGCGCGGCGGAGCGGCGCAGCACCTCGACCCCGCCGCCACCGGGCAGGTGGACGTCGAGCAGGACGACGTCCGGCCTGGTCCCGGCGACCACCCGGACCGCCGACTCGACGTCGTCGGCCTCACCGACCACGTCGATCCCGGTGGCCTCGGTCCGGCCGATCTCGGCCCGGACCCCCGTGCGGAACATCCGGTGGTCGTCGACCAGCACCACCCGAGCCACCCTCCCCGGGGGTGTCCCCCCGACCGAAGATCCCCCCACGGGCCCGCCTGCAGGCTCAGTCATCAGTTCGCTCCATCTCCAGTTCGACCTCGGTCCCGCCGTCCGGCGCGGGCCGCACCCTGGCGGTGCCGCCGTTGCGCTTCATCCGGCCGATGATCGACTCGCGTACGCCCATCCGGTCCTCGGGCACCTCGTCCGGGTCGAAGCCGGGGCCGTGGTCGCGTACGAACACGGACACCGTCCGCCCCTCCACCTCGGCGTAGACCTGGACCGGCCCACCGCCACCGTACTTGGCCGCGTTGACCGTCGCCTCCCTCGCGGCCTGGATCTGCGCGGCCACCCGCTCGTCCATCGGGCAGTCCCCGACGCAGACCAGCTCGACCGGTACGCCGTGCCGGTCCTCGACCTCGGCGACGACGGCGCGCAGCCGCTCGGCCAGGGTGTCGGGCGCGGCCTCGGCGGCGGCCTCCGGGCGGTACAGCCACAGGCGCAGCTCGCGCTCCTGCGCGCGGGCCAGGCGCAGGACCTCCTTCGGGTCCTCGGCGCGGCGCTGGATCAGGGTGAGCGTGTGCAGCACCGAGTCGTGGACGTGGGCGGCGATCTCGGCCCGCTCCTGGGCCCGGATCCGGGCGGTGCGCTCGGCGCCGAGGTCCTGCCACATGCGCAGCGCGTACGGGCCGACCAGCACCAGGACCCCGGCCAGCACCGCGATCGAGGCCTCGACGACCGAGCCGATCGTGGATCCGGTGCCCTGCAGGATCAGGAAGCCGATGATGCCCGCCACCACCAACAGCACGCCCGCGCCGACCCTGGTGTAGGCGCCGCGCCGCCGCTCGCCCTCCTCCAGGCCGAACCAGCGCTGCCAGCGCGAGTCGTCGGCCTGGCGCCAGACCAGCGCGACACCGACACCGATCGCCAGCAGCGGCCAGGTGTACGGCTTGGCGGTCTGGATGTTCAGGGCGTTGAGCAGCGCCATGACGCCGATCACCAGCATCACCAGTGCGGCGAGCTGGCCGAACCCCTGCCGGCCGCCGCCGGCCGCGCCCTGGCCCGCCGGGCCGTTCTGCGGGTCGACGCCGCCCGCCACCGCCGGTTCGCCCTGGAAGGTGCGCTGCAGCAGCTCCCGGAGCCTGGCCAGCCGCCCGTGCCCGCCCTTGCGCAGCGCGGCGGCGCCCTGGCCGGGGGACGCCGGCACGAACGCGCCGTCGACGTACGCCCAGTGCGCCGCACTGCCGGGCAGCGGCTCGCCGATCCCGATCGGCACCACGAACCAGAACGCCGCGTACAGCAGCGCCCCTATCCCCTGGGCGAAGAAGAGCAGGACGAAGGCGGCCCGGACCCAGGTGACCGGCAGCCCGAGGTGGACGGCGAGGCCGTGCGCGACGCCGCCGAGCATCCGTCCGTGCGGGCTGCGGTAGAGCCGGCGGTACGGCGGCCGCCCCTCGGCGGGGGACGCCTGGTCGGCGCCCGCGGCCGACGGCGCGTCAGGGACGAGGGGGTTCGGTTCGGTACCGGGTGCTGCCACGCCACCGATGGTTCCACGCGCGCCACCCCCGGCGCATCAGGGTCCGGCCCCGAGGATCTCTCAGGGACAAGTCAGGGTCCGGACAGGGCCGCGGGGGGCTCCACGGCGCCGCGCGGGCCGGGAGGATGGAACCATGACGGACGACCACACGCCGGCCGCGGGCACGCCCGGCCCACCCGAGACCGAACGGCCGCCGCTGACCCGCAGCGAACACCATCGCGTGGTGGCGGGTGTCTGCGGCGGGCTGGGCCGGCACCTGGACATCGACCCGGTGGTCTTCCGGGTGGTGATCGCGGTGCTCTGCCTCTCCGGCGGCCTCGGACTGTTCCTGTACGGGCTGGCGTGGCTGGTCGTCCCGGCCGAGGCGGCGGACGGCCGGCACGGGCGCACCGAGCTGCAGCGGGTGCTGACCGGGCGGGTGGACGGCCAGTCGATCGGCGCCGTGCTGCTGACCGTGATCGGCACCGGGGTGTTCTTCTCCTCGATGGGCGACGGCGACCAGCTGTTCCCGCTGCTGCTGCTCGGCGGCCTGGTCTTCCTGGCGGTGCGCCACGACCCCGAGCAGCGGCGGGCCCGTCGCGGCGGGTGGCGCGGGCGCCGTACGCGCCGCCGCACACCGGCGGGCGGCCCGTACGACCGGCTCTCCCCGGAGTCGCCGTACGGCGCCGCGCAGGACGCCTGGGCGGCGGCCGCCCAGGCCCACGCCGACGGCCTGCGCGAGCGGCTGGCCCGTGAACTGCACGCCCACGAACGCGCGGCCGGCACCGTGCCGCCGGACGTTCCGCACGCCGGGCCGACCGGCTACCTCTGGGACCCGCGCCACCCGGAACGCGATCCGTACGGCGGCCGGACCCCGCCCCCCGGCGCCCCGACCCGGCCGTGGTGGCAGCGGACCGACCTGCCGCAGGGCGATCCGCTGCGCAAGAGCGCCCCGGTGCCCCCCTCGTGCCCCGCGCCGTCCGCCGTGGCGCACCACCGGGGGCGCTCGTTCCTCGGCTCCCTCGGACTGCTGGTCACGCTGTCCGCGGTGGCCCTCGCCGTCCTGCTGCCGGGCGGACGCCCCGGCGAGGACCTGCTGCTGTCCACCGTGGCGGCGGCCCTGCTGCTCGGGATCGGCGTGACGCTGCTGATCGGCGCGAAGTTCGGCCGGGCCCGCGGGCTGGTGGTGCCCGGGCTGGTGCTGACCCTGCTGCTGGCCACCGCCGGCAACTCGCGGACCCTGGTCCGGGAGTCCTTCGGCGACCGGGTCTGGACGCCGGTCTCCGCGGCCGACCTGCACCACGAGTACCGCCTGGCGGCCGGCAACCTGACGCTCGACCTGCAGGGGCTCGACCCGGCCGGCGCCACCCTGGCCACCCGGGCCCGCCTGGGCGCCGGCGACCTGACGGTGGCCGTACCCCCGGATGTCGTCGTCCACGTGCGGGCCCGGCACATCGTCGGCAACGTACAGATCACCGGTGTCGAGGACACCGGCGGCAGCAACGACCGCACGTTCGAACTGCACCCGCCGGACGGCACGGCTCCGAAGGGAACGCTCGACCTCTCACTGGCGGTCGGGTTCGGCGACATCAAGGTGGTCCAGCGATGAGGAAGCACCGGCTCGACCTGTTCTCGCTGATCGCGGGCGGCCTTTTCACCGTGATCGCCACGCTCTACCTGGTGGCCTCGCTGAACGACTTCTCGGTGAACGGCCGGGTCGTCATCCCGGTGACGTTCATCGTGCTCGGCGTCGGCGGCCTGGCCTCGGCGGTGCTGGCGATGGCCCGGCGCGGCCGGGCGCAGCCGCCGGCCGCGCCCCCGCTCGCCCCCGGCACCCCGGAGGGCGACCTGGACTCGCAGCTGCGCGACCTCGGCCTGCTCGGCCGGCGGGAGCGCGGCGGCGAGGGCCCCGAGGGCGGGCGCTGAGGCCGCCCCCGGGCGCCCCGGTCAGCTCTGGACGGCGCCGAGGTGCAGCTGGTCGCCGTCCTTGGTGACGGTGTACTTCGGCAGCGGCTTGGTCGCCGGGCCGGTGATCACGGCGCCGGTGGCCGCGTCGAACTTGGAACCGTGGCAGGGGCAGTACATCTGGCCGTCCTTGGGCGCGGCGACCGCGCAGCCCGCGTGGGTGCAGATCGAGGAGAAGCCGCAGTACTGCCCGGCCTTCGGCTGCACGATGTAGACGGCGTCGCCGCTGACCGGGTCCTTGACCTGGGCCGATCCCCCCACCGGCACGGCGGAGGCGGCCACCGCGACCGGCGGCGCCCCGGCGCTCGCGGTGGCCCCGGGGGACGGCGCGGCCGAGGGCCGGGGGGTGACGGTGCGGTCCCGGCCGAAGGTGGCGGTCAGGGAGCCGGTGAGCAGCCCCGCGCCGCCGATCGCGACGGCCGCGATGGAGCCGTCCACCAGGGCCCGGCGCCGGATCCTCGCGTCGTCCAGGCCGCGTGCGCGGTCCCGCCCGGCCCGCGCGGCGAGGTAGCCGTCCACCGACAGGTACGGGGTGCCCGCCAGCACCAGGACGGTCCAGGCCATCAGGTAGACGAGGTCGTTGCCGAGGAAGTACGGCGAGACGTTCCAGCTCACCGTGAACCAGAGGCTGGCGCTGATCAGCGCGCCGCCGGTGGCCGCGATCCGCCCCCAGAGGCCGAACAGCGTGCCGAGGCCGACCGCCAGCTCGCCGAAGGCGATGAGGAGCGCGAAGAAGGTCGGCGCGTCCAGGGCCGGGCCGAGCAGGAAGGAGATCGGGCTGCCGGCCCGGGCCGCCTGGGTCTGCGAGACGAACGAGGCCGGGTCGCCGGCGCCCGCCAGGTAGTGCGCGTCGGAGAGCTTGTCCAGCGCCGCGTAGACGAAGGTCACTCCGAGGAAGAGCCGCAGCGGCAGAGTCGCGTACCGCGAAGCGATCCCCCTGAGCCGATCCGCCCGCGCGGCTGGGCCGCCGGGCTCCCTGCCGGCCCCGTCGTTGCTGGCCTCCGACATCCCTCCACCTTCCCTCACGGCCTGTCAGCCACTGACAGGTCCGGTCCGATTCTGCCCGCTGCCGGGCCGTTTCGGTGGGAGGGGCCCACCCCGTGGGCGCCCCGCACCACGAACGGCCGCGCCGTCGCTCCCACGGGTACGGGTGCGACGGCGCGGCCGTTCAATTCCGGGCGGCCCGGTTCTGCGCGGGCCCTACTCCCACTCGATGGTGCCCGGCGGCTTGCTGGTGACGTCCAGCACGACGCGGTTCACCTCGTCGACCTCGTTGGTGATCCGGGTCGAGATCTTCGCGAGCACCTCGTAGGGCACCCGCGACCAGTCGGCCGTCATGGCGTCCTCGGAGGAGACCGGGCGCAGCACGATCGGGTGGCCGTAGGTCCGGCCGTCGCCCTGCACGCCGACGCTGCGGACGTCGGCCAGCAGCACCACCGGGCACTGCCAGATCGAGCGGTCCAGACCGGCCGCGGTGAGCTCCTCGCGGGCGATCGCGTCGGCCTCGCGGAGCAGGTCCAGGCGCGCCTTGGTGACCTCGCCGACGATCCGGATGCCCAGGCCCGGGCCGGGGAACGGCTGGCGCTGGACGATCTCCTCCGGCAGGCCGAGCTCCTGGCCGACCATCCGGACCTCGTCCTTGAACAACTGGCGCAGCGGCTCGATCAGCTCGAACTCGATGTCGTCGGGCAGGCCGCCGACGTTGTGGTGCGACTTGATGTTGGCGGTGCCGGTGCCGCCGCCGGACTCGACCACGTCCGGGTACAGCGTGCCCTGGACGAGGAAGGCGACGTCCTCACCGGACGCGCCCGCCTCGGCCACGATCTCGGCCTGGGCCTGCTCGAAGACCCGGATGAACTCGCGGCCGATGATCTTGCGCTTCTCCTCGGGGTCGGTGACCCCGGCGAGGGCGTTCAGGAAGCGCTCCTCGGCGTCGACGACCTTGAGCCGGATGCCGGTGGCCGCGACGAAGTCCTTCTCGACCTGCTCGGTCTCGCCCTTGCGCATCAGACCGTGGTCGACGTACACACAGGTCAGCTGGGAGCCGATGGCCCGCTGCACGAGCGCCGCGGCGACCGCGGAGTCGACGCCGCCGGAGAGCCCGCAGATCGCGCGCTTGGCGCCGACCTTCTCGCGGATGAGCGCGACCTGCTCCTCGACCACGTTGGTGGTGGTCCAGTTCGGCTCGATGCCGGCGCCCCGGTACAGGAAGTGCTCCAGCACCTGCTGGCCGTGCGTGGAGTGCATCACCTCGGGGTGGTACTGGACCCCGTACAGCTTCTTGGCGTCGTTCTCGAAGGCGGCGACCGGGACCACGTCGGTGGACGCGGTGACGGTGAAGCCCTCCGGCGCGGCGGAGCAGGCGTCGCCGTGCGACATCCACACCGACTGCTCGTCCGGGGTGCCCTCGAAGAGGGTCGAGCCGCTCTGGGAGACGAACAGCGGGGTGCGGCCGTACTCGCGGGCACCGTTGTCGTCGACCGTGCCGCCGAGCGTCGCCGCCATCAGCTGGAAGCCGTAGCACATGCCGAAGACCGGGACGCCGGCTTCGAACAGGGCGCGGTCGACGGTCGGCGCGCCCTCGGCGTACACCGACGACGGACCGCCGGAGAGGATGATCGCCCGGGGGTTCTTGGCCAGCATCTCCTCCACGGGCATCGTGCTCGGCACGATCTCGCTGTAGACCCGCGCCTCACGGACGCGACGGGCGATGAGCTGGGCGTACTGGGCGCCGAAGTCGACGACCAGAACGGTGTCGGCCGGCTGTACGGAGTGGTCGGGGGTAGCAGAGGACACGAACGGCCTTCCGGCAGCGGAACGGGAGGTGCCACCGGCAGCGGGCGCCCGGCAGGGCTGCGGCAGGTGGCTTGTGGGGGTGTCTTTCCCCAGTCTACCGGCCCGCCCGGGGCCTCCCGGCTCCCCGGTACGTCACCCTGATGGGCCCGTGACCGCCCGGGCCGCCGAATCGTTGCTCCTGACAACCGTACGACCGCGTCGCACCCGCCAGGTGCGGCGCCGCGGCCCCGTTCCGGGGTGGTGCCGTGCGGGTTGCAGGACCACGCGTGGAGCTCTCATTCCAGTCCACCGGCGCACGTGGCGCCGCCGCCCTCCCGGTCTGTGCCGGGGGCGGCCCGCCGTGGGACCGTGCGCGGGTGCCAGGCCGGCGAGCAGGGGACAGCGACCCCGGCCCCGACTGGACCGCAGGAGGTGCGGCGGCCGGCGCCCGGGGACGCCCGGGAGCCGACCGCCGCACCTCCACCCCGGCTGTCCCGGCTGTCCCGGCCACCGTCCCACCGGAGCGCCGCGCTCCGTGCGTCCCACCGGCTCTGCCACCGGCGCGCGGGCGGCACTGCGGCGCGCCGCTACGCGCGTCCCCATGCGCTCCGGCCCACCGTCACTACGCAACGTGATCATTCCCCGCCGGTCCCGGCGGCGCCGCCTCCGACCGCGCCCGCAGGGGGCCACGGCGGGGTCGCGGCGGAACAGCGCCAAATGGACTGTGCCGAAGTATGTCGAATCGGTTGCAGAGCACGGGCTCTGTCCACCACGATGCTGATTGAGGGGTTCGCCCGGCGACTGCGGTCAGGTCGGCGGCGGGTCCGTTCCGGTGCCGCCGCGACCCGACGGCGACAACGGTTATCACCTCACGCTGAGTGAACGGAGCGCTCGCGCAGACCTGCGCCCGACCGTCCGCGTACGACCGCGCACCCGCGCGACGCCCGCGACACCCCGGCGCACCCGGGTCGGCGGCGGCAGCGCCCCACGAACCATCCGACCCGACGGCGCTCTTCCCCCGGCGTCGTCACCTCCAGCACCGGCGCAGCCCTGACGCCGCGTGCTGATCGACAAAGGGCCCCGTTCCCCCGCGGGGCCCTTTGCCCTTTCCCGGTGCGCCGCCGGTCCCGGCCACCGTCCGGCCCGCCGTCCGCCGGTCAGCCGTCCGCCGGCTCCTGCTTGCGCCACACCGAGGCGTCGTCGCCCCCGGCGCTCCGGGCCGGCCCCTGCGGGGGCACGGCCGGGGCGGAACGGTCGTGCGAGTCCAGCAGGTCGGTCGTGGCCGGCACCACCGCGGCCGGCCCGGGCGACGGCGGCGCGGCCGAGGGCGACGCCTCCGTGGGCGACGCCGAGAGGTCCGCGGCGTACCCGTCCTGCCCGGGCGCACCGCTCCCCTCCCCGGCCACCGCGCCCCGGAGGGGCGCGCGCACCCCGAGGGCCGTCAGCAGCGGCGGCACGCCGAGCGCGCCGGCCGCCGCCCAGATCAGGTTGGCCGCCAGCAGGGTGGCGAAGGTGAGCCCGCCCGAACCGTGCTCGACCGGGGCGCCGCCCGTCGCGGAGGCCGTGAACCGCTCCAGCCCCGGCACGGTGACGGTCAACCCGGCGCCGGCGAGCAGCATCAGCAGGCTCAGCCCCGCCCCGTGGACGACCGCCAGCCTGAGCCGGTCGGCCGTGTCCAGCCCGCGCCGCAGGGCCGTCCAGCCGAGCAGCAGCGCCGCCGCCAGCGCCAGCAGCCCGGCCCAGCGCCAGTCACCGGTGAGGTCCCTCATCTCGAAGAAGGAGTACTGGGCGCGCTGCCCGGCCTCCGCCGCGCTCAGGTACGAGGCCGTGCCGTGGTCGCGGCCCAGCTCGAAGGTCGCGCCGGAGCCGTACCCGAGCAGCAGCAGCCCCAGGTTCGGCAGGAAGGCCAGGGCGGCCAGCGTCGGGGCGTCCTCGCCCTGGGCGGCCACGACCACGAACGCTGCGGCCGAGGCCACCCCCACCACCACGAGCAGCACGCGGCCCGCCGCCAGTGCGGCCACCGCCCAGCCGCGCACCCCGGCGTTTCGCCAGGCCGCCCAGCGCATCGCGTCCGTCCCGTACACGACCAGGGCCGTCAGCGCGGCGAGCAGGAAGCTCCACCCGAGCGCCTCCCACCAGCCGGCGTCCACGGTGAAGCCGAAGCCGGCGAGGAACCCGCCGGAGAGGTCCGGCACGTCGTCGGCGCCGCGCGGCGGCTGCCAGTCACTGCCGCAGAGCAGGCCGAGGAGCAGCGTGACGGCCGCCGCGACCAGACCGGTACGGGCCGCCTCGCCGAAGGCCCGCGGCCGGGTCACCTGCTCCCCGGTCCGGGCCTGCCACCGGGTCAGCCCGGCGCGCAGGCCGAGCCATAGCGCCAGCAGCCACAGGGCCGCGACGGTCATCGGCAGCGCGCGCAGCAGGTACTCGTAGGACAGCCCGGTTCCGCCCGAGCCGATCGGCATCGACATGTGCACCTCGAAGGGCGCGCCGAGCGCCGCCAGCGCGGCGGCCAGCGCGGCGCCGAACCGCGTGCCGAACGGCGCGGCGTACAGATCGCCGTAGCTGCTGGGCAGGGCCGTCAGCAACGCGGCGAGCAGCAGTACAGCGGTCGGCGCGATCACCGCCCGCAGCGCCGGCCGCCAGTCGGAGCCGGTCAGCCAGCGCAGCACGGGCGCCTGCGCGGCAGCCGGGTCGTACGCCGTACCGGCGCCCCAGCGGCCCGCCACGGGTGGCGCGAGCGGCGGCGGCGGGCCGAGCGTCGGTGGGCCGACGGCGGAGCGGGCCGGGCCGGGCCGCCCGGTGGGCGGCGGCCCGGGCGGCGGCGGGGGCGCCAGCGGCCGTCCGCAGGAGGCGCAGCGCTGCGCCCCCGCCGCCGACGCCGCCCCACATGATGCACAGACCGCCATACCGGTACTCCCCCGTCGCCGATCCCCCGATGAGGCCCCGTTATCCCACCGGCCCTCGGAGACTGTCAACCGGCTTCGACGCGAGCCGGCGGCCCGTCAGTCCCGCTCCTTCGCGGCCTTCGGGGCCTTCCGGCGCGGCACCGCCGGCACCGCGAGCAGCGGAAGCCGCAGCTCGCCGAAGGCACCCTTCGGCACCGCGGGCCGGACGGGGGCCACCGCGGCGACGCGCCGGTACTCCTCGCCCGGCGCCGGGCGCGGGTCGGCCTCCCCCTTGTTGGGCCACATCGACATCGCCCGCTCGGCCTGGGCGGTGATGGTGAGCGAGGGGTTGACGCCGAGGTTGGCGGAGACGGCGGAGCCGTCCACCACGCTGATCCCCGGGTGCCCGTAGAGCCGGTGGTAGGGGTCGACCACGCCGGTCAGCGGGGAGTCCCCGATCGGGCAGCCGCCGAGGAAGTGCGCGGTCATCGGGATGTCGAAGATCTCGCCCACGGTGCCGCCGGGGAAGCCGTTGATCTCCGCGGCGAGCGCCCTGGCGCCCTCCTCGGCCGCCGGGATCCAGGTCGGGTTCGGCTCGCCGTGGCCTTGGGTGGAGGTCAGCTTCCCCTTGCCGAGGCCCTTCTGCTTGATCGAGACGGTGATGGAGTTGTCCAGCGACTGCATCACCAGGCCGATGATGGTCTTCTCCGACCACCGGCGCAGGCTCATCGAGCGGGCGAAGTTGAGCGGGTGGGTGACCGCCGTCACCGCGTAGGTCAGCCAGCGCGGCGCCCGGCCGCCGCCCGCGATCTGCTGCACCGAGAGCGCGCCCATCGCGTTGGATCCCTTGCCGTAGCGGACCGGCTCGATGTGGGTGTTCTCGTTGGGGTGGATCGAGGAGGTGATGGCGACGCCCTTGGTGAAGTCCGCCTTCGAGCCGTACCGCCGGTCGCTGGTCTGCGCGCCGACCAGGGCCTCGGAGTTGGTGCGGGTCAGCTCGCCGAGCCGGGCCGAGAGGCCGGGCAGGTGGCCGCCGTCGCGCATCCGGTGCAGCAGGCTCTGGGTGCCGTAGGTGCCGGCCGCGACCACCACCCGGGCCGCCGTGATCGTCCGGGCACCGGCCTTCACCCGGTCCCTGGAGCGCGCGTCGGTGCGCCGCACGTCGACGGCGAAGCCCCCGCCGAGCTCGCGGATCCGCGCGACGGTGGTGAGCGGGTGGATCTCGGCGCCGTTGCGCTCGGCGAGGTGGAGGTAGTTCTCGGTCAGCATGTTCTTCGCGCCGTGCCGGCAGCCCGTCATGCACTCCCCGCACTCGGTGCAGGCCCGCCGGGCGGGGCCGGCCCCGCCGAAGTACGGATCCCCGGTGGCCTCGCCGGGCGCGGCCCGGGTGGCGCCGTCCGCGTCCTCGCCGTCGCCGAAGAACACCCCGACCGGGGCGAGGTGGAAGGTGTCCCCGACCCCCATCTTCTCGGCGGCCGCCCGCAGATGGACGTCGGCGGGGGTGACGGTCGGGTTGAGGCGGACCCCGAGCATCCGCTGGGCCTGGTCGTAGAAGGGTGCCAACTCCTCCTGCCAGTCGGTGATGTGCCGCCACTGCCGGTCCTCGAAGAACGCCTTCGGCGGGACGTACAGGGTGTTGGCGTAGTTGAGCGAGCCGCCGCCGACGCCCGCGCCGGCCAGGATCAGCACGTTGGCCAGCAGGTGGATCCGCTGGATGCCGTACAGGCCGAGCGCCGGTGCCCAGAGGTAGTTCCTGGTGTCCCAGGAGGTCTTCGGGAGCTCGTCGGCCCGGAACCGGCGGCCGGCCTCCAGCACGGCGACCCGGTAGCCCTTCTCGGTCAGCCGCAGGGCCGTGACCGAACCGCCGAAGCCGGAGCCGACGACGACCACGTCGTAGTCGTACTCCTCGCCGCCGGTGCCTTCCGTACCCGCAGGTGTCGCTGCCATCGCCCGCTGCTCCCTCGCCCATCCGATCGACGTGCCGAACCCGACGTGCCCGGCCGGGCCGGGCGGCGAACCCGCCCGGCGGGGGGCCTACTTGAACCGGAAGGTCTTCATCGCCTTCAGGCCGGTGGTGAACAGGGCGGCGAACCGCTCGTCGTCCAGCCCCAGGGAGGGGCCGATCGGCAGCAGCCGCTGGGTGGCGATGGTCTGCCCCTCGGTGAAGCGCAGGATGCCCTCGGAGCCGTGCCGGCGACCGAGCCCGGAGTCGCCCATCCCGCCCATCGGCGAGGCGACCGAGCCGTACGCCGCCGCGTACGCCTCGTTGACGTTGACGGTGCCGGTGCGCAGCCGGGCCGCGACCGCCCGGCCGCGCCGGGCGTCCTTCGTCCAGACGCTGGAGTTCAGTCCGTACGGCGTGGAGTTGGCGGCGGCGACGGCCTCGTCCTCGGTGTCGAAGCGGTAGACCGAGACGACCGGGCCGAAGGTCTCCTCGGCGCAGACCGTCATGCCCTCGGTGACGCCGTCCAGGATGGTCGGCTCGAAGAACAGCGGGCCGAGGTCCGGGCGGGGCCGACCGCCGGCCAGCACCGTGGCGCCGCCCTTGACCGCCTCCTCGACGTGCCGGGTGACGACCTCCAGCTGCCGGTCGGAGACCAGCGAGCCCATCTCGGCGCCGTAGGCGAGCCCGCCGCCGAGCCGCAGCGCGCCGGTGCGGGCCGCGAAACGGGCCAGGAAGTCGTCGGCGACCGAGCGGTGCACGAAGAGCCGCTCGACCGAGATGCAGAGCTGGCCCGCCGAGGAGAAGCAGGCCCGGACGGCGCCCTCGGCGGCCTTGTCCAGGTCGGCGTCGGCGAGCACCAGCAGGGCGTTCTTGCCGCCGAGCTCCAGCGAGGCGCCGACCAGCCGGGCGGCGGCCCGCTGGGCGACCTCGCGGCCGGTGCGGGTCGAGCCGGTGAACGAGACGTAGTCGGCGTGCTCCACGACGGCCGGGCCGATCACCGGGCCGTCGCCGATCACGATCTGCCACAGGTCGGCGGGCAGGCCGGCCTCGACCAGCAGCTCGCGGGCCCACAGGGCGGTCAGCGCGGTCTGCGTGTCCGGCTTGTTGACCACCGCGTTCCCGGCCACGAAGGCGGGCAGCGCGTCGCCGACCGACAGCTCCAGGGGGTAGTTCCACGGCGAGATCTGCCCGATCACGCCCTTCGGACGGCGCGCCTCGACGGTGTGCGTGAGCCCGGGCACGGCGCCGCCGCGGCGGCGGTCGCGCAGGTAGCGGTGCGCGGTCCGGCCGTAGTGCCGGGCGGCGAGCGCGGCGCCCATCACCTCCTCGAAGGCGTGCAGCCTGGCCTTGCCGGTCTCGGCCTGGATCAGGTCGAGCACCTCGTCCTGGCGGCGCAGCAGCAGGTCGTGGAAGCGCAGCAGGACGGCGGCGCGACGGCGCACGGGCAGCGCGGCCCAGCTGCGCTGGGCGCGGCGGGCCACCTCGTACGCCACCTCGACGTCGGCCGGTGTGGACCGCGGCAGGGTGGCGAGGTGCTCGCCGGTCAGCGGGGCGACGGTCTGCGCGCACTCGGGCTCGCCGGTCGCGGTGACACCCGCGGCCAGCCGGGCGACGAGCGCCGGGGTCACCACGGAGGCCACCGTGCGGGCGGCGCCCGGGGCGGCGGGGTTGCGGCCGGGCTGGGCGGGGGCCGGTGCGTCTGCCGTGAGGTCCGTCATGCGGCGAAGCCTAGGCGCTCGGCGGCCGGTCCGGTACCCGCCAGTAACCAGAAATTGTCCGTGGCCCGCGCGGTGTCACCGGCCCGGCCCGCCGGTGCCGGGCGGGGCCGCGCCCGGCACCGGCGGGTGTCAGCCCGTGGGCTCGAAGCTGTTCAGCACCGTGGTGAAGCGCTGCTGGCCCTCGGTCCAGTCCTTGTCCGGGCAGGACAGGTAGACGGCGTACGCGGTGCCCTGGCCGTCGATGAACTCGGCCTCGATCGCGTGCCGGCGCCCGCCCTCCTTCGCCGCGTACGAGAACTCCCAGACCGCCGCGTCGTGGCCCTTGACCTTGGCGTCCGCCAGCCTGAGCTGGGCGTACCCGGTCAGGTTCTTGCTGACCGTGGCCTCCAGCTCGGCCAGGTGGTCGCGCGGACGGGTCGACTGGCCGACGGTCACCGCGAACTGCAGGTAGTGCGACTTGGCGTCGGGGCTGTAGTAGATCTGGTTGCTGTCCATGCTGCGCTGCCAGACCCCGCCGGTGAGCGGGAGGAGGAAGCGGAAGCCGCCCGGGTCGTCCGTCCAGCGGTAGCCGGCCGGTGCGGCCGCCCCCGGACTGACGGACTGCTGGCCCACCGTCGGGGTCGGGGCGGCCACGCCGCCGTCCCCGTGCCGCCGGCTGGCCGCCAGGTACGCCCCCGTACCGGCCAGCAGCGCGGTGACCAGCCCCAGCACCGCCACCTTCAGCACCAGCCGGCCGCGGCGGCGCCCGGCCTTCCCGGCGGCGGCCGGGGCGGCGGCCGCGTCGGGCGCCACCGGCGCGGCCGGGGCGTCCGGCACCGTGGCCGGAGCCACGGCCGCGTCCGGGCGGGGCACGGTGACCGCCTCCCCGGTCTCGGGCGCGCCGCCGGCCGTACCGGTCCGGTCCACCACCGGCACCGCCTGGGTCGGCACCTTCGGCACGCTCCCGGGCACCGCCTTGAAGCCCATCGTGTGCCCGGCCGTCACCTCGGCGAGCATCCGCAGCGCCTCGTCGGCGGTGGGCCGCTCGGCCGGGTCCTTGGCCATCAGCGCGGCCAGCACCGGCCCCAGCGCGCCCGCCCGGCGCGGCTCCGGCAGCGGGTCGCCGACCACCGCGGCCAGCGTGGTCAGCGGCGAGGTGCGGCGGAAGGGGGACTCCCCCTCCACCGCCGCGTACAGCGTCGCGCCCAGGCCCCACAGGTCGGAGGCCGGGCCCGGCCGCTCGCCCTGGGCCCGCTCGGGGGCGAGGTAGTCGGGCGACCCGACCAGATCACCCGGGCGGGTCAGCTCGGCCGAGCCCTCGTACGTGGCGATGCCGAAGTCCAGCAGGACGACCCGGCCGGTACCCCGCTCCAGCAGCACGTTCCCGGGCTTGACGTCCCGGTGCAGCACGCCGAGCTGGTGCCCCCGGTGCAGCGCGGCCAGCACCTGGGCGCCGACCTCGGCGGCCTCCCTGGGCATCAGCGTGCCGTCCTGGCTGATCACGTCGGCCAGCGAGCGGCCGTCGACCAGCTCCATCACGATCCAGGGCCGGCCGTCCTGCTCCAGCACGTCGTGGACGGTGATCACGCCGGGGTGCTTGATCCGGGCGGCGGCGCTCGCCTCCCGCTTCATCCGGGCGTTGAGGATCTCCAGCTCCTCCTCGGGGAGGTGGCTGACCGTCAACTCCTTGACCGCGACCTCGCGGTCCAGCATCCGGTCCCGGGCACGCCAGACCGTGCCCATGCCGCCCCGGCCCAGCCGCTCCCCCAGCTCGTACCGGCCGGCCAGCAGCCGCTCCGCCGCGGCCGCCCCCGGCCGATCCTGAACGCCCATTGGCGACCGCTCCCCCTCATCCACCTGCCGTCACCGTGACGGAGGGCCCGGTGCACCGCACTGACCACCGTTCGAACATCTCTCTCACGCACAGATTAGGCCGCCCGGCGGGCACCCGGGCTCCCGCCCCGGCCACGTGACCGCCCCGTGATCTGCGGCACGGCCCGTCAGCCTGCGAACAACACCACACCGGCCAGTCCCAGCACCAGCGCCACCAGCACACCGGCCACCACCAGAGGGCCCAGCAGCGCCGGCGGCAGCCGCGGCGCCCGGCGCGGCGGACCGCCCCGCGCCTCGCCCTCCACCGGGCCGGCCCCTCGCCGGCCCGGGCGCTGACGGGGCACCAACGGCCCCGCCTCGGGCCGCGGCACCGGCAGCAGGACGGGCGGCGCCGTACCGTACGGCTCCGGGGCGCCAGCCAGTACCTCGGTCGCCTCCCGCCACACCTGCACCGCCGTCGGGCGCAGCGCGTGGTCCGGCTGGAGCAGCCGCTCGACCAGCGGCCCCAGCGCGCCGCAGTCGTACGCGGGGGCACGCCGGCCGTCCCGGACGGCGCCGAGCAGGGTGGGCAGGTCGTCCTCGGGGTACGGCGCGACGCCGGTCAGCAGGCGGTACAGCAGCACGCCCAGGGCCCAGCAGTCCCCGGCCGGGCCGCCGTCCATCGGCCAGCGCTCCGCCCGGGGCCCGAGCAGCCCGGCCCGCACCTCGTACCGGCGGCGCCCGGCCGGGCCGCCGAGCTCCTCGCAGAGCGCCTCCTCCGCCACGCCCGAGGTCAGGCCGCCGAGCAGGGCGGCGCCGTCCTCGCAGACCAGCACCGACGCGGCCGAAACGTTTCCGTGTGTCAGACCGGCCTCGTGCAGGGCCCGTAGCGCGCCCGCGAGATCCGCCGCCAGCTCGGCGACCCGGTGGACCGGCACCGGCCCGTCGAGCGCGAGCACGTCCAGCGGGGCCCCGGCCGGGTACTCCTCCACCAGCCAGAGCAACTCGCCGTCCACGAAAGCCTCGCCGCCCCGCAGCAGCCGGTGGTGCGAGGGCGCCGCCGCCGCGGCCTGCGCCGCCCGCCGCGCGAGCCGCGCGCCCTGCGCCGGCACCGGATCCTCCGCCGTCGGACCGGCCGACAGCAGGCCGGGCAGCTCAAGGCCCCGCAACCGGACCGCGGTGCCGTTCTGTTCGTCCCTCGCGAGCACCCGCAGGTACTCCGGACGGTCCGTCACGCGGTACCGCCCTGCCAACACCTGCCCCGGGCCCGCCAGCATGCCTGTCCTCTCGTCACCGCCAGCGTACGTGGCCGCCCGGCCGCGCTCGATCCCACGGACCGGACCGATCCCGCTCCTCGCCGCCTTCGACCCGCTCGGCACCGGACGGCGTGGCCGCGCGCTGGTCCGACGCGAACGGTCGGACACGACCAGAGGCCACCATCGCACCGGCGGGCGGCCGGTGGCGGCAACGGCCGCCCGACACCCCGGGCGCGTCCGTGCGTGGACGGCGCATCCGGCCCGGGCCGCTCTCCCCGAGGACGACGCAGGGCCACCGCCGGTTGCGTCGGAGCCCGGATCCGTCCCGAAGCCGCCCCGGAGCGGGGCGTGGCGGGCGCGTGGCCGGGGCGTGGCGGCGCCGCCGCGTCCGGCGGGCGCGGCCTACGGGGCCGGCTGGAAGGTGTCGAACCCGGTCTGCCGCGCCTGCGCGAAGTCGGGCGAGGCCCAGTCCGCGTCGGGCATCGTCCAGTAGAGGGCGTAGCCGTACTTGCCGCCCCCGGTGACGAAGCCCCGGTTGAGCGAGTGCATCCGCTGGGAGCTGCCGTCGAAGGTCCACTCCCAGTCGGCGGCGTTGGTCCACTGCCGGTAGGTGACGGCCTGCAGGGCGACCCGCTGGTAGTTGTGGCCCTTCTGGCTCGACTCGCTGTTCTGCCAGTCGGCGAGCGCGCTCGCGCCGCCCGGCTGCGTCCAGTCGACGAGCAGCCGCACGCCGCGGCCCTCGAACTTCCGGCTGGTGGCGTGGTAGCCCGCGCCGCCGTCGGCCAGCCATTCGGGCAGCACGATCGAGAACCCGGAGGCGTCGGCGAACAGCCGGTAGCCGGCCGGCACCGCCGCCGTACCGGGGTTGGTCGCCGGAGCCGGCCCGGAGGTCACCGTGGTGCTCGCCGTGGAGGTGGGCTGCGGGTCCGCCGGGGAGGCCGGAGCCGGGGGGCCGCTCACGGCCGCGCTCTGGACCGGGCTCTGCGCCGGGGCCGGGCTCTGGGCGTCCTGGGCCGGTGCCGGGCCCGTGCCGGTGGTCGAGGCGCCCACCGCGGGAGCGGCGCCGGTCCCGGTCCGGTCCGATCCGCCCAGGGCCCGGGTGGCCACGACCACCCCGGCGATCAGCAGCAGCAGGACCACCGCCACCACCACGGCGCGCCGGCGGGCGCTCGCGGCCCACCAGGACGCGCCGGCGGCGCCACGGGCGCTCAGCGTCTCGCCCCGGGACCACGTCCCGGCGACGGGAGCGGCCGGCCGGGCGCTCTGCGCGGCGGGCTCGACGGGCGACGGGGTCGCGGGCGCGGCGGGTCCGGGGGCGGGAACGGGCGCGGCGGCGGACTTGTCGCCCTTCGAGCGGCTGCCCACCCGTACCGTCCCGAGCAGACCGCTCACCGCGCGCTTCGGAGCGGGCTCCGGCGGCGCGTCGGCGGGTTCGATCGGGACGGCCTGCTGGGTGGTGGACTCGGCCTTCACGGTGTGCTCGGCGACGACCCGCCTGAGCATCGCCCGGGTCGCGGAGGCGTCCAGGCGGCGGGCCGGGTCCTTCTCCAGCAGTCCTTCGATGACCGGGCGCAGCGGCCCGGCGTTGTGCGGGGTGCCCAGGTCCTCCGTCATCACCGCGGTGAGCGTGGCCAGCGCCGAACCCCGGTCGTAGGGCGGCCGGCCCTCGACCATCGCGTAGAGCGTCCCGCCCAGGGACCACAGGTCGGCCGGCGGACCGGGCTTCTGCCCGCGGGCCCGCTCGGGGGATATGTAGGACGGGGCGCCGACCAGCATCCCGGTGGAGGTCACCGAGGGATCGCCCTCGACGCTCGCGATGCCGAAGTCGGTCAGCACGACCCTGCCGTCCTCGCCGATCAGGACGTTGGACGGCTTCACGTCCCGGTGCAGGATGCCGTGGCTGTGCGCGGCGCCGAGCACGCCGAGCAGGTCCAGCGCGATCTCGGCGGCCCGGACGGGGGTCAGCGGACCGTCCTCCTTGATCACCTCGGCCAGCGAACGGGACTCCACCAGCTCCATGACGATCCAGGGCCGGTCGTCCTCCTCGACCACGTCGAAGACGGTGACCGCGGCCGTGTGCCTGATCCGCGCGGTCGCCTTGGCCTCGCGCAGCGTCCGGACGATCAGCCGGTGCTTCTCCTCCTCGTCGACGCCGCCGTGCATGCGCAGTTCCTTGACGGCGACGATCCGGCCGAGCATCTCGTCCTCGGCCCGCCAGACGGTACCCATACCGCCGCGACCCAGCACCGCGTCCAGCCGGTAACGTCCGGCCAGGAGACGGCCGGTGGAACCCTGCGCCTCGGTCATCTGGCGTGTTCCCCCATGTGGTGCCGGCGGTCGAAGTGACGGCGCGTCGACCCCTGGTCGGGCCCGGACGCGAAGCCTCCATCATCCCCTGTCGGGGACGTCCTCGACCACCCGGCCCGTCCGTTGCGCCGGGCGGCGCCCCGGGGCGGCCCGTGGAGAACCGGCGCACAACCGGCGCTTCGTGCCCGAGCCGTGATCAAAACGCTGTGTCCGCACGGCCGTCGGCGCTGCTAGCGTTCGACGCCGAGTGTCGACGCTTCCCCGGGGGGAACCACCATGACCGCATCCGAGCCCGGCCACGACGGCCCGGCGGGCCCGGCCGCTCCGCACTACTCCGTGCCCGCCTGGCACGACGAGGCCCCGGCCGGCTACGTGGCTCCCGGCATGCCCGGTGCCCCCACGCCGTACGCCTACGCCCCGCTGATCGCCACCGCCAAGCGGGAGCCGAACCTCGGCGGCGCGATCGCGGCGGCGCTGGCCGCGGTCGTGGTCGGCGCACTCGCCTACGGCTTCGTGATGAAGGCCCTCGAACACGAGTTCAGCTGGCTGGTGATCGGGCTGGGCGCGGCGATCGGCTGGCCGCTGGGCAGGCTCGGTGGCCGCGGCGCCGCGCTCCCGGTGATCGGCGCGGTGCTGGCGGTGGCCGCGCTCTTCCTCGGCCAGTTCTTCTACGCGACGCTCGTGCTGCACGAGGTCTCCGGCGCGTCCGTCGGTGATCTGCTCGGCACCGACCGCGACGTCACCTTCCAGCTCTGGCAGGCCAATCGCGGCGTCTACGACGTGCTCTTCTACGGCATCGCCCTCATGGCGGGCGGGCTCACCACCCGGCGCTTCGGCTACGAGCGCTGAGTCCGCCCCCCGGACGTCGAGGAGGCCCCCGCCGACCGGCGGGGGCCTCCTCGACGTGGAGCGTCGTCAGCCGTGGTGCAGCGCCGGGTTGACGGTGACCTCGACCCGCTGGAACTCCTTGAGCTCCGAGTAGCCGGTGGTGGCCATCGCGCGGCGCAGGGCGCCGAAGAGGTTCATCGTGCCGTCGGGGGTGTGCGACGGGCCGCTGAGGATCTCCTCCGTGGTGCCGACCGTACCGAGGTCCACCCGCTTGCCGCGCGGCAGCTCGTCGTGGACGGCCTCCATGCCCCAGTGGAAGCCGCGGCCGGGGGCGTCGGTGGCCCGCGCCAGCGCGGCACCGATCATCACCGCGTCCGCGCCGCAGGCGACCGCCTTGGCGAGGTCGCCGCTGTAGCCCACGCCGCCGTCGGCGATGACGTGCACGTAGCGGCCGCCGGACTCGTCCATGTAGTCGCGGCGCGCGGCGGCGACGTCGGCCACCGCGGTCGCCATCGGCACCTGGATGCCGAGCACGTTGCGGGTGGTGTGCGCGGCGCCGCCGCCGAAACCGACGAGCACGCCGGCCGCGCCGGTGCGCATCAGGTGCAGGGCGGCGGTGTACGTGGCGCAGCCGCCGACGATCACCGGGACGTCCAGCTCGTAGATGAACTGCTTGAGGTTGAGCGGCTCGGCCGCGCCGGAGACGTGCTCGGCGGAGACCGTCGTGCCCCGGATGACGAAGACGTCGACGCCGGCGTCCACCACGGCCTTGGAGAACTCGGCGGTCCGCTGCGGGGAGAGCGCGGCGGCCGTCACGACGCCCGACTCGCGGACCTCCTTGATCCGCCGGCCGATCAGGTCGGCCTGGATCGGGGCCGCGTAGATCTCCTGCAGGCGGCGGGTGGCGGCGGCCTGGTCGGTGATCGCGGCGATCTCGTCGAGCAGCGGCTGCGGGTCCTCGTAGCGGGTCCAGAGACCTTCGAGGTTCAGCACGCCGAGCCCGCCGAGCCGCCCGATGGCGATGGCCTGCTGCGGCGAGACCACGCTGTCCATCGGAGCCGCCAGGAACGGCAGCTCGAAGCGGTAGGCGTCGATCTGCCAGGCGATCGAGACCTCCTTCGGGTCCCGCGTACGGCGGCTGGGGACGACGGCGATGTCGTCGAAGGAGTACGCCCGGCGTCCGCGCTTGCCTCGCCCGATCTCGATCTCAGTCACTTCGAGCCCTTCCGGTTTTCTCGCTCATACCTGCCGGGTCACCCCGGCCGCCCCCAGTATCCCGCACCCGCGGGCCGGCGCGGCGCAGCGGCCGACGGGCGGACGTGCGGCGAGGCCCGCCACCGGTGGTGACGGGCCTCGCGAGCGCCTGGGCGGGTGTGCTCAGCGGCTGGTGTAGTTCGGTGCCTCGACGGTCATCTGGATGTCGTGCGGGTGGCTCTCCTTGAGGCCCGCCGAGGTGATCCGGACGAACCGGCCCTTGCTCTCCATCTCGGCCACGGTGGCGGCGCCCACGTAGCCCATGGTCTGGCGCAGGCCGCCGACCAGCTGGTGCAGCACGGCCGCCAGCGGGCCGCGGTACGGGACCTGGCCCTCGATGCCCTCCGGGACCAGCTTGTCGTCCGAGGAGACCTCGGCCTGGAAGTAGCGGTCCTTGGAGTACGAGCGGCCCTGGCCGCGCGACTGCATGGCGCCCAGCGAGCCCATGCCGCGATAGGACTTGAACTGCTTGCCGTTGATGAAGAGCAACTCGCCGGGCGACTCCTCGCAGCCGGCCAGCAGGCTGCCGAGCATGACGGTGTCGGCGCCGGCCGCCAGCGCCTTGCCGATGTCGCCGGAGTACTGCAGGCCGCCGTCGCCGATGACCGGCACGCCGGCCGCCTGACAGGCCACCGCGGCCTCGTAGATCGCCGTGACCTGGGGGACGCCGATGCCGGCGACCACCCGGGTGGTGCAGATCGAGCCGGGGCCGACGCCGACCTTGACGCCGTCCACCCCGGCGTCGATCAGCGCCTGGGCGCCGTCCCGGGTGGCGACGTTGCCGCCGACGACGTCGATGCCGACGGCCGCCTTGATCTTGGAGATCCAGGCCAGCGCGTTGCCGCTGTGGCCGTGCGAGGTGTCCACGACCAGGAAGTCCACCCCGGCGCCGACCAGCGCCTGGGCCCGGTCGAAGGCCTCGGCGCTGGCGCCGACCGCCGCGCCGACCAGCAGGCGGCCCTCGGCGTCCTTGGCGGCGGTCGGGTACTTCTCGGCCTTGACGAAGTCCTTGACGGTGATGAGGCCCTTGATCCGGCCCTCGTCGTCCACCAGCGGCAGCTTCTCGATCTTGTGACGGCGGAGCAGCCCGATCGCGTCCTCGCCGGAGATCCCGACCTTGCCGGTGATCAGCGGCATCGGCGTCATGATCTCGCGGACCCTGCGGCTGCGGTCCGACTCGAAGGCCATGTCGCGGTTGGTGACGATGCCGAGCAGCCGGCCGCTCTCGTCGGCGATCGGCACACCGCTGATCCGGAACTTGGCGCAGAGCGCGTCCGCCTCGCCGAGCGTGGTCTCCGGGCCGACCGTGATCGGGTCGGTGACCATGCCGGACTCGGAACGCTTGACCAGGTCGACCTGGTTGACCTGGTCCTCGATCGACAGGTTGCGGTGCAGCACGCCGACGCCGCCCTGGCGGGCCATCGCGATCGCCATCCGCGCCTCGGTGACCTTGTCCATCGCGGCCGACACCAGCGGGATGTTGACCCGGACGTTCCGGGAGACCCGGGAGGACGTGTCGACCTGGTTCGGCAGCACGTCGGAGGCCCCGGGCAGCAGCAGGACGTCGTCGTACGTGAGTCCGAGCATCGCGAACTTCTCGGGTACGCCTGCGGCGTTGACGCCGTCGTTGATGGGCATCTTGGGAGTTACCTTCCGTGGCCGGCCGAATCCATCTGCAATGCGCCCGGCTGAGGACGGGGGCGCACTGATCTTCGCTCGGGCGGAGGCCGTGCAACGGCCGCGCCCACCCGCGCGCTCACCGGCGGGCCCGGACCACCGAGACGCTCGGTGTTTGGGAGGAACCTCCAAGGGATCCCCGCTCGCACCCGCGAAACTCTGGCGATCGGTCCAGGCGCCGATACCCCATCGTACTGGCACCGGGAATGTCAGCTCGCGCCCCCTTGACAACACCGGGCACCCATGGGTGATTCCGGCACCCGTACGTGCCGGTACGACCGTGCGGCCGACGATCAGGCGGTGCCCTCGGCGAGCGCCCGCAGCCGGCTCAGCGCGCGGTGCTGGGCGACCCGGACGGCGCCGGGCGACATCCCGAGCACCTCCCCGGTCTCCTCCGCGGAGAGTCCGGCCGCCACCCGCAGCAGCACCAGCTCGCGCTGACGGGCCGGCAGATTGGACAGCAGTTCCTTGGCCCAGGCCGCGTCGCTGCTGAGCAGCGCGCGCTCCTCCGGCCCGAGCGCGTCGTCCGGCAGCTCGGGCAGGTCGTCCGGCGGGATCACCGTGGAGCCGGGCCCGCGCATCGCGGCCCGCTGAAGGTCGGCGATCTTGTGCGCGGCGATGCCGTACACGAAGGCCTCGAACGGCCGGCCCTGGTCGCGGTAGCGCGGCAGCGCGCAGAGCACGGCCACGCAGACCTCCTGGGCGACGTCGTCCACGTGGTGGCGCGCGCCGCCGGGCAGCCGGACCAGCCGGCCGCGGCAGTAGCGCAGGGCCAGCGGGTGGACGTAGGCGAGCAGCGTGTCGATGGCCGGGCCCTCGCCGCGGACGGCGGCGGCCACCAGCTCGGCCATCGGCGCGGAGCCGGCTTCGGGCGACGACGGGAGTGCGGCGTCGTGGCCGACCGGGTCGTCGAGGGCCGAGCCGCCCGCCGTCGGGCCGTCGTCCGCGGGGTCGGGCCCCGGGGGGGAGCTGTCCGCGGCGTCCGGCCCGTGGTCCGAGGAATCGTCCGAGGAGTCGTCCGAGGAATCGTCCGAGGAGTGGTCCGAGGAGTCGTCCGGGAGTTCGGACGGCCGCCCGCCGGACGCCTCGTCCGGTGCCTCGCCGGGGGATCCGTCCGCCGTTCCGTCCGCGTACGACGAGGCCCGGCCGGGGCCGGAGAGGCCGGCCGCCTGCTGGTCCGCCTCGCCCATGGCGGAGGCAACGTCGTCGCGCATCGGTCCATGGTGCCTGGTCGGGCCGGAAAACATCGCACCGCGTCCGGAGTTGTGCACCGGAACGTTATGTGCTGCCACCGCGTCATGTGCCGCCGTACCGTTCGCCGGCGGGCCGTGCGCGGGCACGGCGTGCACCGGTGGGTCCAGCCCCGGACCGTTCTGCACCGTGCCGCCTCCCGCCCCGCCGCCGGCGGTCGACCCGCCTGCCGCGCCGTACGCCGAGTGTCCTGCGGCTGCGTCGTGCGCCGCAGTGCCTGTCCGCTGGTCCCCGAGGTGCTCCACTCCTCCATGGTGCAACCTCGGGACCGTAACGTCACACGTCTGCGCGAGGGGAATCGCGAGGAGGGTGCCCCGGCCGACAGGTCCGCGGTCGGTCAGCGGACCAGGCCCCACCGGAATCCCAGGGCCACCGCGTGCGCGCGGTCCGAGGCGCCGAGCTTCTTGAACAGGCGCCGGGCGTGCGTCTTCACGGTGTCCTCGGACAGGAAGAGCTCCCGGCCGATCTCCGCGTTGCTGCGGCCGTGGCTCATGCCCTCCAGCACCTGGATCTCACGCGCCGTCAGCGTCGGCGCCGCACCCATGTCGGGGCTGCGCAGCCGGCGCGGCGCGAGCCGCCAGGTCGGGTCGGCGAGCGCCTGGGTGACGGTGGCCCGCAGTTCGGCGCGCGAGGCGTCCTTGTGCAGGTACCCCCGTGCCCCCGCGGCCACCGCGAGCGCGACGCCGTCGAGGTCCTCGGCGACGGTGAGCATGATGATGCGTGCGCCCGGGTCGGCGGACAGCAGCCGCCTGACCGTCTCGACGCCGCCGAGTCCGGGCATCCGGACGTCCATCAGGACGAGGTCGGAACGGTCGGCCACCCAGCGGCGGAGGACCTCCTCACCGTTCGTCGCGGTGGTGACCCGGTCGACGCCGGGTACGGTCGCGACCGCGCGGCGAAGCGCCTCGCGGGCAAGCGGGGAATCGTCGCAAACGAGAACGGAAGTCATGACCGTCCTCCGCTGCTGATCCGCGTCACGTTGAGCCTCCTGGCTGGTACGAATCTCTCCGACACGGCCGTTCGGCGACAGACCCCGTGCTGACCGCCGGTTCTCCCCGCGATCCTTCCCGACGTCCGACGCCCGCCAACCGCCTCCGCACATCCAACGACCGTCACCCGAATGAGTTACGGCCTTCCGGGCCATCTCCACCACTGTACGTGGCCAACCCATTACGGATCAGCCGCATCGCGGGGCGCGTGCCGCACTTTTCCGCAGCTCGTGCGCGGTCGGCGCGCGACGCGCACGCCGGTGCGGGACCGCACGCCCGCACCGGCCACTCGATTGACGCAGTCCCGCCCGCCGAACTACATGCCCACTTTGCCCGTTTTTATAGCTTTTGTACGGTCATTGACTGTTGTGCCACTCTGTGGGTGACTTGTCCATGAGGTTGCCTTAAGTCATATTTCCAGGTGTCCACACCAGCGCACTGAAGCCTCGCCGAGCAGAGACCGGGCCGGCGAGTCGCCGACGAGCCCTTGAAGGGAATGAGCCATGGCAGATTTCTCCCGCCTTCCCGGCCCCAACGCGGATCTCTGGGACTGGCAGCTCTCCGCAGCCTGCCGGGGCGTGGACAGCTCGCTCTTCTTCCACCCGGAGGGCGAGCGCGGGGCCGCGCGCAGCTCGCGCGAGGCCAGCGCCAAGGAGGTCTGCATGCGGTGCCCGGTGCGCACCGAGTGCGCCGCCCACGCCCTGGCGGTACGCGAGCCGTACGGCGTCTGGGGCGGCCTCACCGAGGACGAGCGCGAGGAGCTGATGGGCCGCTCGCGCAACCGGCTGGCCGAGGTTCCCCTGACCATGCCGACGGGCGTCCGACGCTAGAGCCATCGTCTCCCCCGCCGTGAAGAAACGTTTCTTCACGGTCTCCCCGGTGCCCGCGGGCCATGTCGGGAGGCCAGGGGGCGCCCCGGCCCGGCTGCCCGCCCGGGTACACCGCGGCACGCCCGGAACCCCGCGACGCCGCGACACGCCCAGGGCACCGCGGCACGCCGGAGCCTCCCGACACGCCGGTCCCGTGACGGACGGTCACCGCCCGGCCGCGGACTCCGTCAGCCGGTCGAGCATCAGCGAGACGGCCGGGACGTCGGCGAGGTCCGCGAGCGTCAGGGCGACCACCTGCCGGATCGCCGGCGCGCCGGAGGCGGCCCGCAGCGGCACCGCCGACACACCCTCGTGGCGCACCGAGTCCAGCGCCAGCCCCGGCAGCACCGCCACCCCGAGCCCGGCCGCGACCAGGCCGACCACGGCCGGGTAGTCGTCCGTGGCGAAGTCGATCCGGGGCTCGAAACCCGCTGCCTCGCAGAGTTCCACCAGATGACCCCGGCACTGCGGGCAGCCGGCGATCCACTGCTCCCGCGCCAGCTCGGCCAGGTCCACCGTCCGCTGCCCGTCACGGCCCGCCAGCGGGTGCGCGGCGGGCAGCAGGCCGACCAGCGGGTCGTCCAGCAGCGGCCGGACGACCAGGTCCGACCAGTCGCCGGCGGCCGCCGCGGCGGCGGCCTCCAGGGTGGCCTCGGCGCGGGCCTCGCGCGGGGTGTTGTGCGGGGAGGGCAGGACGGCGCCGCCCCGGGAGTCCGGGTACCGGAAGGCCAGCGCGACCTCGCACTCGCCGGCGCGCAGCATCGACAGCGACTCCGTCGGCTCCGCCTCGACCAGCGAGACCCGCACGCCCGGATGGCTCGCCCGCAGGCGGGCGACGGCGGGCGGCACCAGGGTGGAACTCGCGGTCGGGAACGAGACCAGCCGTACCCGCCCGGCCCGCAGGCCGGCGATCGCGGCCACCTCCTCCTCCGCGGCGGACAGCCCGGCCAGGATGCCGTTGGCGTGCTTGAGCAGCACCAGGCCCGCCTCGCTGAGCTGCATGCCGCGCCCGGCCCGCACCACCAGCGGCGTGTCGACGGACTTCTCCAGGGCCTTCATCTGCTGGCTGACGGCCGGCTGGGTGCAGCCGAGCTCGCGGGCGGCGGCGGAGAAGGAGCCGGTCCGCGCGACGGCTCGCAGGACGCGGAGATGGCGGGCCTCGATCATGGCTCAGTTATAAGGCATTCTTTGCGGAGCGCAAAATTCCTCTGATATGTGGTTGAACGTTGGAACAGCGGACGCCCGGGCCCGCAACGCCGCGGGCCCGGTACGCACCACCAGGGTGCGTACCGGGCCCGCGGTCACCGACTCACCGGCTCGCTCGCCGGCAGGGCGTCGGTGGATCAGTGCGAGTGACCGTGGCCGCCGTGCGAGTGACCGGCGCCGGCCTCCTCGTCGGCCGGCTTCTCCACCACGAGGGTCTCGGTGGTGAGCAGCAGCGAGGCGATCGAGGCGGCGTTCTCCAGCGCGGAGCGGGTGACCTTGACCGGGTCGATGACGCCGGCCTTCAGCAGGTCGCCGTACTCGCCGGTGGCGGCGTTGTAGCCGAAGCCCGCCTCCAGCTCGGCGACCTTGTGGGTGATGACGTAGCCCTCGAGACCGGCGTTCTGGGCGATCCAGCGCAGCGGCTCGGCGAGCGCCTTGCGGACGACGGCGACACCGGTCGCCTCGTCGCCGGTCAGGCCCAGGCCGCCGTCGAGCACCTTCTGCGCGTGCACGAGGGAGGCGCCACCACCGGCGACGATGCCCTCCTCGACCGCGGCACGGGTCGCCGAGATGGCGTCCTCCAGGCGGTGCTTGCGCTCCTTGAGCTCCACCTCGGTGGCGGCGCCGACCTTGATGACGCAGACGCCGCCGGCCAGCTTGGCCAGACGCTCCTGCAGCTTCTCGCGGTCCCAGTCCGAGTCGGTGTTGGCGATCTCGGCCTTGATCTGGCCGACGCGGCCCGCGACGGCCTCGCTGTCGCCGGCACCGTCGACGACCGTGGTGTCGTCCTTGGTGATGGTGACGCGACGGGCGGTGCCCAGCACCTCCAGGCCGGCCTGGTCGAGCTTGAGGCCGACCTCCTCGGAGATGACGGTGGCACCGGTGAGGGTGGCCAGGTCGCCGAGGATGGCCTTGCGGCGGTCGCCGAAGCCGGGGGCCTTGACGGCCACCGCGTTGAAGGTGCCGCGGATCTTGTTCACCACGAGGGTGGACAGCGCCTCGCCGTCGACGTCCTCGGCGATGATCAGCAGCGGCTTGGTGGCGCCACCCTGCAGGATCTTCTCCAGCAGCGGGAGCAGCTCCTGGATGGAGGAGATCTTGCCCTGGTTGATCAGGATGTACGGGTCCTCGAGGACCGCTTCCTGACGCTCCGCGTCGGTGACGAAGTACGGCGAGAGGTAGCCCTTGTCGAACTGCATGCCCTCGGTGAAGTCCAGCTCCACGCCGAAGGTGTTCGACTCCTCGACGGTGATGACACCGTCCTTGCCGACCTTGTCGATCGCCTCGGCGATGAGCTCGCCGACCTGGGAGTCCTGCGCCGACAGACCGGCGACGGCGGCGATGTCGTCCTTGCCGTCGACCTCACGGGCGATCGAGAGCAGGTGCTCGGAGACCGCGGCGACGGCCTTGTCGATGCCCTTCTTCAGGGCGGCCGGGCCGGCGCCCGCGGCGACGTTGCGCAGACCCTCGTTGACCAGGGCCTGGGCCAGCACGGTGGCGGTGGTGGTGCCGTCACCCGCGACGTCGTTGGTCTTGGTGGCGACCTCCTTGACGAGCTGCGCGCCAAGGTTCTCGTACGGGTCGTCGAGCTCGACCTCACGGGCGATGGTGACACCGTCGTTGGTGATGGTCGGGGCGCCGAACTTCTTGTCGATGACGACGTTGCGGCCCTTGGGGCCGATGGTCACCTTGACGGTGTCGGCCAGCTTGTTGACACCGCGCTCCAGCGAGCGGCGGGCGTCCTCGTCGAACTGCAGAATCTTCGGCATGTTCCCGTTTCCCTCAGGGTTACTGAATACGTGAGCCAACAGCCGCGCCCCGGGCCCCTGTCGTTGAAGACACGGATCCGGGGCGGGCGGATACGGACCCGTGGGCCCGTGAGGTCTTACTTCTCGATGACCGCGAGAACGTCGCGGGCCGAGAGGACGAGGTACTCCTCGCCCTTGTACTTCACCTCGGTGCCGCCGTACTTCGAGTACAGGACGATGTCGCCCACGGCGAGGTCGAGCGGAAGACGCTGACCGTCCTCGAAGCGACCCGGACCGACGGCCAGGACGACGCCCTCCTGGGGCTTCTCCTTGGCGGTGTCCGGGATAACCAGGCCGGAGGCCGTGGTGGTCTCGGCGTCGAGCGGCTGGACCACAATGCGGTCCTCGAGCGGCTTGATGGCAACCTTGCTGCTGGTGGTCACGTCCGAGCTCCCCTTCGGAGATTACGGGGTTGTCCTACAGGTCTTTGTGGTGACTGCGTGCCTGCCGTCGCGGGGGTCAGACACGCTTCACCGTTAGCACTCACCCGGTGGGGAGTGCTAACGATGACCATAGGCGGCGGTTAGCACTCAGTCAACCAGAGTGCCAACGGCGCGCGGGGCGATTACCGAAACCGCAAGCGCGTACGGGCCGCACGGGTGCACGGACCGCCCGAGCGGCCGGGCCGGTCAGCGGGAGCGACCCGGCCGGCCGGGGAGAATGGCCGGGTGGAGACCGAGAGCTTTCAGGCCCTGCTGACCCCCGAGGGGCAGTCGCTGCTCGCCGAGTTGCGGGCGTACGCCCCCGGCGACGAGCTGGCGCTGGCCACCCGGCTGCGCCGGGACCACCCGGCGGAGCTGGTGTCGGCCGCCCTGGCGCAGGCCAGGCTGCGGCAGCGGGCGCAGGCCAAGTTCGGGGACGACGCCGCGCGGATGTACTTCACGCCGAACGGGGTCGAGCAGTCCACCCGGCGCAGCGTCGCCGAGTGGCGGGCCCGGCGCTTCGCCGCGCTCGGTGTCCGCCGGCTGGCCGACCTGTGCTGCGGGATCGGCGGGGACGCGATCGCGCTGGCCCGGCAGGGGATCGCCGTGCTCGCCGTCGACCGCGACCCGGCGGCCTGCGCGGCCGCCGTGGCCAACGCGGCGGCGCTGGGCCTGGCCGAACTGATCGAGGTGCGCTGCTCGGACGTCGGGGAGATCGACGTGGCGGGCTACGACGCGGTGTTCACCGACCCCGCCCGCCGGACCTCCAAGGGCAGGGTGTTCGACCCCGAGGCGTACTCCCCGCCGCTGTCCTGGGCGATCACGGCGGCCCGCCGCACACCGGTCGGCGCCCTGAAGATCGCGCCGGGCGTCCCGCACGAGCTGGTGCCCGAGGACGCCGAGGCGGAGTGGGTCTCGGACCACGGCGACGTGAAGGAGGCGGTGCTCTGGTTCGGCACCGGGGCCGCGCACCGGCACCGGGCGACCCTGCTCCCGCACGGCGCCAGCCTCACCGGCGGCGACCTGCCGGACCCGGCCCCCGGGCCGGTCGGGCGCTACCTCTACGAGCCCGACGGCGCGGTGATCCGCGCCCACCTGGTGGCCGAGGTGGCCGGCGAGGTGGACGGCCGGCTGATCGACCCGATGATCGCGTACCTGACCTCGGACCGCCTGGTGTCCACCCCGCACGCGCACGCCTACGAGCTCACCGACGTCCTGCCGTACAACGTCAAGCGGCTGAGGGCCCTGCTGCGCGAGCGCGGCGCCGGCACCGTGGTGATCAAGAAGCGTGGGCTCGCGACCACCCCCGAGGAGCTGCGCAGGAAACTGAAGCCGGAGGGGCCGAACAGCGTGACGGTGATCCTCTCGCGGGTCGGCGACGGCCACCTGATGATGCTCGGCAACCCGGTGCTGCCCTAGCCGTCCCGACCACCCGCGCACCCGCGCACCCGGTCGGAACGGCAGCAACGGCGGCGACGACCGGACGGGACCTAGGCGGGTGGCTGGATGTAGTCCTCCAGCCGCGCCACCGCGAAGCCCTGTTCCTGGATGCGGCCGAGCAGCTCGCCGAACATCTGGGTCATGGTCTCGCCCTTGAGGTCCTTGGGCCCGCGGAAGTGCGCCAGGATGATGTCACCGGGCTTCAGCTTCTTGTCCGCCGCCTGGTACTGCATGTCGTGGATCTGCATGGACTCGCGCCAGAGCACGATCGCCCGGGGCCCGCACTGCTGGACCGCCATGTTGAGCGCGGCGGTGTCGGCGCCGTCCCCGTAGGGCGGGCGGAAGAGCAGCGGCGCCCTGCCGTACTGCTGGGTGAGCGCGGCCTGGTCGTCGCAGACCTCGCTCTTCTGCTTGTCCGCCGTGATTTTGCTCATCACCGGGTGGTCGACGGTGTGGTTCTGGATGTGGTTGCCGAGGGCCTGCAACGGCTTGAAATAGCCGTAGTCGTTCTTGACGATGTCGCGGGTCAGGAACATCGAGACCGGCACCTTGAGGTCGGTCAGCATCTCGACGAACCGGGGGTCCTTCTCGGCGCCGTCGTCGAGGGTGACGAAGACGACCCTGTCGGTGGTCCGCACCTCGCTGAACACCGGAACGGTGCCGGTGGCGGTGAGCTTGACCGGCTTGTCGGCGGGCGGCGGCGGGGCGGCCGGCAGCGGCGTGAGCTTCCACTTCGCCCAGGCCGGAGCGGCCGCGTCGGCGGCCGGGCCGCCGCCCTGCGGCGAGCGGGACGTGCTCGGCGAGGAGGACGAACTCGGCGGGGCCGTCGGCACCGGCGGGTTCTTCCTCGCCGCCGGCACGCCGCCCCCGCAGCCGCTCACCAGCGCGCCGAGCGCCAGCGCCCCCACCGTGTACGTCCTCGTCCTGCTCCAGCCGTACCGCTCCACCGCGCCCGCTCCCCGAATTCGTCCAGCCGACTCCCAGGAAGCACGCTATCGGCCCGGACGGTGGGCTCCCGCACCGGTCCACTCGGCGCGCCCGACGTGTCCCCAGGGGTCGCCGGCCGCCGCGGTTCGGAGGGCTTGGCGGAGCGGAGGGCTCAGGAGGGCTCAGGAGGGCTCAGAAGGGCTCAGGAGGGGTCTGAGACCTCGACGTCCCCGGGGCCTCGACGTGCTCGCTGGTGAAGGCCCAGCGGTGGACGGGCCGGGCGAGCAGCCCGGCGGGCGGGTCGGCCACCGGCCGCGGCTCGCCCGTCCACCAGGTGATCAACAGGACCCGGTCGCCCGGCGCCGCGAACACCTCGGCCCGGATCGGGCCCGCAGCGCCACGCAGCGCGGGCAGCGCTTCGGCGCGCACCCAGGCGGACAGCTCCGCGCCCCGTCCGTCGGCCGCCCGGGCCTCCCACATGGCGGCGGTGGTGGTCACCGCCCCCCGCCCAGCGCCCGGTAGGCGTGGCCGTGCACGTCACCGTGGCCGGCGCCGTCCGCGGCCGGGACGTGCACCTCGGTGACGGGCAGCGAGGAATCCGCGGACAGGTCGGTGGCGGAGGCCGGGCGGCCGCGGCGAACCATCTCGGCGCCCAGCGCCGCGACCATCGCCCCGTTGTCGGTGCACAGCCCCGGTCGCGGTACGCGCAGCCGGATCCCCGCCTTGTCGCAGCGCTGCTGGGCCATCTCGCGCAGCCGCGAGTTGGCGGCCACGCCGCCGCCGATCATCAGGTGGTCGACGCCGCTGTCCTTGCAGGCCTTGACGGCCTTGCGGGTGAGCACGTCGGTGACCGCCTCCTGGAAGGAGGCCGCGACGTCGGCGACCGGGACGTCCTCCCCGGCCCGGCGCTTCGCCTCGACCCAGCGGGCGACGGCCGTCTTCAGACCGGAGAACGAGAAGTCGTACTCCGGGTCCCTGGGGCCGGTCAGGCCGCGCGGGAAGGCGATGGCCCGCGGATCCCCCTCGCGGGCGCGGCGGTCGATCGCCGGGCCGCCGGGGAAGCCCAGGCCGAGCACCCGGGCGACCTTGTCGAAGGCCTCGCCGGCCGCGTCGTCGATGGTCGCGCCGAGCGGGCGGACGTCGCTGGTGATGTCCTCGCTGAGGAGCAGCGAGGAGTGCCCGCCGGAGACCAGCAGGGCCATCGTGGGCGACGGCAGCGGGCCGTGCTCCAGCTGGTCCACGCAGATGTGCGAGGCGAGGTGGTTGACCCCGTACAGCGGCTTGTCGAGCGCCCAGGCGTAGGCCTTCGCCGCGGAGACGCCGACCAGCAGCGCGCCGGCCAGACCGGGGCCGGCGGTGACGGCGATGCCGTCCAGGTCGGAGGGCTTGACCCCGGCGGTGTCCAGCGCCCGGCGGATGGTCGGGATCATCGCCTCCAGGTGCGCGCGGCTGGCGATCTCGGGGACGACGCCGCCGAAGCGGGCGTGGTCGTTGACGCTGGAGGCGACCGCGTCGGCGAGCAGCGTGGTACCGCGCACGATGCCGACGCCGGTCTCGTCGCAGGAGGTCTCGATACCGAGGACGAGCGGTTCGTCAGCCATGGCGGGGGTCCTTATGCACGTCGTTCGTCGGGGCGTCGTTCATCGGGGCGTGGGCCGCCGGGGCGTCGTTCGTCGGGGCGTGGGCCGCCGGGGCCGCGGCCCCCGGGCGGTCGAGGCGCATCACCAGCGCGTCCACGTCGGCGGGCTGGTAGTAACCGCGCCTGATGCCGACCGGCTCGAAGCCGAACCGCTCGTAGAGGCGCTGGGCGCGCGGGTTGTCGACCCGGACCTCCAGCAGGAGTTCGGCGCAGCCGCGCCGGCCGGCCTCCCGGACCAGGTCGTCGAGCAGCGCCGCGCCCAGGCCGCCGCCCTGTCGCCGCTGGTCGACGGCGATGGTCTGGACGTCGCCCTCGCCGGCCACCACCATCAGGCCCGCGTAGCCGGCGAGGGCTCCGTCGGGGGTGGTGGCGACGGTGTAGTGCCGGGTGCCGCCGGGACGGGCCTCGGCCAGCTCGGACCAGTACATGGCACTGGACCAGGCGTCCTCGGGGAACAGCCGCAGCTCCAGCTCCATCACCGGGGCGATGTCCCACCAGCGCATCGGACGCAGCGTGGTGGCGTTCGGGCCGGGAGTCACGCCGGGAGCACCGCCTTGTACCCGGCCGGGACCTGGGCGTCCGGGCGGCGCAGGTACAGCGGGACGCAGGGCAGCAGCTCGCGCCCGGCGGCCAGTTCGGCGGCGGCGAAGGCGGCCAGCGCGCCGGCCGAGACGTGCTCGGGCCCGCCGGCCCCGGGGAAGGCGTCGGGGTGGAGCAGCGCGCCGGCGCCGACCGATCGCGCGGCCCCGTCGAGTTCGGCGGGGCGGTCGACCGCGGGGCCCTCGGTCCGGGCGCCGGCCTCGTCGTAGGAGGCCCAGTAGACCTCCTTGCGGCGCGCGTCGGTGGCCACCGTGAACGGACCGGTGAGGCCCTCGGCGCGGGCCTGGTGGGCGATCGCGTCCAGGGTGCAGACGCCGTGCACCGGGATGCCGAGGGCGTCGCCGAGGGCGGCGGCGGTCACCAGCCCGACCCGCAGGCCGGTGTAGGGACCGGGGCCGACGCCGACCGCGATGCCGGTCAGCCGGTGCTTGTCGACGCCGGCCTCCCGCAGCACCCGGTCGACGGCGGGGAGCAGCAGTTCGCCGTGGCGTCTGGCATCGACCTGGAAGGCCTCGGCCAGGACGGCCCGGCCGTCGTGGACGGCGGCGGTGACGGCGGGGGTGGCGGTGTCGAACGCGAGCAGCAGCACGGGTCAAGGTTAGTTGGTCGCCGGGACCGTATTTCCGTTCCGGTTCGGAACACACGTCCGGATCGGTGCGGCCCCGCCCGGCGGACCTGGCACGATTGGGGCCGACGGTTCTGACGGCAGCGGGAGCACACGTGGCGAAGATGGGTCCTGGAGTGGTGGTCACCGGGCTGACCCTGGGGGCCCTGGCGGTGGTGGGCCTGCTGGCGTTCCAGGCCAGCGGTGCGCAGGACCGCGCGGGCGGCCCGAAGCCCGCCGCGAGCGCCACCTCCGCCGGGCCGTCCTCCTCGGCCCCGGCCGCCGCGCCCAGCGCCTCGGCCACCCCGACCGTGCCCCCGGTGCCGGCCGCCTCGGGAGCCGGCCTGCGGGTGGTGTACTCGCTGGGCTCCCACCACGTGTGGCTGGTCGACCCGAAGAAGACCCCGCAGGTGCAGGGGGCGTTCACGGTCACGCCGGGCGCGGTGGAGCCGCCGGTGGGCGTGTACTCGGTCTACAGCCGCAAGGCCGCCACCACGGGCAGCGACGGCAAGCAGATCGAGCACGTGGTGCTGTTCACCCAGCAGAACGGCATCGTGTTCGGCTTCAGCGCGGCCGTGGACGGCGCCACCCCGACGGCCGATCCGGCCGCCAAGACCGGCGGCATCCGGCAGAGCCGGCAGAACGGCCAGCTGCTCTGGGACTTCGCACCCACCGGGACGAAGGTCGTGGTCGTCGCCTGACCCGCGGCCCGTCCGCCGGGCGTCCCGGCTCAGGCGGCCGTCCGGTGCACGGGCGGCCTGGCGCCCTGGCGCCGGTACGCGGGCGGGGTGGACACGGCCTCCGCGGCGGCGCAGGCCGCCAGCAGCGTACGCATCGCGACCCCGGCGCCGGGCCCCGGCGCGTCGGCGGGATCGGCCGGCGGTACGGCTCCGGGAGCGGACCGGGCGACTTCGCCGGCCCGGTCGCGCGGCGCGCGCTCCGGGGCGGGGGTGGTGCTCGACATGGCGCCTCCCTAGTTAGGCATACCTAACCGCAACGCCCATCCCACCATGCCCGGCGCCCTGCCCGCAACACCTTGCCGACAGCCTGTCGGAAAACCGCCCCGGCGGTCCGGAGCCTCAGCCCCCGGCCAGCGCTGCCAGCTCCACCCCGGCCCAGCGCGCCCCGAGCCCCGTGAGCCGGACCAGGCGCGGGTCCTCGTCGTCGTCCGCCCGGTCCGGCGAGGCGGTACCGTCCGCCGCCCGGCCGTCCGCCACCCCGTCCTGCGGGGCGCCGCCGAGCGCGCGCTCGATCCGTACTTCGAGCCGGTTCTCGGAGAGCTGCTCGACCTTGCCCTCACCCCACTCGACCACCACCACCGACTCCGGCAGCGAGACGTCCAGGTCGAGATCCTCCATCTCGTCGAGGCCGCCGCCCAGCCGGTAGGCGTCGACGTGCACCAGTGCCGGTCCGCCCACCAGGGAGGGGTGCACCCGGGCGATCACGAAGGTCGGCGAGGTGACCGCGCCGCGTACCCCGAGCCCCGCGCCCAGGCCCCGGGTCAGCGTGGTCTTGCCCGCGCCCAGTTCGCCGGAGAGCAGCACCAGGTCACCCGGGCGCAGCAGCGCGGCCAGGTCCCGGCCGAGCCGGCCCATCCGCTCGGGAGTGGCGACGGTGAGTGTGGCTTGCGCGCCCATGCCTGTGTCGTGCCCTTCGATCCGTGCGGAGCCGCCGTCCGGCCGCCGCCACCGCTACGGTGCCACACCGGCGGGCGGCGGCGTGCCGGGGCCGCCCGCGCCCGGCCGCGGAGCGGTCACTGCGGTTCGGCGAGCTCCTGGACGGCCTGCGGCAGCGGCTGCGCGCCGGCGTACTCGACGGCCCGCCGGAGCAGCCCGGCCAGGTGCCGGTCGACCAGCTCCGGGCGCTCCAGCATCACCAGGTGGCCGGCGTTCTCCACCAGGACGAGTTCGGCGCCGGGCAGCGCGCGGGCGATCGCCTCGCTGTGCCCGGGCGGGGTGAGCAGATCCCTGGTACCGGCCAGGACCAGGGCCGGGATGCCGTGGAGGGCGGCGAGCGCGTCGAGCTTGTCGTGCGTCCCGAAGGCCGGGTAGAACTCGGCGACCACGTCGATCGGGGTGGCGTCCAGCAGCTGTTCGGCGAAGCGCACCACACCGGGGTCGACGTCCTTGCCGCCGAAGGAGAACCTCCGGTAGAAGACGGCCGCGAAGTCCGCGCCGAACCGCCGGGTGGCCTCGACCAGCTCGACCTGGCGGCCGAGCAGTTTCATCATCCCCGGGGCGACCCGGCGGAACAGCTTGGCCCCGACGGCCGGCAGGCCGAGTGTGACGCTGTCCCAGTCGCTGGCCAGCGTGCCGATCAGCGCGACCCCGGCGACCCTCCCGCCGCCCCCGGTGGGGGACGCCCCCGCGCCGAACAGCTCGGGGTACTGGGCGGCGAGCGCCATCACCGTCATGCCGCCCATCGAGTGACCGACCAGTACGATCGGGCCCTCGGGCGCCACGGCGTCCAGGACCGCCATGAGATCCCCACCCAGCTGGTCGATGCTCGCGGCCTCGCCCGCCAGGAAGGTGCGGGAGCGTTCGGAGCGCCCGTGGCTGCGCTGGTCCCAGAAGACCAGCCGCATGCCCTCGCGCAGCGCGGCGCGCTGGAAGTGCCAGCTGTCCTGGTTGAGGCAGTAGCCGTGGCAGAACACCACGGTGAGCGGCGCGGCCACGGCGGGCGGCGGCCCGCCCGGGCTCCTGCGGCCGCCCGCCCGGAGCAGTGCGCCGGAGCCGGCCAGCACCCCGGGCAGTCCGGTGCGGTCGACCGCACCCCCGTCGGTGCGCCGCCGGGCGAACCAGGCGCGCCTGGCGCCCCGGCCCGGCTCCTCGGGTTGCGGCTGGACGGGGCCCGGCCAGCCGGTGCCGTCCAGCTCGACGTACAGCTCGGTGCCGTCCGGCGCGCCGACGGTCCGCGGACGCCCGCGCAGCGACCCGTACGGGGCGGTGGCGTCCAGCGCCTCCCGGGCCCGGCGGCGCATCGCCCGCCCGACGGTGAGGCGCTCGACCGCCACACCGGCGGCGGCGCCCGCCGCGACCACACCGACCGAGATGCCGATCAGCCCGGCCCGGCTCACCCCGGCCGAGGCGCTGCCGGCGGCGCGGGCCACCGCCGCGATCGGGTTGCCGCCGTCCTGCTCGCTCATGCCGTGGCACCACCGGCGGACGGCGCGCCGGGGACGGCGCCGACGTACCGGCGCGGCACCCGGCCGCCGATCCGGGTGACGATCTCGTACGACACCGTGCCGCAGGCCCGGGCCCAGTCCTCGGCCGTGGGCTCACCCTGCTCGCCGGTGCCGAAGAGCAGCACGTCCTCGCCGACCCGGGGGGTGTCACCGCCGAGGTCCACCACGAACTGGTCCATCGCGACCCGGCCGGCGACCGTGCGCCACTTGCCGGCGATCTGCACCGGCCCGGTGTTGCTGGCGTGCCGGGGGATGCCGTCCGCGTAGCCCAGCGGGACCAGGCCCAGCGTGGTGGCACCCGGCGTCGTGTAGTGGTGGCCGTAACTGACGCCGTGACCGCCGGGCACCTCCTTGACCAGGGCCAGCCGGGCGGTCAGCGACATCACCGGGCGCAGCCCGAAGTCGGCCGGTCCGCCGACCTCCGGGACGGGCGAGAGCCCGTAGGTCGCCAGGCCCGGGCGGACCAGGTCGTAGTGCGCCTGCGGGAGCAGCAGGGTGGCCGGCGAGTTGGCCAGGTGCCGGACCTCGGGGCGCAGCCCGGCGCCCTCCGCGTACGCGAGCGCGGCCGCGAAGCCGTCCAGCTGGGCCTGGATGGACGGGTGGCCCGGCTCGTCGGCGGCGGCGAAGTGCGACCAGACGCCCGCGGCCGTCAGCAGGCCCTCGGCCTCGGCCCGCAGGACGGCGGCGACCAGGTCGGGCCAGTCGTGCGGCTGGCAGCCGTTGCGGCCGAGGCCGGTGTCGGCCTTCAGGTGCACCCGGGCCGGCACGCCGCAGGCCCGGACGGCCGCCAGCAGCTCGTCGAGCGCCCATCGGCCGCTGACCGAGATGTCGACGCCGGCGCGCAGCGCCTGCTCCCAGGGAGCGCCCGGGGTCCAGAGCCAGCACAGGATGCGGGCCCGGTCCGGCCCGATGCCGGCCGCGCGCAGGGCCAGCGCCTCCTCCGGGGTGGCGGTGCCCAGCCAGGTGGCCCCGGCCTCCAGGGCCGCCAGGGCGCACGGCAGCGCGCCGTGGCCGTAGGCGTCCGCCTTGACCACGGCCATCACGGCGGGACCGCCGGTGCGCTCGCGCAGGGCGGCCACGTTCGCGCGCAGGGCGGCCAGATCGATGGTCGCCTCGGCCCGGTGGTGTCGGCCGGGGGCATCGGCGGTGGTGGCCGCCCCGGTCGTGTTCGCAGTTGTCATCGGGGTCAGTCTCCCAGACCGGTCCGGGTGCCCGCCGGACGGCCCGGTCAGGCCGTGTCCCGGGCGCGGCGCGCTCACCCGTCCCGGCGGCCCGCCCGGCCGGCGGGCGCGGCCGCGCGGACGTCGCGCCAGACCGCCGGCAGCTCCCGGGCCAGATCGCTCGCCGCCACCGGCGCGCCCCCACCGTCCGCGCCGGTACCGGCCGCCCGGCGTCCGGCCAGACCGTGCAGGTAGGCGGCGGCCGAGGCGGCGTCCAGCGGGGTGAGGCCGGCTGCCAGCAGCGAGCCCGCCAGGCCGGCCAGGACGTCCCCGCTGCCGGCCGTGGCCAGCCAGGAGGTGCCGGTCGGGTTGACCCGGGCCTGGCCGGTGGGCTCGGCGACGACCGTGCTGGAGCCCTTGAGCAGGACGGTCGCCCGGTAGCCGGCCGCGAGCCGGCGGGCGGTGCGCAGCCGGGCCGCCGCGAGCTGCCCGGCGTCCGGGGGCGGGCCGCCGTCCACGCCCGCGAGCAGCCGGGCCGCCTCGCCGGTGTGCGGGGTCAGCAGGGTCGGTGCGGTGCGCGCGGCGAGCACGGCGGGGCCGAGCCGGGCCAGCTCGGTCAGGCCGTCCGCGTCGACCAGGACGGGCACGTCGGCCGCCAGCGCCTCCCGCAGCGCCTGCTCGGCGCCGTCACCGCCGCCCGGTCCGACCACCCAGGCCTGGACCCGGCCGGCGCCGGCCGGCCCGCCCTCGGTGACCAGCACCTCGGGGAAGCGCCGGACCACCTCCTCCGCCGCCGTGCCCACGTACCGCACCGCGCCCGCACCGCCGCGCAGCGCGCCGGAGACCGCCAGAACCGCCGCCCCCGGGTACTTCGCGGAGCCCGCCGCCACCCCGACCACACCGCGCCGGTACTTGTCGCTCTCCGTGCCGGGTCGGGGCAGCAGCGCGGCCACGTCCGTGTGCTGCAGCGCCGTCAGAGCCGCCGGCGGCAGGTCGAGGCCGATCGGCACGAGCTGAACCGCACCGGCGTGGGAGGCGCCGGGATCGACCAGCAGACCGGGCTTGTGGCTGCCGAACACCACCGTCACGTCGGCCCGCAGCGCCGCCCCCGGCACCTCGCCGGTGTCGGCGTCGACGCCGCTCGGCACGTCGACCGCGACCACCAGGGCGGGGCGCGGGGCGGTGGCGTACGGCTGCGCCCCGGCCCGCAGGCCGCCCCGGCCGCCGATACCGACGATCCCGTCCAGCGCGAGGTCCGCGGCCGTGAAGGCGGCCAGGCCGGCCGCCGGCTCCGTCAGCACCCGACCGCCGGCCGACCGCAGGGCGGCCAGGCCGTCGGCGTGCGCCCGGTCGGGCGCCAGCAGGACGGCGGTGACGGCGGCGCCGCGCCGGGCCAGCAGCGCGCCCGCGTGCAGGGCGTCACCGCCGTTGTCCCCGCTGCCGGCGAGCACCGTCACCCGGCTGCCGTAGACCCTCCCCCGGTGGTCCGCCAGCAGCCTGGCGCAGGTCGCGGCGAGACCGGCGGCCGCCCGCCCCATCAACGTGCCCTCCGGCAGCCGGGCCATCAGCTCGGCCTCGGCCGCCCGGATCCGCTCGACGGTGTGTGCGTGACGCATTCCCCGGCCTCCAGTGGCTCAGCCCTCGGCGATGACTACCGCCGACGCTACGCCCGCGTCGTGGCTGAGCGACACGTGCCACGAGGCTACGCCCAGTTCGGCGGCGCGCGCCGCGATCGTCCCGGTGACCCGCAGCACCGGCCGGCCGGACGCCTCGGTGTGCACCTCGGCGTCGTGCCAGTTCAGCCCGCCGGGCGCGCCGAGCGCCTTGGCCAGCGCCTCCTTGGCGGCGAACCGCGCCGCCAAGGAGGCCGTCCCCCGCCGCGATCCGGACGGCAGCACCAGCTCGGCCTCGGTGAACAGGCGCTCGGCCATCCCCGGCGTGCGCTGCAGGGCCTCCCCGAACCGGTCGATCCCGGCCACGTCGATCCCGACCCCGATGATCACGCCCCACACTCCTCCGCCGCAGTCCCTCGCTGCCGGGGACCTTACGGCACGCCTTCGGGGTGAGAGCCGCTGCGAACCCCCTTCGCCACCGGCCGGTACGCCCGCCGGGTGCTGTTCGGCGAGCCGCTCGGCCTGCCCGCGCCGGTCTCCCGCGCGCCGGCCGCGGCGCCCCTGCGGTGGAACGCGGCCACCGCAGGGGCGCCCGCCCGGCCTATTCGACCGTGACGGACTTCGCCAGGTTGCGCGGCTGGTCCACCTCGTGGCCCTTGGCGGTGGCCAGCTCGCAGGCGAAGACCTGCAGCGGCACCGTCGACACCAGCGGCTGGAGCAGCACCGGCGTGACCGGGATGCGGATCAGGTGGTCGGCGTACGGCACGACCGCCTCGTCGCCCTCCTCGGCGATCACGATGGTCCGCGCGCCGCGGGCCCGGATCTCCTGGATGTTGGAGACGATCTTGTCGTGCAGGATCGACCGCCCGCGCGGCGAGGGAACGACCACCACGACCGGCAGCCCCTCCTCGATCAGCGCGATCGGGCCGTGCTTGAGCTCGCCCGCCGCGAAGCCCTCGGCGTGCATGTACGCCAGCTCCTTGAGCTTGAGCGCGCCCTCCAGTGCGACCGGGAAGCCCACGTGCCGGCCGAGGAAGAGCACCGACTTGGCGTCCGCGAGCGAGCGGGCCAGCTCACGGACCGGCTCCATCGTCTCCAGGACCTGCTCGATGGCCTTCGGCGCCTGGCCGAGCTCCTTGATCACGGCGAAGATCTCGTCGCCCCACTTGGTGCCGCGCACCTGGCCGAGGTAGAGCGCGACCAGGTAGCAGGCGACCAGCTGGGTCAGGAACGCCTTGGTCGAGGCGACCGCGACCTCGGGGCCGGCGTGCGTGTAGAGCACCGCGTCCGACTCGCGCGGGATGGTCGAGCCGTTGGTGTTGCAGATCGCCAGCACCTTGGCGCCCTGCTCCCGGGCGTGCCGCAGGGCCATCAGGGTGTCCATGGTCTCGCCGGACTGCGAGATGGCGATGACCAGCGTCCGCTCGTCCAGGATCGGGTCCCGGTAGCGGAACTCGGAGGCGACCTCGACCTCGCAGGCGATCCGGGTCCAGTGCTCGATCGCGTACTTCGCGATCATGCCGGCGTGGAAGGCGGTCCCGCAGGCGACGATGACGACCTTGTCGACGGCGCGCAGGTCCGCGTCGGCGATCCGCAGCTCGTCGAGGGTGAGCCGGCCGTCGGTGCCGATCCGGCCGAGCAGGGTGTCGGCGACGGCCTTCGGCTGCTCGGCGATCTCCTTGAGCATGAAGTAGTCGTAACCCCCCTTCTCGGCGGCCGAGGCGTCCCAGTCCACGTGGTACTCGCGCACCTCGGCCGGGGTGCCGTCGAAGTTGGTGATGGTCACGCCGTCCCGGCGCAGCTCGACGACCTGGTCCTGACCCAGCTCGACCGCCTCGCGGGTGTGCGCGATGAACGCGGCGACGTCGGAGGCGAGGAAGTTCTCGCCCTCGCCGCGCCCGACCACCAGCGGCGAGTTGCGGCGGGCGCCGACCACCACGTCCGGCGCGTCCGCGTGCACCGCGACCAGGGTGAACGCGCCGTCCAGACGGCCGCAGACCGCCCGCATGGCCTCGGCCAGGTCGCCGTCGAACGCCTCGCCCAGCAGGTGGGCGACGACCTCGGTGTCGGTCTCCGAGCGCAGCGTGTGGCCGCGCTCGGCGAGCTCCGCCCGCAGCTGGGCGAAGTTCTCGATGATGCCGTTGTGGACGACCGCGACCTTCGCGGTGTCGTCCAGATGGGGGTGGGCGTTGGCGTCCGTCGGGCCGCCGTGGGTGGCCCAGCGGGTGTGCCCGATTCCGGTGGTGCCGCCGGGGAGAGGGGCCTCGGCGAGCGACTTCTCAAGGTTGGCGAGCTTGCCGGCCCGCTTGTCGGTGGCGAGGCTCCACTGCCCGTCGGAGCCCAGGGTCTGCACGGCCACACCGGCGGAGTCGTACCCCCGGTACTCCAGCCGTTGCAGGCCTGCGATTACTACGTCAAGAGCGGGCTGAGCGCCCACATATCCAACAATTCCGCACATGCGTGCCAGCATAAGGGCCCGTCGGTCCACCGCTCGGCGGCTCAGAGCCGGTCACTCCGGGACACACGTCGCGTGACCGACACCACAGCAGCCCCGACGGCCCGCACGGCCCACAATGGAGCATGTGCTGACCGAACTCTGTACGCCGGGCGCCGCCGCCTCCGGCGGACCCTCACCCTCGCCGTACGTGGACCTGAGCCGGGCCGAGTGGAGCGCCCTGCGCGAGCGCACTCCGCTCCCACTGACCGCCGAAGAGGTGGAACGGCTCCGCGGGCTCGGTACCGCCCTCGACCTGGACGAGGTCCGGGACGTCTACCTGCCGCTGTCCCGGCTGCTGAACCTCTACATCCACGCCACCCACGAACTGCGCGGGGCGGTGGGCAGCTTCCTGGACACCGGCGACACCGAACGCACCCGCACGCCCTTCGTCATCGGGGTCGCCGGTTCGGTCGCGGTCGGCAAGTCGACCACCGCGCGACTGCTCCAGGCGCTGCTGGCCCGCTGGCCCGAGCACCCCCGGGTCGAACTGGTCACCACCGACGGCTTCCTGCTGCCCAACGCCGAGCTGCGCCGACGCGGCCTGATGGCCCGCAAGGGCTTCCCCGAGTCGTACGACCGCCGGGCGCTGATGCGTTTCGTCGCGGACGTGAAGGCCGGCAAGGACCAGGTCTCCGCCCCGGTCTACTCGCACCTGTTCTACGACATCGTGCCGGACCGCCGGCTCACCGTGGAACGGCCGGACATCCTGATCGTGGAGGGCCTGAACGTCCTCCAGCCGGCCCTGCCGGGCACCGACGGCCGCACCCGGCTGGCCGTGGCCGACTACTTCGACTTCTCGATCTACGTCGACGCCCGCACCGACGACATCGAGAACTGGTACCTCTCCCGCTTCAAGAAGCTGCGGGACACCGCCTTCCAGGACCCGAGCTCCTACTTCCGCCGCTTCACCGAGGTGCCGGAGGACGAGGCGCTGGACTACGGCCGCCAGGTCTGGCGCACCATCAACAAGCCCAACCTGCTGGAGAACGTCCTCCCCACCCGGGGGCGGGCCACCCTGATCCTCCAGAAGGGAGCCGACCACAAGGTCCGCCGCGCCCTGCTGCGCAAGCTCTGACCACATGTCGGCGGCCCGCGACCCCGAAGGGGGTCACGGGCCGCCGACGGCGTACGCGCTGACGGCGCCTCAGCCCAGGTACTTGCGCACGACCTCGGCCAGCCGCTCGGCGACGGCCTTCGCCTGCACCTGGTCGGCGGCCTCCACCATCACCCGGACCAGCGGCTCCGTACCGGAGGGACGCAGCAGCACCCGGCCGGTCGCGCCGAGTTCGGCCTCCGCCTCGGCGACCGCCTCGGTCAGCTCCGGGCAGGTGCCCACCCTGGTCCGGTCGACGTCCTTGACGTTGATCAGCAGCTGCGGCAGCCGGGTCATCACGCTCGCGAGCTCGGCCAGCGACTTCTTGCTGGCGGCCAGCCGGGCGCCGAGCATCAGGCCGGTCAGCGTGCCGTCGCCGGTGGTCGCGTGGTCCAGCAGGATGACGTGGCCGGACTGCTCGCCGCCGAGCGCGAAACCGTGCTGCTTCATCTCCTCCAGGACGTAGCGGTCGCCGACCGCGGTCTGGACGAGGTTGATGCCCTCGCGCTCCATCGCCAGCTTGAAGCCCAGGTTGGACATCACGGTGGCGACCGCGGTGTTGCCGCGCAGCGTGCCGGCCTCGCGCATCGCGACAGCGAGGACGGCGATGATCTGGTCGCCGTCCACCTCGTTGCCGTCGGCGTCGGCGGCCAGGCAGCGGTCTGCGTCGCCGTCGAGCGCGATGCCGAGGTCGGCGCGGTGCTCGGTCATCGCGGCCCGGAGCTTGTCGAGGTGGGTGGAGCCCACGCCGTCGTTGATGTTGAGGCCGGTGGGCTCCGCCCCCAGGGTGTGCACGACCTCGGCGCCGGCCCGCGCGAACGCCTCCGGGGCGACCCGGGCGGCCGCGCCGTGCGCGCCGTCGATGACGACCTTCACACCGTCCAGGCGGTTGGGCAGGACGCCGATCAGGTGCGCGACGTACTTGTCGAAGCCCTCGGTGTACTCGCGGACCCGGCCGACGGCGGCGCCGGTGGGCCGCTTCCAGCTCTCCCCCGCGCCCTCCCGGTAGCGCTGGTAGTGCGCCTCGATGGCGTCCTCGATGCGGTCGTCCAGCTTGTGGCCGCCGCGGGCGAGGAACTTGATGCCGTTGTCGGGCATCGCGTTGTGGCTGGCGGACAGCATCACGCCGAGGTCGGCGCCGAGCGCGCCGGTCAGGTAGGCCACGGCGGGGGTGGGGAGCACCCCGACCCGCAGGACGTCCACGCCCGCGCCGGCCAGGCCCGCGATCACCGCGGCCTCCAGGAACTCGCCGGACGCCCGGGGGTCACGGCCGACCACGGCGACCGGACGGTGGCCGTCGAAGGCGCCCGCGTCACCGAGCACGTGCGCGGCGGCCACGGAGAGGCCGAGCGCCAGTTCCGCGGTGAGGCCCTCGTTGGCCACACCGCGTACGCCGTCCGTACCGAAGAGTCGTCCCACTGTCCTGTCCTCCATCGCCGCTGCTGGCAGTAATCCGGTCGATTCCCCGGCCGCCGCACAGCGGCCGGGGAGCACGACGCCCCGGAGTACACGAGGTACTCCGGGGCGTATGAGCGCTTCCGGGGGCGCGCACCACCAAGGCGCTGCGCTCCCCCGGGGCGCGACTAGCGCTTGCTGTACTGCGGCGCCTTGCGGGCCTTCTTGAGACCGGCCTTCTTGCGCTCGACGGCACGCGCGTCACGCATCAGGAAGCCGGCCTTCTTCAGGGCGGCGCGGTTGTTGTCCACGTCGGCCTCGTTCAGGGCGCGGGCCACACCGAGGCGCAGCGCGTAGGCCTGACCGGAGGTGCCGCCACCCGAGATGCGGGCGACGACGTCGTAGCGGCCGTCGAGCTCGAGCAGCTTGAAGGGCTCGTTGACGGTCTGCTGGTGCACCTTGTTGGGGAAGTAGTTCTCCAGGGTGCGACCGTTGATCTTCCAGACGCCGGTGCCGGGAACGATGCGCACGCGGGCGATCGCCTCCTTGCGACGGCCGAGGCCGGCGCCCGGGGTGGCCTCGCCGAAGCGGCCGGCCAGCGACTCGGAGGTGTAGCTCTCCTCGGAGGTGTACTCGCCCTCGACGACGGTCTCGTCGTTGAAGTCGACCTCAAGGGTTTCAGTGGTCTCGGCCACGGTGTTCCTCAGCTCCTGCTAGTGATGGGGTTTTGGTGGCCGGACTTACTGCTGTGCGACCTGGGTGATCTCGAACGGCACCGGCTGCTGCGCAGCGTGCGGGTGCTGGTCGCCCGAGTAGACCTTCAGCTTGGAGAGCATCTGGCGGCCCAGGGTGTTCTTCGGGATCATGCCCTTGATGGCCTTCTCGACGGCCTTCTCCGGGTTCTTGTCCAGGAGGTCGTCGTAGCGGACCGAGCGGAGACCGCCCGGGAACCCGCTGTGGCGGTAGGCCAGCTTCTGGGTCTTCTTGTTACCCGAGAGGTGCACCTTGTCCGCGTTGATGATGATGACGAAGTCACCAGTGTCAACGTGCGGCGCGTAGATCGCCTTGTGCTTGCCCCGGAGGAGGTTCGCGGCCTGGGAGGCCAGGCGGCCGAGCACGACGTCGGTCGCGTCGATGACGTGCCACTGACGCTGGACGTCGCCGGGCTTGGGGCTGTACGTACGCACGGTCGTAGCCTTCGCTTTTCAGTGAGTGAGTCCTGACAGGAGCACCTGGACGAAAAGACAGCCTGGCTCGCCTTGGACGCAATTCAAGGGGAGCCGCTGATCATCGGCCGGGTATCTCCGGCGTACCGACCTCTCACGTGAGATGGAGCGAGCCAATACGCACAACAAGCGACCAGCCTACCGGCCACATCCGCGAGGGTCAAAAACGCCCGCCCGCCACCGGGTGCTCCGGCGGCGGGCGGGCCCTCCCATCAGCGCTTTCAGCGGTCGCGGACCACGCGGGTCTCGTCCCAGACCGGCTCGGGTGCCTCGTAGACCCGCCCGTCGGAGCCGAAGACCACGAAACGGTCGAAGGTCCGGGCGAACCAGCGGTCGTGCGTGACGCAGAGAACCGTCCCGTCGAAGGCCTCCAGGCCCTCTTGGAGCGCCTCGGCGCTCTCCAGGTCCAGGTTGTCGGTCGGCTCGTCCAGGAGCAGCGCGGTGACGCCGTCGAGTTCGAGCTTGAGGATCATCAGACGGGCCTGCTGGCCGCCGGAGAGCGACTCGAAGCGCTGCTCCTCCTGGCGGTCCAGCTCGTAGCGGCGCAGCGCGCCCATCGCGGCGCTGCGGCTGAGCGCGTGCTCCTCCTCGATGATCGAGCGCACGGTGCGCCCGAACAGCTCGGGATGCGCGTGGGTCTGCCGGAAGTGCCCGGGGACGACCCGCGCGCCGAGCTTCCAGCTGCCGGTGTGCGCGACGCTGTCGTCGCCCGCGAGCATCCGCAGGAAGTGCGACTTGCCCGAGCCGTTGGAGCCCAGCACGGCGACCCGCTCGCCGTAGTAGACCTCCAGGTCGAAGGGCTTCATCAGACCGGTGAGCTCCAGCTGCTCCAGCGTGAACGCCCGCACGCCGGTGCGGCCGCCCTTGAGCCGCATGCTGATGGACTGCTCGCGCGGGGGCTCCTCCGGCCGGCCCGCGTCCTCGAACTTCTTCAGCCGGGTCTGCGCGGCGGCGTAGCGGGTGGCGAGCGCGTGGCTGACCGAGGCCGCCTGGCGCAGCGTCACGACGAGCTTCTTGAGCTTGGCGTGCTCCTCGTCCCAGCGCCGGCCGAGCTCCTCGAAACGCGCGAAGCGGGCCTTGCGGGCCTCGTGGAAGGAGTCGAAGCCGCCGCCGTGCACCCAGACGCTGCTGCCACCGGCTCCGGACTCGACCGAGATGATCTTCTCGGCGGTCCGGGAGAGCAGTTCGCGGTCGTGCGAGATGTACAGCACCGTCTTGGAGGTCGACCTGATCGCCTCCTCCAGCCAGCGCTTGCCGGGGACGTCCAGGTAGTTGTCCGGCTCGTCCAGCAGCAGCACCTCCTCCGGGCCGCGCAGCAGGGCCTCCAGGACGAGCCGCTTCTGCTCACCGCCGGAGAGCGTGTTCAGGCCACGGAACTGGGCGCGGTCGAAGGGCATCCCGAGGGCCGCCATGGTGCAGACGTCCCAGTCGGTCTCGTAGTCGTAGCCCTCGACGTCCGCCCAGTCGGAGAGCGCCTGCGCGTACGCCATCTGGGTCTTCTCGTCGTCCTGCGCCATCATCGCCAGCTCGGCGGCGTCCACCGCCTTGGCCGCCTTGGCGATCCGGGGCGGCGCCACCGAGACCAGGAGGTCCCGTACGGAGGCGTCGGCGGGCAGCGCGCCGGGCGTGTCGCGCTGGTCCTCCCGGCCGGTGGTGCCGACGAACTGGCGCATCACGCCGAGCCCGCCGCTGATCGTCACGCTGCCGCCGTGCGGCTGGATGTCGCCCGCGATCATGCGCAGCAGTGTGGTCTTGCCGGCCCCGTTGGCGCCCACCAGGGCGACCGCGGAGCCCTCCCCCACCCGGAACGACGCGTCGTCGAACAGCACCCGCCCGTCCGGCAGGTAGTACTCCAGGTGCGAAATCTCGACGTGTCCCATATGGCGGATTTTGCCAAGAGAACGGCCCCAGGCCCAAACGGATTAGCCGGACTCTCCGCGGACGGCCCCCGGGGCTACTCCTCGGCCTGCCCGGCGGGCACCGGCTGCCCCGGCAGGGTCCGCATCCGGCGGGCGGCCCGGCCCCGCTCGGCCAGCCGGTCGTCGGCCGGGTAGCCGACCTCCTCCAGCGTCAGCCCGTACGGCCGGATGACGTTGACGGCGGAGTGGCGCACCCCGCCCGCCAGCACCTGGCCGGGGAACCCCACCGGCTTGCGCCCGTCGCCGACCAGCAGCATGGCGCCGACCAGGGCGCGCACCATGTTGTGGCAGAAGGCGTCGGCACGCACGGTGGCGACCGCGAGCGAGCCCGCCACGCCGGCGGTGTGGCTGTCGGCCGGCACCCGCTCCCAGTACAGGTCGAGCAGGGTGCGGATGGTGGTCGCGCCCTCGCGCTTCTTGCAGTACGCCGCGAAGTCGTGCTCGCCGAGCAGCAGCTCGGCGGCCTCGTTCATCTTCTCGACGTCCAGCGGCCGGTCGTGCCAGAGCACGTGCCCGCGCAGCAGCGGGTCGACCCCGCCCGGGTGGTCCGCGACCCGGTAGGCGTACCGGCGCCAGATCGCCGCGAACCGGGCGTCGAACCCGCTCGGCGCCTCGCTCAGGCCGTAGATCCGGATGTCGCCGGCCAGCCGGCCGGCCAGCCGGCGCAGCAGTTTCCCGCGGTGCGCGGCCCACAGCTCCACCGGCAGGTCGACGTGCGCGACCTGGCCGCGAGCGTGCACCCCGGCGTCGGTGCGCCCGGCCACCGTGAGGGCGTACGTCTCCTCGCTGCGGGTGACGACCTTCAGGGCGTTCTCGATCTCCTCCTGGACGGTGCGACGGCCCGGCTGGCGGGCCCAGCCGGAGAACTCGGCGCCGTGGTACGCGAGGTCGAGCCGGATCCGGACCGACCCCTCGGCGGGGCCGTCCGGCCGGGGGCCCGCGGTCTCGGCACATTCCTTGAGCACTGCTGCTACTCCAGTCGGGCTGCTGCTCAGGTCGGGACAGAGGAAACGGGCCCGCTCCCCCAGCAGAACTGGGAGAACGGGCCCGTCCAACACCTCATCAGGGTGTTCAGGCGGTCTCGACCTCGGGGGTCTCGTCGGCCTTGGTCTCGGCGGCCTGGTCGGCCTCCTTGACGGCGCGCTTGGTGGCACCCTCGGCCTCGCCGACGGCGGTCTGCGCGACGGTCAGGGCCTCGACCAGCTCGATCACGGCCATCGGGGCGTTGTCGCCACGACGGGGACCGATCTTGGTGATGCGGGTGTAGCCACCGGGGCGGTTCTCGTAGCGCGGCGCGATCTCGGTGAAGAGAGTGTGCAGCACCGAGACGTCGGTGATGGTCTTGCGGACGATGCGGCGGTTGTGGATGTCGCCGACCTTCGCCTTGGTGATCAGACGCTCGGCCAGCGGGCGCATCCGACGGGCCTTGGCCTCGGTCGTGGTGATGCGGCCGTACTGGAACAGCTCACGGCACAGGCCGGCGAGCAGCAGCGGCTCGTGGTGCGGGCCGCCGCCGAGGCGGGCGCCCTTCGTGGGACGGGGCATGGTAGCTCCTCAAATCTCCGAATCCGGCCGTGTCAGGTACCGGAACGGGCGTCCGGGCACTGTTGCCCGGACGGCTTTCTTGCATCGAACAGGGGCGGCCCGGAGGCCGCCCCCGGCCAAAATCAGTACTGCTCGGTCTCCGCGTAACCCGCGTCGTCCAGGTCGTCGGCGCCGAAGGCGTCGGCGGCGGCGGTCGGGTCGAATCCGGGCGGGCTGTCCTTGAGGGCCAGGCCCATGCCGGCCAGCTTCGCCTTGACCTCGTCGATCGACTTCGCACCGAAGTTGCGGATGTCGAGCAGGTCGGCCTCGGAGCGGGCGACGAGCTCACCCACGGTGTGGATGCCCTCGCGCTTGAGGCAGTTGTACGACCGAACGGTGAGCTCGAGCTCCTCGATCGGCAGCGCCAGGTCGGCGGCCAGGGCGGCGTCCGTCGGGGACGGGCCCATGTCGATGCCCTCGGCGTCGATGTTCAGCTCGCGGGCGAGACCGAACAGCTCCACCAGGGTCTTGCCGGCCGAGGCCATGGCGTCACGGGGGCGCATGGCGGGCTTGGTCTCGACGTCGACGATGAGCTTGTCGAAGTCGGTCCGCTGCTCGACACGGGTGGCCTCGACCTTGTAGGTGACCTTCAGCACGGGGCTGTAGATCGAGTCGACCGGGATCCGGCCGATCTCCTGGCCGGAAGCCTTGTTCTGGACGGCGGAGACGTAGCCGCGACCGCGCTCGACGGTCAGCTCCATCTCCAGCTTGCCCTTGCCGTTGAGCGTGGCGAGGACCAGCTCGGGGTTGTGCACCTCGACACCGGCCGGGGGCGCGATGTCGGCGGCGGTGACCACACCCGGACCCTGCTTGCGCAGGTACATCACGACCGGCTCGTCGTGCTCCGAGGAGACGACCAGCTGCTTGATGTTGAGGATGAGGTCGGTCACGTCCTCCTTGACGCCCGGCACGGTGGTGAACTCGTGCAGGACACCGTCGACCCGGATGCTGGTGACAGCGGCACCGGGGATCGAGGAGAGGAGCGTGCGGCGGAGCGAGTTGCCGAGGGTGTAGCCGAAGCCCGGCTCGAGCGGCTCGATAACGAACCGCGAGCGGAACTCGTCGACGACCTCTTCGGTCAGCGAGGGGCGCTGAGCGATCAGCATGTGTTCAGATCCTCCAGTTGTCTTCGGCACCCACTATTTGATGCCGAACAGAACCAGCGTACGGGGTCCCGTGGAGAACGGGACCCCGTACGCGGTGTGAAGCAGCCTGCGTGCCCGTGGGCGTCTCCCCCGGTGCCCGGAGGCGAGGGGGAGGGAAGCGCGCGTCAGACGCGGCGGCGCTTCGGCGGGCGGCAGCCGTTGTGCGGGGTGGGGGTGACGTCCTGGATCGAACCCACCTCCAGGCCGGTGGCCTGGAGCGAGCGGATCGCGGTCTCGCGGCCGGAGCCCGGACCCTTCACGAAGACGTCGACCTTGCGCATGCCGTGCTCCTGCGCGCGACGGGCAGCGGCCTCGGCGGCCATCTGCGCGGCGAACGGGGTGGACTTGCGCGAGCCCTTGAAGCCGACGTGGCCGGCAGAGGCCCAGGAGATCACGTTGCCCGCGGGGTCCGTGATCGAAACGATGGTGTTGTTGAACGTGCTCTTGATGTGAGCGTGCCCGTGGGCGACGTTCTTCTTCTCCTTGCGGCGGATCTTCTTCGCGCCGGCAGCCTGACGACCCTTGGGGGGCATAAGTCTGTTTCTCCTACTGAGGTGGTCGGTCCGCTAACCCGCGGGCCGGAGGGATGTCCGGTTGACGGGCGGACTACTTCTTGCCCGGCTTCTTCTTGCCGGCAATCGCGCGACGCGGGCCCTTGCGGGTACGCGCGTTGGTGTGGGTGCGCTGACCGCGGACCGGAAGGCCACGGCGGTGACGCAGACCCTCGTAGCAGCCGATCTCGACCTTGCGGCGGATGTCGGCGGCCACCGAGCGGCGGAGGTCACCCTCGACCGTGTAGTTGGCGTCGATCCACTGCGCGAGCTTGACGAGGTCTTCCTCGGAAATGTCGCGGACCCGGATGTCGGGGTTCACGCCCGTCTCGGCCAGCGACTGCTGGGCGCGGGTACGGCCGATGCCGTAGACGTACGTGAGGGCGATCTCGATCCGCTTCTCGCGGGGGAGATCAACGCCGGCAAGGCGTGCCATTCATGGCTCCTGTGGTTCTTCAGAGGTCTGACGGGCTGCCTACTCCGCAACCTCTCGGTTCGGGAGCCCCGGCCTCTGACCGGGGGTGGCAGTCCGTCCCGCGGGGGGACGGATCGGGCAGCCCGCGCTATGACGTTTTTTCGCGTCGCGCGAAGTACTACGAGAAATGCGGGTGGATCAGCCCTGGCGCTGCTTGTGGCGCAGGTTGTCGCAGATCACCATGACCCGGCCGTGACGGCGGATCACCTTGCACTTGTCGCAGATCTTCTTGACGCTCGGCTTGACCTTCATGGTTCAGGTTCTCCGGGTCTAGATCTGACGTTTGTCCCTCGCTGGCGCGAGGTTGCTACTTGTAGCGGTAGACGATCCGGCCGCGCGTCAGGTCGTAGGGGCTGAGCTCCACCACGACCCGGTCGTCCGGGAGAATGCGGATGTAGTGCATCCGCATCTTTCCGCTGATGTGCGCGAGGACCTTGTGACCGTTCTGCAGCTCAACCTTGAACATGGCGTTCGGGAGAGACTCGATCACGGTGCCCTCGATCTCAATGGCGCCTTGCTTCTTTGCCATGAACTGCGAGATCCACCTTCCGGGACCGGCTACCGTATGCGGCACGCTCGTGCGAACCTGGGTTCACCCCGACCCCTGGGGGAAGAGGGCGTGCTAAAGCACGCTACGAGTGAGCCGACGGTCCATCGTACGCCAGTGGCGGGGGTACGGCCAAAACCGGGGTCAGCGCTGCGCGCCGATGACGACCGGCTCGACGTGCGCGGTGCAGGCAGCGCACCGCCGGGCGGCCTGGGGGATCTCGGTCAGGCACTCGGGGCAGGGGCGCTTGGGGGCCTTCGGCTGCTTCGGCATGTACCGGGCGGTGGCCTTGGTCACGGGCAGCACGACGCAGAAGTACAGCACCGCGGCGGTCATCACGAAGGCGATCAGCACGTTGAGGAACTGCCCGTAGGGGAAGGTCACCCCGGCCACACCGAACTTGTAGGTGCTGAAGTCGCCGGCCGCGCCGACCACCACACCGACCAGCGGCGTGAGGAAGGCCGACACGAAGCCGGTCACCACCCCGGTGAAGGCCGCACCGATGACGACACCGACCGCCATGTCGATGACGTTGCCGCGCATCATGAAATCCCGGAAGCCCTTGAGCACCGCAGTCCCCTTATGTGGTTTTGTGCTGGTCAGCGAGGCAGCATAGCGAACGTTCGACGCGTGGCGAAAAGGACGAAGAGCCCGGAGGCGGGGCCTGCGGGCTCTTCGTCGGCGCCAGGTGCGCAACGGTGCAGGTCAGCCCAGCGGATCCGGCGCGGCGGTGATCCCCAGCTTGGCCAGTTCGGCCTTGCCGCCGTCGAAGGCGGTCAGCACCAGCGGGCCCTGCTCGGTGACGGCCACCGAGTGCTCCCAGTGCGAGGCCCAGGTGCCGTCGGTGGTGACGACCGTCCAGTCGTCCTCCAGCACGGTGGTGTGCGGGGTGCCCAGCGAGACCATCGGCTCGATCGCCAGCACGGTGCCGGGGACGAGCTTGGGGCCCTTGCCCCGGCCGCGCTCGACGTAGTTCAGCACGTGCGGCTCCATGTGCATCGCGGTGCCGATGCCGTGGCCGCCGTAGCCCTCGGTGATGCCCCACTTGCCCTTGGGGGGCAGCGGCTGACGACGGATGTAGCCCTCGATCGCCTTCGAGACGTCGGCCAGCCGGTTGCTCTTCTTCATCTGGGCGATCCCCGCCCACATCGAGCCCTCGGTGACCCGGCTGAGCATCTCCACCTCGGGCCGGACCTCACCCACCGCGACGGTGATCGCCGCGTCGCCGTGCCAGCCGTCCACGATCGCGCCGCAGTCGATGGAGATCACGTCACCCTCGACCAGCACCCGCTCGCCCGGGATGCCGTGCACGACCTCGTTGTTCACCGAGGCGCAGATCACGCCCGGGAACCACAGGCCGCCGTGGTCGGCGCGGAAGTTGGAGGTGGCACCGTGGTCGGCGATCACCTTGGCCGCGATGTCGTTCAGGTCCTGGGTACTCACACCCGGGGCGACCGCCGCACGGGCCGCCTTGAGCGCCTCGGCCACGACCAGCCCGGCCACCCGCATCTTCGCGATCTGCTCGGGGGTCTTGATCTCCACCATCTGGCCACGCCTTCCCATTGGTCGCCGCCCGGTCCTTGCCGGGCGGCCCTGCACGCATACCACCGTACGACGCCGTACGGCCGCGACGCCCCACTCGGGGCGCCGCGGCCGTATGCACGTGATGAAGCCGGGCCTCGGGGGCTCAGCCGTTCTTCTTCAGCGCCTCGATCGCGCGCTGGGTGACCTCGTCCACCTTGCCGAGCGCCGGGATCGTCGCGACCAGGCCCTGCTGGGCGTAGTAGTCGATGATCGGCTCGGTCTCGGTGTGGTAGACCTCCAGGCGGGTCCGCACCTTGTCCTCGGTGTCGTCGGAGCGCTGGTACAGCTCCCCGCCGCACTCGTCACAGACATCCGCCACCGCGGGCGGGTTGTAGTCCACGTGGAACACGTGGCCGCCGTCGTTGCGGCACAGCCGGCGACCGGCGATGCGCTTGACGACCTCGTCCTCGGGGACCTCCAGGTCGAGCACGCCGTCGAGGGCGATGCCCCACTCGGCGAGGATCTCGTCGAGTGCCTTGGCCTGGACAAGGTTCCGCGGGAAGCCGTCGAGCAGGAAGCCGCCTGCGGCGTCCGACTGGGCCATGCGGTCCTTGGCCATACCGATGGTGACCTCATCCGGTACCAGGTGACCCGCGTCCATGTAGCCCTTGGCCTCGAGCCCCAACTGGGTGCGCTGGCCGATGTTGGCACGGAACAGGTCGCCGGTGGAGATGTGGGGAATGGAGAGGGTCTTGGCGAGCAGGTGCGCCTGAGTACCCTTCCCGGCCCCTGGAGGTCCGACGAGGACGATTCGCATCAGCGGAGGAACCCTTCGTAATTGCGCTGCTGGAGCTGGCTCTCGATCTGCTTAACAGTTTCGAGTCCGACACCGACGACGATGAGCACGCTGGTGCCGCCGAACGGGAAGTTGGTCTGCTGTCCGAAGGCGACCAGGGCGATCATCGGGATCAACGCGATCAGGCCCAGGTAGAGCGAACCCGGCCACGTGATGCGGGTGAGCACGTAGTTCAGGTACTCGGCCGTCGGTCGGCCGGCCCGGATCCCCGGGATGAACCCACCATACTTCTTCATATTGTCGGCAACTTCTTCGGGGTTGAAGGAGATAGCCACATAGAAGAAGGCGAAGAACACGATCAGGAGGAAGTAGGTGGCCATGTAGATCGGGTGGTCACCCTTGACGAAGTTCGTCCTGATCCACGTCGCCCAGCCGGCCTGGCTGTTGGTCAGCTGGACCAGCAGAGCCGGGATGTACAGCAGCGACGAGGCGAAGATGACCGGGATGACACCGGCCTGGTTGACCTTGAGCGGGATGTAGGTCGAGGTGCCGCCGAAGGCGCGGCGCCCGATCATCCGCTTGGCGTACTGAACCGGAATCCGGCGCTGTGCCTGCTCCACGAAGATGACCAGCATCACAACGATCACGCCGACCGCGATGACGGAGAGGAACTCCACCCAGCCGCCGCCGATGGTGCCCGACTTCTTGATCGCCCACATCGAGCCCGGGAAGCCGGCCGCGATGGAGGTGAAGATCAGGATGGACATGCCGTTGCCGATACCGCGGTCGGTGATCAGCTCACCCAGCCACATGATCACCGAGGTGCCGGCGGTCATCGTGATGACCATCACCGCGATCCGGAACACCGAGGTGTCCGGCACGATCTGGTTGGCCTGGGCGCAACCGGAGAACAGCGCGCCGCTGGAGGCCGTCGCCACGATGCCGGTGCCCTGGAGCACGGCCAGCGCGATGGTCAGGTAGCGGGTGTACTGGGTGATCCTCGCGGTGCCGGCCTGCCCCTCCTTCTTCAACGCCTCGAGTCGCGGGATCACGACGGTGAGGAGCTGGAGGATGATGCTGGCCGTGATGTACGGCATGATGCCGAGGGCGAAGATCGTCAGCTGGAGCAGAGCGTTACCGCTGAACAGGTTGACGAGGCCGAACAGGCCGCTCGTCTTCGCCGGTCCGGACAAACACTGGTTCACTGCCGTGAAACTGACCCCTGGGATGGGGATGTGCGCACCCAGCCGGAACAGCACCATGATGCCCAGCGTGAACAGCAGCTTCTTGCGCAGGTCGGGCGTCTTGAACGCCCGCGCGAACGCACTGAGCACGGTGCCTCCTGCGCCTCCCGCACGTCGTCGGCGGGAGGGTCGGTCCTGATGGGGGGAGTTTGCGGTTCCGCTCCCGACGGACGGGCGCAGACAGAGCTGCGCGAGCCTACAAGGGAACTCCACGGACTCTAACAGTGCACGGCCACCCGACAGAAGCGCGTGCCGCCCCTCCCCCACGCATGGGGTACGGGATGCCCGGTTTTGCCATACAAAAGACTTGGCGTTTCCGGGCGGGAATCCGTTCCGCGGACAGCCGGACGGGGCGGCCGGGAAATGCAGCGGGCCCCGTACCTCCCTTGCGGGAAGTACGGGGCCCGGGAGTCAGCGAGCTCAGATGAGCTCGGTGACGGTGCCGCCGGCGGCGGTGATCTTCTCGGCGGCGGAGCCGGAGACGGCGTCAACCGAAACCTGCAGCGCGACCGAGATGTCGCCGGTGCCGAGCACCTTGACGAGCGAGTTCTTGCGAACGGCGCCCTTGGCGACCAGGTCCTCGACCGTGACCTCTCCACCCTGCGGGTAGAGCTCGGCCAGCTTGTCGAGGTTGACCACCTGGAAGGTGATCTTGAACGGGTTCTTGAAGCCCTTGAGCTTCGGCAGACGCATGTGGAGGGGCATCTGCCCACCCTCGAAGCGCGTCGGAACCTGGTAGCGAGCCTTGGTGCCCTTGGTACCACGACCAGCGGTCTTACCCTTGGACGCCTCGCCACGACCCACGCGGGTCTTGGCGGTCTTGGCACCCGGGGCGGGACGCAGGTTGTGGACCTTCAGCGGAGAGTCCGCCATGTCAGTCAACCTCCTCGACCGTGACGAGGTGGCGGACAGTCTGGGCCATCCCGCGAATCTCGGGACGGTCCTCCTTCACGACCACGTCGTTCATCCGCTTGAGACCAAGCGAACGAAGGGTGTCACGGTGGTTCTGCTTGCTACCGATGTAGGACTTGGTCTGCGTGATCTTGAGGCGAGCCATCAGGCGCTCACCCCAGCAGCACGCGCCCGCAGCAGGGCAGCGGGAGCCACGTCCTCCAGCGGCAGGCCACGACGGGCCGCGACCTCTTCGGGGCGCACGAGGCCCTTCAGAGCGGTGACCGTGGCGTGCACGATGTTGATCGCGTTGGAAGAGCCGAGCGACTTCGACAGGATGTCGTGGATGCCGGCGCACTCCAGAACGGCACGCACCGGGCCACCGGCGATAACGCCGGTACCGGGGGCAGCCGGCTTCAGGAGCACGACGCCGGCAGCCTTCTCGCCCTGGATCGGGTGAGGGATGGTGCCCTGGATACGGGGGACCTTGAAGAAGTTCTTCTTGGCCTCTTCAACACCCTTGGCGATGGCGGCCGGAACCTCCTTCGCCTTGCCGTATCCGACACCTACGGTGCCGTCACCGTCGCCCACCACGACCAGCGCGGTGAAGCTGAAACGACGACCACCCTTGACAACCTTGGCGACACGGTTGATCGCGACGACACGCTCGACGTATGCGCTCTTCTCGACGACGGGGGCGCCGCCGTCACGCTTACGGTCACGCCGCTCGCCACCGCCGGTGCCGCCGCCGGCGCCGCTACCGCGGCGCTGGGGTCCAGCCATTGGAATTACCTCTCTCGATTACGTCCGTCGACTGAGCCGACGAGCGGCTTAGAAGTCGAGCCCGGCCTCGCGAGCAGCATCGGCCAGAGCGGCGATGCGGCCGGCGTACCGGTTGCCCGCGCGGTCGAAGACGACCGACTCGATGCCGGCGGCCTTGGCGCGCTCGGCGACCAGGCTCCCGACCTTCTTGGCCAGCTCGGTCTTGTCGCCCTCGACGCCCTTGATGGAAACGTCGAGAGTGGACGCCGACACCAGGGTGAAACCCTTGGCGTCGTCGATGACCTGGGCGACCATGTGGCGGTTCGAACGCGTCACCACGAGGCGCGGACGCAGCTCGGTACCGGTGACACGCTTGCGAACGCGGATCGCGCGGCGCTTACGGGCGGAGGGCTTGTAGGCGTTGCCCTTGCCGATCTTGACAGAAAGACTCATGGCTTACTTACCGCTCTTTCCGACCTTGCGGCGGATGACCTCGCCCGCGTACTTGACGCCCTTGGCCTTGTACGGGTCGGGCTTGCGCAGCTTGCGGATCTTGGCCGAAACCTCGCCGACCAGCTGCTTGTCAATCCCGTCCACGTGGAACTTGGTGGGCGACTCGACCACGAAGGAGATGCCCTCCGGGGCCTCGATCAGAATCGGGTGGCTGTAGCCGAGCTGGAACTCCATGTTGGAGCCCTTCGCTGCGACTCGGTAACCAACACCGCTGATCTCCAGCGACTTGCGGTAGCCCGCGGTCACGCCGGTGATCATGTTCGCCACCAGCGTGCGGGAAAGGCCGTGAAGGGCCTTCGACTGACGCTCGTCGTTCGGGCGGGTGACGAGCAGGTTGCCGTCCTCGCCCTTGCCGATCTCGATCGGCGCGGCGACAACGTGGGTGAGGGATCCCTTGGGACCCTTCACCGAGACCGCCTGGCCATCGATGGTGACGTCCACGCCGGCGGGAACCGGGATGGGCAGCCGTCCAATGCGCGACATTGCTGTACCTCCGTTTCCCGAATTACCAGACGTAGGCGAGAACTTCTCCGCCTACGCCCTTCTTGGCGGCCTGCTTGTCGGTGAGGAGACCCGAGGACGTGGAGATGATCGCCACGCCCAGGCCGCCGAGCACCTTCGGCAGATTGGTGGACTTTGCGTAGACCCGCAGGCCCGGCTTGCTGATCCGCTTGATGCCAGCGATCGAGCGCTCACGGTTGGGGCCGAACTTGAGCTCGATGGTCAGCTTCTTGCCGACCTCGTTCTCCTGCGGCTCCTCAACCTTCCAGGAGGAGATGTAGCCCTCCTGCTGCAGGATCTCGGCGACGTGCGCCTTGATCTTGCTGGCCGGCATCGCCACGGTGTCGTGGTACGCCGAGTTCGCGTTACGCAGACGCGTGAGCATGTCTGCGATGGGGTCGGTCATGGTCATGATGGGCCTCAGGCCTCTCTCGCCGTGGTTTCTCCGCGCCAGGTCCCCCCGCCGCACTCCGGTGAAGGAGTGCGGACAGGGGCACAGACGCAGGGGACCTGCGGCGTCGTAAGACTAAGTGCGAGCCCTCCGAAGAGGGTCGACAGCAGCTATGGAGCTGCCGCGACAGGGGGCCCGACCCCACTACCTTACGGGATTCCGTACGAAGCCCCAAAAAGAGGCCGTGTGGGATCGGGCACCACTGCTTCGCTTATGGCGTTACCAGCGGGTCCTGGACTACCAGGAGCTCTTGGTCACGCCCGGGAGCTCGCCGCGGTGCGCCATCTCACGGAGGCACACACGGCAGAGACCGAACTTGCGGTACACAGAGTGCGGACGACCGCAGCGCTGGCACCGGGTGTAGGCCCGCACGCCGAACTTCGGCTTGCGCTCGGCCTTCGCGATGAGGGACTTCTTCGCCATGTGCGGCTCACGCCTCCTTGAACGGGAAGCCCAGAGCGCGCAGGAGCGCCCGGCCCTCGTCGTCGGTCTGAGCGGTGGTCACGACGGTGATGTCCATACCGCGCTGACGGTCGACCTTGTCCTGGTCGATCTCGTGGAACATAACCTGCTCGGTCAGACCGAAGGTGTAGTTGCCACGGCCGTCGAACTGCTTGGGGGAGAGACCGCGGAAGTCACGGATACGCGGCAGAGCCAGCGACACCAGACGGTCCAGGAACTCCCACATGCGGTCACCACGGAGGGTGACGTGGGTGCCGATCGGCTGGCCCTCACGCAGCTTGAACTGCGCGATGGACTTGCGAGCCTTCGTCACCGCCGGCTTCTGACCGGTGATGGCGGTGAGGTCGCGGATCGCGCCCTCGATCAGCTTGGAGTCGCGGGCGGCCTCGCCCACACCCATGTTGACCACGACCTTGACCAGGCCGGGGATCAGCATGACGTTCTCGTAGGAGAACTCCTCCTTGAGCTGGCCCTTGATCTCGGAGTTGTAACGCTCCTTGAGGCGGGGGGCCACCTTCTCAACGTTCTCGATGGTCGTCTCAGACATCAGATGTCCTCACCGGTTCGCTTGGCAACGCGGATCTTGTTGCCCTCGTCATCGAAGCGGTAACCAACGCGAGTGACGACCTTCTTGCCGTCCTTCTCGACGACCAGCTGCACGTTGGAGACGTGCACCGGGGCCTCGACGGTGACAATGCCACCCTGAGTGCCCTGGCCGGGCTTGGTGTGCTTCTTGACCCGGTTCACACCCTCGACGAGAACCTTGTTGGTCGCGGGCATGGCCTGAATGACCTTGCCCTGCTTCCCGCGGTCCTTGCCGGTGATGACCTGAACCAGGTCACCCTTCTTGATCTTCATGCTGTTCGCCATGGGTTAGAGCACCTCCGGCGCAAGCGAGATGATCTTCATGAACTTCTTGTCACGCAGCTCGCGGCCCACCGGGCCGAAGATGCGGGTTCCACGGGGGTCACCATCGGTGTTCTTCAGAACAACCGCGGCGTTCTCGTCGAACCGGATGTACGAACCGTCGGGGCGACGGCGCGACTTCACGGTGCGGACGATGACGCACTTGACGACATCACCCTTCTTCACCGAGCCACCGGGGATCGCGTCCTTGACGGTCGCGACAATGACGTCCCCGATACCGGCGTAGCGACGACCGGAGCCACCGAGAACGCGGATGCAAAGGATTTCCTTCGCGCCCGTGTTGTCGGCGACACGCAGTCGCGACTCCTGCTGGATCACAGCTTTCTCCTGATCGTCAACGAGAGCTGACGGGCCGGCCGCTGCTCACACCGGCGCCCGCGAGGGGCCCGGTGCACATACGGCCGTACCGCATCAACTTCGTTACTTGGCCTTCTCGAGGATCTCGACGACGCGCCAGCGCTTCGTCGCGGACAGCGGGCGGGTCTCCGCGAGGAGGACCCGGTCGCCGATGCCGCAGGCGTTTGCCTCGTCGTGCGCCTTCAGCTTGTTCGTACGGCGGATGACCTTGCCGTACAGAGCGTGCTTGACGCGGTCCTCGACGGCGACGACGACGGTCTTGTCCATCTTGTCGCTGACGACGAGACCCTCACGGGTCTTGCGGAAACCGCGCGTCTCTTCGTTGGTGGTGTTCTCAGTCATCAGGCGTTCTCCACCGTCTCGATGCCCAGCTCGCGCTCGCGCATCAGGGTGTAGATCCGCGCGATGTCCTTACGGACGAGCTTGAGCCGTCCGTGGTTGTCGAGCTGCCCGGTCGCCGCCTGGAAGCGGAGGTTGAACAGCTCCTCCTTGGCCTCACGGAGCTTGGCAACGAGACCCTCGTTGTCCAGCTCGCGGAGGTCAGCAGCCTTGGTGCCGGCCGACATCAGCTCTCACCTGCCTCGCGCCGGATGATCCGGCACTTCATCGGGAGCTTGTGAGCTGCGCGGGTCAGCGCCTCACGAGCCACCTTCTCGTTGGGGTACGACAGCTCGAACATGACCCGACCCGGGTGCACGTTCGCGATCCACCACTCGGGCGAACCCTTACCGGAACCCATGCGGGTCTCGGCCGGCTTCTTGGTGAGCGGGCGGTCCGGGTAGATGTTGATCCAGACCTTGCCGCCACGCTTGATGTGACGGGTGACGGCGATACGAGCGGACTCGATCTGCCGGTTCGTCACGTAGGCCGGGGTGACGGCCTGGATGCCGTACTCGCCGAAGGCGAGCTCGGTGCCACCCTTGGCAGCGCCACGGCGCTTGGGGTGGTGCTGCTTGCGGTGCTTGACCCGACGGGGGATCAGCATGTCGGTCAGGCCTCCGTTCCGGTGCTCTCGGCAGCCGGCGTCTCCGTCACAGCCGCGGCCGAAGCCTCGGTGTTCTGGGGACGACGGGCGCCACCACGTGCGCCACCGCGCTCGCCGCCACGGCCACCGCGCTCGCCGCCACGCGCGGGGCGGGCGTCGTTGCGGGCCGGACGGTTGCCCGAGCGGGCAGCAGCGTTCTCAGCGCGGACCTCGGCGATGTTCTTGACGTCGCCCTTGTAGATCCAGACCTTCACGCCGATACGGCCGAAGGTCGTCTTGGCCTCGAAGAAGCCGTAGTCGACGTTCGCACGAAGGGTGTGCAGCGGCACACGACCCTCGCGGTAGAACTCCGAACGGCTCATCTCGGCGCCGCCGAGACGACCGGAGCACTGGACCTTGATGCCCTTGGCGCCCGACTTCATGGTGCCCTGCATGCTCTTGCGCATGGCACGACGGAAGGAGACGCGCGAGGACAGCTGCTCCGCGACGCCCTGAGCCACGAGCTGGGCGTCCAGCTCGGGGTTCTTGACCTCGAGGATGTTCAGCTGGACCTGCTTGCCGGTCAGCTTCTCGAGGTCGCCGCGGATGCGGTCGGCCTCGGTGCCACGGCGACCGATGACGATGCCGGGGCGAGCGGTGTGGATGTCGACCCGGACGCGGTCGCGGGTGCGCTCGATCTCAACCTTCGAGATGCCGGCGCGCTCCATGCCCTTCGTCATCATGCGACGAATGGCAACGTCTTCCTTGACGTAGTCCGAGTACAGCTTGTCGGCGTACCAGCGGGACTTGAAGTCCGTGCTGATGCCGAGGCGGAACCCGTGCGGGTTAACCTTCTGGCCCATTACCGGGTCCCTTCCTTGCTGCTGACGACCACGGTGATGTGGCTGGTCCGCTTGCGGATCCGGTAGGCACGGCCCTGGGCGCGCGGCCGGAACCGCTTCAGGGTCGGGCCCTCGTCAACGTACGCCTCGCTGATGACGAGGTCGTCCACGTTGTTGTGGTTGTAGTTGTGCACGGCGTTGGCAATGGCGCTGTCGAGCACCTTGCCGACCGGCACGGTAGCGGCCTGCGGAGCGAAACGCAGGACCGCCTGGGCCTCCGTGGCGTTCAGGCCACGGATGAGGTCCACCACGCGGCGGGCCTTCATGGGCGTGACGCGGATGTACCGCGCCTGGGCCCTGGCTTCCATGGTTGTCCCCTTGCTGGTGTAAGTCATTGAGTCGGTAATCTCGCTGGCGACTAGCGACGCTTCGACTTGCGGTCGTCCTTGACGTGACCGCGGAAGGTACGCGTCGGCGCGAACTCGCCGAGCTTGTGGCCGACCATCGACTCGGTGACGAACACCGGGACGTGCTTACGGCCATCGTGAACCGCGATCGTGTGGCCGAGCATGGCCGGGAAGATCACGGAGCGACGGGACCAGGTCTTGATGACGTTCTGGGTACCCGCCTCGTTCTGCGCGTCCACCTTCTTGAGAAGGTGGCCGTCGATGAAGGGGCCCTTCTTGAGACTGCGCGGCATCTGACCTGCTCCTAGCGCTTCTTGTTGGTCTTGCGGCGGCGCACGATGAGAGCGTTCGAAGCCTTCTTCGGGCTACGAGTGCGACCCTCCTTCTGGCCCCACGGCGAGACCGGGTGGCGACCACCGGAGGTCTTACCCTCACCACCACCGTGCGGGTGGTCGATCGGGTTCATGGCCACACCACGCACGGTCGGGCGAACGCCCTTCCAGCGCATACGGCCGGCCTTGCCCCAGTTGATGTTCGACTGCTCGGCGTTGCCGACCTCGCCGACGGTCGCGCGGCAGCGCGCGTCCACCAGGCGGATCTCACCGGAGGGCATGCGCAGGTGCGCCATCTTGCCCTCACGCGCCAGCAGCTGGATGCCGGCACCGGCGGAGCGGGCCATCTTGGCACCGCCGCCGGGACGCAGCTCCACCGCGTGGATGGTGGTACCGACCGGGATGTTGCGCAGCGGCAGGTTGTTGCCGGGCTTGATGTCGGCCGCGGGGCCGTTCTCAATCCGGTCGCCCTGGCCGACACCGCGCGGGGCGATGATGTAGCGCTTCTCGCCGTCCGCGTAGTGCAGGAGCGCGATGCGCGCAGTGCGGTTGGGGTCGTACTCGATGTGAGCGACCTTGGCCGGCACGCCGTCCTTGTCGTGACGACGGAAGTCGATCACGCGGTAGGCGCGCTTGTGTCCGCCACCCTGGTGGCGAGCGGTGATACGACCGGCGTTGTTACGGCCGCCCTTGCTGTGCAGGGGGCGAACCAGCGACTTCTCCGGCGTGGACCGCGTGATCTCTACGAAGTCGGCCACGCTGGAGCCACGACGGCCCGGCGTAGTCGGCTTGTACTTGCGGATGCCCATTTGGCTCTCTCGTCCTCGTCCTTATCGAGATTCCGAGTCTCCGTTAGGAGACCGGACCCCCGAAGATGTCGATGCGGTTGCCCTCGGCCAGCGTCACGATGGCGCGCTTGGTGTCCTTGCGCTTGCCAAAGCCCGTCTTGGAGCGCTTGCGCTTGCCCTGACGGTTGAGCGTGTTGACCGACTCGACCTTGACCGAGAAGACCGCCTCGACGGCCTGCTTGATCTGGGTCTTGTTGGCGCCCGGCGACACGACGAACGTGTACTTGTTCTCGTCGAGGAGCGCGTAGCTCTTCTCGGAGATGACCGGCTTCACCAGAACGTCACGGGGGTCCGTGAACGTCTTGCTCGTGATCTCTGCAGCCATCAGGCGGCGCTCCCTTCGAGCTCGCCCTCAGCAGCCACAGCCTTGGCGGACGCGGCGGGACCCGCCACGAAACGCTCGAAGGCGGCCTGGGTGAAGACCACGTCGTCGGAGACGAGCACGTCGTAGGTGTTCAGCTGACCGGCGTCCAGGATGTGGACGTTCGGCAGGTTGCGGGCGCTCTTGAGACCCAGCTCGTCGGCACGCTCGACGACGAGGAGGATGTTCTTGCGCTCGGTGATCTTGCCGAACAGACCCTTGGCGGCCTTGGTCGACGGCGCCTCAACAGCGACCACGTCGGTGATGACGTGGATGCGGCTGTGACGGGCCCGGTCGGTGAGCGCGCCACGCAGAGCGGCGGCGATCATCTTCTTCGGGGTCCGCTGCGAGTAGTCACGCGGCTTCGGGCCGTGGACGACACCACCGCCGACGAACTGCGGCGCGCGGGTCGAGCCCTGGCGGGCGCGGCCGGTGCCCTTCTGGCGGTACGGCTTGCGGCCGCCGCCTCGGACCTCGCCACGACGCTTGGTCGAGTGGGTGCCCTGGCGGGCGCCGGCGAGCTGAGCGACGACGACCTGGTGCATCAGCGGGATGCTGACCTTGGCGTCGAAGATCTCAGCGGGCAGCTCCAGGCTGCCGGCCTTGTCACCCGAGGGCGACAGGATGTCAATGGTGCTCATATCCTCACAGCCCCTTCGCCGCGGTGCGGACGAGGACGAGGCCGCCGTTCGGACCCGGGATTGCGCCCTTGATCAGGAGCAGCCCCTTCTCCGCGTCAACGGCGTGGACGGTCAGGTTCTGGGTGGTCACGCGCTCGTGGCCCATCCGGCCGGCCATCTTCATGCCCTTGAACACGCGACCCGGGGTGGCGCAGCCACCGATCGAGCCGGGCGAACGGTGCTTGCGCTGCACGCCGTGACCGGCGCCGAGGCCCTTGAAGTTGTGACGCTTCATGACACCGGCGAAGCCCTTGCCCTTGGAGGTGCCGGTCACGTCGACCTTGACACCCGCCTCGAACAGCTCAGCGGTGATCTCCTGGCCGAGGGTGTACTCGGACGCATCCGAGGTACGGAGCTCGACCAGGTGGCGGCGCGGGGTGACACCGGCCTTGGCGAAGTGACCCGCGAGGGGCTTGTTCACCTTGCGGGGGTCGATCTCGCCGAAACCGATCTGCACGGCGTCGTAGCCGGTGCCATCAGCGGTGTGGACCTGGGTCACGACATTGGGCCCGGCCTTGACGACGGTCACCGGAACGATCCGGTTGTTCTCGTCCCAGACCTGGGTCATGCCGAGCTTCTCGCCCAGGATGCCCTTAATCTGCTTTGCCATCTTCGTCGCGCCTCTCAGAGCTTGATCTCGATGTCGACGCCGGCCGGAAGGTCGAGGCGCATCAGCGAGTCAACGGTCTTCGGGGTCGGGTCGAGGATGTCGATCAGACGCTTGTGGGTGCGCATCTCGAAGTGCTCGCGCGAGTCCTTGTACTTGTGCGGCGAGCGGATGACGCAGTAGACGTTCTTCTCAGTGGGCAGCGGCACCGGGCCCGCGACCTGCGCACCAGTGCGAATGACGGTCTCGACGATCTTCTTCGCCGAGGAGTCAATCACCTCGTGGTCGTAGGCCTTGAGCCGGATGCGGATCTTCTGTCCCGCCATGGCTACTCAGTAGTCCTTTGTGTCGACTGATGCTTCTACGGCCGGATTCATCCGGGTGGATTGGTCCGGTGGCGCCCCTGGGTGGTTGCCTTCCGACCCACGCGGTCGGGCGTGTCGCCCTCGCGCTTGCAAAAAATCCAACAGGAATCACTTCCTGCGGACTTCTCCACGGTCGGTAGGTCTTGCACCCACCAGGCGCCGGGTCGAGACCCTGCTCACGCTTCCCGGAAGATTCCCGTACGTCCGCCCCGCAGCTGCCGCGGTGTCGCTTACACACCACTGCATTCACAAAAAGCACGTGAACACATGAACGGCCATCACGGGAACGACGAGTACATGGGACTCGCTTCCGGTCCTCCCGGCGGGAGGCGCGCAGCATCGGCACTCAACCGAGCAACTTGGACATACTGCCACAGCTCGCGGTCGATACGCCAATCGGGGCCGACGGGATCTCCCCCGTCGGCCCCGATTCAAACCTCCGCCCCGCGGGCGGCGCTACTTCTTGGCGTCGTCCAGCCAGGGCGCCGTGCGGCCGCAGACCGCCTTCCACTCCTCCGGCTGGATGCCCGCGCACCAGAGCTGCCCGGTGTCCGGCTTGGGCGCCCAGTCCTTGGTGATGATGTCGGCGCACTTGGCGACCGGCGAGAACTTCGGGCAACTGCCGTCCGGCTTCTTGATGGTGTGCGCCCGCCAGGCGTCCAGACCCATCGTGTCCGTCGACTGGTCCGCGGGCATGTAGCGGTTGACCGACCAGGAGGCGCCCATGGTGGCGAAGAGCGCGAGCGCGCAGACCATGCCCGCCGCCAGCTGGCGCATCGCGCGCCTCGGCACCAGCCGGGTCGCGCCGCCCGTCGCCGGGAGCGAGGCCAGGGTGCGGTCACCGAAGCGGGTGGTGCGGTGGACGAGCGACATCAGCCCGAGGACCGCGAGGATCATCAGTGAGTACATGATGATCCAGGTCGTCCGCGGGTAGAGCTGGATGGCCTGGTCGTGCGCCATGTGCGAGGCGAACCAGAACCGCAGCAGCCACGCGCTGACCAGGGCCGCCGCCGCCGTGCGGACCGCGATGTGCTTCAGACCCAGACCGATGCCGAGGCCGACACCGGCCAGCAGCAGCAGCGCGAACCCGGTCTGGCCGGCCAGCTCGCCGGAGACCGGCCAGGTCTGGAAGGTGAGGCTGCCGTCACGGTCGGACATCCAGCCGAGCACGTAGGTCGGATCGACGTAGGTGGTGATGTAGGCGTACCGGTCGGGGCTGTCCGCGCCCAGCTCGACCAGCTGGTACAGCAGCGGAGCCCCCACCAGGCCGGCGCTCAGCAGCGTCACCCCGACGAAGACGGCCGCCTGCCGGACCGCGCGGCGCCCGCGCCGCCACGGGAACACGAACAGGGCCAGCACACCGATCCCCGGGGCCGACCAGAGGTACCAGCCGGAGTACCAGAGGAAGAGCAGGCCGAAGGTGACGCCGAAGGCCAGGCCGCGCAGCGCGGCGGACCGCAGCGGAAGGTCACCGGCCCGGCGGAGCTCCCGCAGGCAGGCCGCCAGCAGCGGGACCAGCATGATCATCACGACGTGGCTGTACGGCCGGATCGGGTCGAGGAACACGACGGCCGCCGGCACCGCGATCAGCGCCGCCCAGAACGGCCGCAGCACCAGGCGCCAGGCGAGGTAGCTCATCGGGCCGACCAGCGCGCTGAACACGATCTGCAGGTCGTGCAGGGCGTAGCCCGCCCCGCCGACCCCGCCGTAGCGGATCTCCGACCAGGCGGCCATCACGGCCGGGAACCCGGGCGGGTAGACGCCGGGCAGGCCCTTGCCGTGCATCATGTACGTCGCCATGTCGACCAGCACGCTGGGGTCGCCCTCCTGGCCGCCGAGCGGCCAGGGCGTCCCGCGCAGCGCGACGACCACACCGCCGGCCACCACGCCGGTCGACAGGCCGGCGACGGCCGCGCAGGCCAGCCGCTGGACCACCTGGTGGCGGGCGAGCCGACCGCGGTAGGCGGTGTACACCAGCACCGCGAGCACCGGCAGGCCGAGGATCGCCGCGTACTGCTGGATCTTGGCGAGCCCGCTCACCTGGCCGATCCGGTTCAGCGGGTTGACGCTGATGTGCCGGCACAGGTAGGCGAAGCCGAGTGCCGCCGCCACGCTGACGACGGCCTCGGCGCCGGCGAGCACCCACCGTCGGGAGTACCACGGCCGGCTCCGCGGGCCGGTGGCGGCAGTCGGGCCGGCAGCCGCCACGGCGCCGGCGTCACCGACCACGTCAGAGGCCAGATCCGTCATGTCAGTCCACTTCTGTCGCGCGGCGTCACCGCGATTTGTGAGCCGGGCGCTCCGCGTCGGCCCGTGTCACGCGAGGAGCAGGGGCCATCCGGGCGCGGGGAGCGCGGACCCGCCGTCGTGGGCCGTACGGTCGTCACCATGGTCCGGTCGCCACGGTAGCAAGCGGGGTGCCGGGCCGGTCTCCCCCGAGGAACCCGCCGGGCCGCCGCGCCGATCGGGTACGGCTCCCGGTCAGGCGATGGTATCGGGCGGGCGTTCGATCCCGGCCGTCCGCCCCGCCGGGCGCCCGGGCGCCGGCCCGCCCGGCAGGGGCGGACCGGCGCGCCGGATCGGGCCGGGCGGCCCGGCGTGCGCTCAGACCGTGCTGCGCTGCCCCGGGGTGAGGGCGTGCCGGGCCAGCGTCCGTACGCCCTCGCGGTGCCCGCGGCGAAGGGCGCCCGGGAGCATGGTGAGGGCGTGCAGGCGGGAGGCGCTGTGGAAACGCGCCGCCCGGGCGGCCTTCGGCCAGCCGCGCGCGTCCATCCGCTCGGCCACCGCGGCGAAGTAGCGCTCGGCCTCGGCGAAGCGGGTCCCCGAGAACGCCTGGACGGAGGACTCGCTGACCGCGTGGCGGCGGTACTGGAAGACGGTGGTGGTGTTGTCCACCACCATCTGCTCGCCGAGCTCCAGCAGGTCCACCACCAGGGCGAGGTCCTGGATCACCGAGTAGTCGTCGCGGAAGTTGACCGCGCGCAGGGCCTCCCCGCGCCAGCAGATCGACGGGAAGTACAGCCAGTTCCCGCGCAGCACGCTGGCGGCCAGCTCCTCCCCGCCCATCAGCCGGCGGCCGGGGACGTTCGGCGCGTAGATCCGCCGCTTGGTGTTGTCCGCGAGCCCCGCGGTGACCACGCCCGCGCCGTCGATCACCTCGACGCCGGGCTGGACCATGCCGACGCCGGGGTGGGCCTCGACCAGCGCCCGGACGGTCTCCAGGTAGTGCGGGTGCAACAGGTCGTCGCAGCCCATGATGACCACCTGGTCGGCCTCGGACAGCTCGACGCACTTCTGGAAGTTCTTGGTGATGCCGAGGTTCCGCTCGTTGCGCAGGTAGCGGACCCGGTGGTCACCCAGGCTCTCGAACCAGCCGGGGACCTCGGGCTCCTTGCCGTCGTCCACCACCACGAGGCGCAAGTCGGGGTCGGTCTGCGCCAGGACGCTGCGGACCGCGTCCTGCATGAGCCCCACGTCGCCGTAGTACGGCAGCATGAACTCGAACGTGGTCACCGGGTCACACCTTCGCGTCGGCCGGCGCGGGAGCGGTGGCGTCCACGTCGAAGCGCTCGTCGTTCAGCCGGGCGCCCTCGTTGATCGCGACGGTCCGGGCCAGGTCGGTGAGCTTCTTCTCCAGCGAGCGGAAGCGCAGGAAGGTGTTGAGCGTCAGGAAGCCCATCGCCAGGACCATCACGTACAGCACCAGGTCGGTGCCGCGGCCGACGCCGAGCTTGTGGGCGACCCACGTCACGTCGGTCGGGCGCAGCACCGCGTAGATGTTCACGACCACGAACACCGAGAAGGCGATGCGCTTCCAGGCACGGGTGTTGGCGGCGTCCCAGCGGCGGATGAAGATGAAGGCCAGGGTCACCGCACCCGCGATGAGGAGCAGCTGGATCCAGAGGTAGTTCATCGGCGGCCACGCTCCCGCAACGAGATGTCGAAGATGATGTTGACGCCGTTGATCAGGGACTGACCCTTGGCGCGCGAGTAGTCGGTGTACAGGATGTCGACCGGGATCTCGGCGACCCGGAGGTCGGCGCCGGCCAGGAAGCCGACGATCTCCGAGGCGTGCGCCATACCGTTCATGGTGATCCGCAGCCGGGACGCGGCCTCGCGGTTGAGCACCCGCAGACCGTTGTGCGAGTCGGTGAGCTTGAGCTTGCGCGCGGTGGGGCTGACGGCCGCGGCGGTGCGCAGCACGACCCGCTTGATCCACGGCACCTGGCCGTTCTGCTCGATGAAGCGGGAGCCGAGGACCACGTCGGCCTCGTCCGCCCGGAGCAGGGCGACCATCTTCTCGACGTCGACGGTCTGGTGCTGCCCGTCCGCGTCGAAGGTGGCGAAGTACTGGGCGCCCGGCTGGGCCAGCGCGTACGCCAGACCGGTCTGCAGCGCCGCGCCCTGGCCCAGGTTGACCGGATGCCGCACCAGGTGGGCACCGGTGGTCATGATGTGCTTCGCGGAGTCGTCCGCGCTGCCGTCGTCGACCACGACGATGTTCGGGAACGTCTTGCGGGCTCCCTCAACAACGTCGGCGATCACCTGGCCTTCGTTGTAGGCCGGGATCACCAGCCAGACATCGTCGTACTGGGACACGGGGACTCCATGATCGGGGTACGGCCCGCGCGCAGGTGCGGCAGGCTCTATGTCAGGGGCGGGGGCGCTCACGTGCCGGCCCCGCCGACACCCAGCGGGCTCGGGGCGGGCGCCTGCGCGCTCTGCGCGGAGGAACCGGCGGTCGCACCGGGAAAGCTGCGCTTGAGGGCTGCCAGCATACCGACCACGGTGGCGACCGACCCGAGCGCGTAAGCGAGAGTCACACGGGTGGCAACCTCGCCGGGGGCGAAGGTGACGCCGATCAGGACCAGCGTGCCGACCGCCCAGCAGAGCAGCTGGAGGTTGTGTCGCTTCAGTACCATCAGCGCCTGGCCGAGGACCATCGCGAACATGTACGCCACGGTGCCGGCCGACATCCAGAAGAAGTCGAGGCAGCCGAGCACCGGCTGGGCGCCGAAGAGCACCTGGATCAGCCACGGGCCCAGCACCACCGCGGGGACGCCGCCGAGCACGCCGAGCAGGCCCACGACGGCGGCGATCCGGCGCAGCATGCCCGAGAAGGCCGCCTTGTCGCCGACCGCGACGGCCGCCGAGAGGCCGTTCAGCAGTGAGGCCTGCAGCGACCCGAAGACGAACAGCGGGACCCTCGCCAGCACCAGGGCGTTGAGCAGTGCGGCGATCAGCGCCGAGTCGGACGGCGCGAGCAGCTTGGTGCTGAGCACCGCGGCGTTGACCACCACCTGGGACAGCAGAGTGGAGCAGATCAGCAGGCCGAGGCCGCCGCAGAGCTCCCGCCAGGGGATGACCGGTCCCGGCTTCACCGCCCGCAGCAGGGTGGGCAGGGTGGCCAGGACGGCGACCAGCGGCGCGACGGAGAGGATCAGGCTGAAGGCCAGCGCCGAGTGCACGCCCAGGAGCGCGCAGGCCGCGGCCAGCGCGATCCGCAGGCCGCCGTCGATCCCGAGCTGGGTGCCGTAGGCGACGAACCGGCCGAGGCCGGCCAGCACGCCCCGGGTGAGGTAGCAGGCGGCCATGCCCGCGAAGGCGCCGCCGAGGGCGGCGACCAGGGAGCGGTCGCCGTGGAAGAGCCCGTCGGCGATCGGGCCGGCCGCGGCGAACAGCGCCAGCAGGGTCACGCCGAGGATCGCCCCGGTGAGCAGGGCGGCACGGCGCAGCACGGGGCCGGCGCCGTGACCGAGCGCCGCGCGGGCCGCGACGATCCGGGTGAGCTCCTGCTCGATGGGGAAGAAGACGCCGATGCCGATGGACATCACGATCGTCCACAGCAGTGAGACGTTGGCCATGTCGTCGACCGACAGGCTGTGGCCGGCGACGCCGAGGTGGATGTACGACGCGGCGCCGAGCACCACGGTGCCGCCGGCCACCGCCAGGGTTCCCGGCGGTAGCGCGGCGGCCACCTTGGTCAGCGGATTCTTCACTGAGGTCTGCCGCTCTCGGTGGTCCGGGCCGCTTCGGCCAGTTCGGTGAACACGGGGGTGGCCAGCGCCTCGGCGAGCTGCTCGTGCCAGTCGGCCAGGGGCTCCAGACCGGCCTGCGCCCAGCGGTCGTGCGCGAGCACGCTGAAGGACGGGCGCACGGCGGGCCGCACGAACGCCTCGGAGGTGGTCGGACGGATCCGCTCCGGGTCGAGGCCGCTCAGCCGGTAGGTCTCGCGGGCCAGCCCGAGCCAGGTGGTCCGGCCGCTCGCGGTGCCGTGGTAGACCCCGGCGGGAGCCTGCCCGGCCAGGGCGGCGCGGCCGAGCGCGGCCAGCTGCCGGGCCAGCGCGTACGACCAGGTCGGCTGTCCGTGCTGGTCGTCGACCACGTCCAGGCTCGGCCGCTGGGCGGCGAGCCGGAGCATGGTGGCGACGAAGTTCGGCCCGTGCTGGCCGTACAGCCAGGCCGTCCGGACGGTGAAGCCGCTCTGCGGCAGCAGCTCCGCGACGGCCTGCTCGCCGGCCAGCTTGCTGCGGCCGTAGGCGTTGACCGGCGCGGTCGGGGTGTCCTCCGAGTACGGCACGGCGGCGTCGCCGGCCAGCACGTAGTCGGTGGAGACGTGCAGCAGACGGGCGCCGGTCTTCGCGCAGGCCGCCGCGAGGTGGCGCACGCCGGTGCCGTTGACGGCGGTGGCGGCCTCCTCGGCGCTCTCCGCACCGTCGACGTCCGTCCAGGCGGCGCAGTTCACGACCACGTCGTGGCCCTCGACGGCGGCCAGTACGGCCGCTGCGTCGGTGATGTCGAGGTCGGCCCGCCGCAGGGCGGTCACCTCGGCCGAGTCGTCTGCGCCGAGCAGCGACAGCAGGTCCTGGCCGAGCATGCCGGCCGCGCCGGTGACGAGCCAGCGGACCGTGCCGGACGGGTTCGCGGTCACTTGGCCAGGGCCGCCTTCGTCTTCAGCGGCTCCCACCAGGCGCGGTTCTCGCGGTACCAGGCGATGGTCGCGGCGAGGCCGTCCTCGAAGCGGACCTGCGGCTCGTAGCCGAGCTCCTCGCGGATCTTGCTGATGTCGATCGAGTAGCGCAGGTCGTGGCCCTTGCGGTCCTCGACGTGCTCGACCATGTCCCAGCCGGCCCCGGCGGCCTCCAGCAGCAGGCCGGTGAGCTCCTTGTTGGTCGCCTCGGTGCCGCCGCCGATGTTGTAGACGTGCCCGGCGCGGCCGCCGCGCATCACCAGCTCGATGGCCCGGCAGTGGTCCGAGACGTGCAGCCAGTCCCGGACGTTGCCGCCGTCCCCGTACAGCGGCACCTTCTTGCCGTCGATCAGGTTGGTGGTGAAGAGCGGGATGACCTTCTCCGGGAACTGGTAGTGCCCGTAGTTGTTGGAGCAGCGGGTGACCACCACGTCCATGCCGTGGGTGCGGTGGTAGGCCAGCGCCAGCAGGTCGGAGGCGGCCTTGGAGGCCGAGTACGGGGAGTTCGGCACCAGCGGCCACTCCTCCGTCCAGGAGCCCTCGCTGATCGAGCCGTACACCTCGTCGGTGGAGACGTGCACGAAACGGCCGACGGCGTGCTTGCGCGCCGCGTCCAGCAGGACCTGGGTGCCGACCACGTTGGTCAGCACGAACGGGCCCGCGCCCGCGATCGACCGGTCGACGTGCGACTCGGCGGCGAAGTGGACGACCACGTCGTGGCCGGGCATGACCTGGTCGACGGCCTCGGCGTCGCAGATGTCGCCCTTGACGAAGGAGTAGCCGCTGTGGCCGGCGACGGACTCCAGGTTTGCCTCGACACCCGAGTAGGTGAGCTTGTCGAAGACCGTGATCTGGGCCGCGGCGTCCGCTCCCAGCAGCTGACGGACGAATTCTGAACCGATGAAGCCGGCACCGCCGGTCACGAGGATGCGCATAGTGGTGCGCAGTCTACCTTCGGCCGTCCGGGGCCACCGACCCGGGCCTCGGGGCACCCCCGCTCTCACATAGGGTGCTCGCATGCGTGGAATTCTCTTGGCGGGCGGCACCGGATCGCGTCTGTGGCCACTGACCCGAGCAGTCTCGAAGCAGCTGCTCCCCGTCTTCGACAAGCCGATGATCTACTACCCCCTCTCGACGCTCGTGATGGCGGGGATCAGCGAGATCCTCATCATCACGACCCCCGCCGACCGGGAGCAGTTCGAGCGTCTGCTCGGTGACGGCTCGCAGCTCGGCCTGCGCCTGGAGTACGCCGTCCAGGAGCGGCCGGAGGGCATCGCCCAGGCCTTCGTGCTCGGCGCCGACTTCATCGGCGACGAGTCCGTGGCCCTGATCCTGGGCGACAACATCTTCCACGGCAGCGGCCTCGGCACCCGCCTGGCCGAGCACACCGACTCCACCGGCGGCCGGGTCTTCGCCTACCCGGTGGCCGACCCGACCGCCTACGGCGTGGTGGAGTTCGACGAGAACGGCCAGGCGATCTCCATCGAGGAGAAGCCCGAGCGGCCCAAGTCGCGCTACGCCGTTCCCGGGCTGTACTTCTACGACAACCAGGTGGTCGAGATCGCCCGCGGCCTCGAACCGAGCGCGCGCGGCGAGCTGGAGATCACGGCGGTGAACGACGCCTACCTCCAGAAGGGTGAGCTGAACGTCACCATCCTGGACCGCGGCACCGCCTGGCTGGACACCGGCACCTTCGTCTCGATGGTGCAGGCCTCGGAGTTCGTCCGGGTCATCGAGGAGCGTCAGGGCTTCAAGATCGGATGCATCGAGGAGGCCGCCTGGCGGGCCGGCCTGATCGACGCCGCGCAGCTGCGCGAGCTCGCCGAGCCGCTGCTGAAGAGCGGCTACGGCCAGTACCTGGTGGCACTGCTGGACGAGGAGAACGCGCTGTGAAGTTCCGCGAACTGGGCATCGAGGGCCTCATCGAGGTCACCCCGCAGCTGCACGGCGACCCGCGCGGCATGTTCACCGAGTGGTACCGCTTCGACCGGCTGGCCGAGGTCGTCGGCCACCCGCTGCGCCTCGCGCAGGCGAACCTCTCGGTCTCCTCGCGCGGTGTGGTGCGAGGCATCCACTTCGCCGACGTGCCGCGCGGCCAGGCCAAGTACGTGACCTGCGTGCGCGGCGCCGTGCTCGACGTCATCGTGGACCTGCGGGTGGGCTCCCCCACCTTCGGCCGCTGGGAGGGCGTCCGGCTGGACGACACCGACCGCCGCGCCGTCTACATCCCCGAGGGCCTCGGTCACGGCTTCTGCGCGCTCTCCGACGACGCGACGCTCTCCTACCTCTGCTCGGAGACGTACAACCCGACCGGAGAGCACTCCGTCCACCCGCTCGACCCGGACCTCGGCATCGAGTGGCCGGCCGACACGCCCCTGCTCTCGGCCCGCGACGAGGCCGCGCCCTCGCTCGCCGACGCGATCGCCACCGGCCTGCTGCCGGAGTACGACGCGTGCCGGGAGTTCACCCGCTCGCTGAACACCGAGCAGGGCTGACCCGCACCGCAGGCTTCCAGGAGGACGGCGCCCCGCCGGGGCGCCGTCCTCCTGCGCGTGGGCGGGTCAGCCGAGCGGGGCGTCGAGGACCGTGGCGACGCTGCCCCCGTCCGCGAGGTCGTGCCTCAGCCTCGCCGCCACCGCCGGGTCGCCGACCAGGACGGTGGGCGCGGTCGAGCAGCTCGCGACGGCGCTGCGCAGGTGCGCCAGCGCCTCCTGGTAGTCGGTCTCCGCCTGCGCGGGGCCGCCGATCTTGACGTAGTAGGTCTCGTAGAGCCCCACCATGGCACCGGCCTGACGGGTCAGCAGTTGGGCCATGAAGGTGCTGTTCAGGTTCTGGTACCCGTCGTTGCCGTAGAGCGTGATGACCGGGTGGCCGCTCGGCACCCGCGCGAGGTCCCTGGTGGCGAACGTCCTGGTCGCGGCGGCCGTGTTGCTGACGGTCCCGCCCTTGCCCCACTTGACCGTGGCGCTGTTGAAGTACGCGGAGGGCTCCGCCTTCGACAGGGGACCCTGCGGCGAGGGGACGCCCCACTGGACGTAGCCGAACAGGCTCAGTGCGGCGGCGGTCGCCAGACCGGAGAGGAGAGCCCGGTCGAGTCGCCGGCGGATGCGTGGGCCACGTGTCCGCTCGGCCGGGTCGAGCAGCAGCCCGACCGTACCGAGACCGATCATGGCGATCACCATCCCGGCCATCGCGAGCTTCTCGAAGTAGTACGAGTAGTAGCCGATGGTGCGCATCTGCCACCAGCCGAAGACCGCGAGCGTCGCGGCCACGCCGAGCAGGGTGAGCAGAACGGCCTGCCCGCTGCCGGTCCTGCGGTTCTTCGGCAGCGCGGCGGCCAGTAGCGCGGCCAGCGCACAGCCGATCAGCACCACCCGGTCGGCGGCGGCCATCGGGCCCGCCAGGTTGGAGGTCTTGGCGACGTCCAACTTGGACAGCACCGACAGCACGCTCGGCAGCGCCGCGACCGCCAGCGCCGCGACCTGCCCGGCGTACAGCCGCCACCGCCACCGGGCGAACCGCCGACGGTGCACCACGCTGGTGGCGAGCAGGGCGACCCCGACCAGGACGCCGTAGAGGTTGTAGACGTAGCTGACCGTGATCAGGGCGGCCGCCGACACCAGGGCGAACTCGGCCGTCCGCATCGCCGGCCGCACCAGCAGGGCGACGGCGACGGCGAGGAAGAGCAGCCCGACGATCTCGGAGTCGAAGCCGCGCTGGACCAGCTGCAGCATCAGGCCCGGAAGCAACAGGCCCGCGACGGTGGCGCAGACGGCGGCCGAGCGCCAGCCCCGTAGACGGGGCCCGCCGATCCAGCGGGCCGCCCAGACCATGGCCGCGCAGAGCAGGGCGTTGGCGGCCAGGACGTACAGGAAGTACCGGTTCACCGCACCGAGCCCGGGCCCGGCGTCGGTCGAGGAGCGGACAAGTACGTCGATCCAGGCCAGCAGGAAGTGCGAACCCTGCGGGTAGACCGCCTCGGCCGGGGTCATCATGAAGCTCCGCGCGGCCTCCTGGTGCAGGAACGCGTAGCCGCCGACCTGGTGGATGCCGTCGAAGTAGGAGAAGTGCCCCATCCGGTCCTCGGAGGACAGGAAGTACCCCAGCCGCTCGGCCGCGGACTTCCCGATCAGCGGATGGTGCAGGTAGTGCCACATCACCGCGCCGGTGCCCACCACCAGCAGATCGGACCCGCGAAAGCGCCGGGGCAGGCTCGGCCGTCGGCGGGCCAGCCAGCCGGTGAACGAGAGGATCGTCAGCATCAGGCCGACCCCGGGCACCGGGGCGAGGCCCCACGGCCACACGGAGAACAGCAGGCCGAGGCCCATCACCGCGCCGCAGACGACGAACGCCGCCACCACCACGCGGTCCAGCAGGCCGCCGCCCACCCGGAGCAGGCTGCCGACGCCCAGGACCAGGACCGGGAGCAGCACCACGTCCAGGTGCACCAGGTCGAGCCCGAGCGGCACCAGCCAGGAGAACGCCAGCGCCATGGCGAGCACCGGCAGCCGCCGGGGCCCCGCGTCGTCACCCCGGACGGGCTCGCGGCCCGCACCGGATTCCCCGCCACGGGCCGGGAGCCCACCCGGCCCCGCCCCCGTGTCCTTGCTCAAAACCGCAGAGCCGGTCGTCACCTGGACGACGCCCCTTTCCTTCCGACGGACAGTCCGGACCCGGGCGCCGACCGTCAGCCGAGTATGCGCGGACCGGTCGTGCGACACCCCCCACGGCCCCGCTGGGACGATCGGCCGGGCCATCCTCCGACGGATCATAACCAGATCCGTGGAACGAGTCGGGTACGGACCACGGATCGGGCGCAAAGACCGGGCGGCCGCAGGATGTCCTGCGGCCGCCCGGGCCGTGCGTGGAAGACCTGTTCCGGCCCTACGGCGCGGGCCGGGCCGCGCCGACCAGATCACCGTCCTGCTGAGACGTCACCGCCGCCGGCGCCTGCACCCCGACCCGGGGGGCCCCGGTGGCCGGCTCGGCCGCCCGGAGCTGCTCGAAGGCCCCCCGCAGGCCGCGCTTGAGCAGCGGTGCCAGCGGCCGCTCGATCAGCCGGTGCACCAGCCACGCCGCCAGGAGCATGCCCAGGGTCACCACCCCGACGACCACCCACGGCTGGGCGTGGTTGCGCAACAGCCGGATCGCCGTCCAGCCGATGTACTCGTGCAGCAGGTAGAGCGGGTAGGTGAGCGCGCCTGCGACGGTCAGCCAGCGCCACTGGATCCGGGCGGTGAAGCCGAGCGCCACCGCCGCCACCACCAGGTAGGACAGGGTCACCAGCAACAGGGCCGGCCAGCTGGGCAGTGCCCGGCCGAGATAGCCCGTCAGGTCCCCCTGGTGGTCGCCCGCGTAGCGCAGCGAGAGGATCCAGCTGAGCACCACGATCCCCCACAGCAGCAGGTTCGGCCCGAACCGGTGCATCAGGTAGAACGCCAGCCCGGCCACGAAGAACGAGGAGACCTCGGACATCGCGAACAGCTCCAGGCCGGGGATCTTGACGCTGCCCGACACCAGGCCGCCGACCGTCCACAGCACGCAGAAGGCCACCACCCGCCGGTAGGTGACACCCCTCCAGACGACCAGCGCGAACAGCAGGTAGAAGCGCAGCTCGATCCAGAGCGTCCAGTAGACCGAATCCACGACCTTGTAGCCGAGCGGCTCCGCCAGCATGGTCATGTTGGCGAGCACCGAGTAGGCGTCGAGCGGCTTGCGGACCACGGGCCAGAGTGTGAGCACGGCGGTGGTGGCGAGCACCGAGACCCAGAAGGCAGGGTAGAGCCGCATCACCCGGGAGGTGAAGAAGTCACCCAGTCCCCGCCCCCAGCTGCTCATGCAGATGACGAAGCCGCTGATGATGAAGAAGAGGCAGAACCCCGTCCAGAGGTAGCCGCCGAAGGCCGACGCGTGGTGGAAGACCTGCGACACCGGCCGTCCCCAGGCGTTCTCCGAGGCGGTCGGACCGCCGCCGAAGCCCACGTAGTGGTGGAAGACCACCATCAGCGCGGCGATCAGGCGAAGGCCGTCCAGCGCCACCAGTCGCCCGCGCCGGGCCGGGGCAGCCGTACTGTTCTCACCACGAAGGGTAGTTCTGCTCACTCCGGGACAATAGCGTGCCGGCAGGCCGGAAACGGCCGCCGGGGTCCGCCGCAGGCGCTCCCGGGCGGCGCGGTCCGCGCGGCGCGCCCGGCCGGTCCGATCCGCCCGGTCCTCCGCCGATGACGGACGGGGCGCGACCGGCCGGCGCTCGGACCGGCCGCCGGTCCGTGCCCGGAACGGCGTTAGCGGACGTACTCCGAGGGCGCGCCGGCCCGGGCCGGCGCCCATTCGTCCGCGGAGTCGTAGCCGACGAAGTAGGAGGGGCGGGCCTGGACGGCGGAGTAGATCCGGCCGACGTACTCGCCGAGCAGCCCGACGCAGATCAGCTGGACGCTGCCGATGAACAGCATGCCGATGAACAACGAGGACCAGCCCGGCACGGTGGAGCCGACGACGAACTCCACGGTCGTGTAGACCGCCAGGACGACGCAGACCACGAAGCTCAGCAGGCCGAGCCAGGTGGCCAGCCGCAGCGGGGTGGCGGAGAAGTTGGTGATGCTGTCGATGGCCAGCCGCAGCATCTTGGACAGCGGGTAGTGGGTGCTGCCGGCGACCCGCTCCTCGCGCACGTAGACGATCTCGCCGCTGGCGAAGCCGAGCCACGGGACCAGCAGGCGGTAGACCGGCTGGTGCTCCGGCAGCGCCTTGAGGGCATCGACGGCGGCCCGGCTGAGCAGCCGGAAGTCACCGGCCTGGTTGGGCATGTTCTTGCCGACGAGCCTGCGCATCAGCCAGTAGTAGGCGCCGGCCGTCCCCCGCTTGAAGAAGGTGTCGCTGCCGCGGTCCCCGCGCACGCCGTAGACGATGTCCAGGCTCTGTTCGCGGGCGAGCGCGAGCATCTCGGTGATCTTCTCCGGAGGGTCCTGGAGGTCCGCGTCGATGCTGACCACGTATGCCCCGAAGGCCCGGTGGATGCCCGCGGTGAGCGCCGCCTGGTGCCCGGAGTTGCGGGCGAAGCGGACGCTGCGGAACTCCGGCCAGTCCTGCTGGAGCTTGGCCATGATCACGGCGGTGGCATCGGTGCTGCCGTCGTCGACGCCCACGACCTCGTACGTGACGCCGAGCGCGTCGAGGACGGGCCGCAGGCGCGCGACGGTGAGCGGCAGCGCCTCCTGCTCGTTGTAGATCGGTATGACGACCGACAGCAGGGGCACCGGCCGGGCGGCCGCCTCGCCCGTCCGAAGTGCGGGGGTGGACATCACTGATCTCCCTGTCCCGAGATTGCTTGCGCGTACGTGGAAGATGCACGTCGGGCGCCGGGAGACCGCCCACGACTCCGGCCCCGTTCCCCCCGGATCCGCACGGTCGCGGGGAGCACTCCGGACAGGCCGGAATTGGCCGTCATCCTAACAGGGCGCCACCGGCCGCCCTCCACCCAAGACACGCGGCACCGGGGCCCTTCGCGCACGGACATGCCGAAGGGCCCCGCACACCCTGGGGTGCGCGGGGCCCTTCGGTCGCCTGTGGTGCAGGCAGGTCTAGACCGTCAATTACTTGAGGATCTTGGTGACCTGGCCGGCGCCGACGGTGCGGCCACCCTCACGGATGGCGAACTTCAGGCCCTCCTCCATGGCGATCGGCTGGATCAGCACGACCGTCATGGCGGTGTTGTCGCCCGGCATGACCATCTCGGTGCCCTCGGGGAGGGTCACGACGCCGGTCACGTCCGTGGTACGGAAGTAGAACTGCGGGCGGTAGTTGTTGAAGAAGGGGGTGTGACGGCCACCCTCGTCCTTCGACAGGATGTAGGACTGGGCCTCGAAGTCGGTGTGCGGCGTGACCGAACCCGGCTTGATGATGACCTGGCCGCGCTCGACGTCCTCGCGCTTGATGCCACGGAGGAGCAGACCGACGTTCTCACCGGCCTGGCCCTCGTCGAGCAGCTTGCGGAACATCTCGATGCCGGTGACCGTGGTGGTGGTCTTGGTCTCCTTGATGCCGATGATGTCGACAGTCTCGTTGACCTTGAGGATGCCACGCTCGATACGACCGGTGACGACGGTGCCACGACCGGTGATCGTGAAGACGTCCTCGATCGGCATCAGGAACGGCAGCTCGGTGGCGCGCGCCGGGGTCGGGATGAAGTCGTCGACCGCGGCCATGAGGCCGAGGAGCTTCTCGCCCCACTCCTTGTCGCCCTCGAGCGCCTTGAGCGCCGAGACGCGCACGACCGGCAGGTCGTCGCCCGGGAAGTCGTACTCGGAGAGCAGCTCGCGGACCTCGAGCTCGACGAGCTCCAGGATCTCCTCGTCGTCCACCATGTCGGCCTTGTTCAGGGCGACGACGATGGAGGGGACGCCGACCTGGCGGGCCAGGAGCACGTGCTCCTTGGTCTGCGGCATCGGGCCGTCGGTGGCGGCGACGACGAGAATCGCACCGTCCATCTGGGCCGCACCGGTGATCATGTTCTTGATGTAGTCCGCGTGACCGGGGCAGTCAACGTGGGCGTAGTGACGCGCCTCGGTCTGGTACTCGACGTGCGCGATCGAGATGGTGATACCGCGCTGCCGCTCCTCCGGCGCCTTGTCGATCTGGTCGAACGGCGTGAAGGGGTTGATGTCGGGGTACGCGTCGTGCAGCACCTTGGTGATGGCCGCGGTAAGGGTCGTCTTACCGTGGTCAATGTGACCGATGGTGCCGATGTTGACGTGGGGCTTCGTCCGCTCGAACTTCGCCTTCGCCACTGCAGTCCTCCTGAGGACAGTTCTGTACGCCGTACGACGTCAGTTGGTCTTTGATCGGGTTTGGTACGGGGCGCTGGGTTGCGCTCCATGCCGTCCCGCGGATGTGGGGCCGGAGGCACGGCGGGATCGGATCTGTCCGATCCCGCCGGGAATGCCTCCTAATAGCCTAAGGGGTCGCGAACATCCCGATATTCGGGACGTTACTCGCCCTTGGCCTTGGCGATGATGTCGTCCGCCACGTTCCGCGGAACCTCGGCGTACGAGTCGAACTGCATCGAGTAGCTTGCGCGACCAGAGGTCTTGCTGCGCAGGTCACCGACGTAGCCGAACATCTCGGAGAGAGGCACCAGCGCCGCAACGACGCGGGCACCGTGACGCTCTTCCATGGACTTCATCTGGCCACGGCGAGAGTTGATGTCGCCGATCACGTCGCCCAGGTAGTCCTCGGGCGTGGTGACCTCGACGGCCATCATGGGCTCCAGCAGGGCCGGACCGGCCTTGCGGGCGCCTTCCTTGAAGGCCATCGAACCGGCGATCTTGAACGCCAGCTCGGAGGAGTCGACGTCGTGCGAGGCACCGTCGAGCAGCGTCACGCGGACACCCTGGAGCGGGTAGCCGGCGAGGACACCGAACTCCATGGCCTCCTGGCAACCGGCGTCGACCGAGGGGATGTACTCCTTCGGAACGCGGCCACCGGTGACCTTGTTCACGAACTCGTAGCCCTCGCCGGACTCGATCGGCTCGATCGCGATCTGGATCTTCGCGAACTGGCCGGAGCCACCGGTCTGCTTCTTGTGCGTGTAGTCGATACGCTCGACGGCCTTGCGGATCGTCTCACGGTACGCGACCTGCGGCTTGCCGACGTTGGCCTCGACCTTGAACTCACGCTTCATACGGTCGACCAGCACCTCGAGGTGCAGCTCGCCCATACCCGCGATGATGGTCTGGCCGGTCTCCTCGTCGGTGTTGACCTGGAAGGACGGGTCCTCCTCGGCCAGCCGCTGGATCGCGGTGCCCAGACGCTCCTGGTCGCCCTTCGACTTCGGCTCGATCGCGACGCGAATGACCGGGGCCGGGAAGTCCATGGACTCCAGGATGACCGGGTGCTTCTCGTCGGACAGGGTCTCGCCGGTGGTGGTCTGCTTGAGACCCATGACGGCGACGATGTCGCCGGCGCCCACCGAGTCGATCTCCTCACGCTTGTTCGCGTGCATGCGGTAGATCTTGCCGATGCGCTCCTTGCGGCCCTTCACCGCGTTGAGGACGGCGGTGCCGGCCTCAAGGCGCCCGGAGTAGATCCGGACGAAGGTGAGCTTGCCGAGGTGCGGGTCGGACATGATCTTGAACGCGAGCGCGGCGAGCGGCTCGTCGTCCGAGGCCTTGCGGGAGATCTTGACCGTGTCGTCGCCGGGCTTGGTGCCCTCGATGGACTCGATGTCCAGCGGCGACGGCAGGTACTTGACGACCGCGTCGAGCAGGGGCTGAACGCCCTTGTTCTTGAACGCGGTGCCACAGAAGATCGGCGTGAAGTCCGAGTTCAGCGTGCCCTTGCGGATCGCGGCGACCAGCAGCTCCTCGGGGACGTCCTCGCCCTCCATGGCGAGTTCCATCACCTCGTCACTGACGTTCGACACGGTGTCCAGCAGCGCCTCGCGGTACTCGTCCGCCTGCTCCTGCAGGTCGGCCGGGATGTCGACGATGTCGTACATCTCGCCCTTGGCGGCCTCGGCCGACCAGACCAGCGCCTTCATGCGGACCAGGTCCACAACGCCGGCGAAGTCGCCCTCGGCACCGATCGGGAGCTGCATCACCAGCGGGGTGGCGCCGAGGCGGTCCACGATGGTGTCGACGCAGAAGAAGAAGTTCGCGCCCGTGCGGTCCAGCTTGTTGATGAAGCAGATGCGCGGGACGCCGTAGCGGTCGGCCTGCCGCCACACGGTCTCGGACTGGGGCTCGACACCGGCGACACCGTCGAACACCGTGACGGCGCCGTCGAGGACGCGGAGCGAACGCTCCACCTCGACGGTGAAGTCGACGTGGCCCGGGGTGTCGATGATGTTGATCGTGTTGGCGACATCGTCGACGGTCCAGTGACAGGTCGTCGCGGCCGACGTGATCGTGATGCCGCGCTCCTGCTCCTGCTCCATCCAGTCCATGGTGGCAGCGCCATCGTGGACCTCACCGATCTTGTACGACACACCGGTGTAGAACAGGATCCGCTCGGTGGTGGTGGTCTTGCCCGCGTCGATGTGCGCCATGATCCCGATGTTGCGGACCCTGGCAAGGTCAAGGGAGGTTGCAGCCATGGTGGCTCGTTCTCTCTCTGTCTAGTGACGGGGTTAGGACTACCAGCGGTAGTGCGCGAAGGCCTTGTTGGACTCGGCCATCTTGTGGGTGTCCTCGCGACGCTTCACGGAAGCGCCCAGGCCGTTGCTGGCGTCGAGGATCTCGTTCATGAGGCGCTCGGTCATGGTCTTCTCGCGACGGGCGCGGGAGTAACCGACCATCCAGCGCAGCGCCAGGGTGGCGGCGCGGCCCGGACGGACCTCGACCGGAACCTGGTACGTCGCGCCACCGACACGGCGGGACTTGACCTCAAGCGCCGGCTTGACGTTCTCAAGCGCGCGCTTCAGGGTGACGACGGGGTCGGCGCCGGTCTTCTCACGAACGCCCTCAAGGGCGCCGTAGACGATCCGCTCGGCGGTGGAGCGCTTGCCGTGCAGCAGGATCTTGTTGACCAGCGACGTCACGACAGGGGAGCCGTAAACCGGGTCAATGATGACCGGGCGCTTCGGGGCGGGGCCCTTACGAGGCATTCTTACTTCTCCTTCTTGGCGCCGTAGCGGCTGCGGGCCTGCTTGCGGTTCTTGACACCCTGGGTGTCGAGCGAGCCGCGGATGATCTTGTAACGCACACCCGGCAGGTCCTTCACACGACCGCCACGCACGAGCACGATGGAGTGCTCCTGCAGGTTGTGGCCCTCGCCCGGAATGTAAGCGGTGACCTCGATCCCGCTGGTGAGGCGCACACGGGCGACCTTACGGAGAGCCGAGTTCGGCTTCTTCGGGGTGGTCGTGTACACACGCGTGCAAACACCACGACGCTGGGGCGAGCCCTTGAGCGCGGGAGTCTTGTTCTTCTCGACCTTGTCCTGCCGGCCCTTTCGGACCAGCTGCTGGATCGTAGGCACCGTTTCTCCGTTTTCTGTGTGCCATCGCTTGGTAGATCTAACCTGCGGTGTTCCCAACCCACACGGCCCCGTGGTCGACCCACGCGGTCGGGTGTGTTGGGCTTCTTCCGGCCCACCCGCCCCGGCTTCGCAGCCGACGCGGACAGTGGAGGAATCGCGGAATCCCATGAGCTGATGTGCAGCGACGGCGCTCGCGCGCGCGAGGCGCTGGAGAGCGCTTCGTTGTGGCGCGGCGGCCGGTGTGCTTGCACGCACAAGGACCCGGGGACACCCCAGGCACAAGGTCAGAGCGTACCTAGCGCATCGGGCTCGGTCAAAACAAATGCAACGCCGCAGGTCGTGGCCGTCCGTGTGGTCCCCGTCCGCGGCGGGGAGCCACACATCCGCCCTATCACAGATCGCCGCGGCACGCATGCCGCCGGCACCCGGACGGCCCCGGGTGACCAGGGTCTCAGGCGTCGGCCGGGATCGCCTGCGGGCCGCGCCGGTGCGTTCCGGTTCCCCGCCCGCTCCCGTCGGGTGCGTCCCCCTCCTCCGCCGGCACTGCGCCGGGGAGCGTCTCGCGGTCCTTCGACAGCGCCACCACCAGAGCGGCCAGCAGCAGCGCGGCCAGGGTGTAGAGCCCCACCCACGCCGGCCAGCCGCCGGGCGGGGCCCACTTCGCCGGGCTGAGCAGCAGCGGACCGCGCTCGCCGACGGCGTTGCGGCGCAGGGCCCAGACGAACGCCGCCGCGTTCACCACCGCGAGCGAGAAGGCCGACAGCGTCACCAGCCGGCGCCACGGCACCCCCACCCGGGGGGAGCGCTTCGCGCAGACCGCGGCCGCCATCAGCGGCAGGCCGACCCCGAACGGGAGCAGGTAGCGCCCCTGCCAGACCATCCCGAGGTCGGACTGCGCGGCCTGGGCCGCCACCGGGATGACCACGAGGCCCGCGGTCGCCCCCAGCAGCGCCACCGCGTCGCGCACCCGGGCGAAGCAGAGCGCCAGCAGGACCAGCATCACCACGACGGCGCACCAGACCAGCACGGTCGCGGCCGGCGGCGCGGCGTCGAGCCAGCCGAAGAAGCCGACCATCTGCTTGAAGTACACCAGTGAGTTGTCGAAGGTTCGCCGAGCCGCCAGCAGCGGGGTCAGCGTGCCCTGCACCTTGATGACGGAGTTGTCCGGGTGGGCCCGCTGCCAGAGCAGCGCGCCGGCCACCGCGGCCACCGTGCACAGCCCCCAGAGCCAGGCCGACCTGCGCCGCAGCACCGCGCGCAGGGCCGAGCGCTCCTGCAGCAGCAGACCGGCCGCCAGCGCCGCGGCGAACCAGATGACGCCCAGCGGGCGGATGTTGATCAGGACCACCGCGCCGATGCCCAGCCGGGCCAGCCTGCGGGTCAGCAGGCGGGGATCCGGCGCCATCAGCACCGGCAGCACGGTGCTCCACACCAGGATCCCGGCGGCGATCTCGGGGCCGCTCGGGTTGACCACCCCGAACATGAACAGGGCCATCGGGGTGGCCGAGACCACCACCGCGAGCAGCGGGACGGAACGGCGGCGCCACTCCGCGGCCGACAGCACCGCGCTGGCCACCAGGGCGGCGCAGATCAGCGCCGACATCAGGCGCATCAGGTACAGGCCCGGCACGCCGGGGACCACCAGGCTCGGCCAGCCGACCGCGAGGTAGTACGCCGGGTTGTAGCGGCCCGCCGCGGTGGTCACCTGGGTGGTCTCCTGCGAGTGCCCCAGCGCGGGCGCGCAGGAGGCCGGCTTCTCCGGGTTGAAGACGTAGCAGGCGTTGACGTCCTTCAGGTCCTGGTACCACCGGGGCAGCTGAACGCCCGTCTCGGCGAAGTCGCCCTCGATGCCGCCGACCACGTGCGGGACCATCACCTCGCGGCCGTCGATCTGGCCGCGGGCCACCGCGGCGGCCCGGATGAAGTGCGCGTGCTCGTCGGGCGAGGCACCGATCGGCGTGGAGACGGACCAGGCCGCCCCCAGCGCGAAGAAGATCACGAAGGACACCGCCCACAGCCGTCTCGGCGTCCTGACGAGCCGGTCGGCGAGTCGCTTCATGCTGTTCGTCATCTGGCGCTGGCCCTCTGCGGGAGTCGGGTGGTCACGACGGGTGCGGGCGGACGGTGGTCCGGCCCGGGCCCTACTGGATCATGTGGAGCCAGGACTGGTCGCCGTCCTTGGAGCACGTACCGCCGGGGGCGAACTTCGGGCAGGAGCCGTCCAGCTTCTGCACCGTGTGCGACACCCAGGGGAGGATCCGGTAGGAGTTCTCCTTGGCCGGCATGTAACGGTCGGCCATCGAGGAGGAGACCGTACCGAAGAGGAAGAGCAGAGCGAACAACGCGCCGATCACGGCCGCCCTCGGATTCGGGAAACCGCCGCCGGTGGACGCCTCCCCCGCCGCCGGCCCGCCGCCGGCCGTGCGGCGCTCCGCCAGCCGCAGCGAGACCAGGTGGGCCACCAGGGCGCCGAGGATCAGTCCGCAGTAGAGCAGCTGGTTGTTGGTGCGGGTGTAGAGCTGAACGGTCTGGGTCTCGTACATGTGCGAGGCGATGTACATCCGCATCACCCAGGCGCTGGCGAACATGCAGCAGATGGTCACCACCAGCGGCTTGCGTATGCCGAGCCACAGGGCCACGCCCACGCAGACGAACATCACGACCGCGAACAGGTCCATCCCGCCGAACTCGCCCGGCAGCGGCCACTCCGTGACCTTGCCCGGCATGTCGGTGCGCCACATCAGGAAGTAGGCCGGATCGGTGAAGTTGTCGAAGCGGAAGTTGTAGTCCTTGGTGTCCTGGCCGACCGTCAGCATGGTGTGGAGGTAGGAGCCCGCCACGGCGGCGAAGGCCGCGGCCGTGACGCCGACGAAGGCCAGGCCGCGGAGCCGGCCGGTGCGCCAGGGGAAGTACACCAGGGCCGCGACCACCACCCCCGCCGCGCTCCACAGGAACCAGCCGGAGTAGGTGAGGAACAACGCGCCGAGCAGGACGCCGAACCCGGCGGCCTTGAGCAGCAGTGAGGGCCAGGACGACGTCCCGCTCCGCTTCAGCTGGACCACCATCGCGACCAGCACCGGCACCAGCAGGACCAGGACGGTCTGGCTGTAGGGCTTGTAGGCGTCGATCAGCGCGAAGGCGGGCAGGACCCCGAAGGCGAGCGCGCGCACCGGGCTGAGCAGCATCCGCCAGGCCAGGTAGACCAGCGGGCCGAACGCGGCGGCGCCCAGGATCTGCAGGTCCTTGAAGGCATAGGCGGTGTTGCCGTCGTGGAACCACTGCGCGTAGTAGCCGAGGGTGTACAGCGGCAGCGGCGGGTAGACCGGGGAGGGCGAGGGCAGCCCGTGCGCCACGGCCTGGGCCCACTCGACGATCCGGCCGCTGTCTCCGTTCAGTCCGAACATCGGCCACGGCGTGCCGAGCAGGGCGACCACCGCTCCGGCGGCCACGAAGCCGCTGGCCAGGCCCGCCAGGCCGGCGCTGGCGAAACGCGCCGTCAGCCCGAAGAACCGGCCGCCGCGCAGCCGCATCGACACCACGACCAGACCGATCAGGACCAACCCGATCAGGGCGAATCTGAACTGGATCGCGGCCAGCCCGCTGACCTGGGCTATCCGGTCGAGCGGGTTGAGCTTGAAGCGCCGGGCCAGGGCCGGCAGCACCAGCGCGGCCGCGAAGGCCACGCCGGCCTCGGCCAGCAGGAGCAGCGGCGAGGAACGAAGAACCCGGTGCCGCCCGTGGCGGATCCGGGCCGAACCCGTCCGGACGTACGAGCCGGGCGTGCTCGTGTCCTCGATGCTGACTGTCACTGGAGTGATCCCTCGGCTGGTGGATGTCCGGCGCTGCCAGGGCACGGTGGCTCCGGCCGACGGCAGCACACGGTGTGCGCGAGGTGTGAAGGCCGGGGCAGCTGCTTCCGGAATCCTACGGCCTGCTCGTACGGTATTCGCACGGAGAAGCGGGTGCCGTCCGATCGGTTTCGATCTTCGGCGGACCGGTTCCGGAAGGCCCGCGGCTCAGGCGGACCGGTTCCGGAAGGCCCGCGGCTCAGGCGGACCGGCTCCGGAACGCCCACGGCTCAGGCGGACCGGTTCCGGAAGGCCCGCGGCTCAGGCGGACCTGGTCAGCGCCGCCAGCAGCAGGAGCAGGGACGCCGCCCAGCCGGCGATCGACAGCCAGCCGATCACCAGGCCGGCCGTGGCCATGCCGTCGCCCTCCTCCTGACTCTGCCGCAGCTGCGACTTCGCCAGATGACCGCAGACCACCGCGGGCACCGCCAGCGTGCCGACGGTCGGGATGCAGAGCAGGCCGAGCACCAGCGAGGCCATCGCCAGCCCGTTGGTCGGCCGCGCCGCCGGCACCGGCGGCGGCGGCAGGAACGTCGGCGGCACCACCGGGACGGCGCCGCCCATCGGCAGCACCATCGGCCCGGAGGGCAGGTCGGCGACGATCCGCGAGAGCTCGCCGTACGTCTGCGCCCGGTTTGCGGCGTCGAAGCGCTGCGAGTACTCCTCCGCGGAGAGCCGCCCCTCGGCGTACGCCGCCTTCAGGACGTCCACAGTCCGGTCGCGGTCGGTGTGCGCCGCGCGCATCGCCGCCTGCGGGATCGGGGCGGGCTGCCAGGGCTGGGCGTACGACTGCGGCTGCGCGTAGGGCTGCGGCTGGGCGTACGGCTGGGGTGGTGCGTAGGGCTGGGGTGGCATCTGCGACGGGGTTTTCCCGTACCCGGAGCCCTGCTGACCCCACGGCTGTACGGCCATCCGGCCACCTCCCGACACCCCGGCACGCAGCGCGCGCTCGCTGTTCTCATAGTGCAGGACGAAGGACGGCTCCGAGTAGTTGCGGGTTTCACCGACCGGTGTACGGCACGCGGCACTCGCCCGTTCGGCCCAGCGGCGCCGGCCGCGCACCGCCGGCGGTCCGGCCGCCCGGGGTGCCCGCCCGGCCTCCGGCGTCGTCCACAGCCTGTGGACACTCCGCGCGGACCGGCAGCCGGGCCCGGCGGGGACGCGTGTTCGGCCCCGGGGCGTCCGGCTCCGGCCTGTGATCCCCGTCCGCGCGGCCGGGCCGGGGCGCGCGCTCCGGCATCATGGCAGGAGGGCGGACCGCCCCGGACACCGAACGCGATGAAGGCAGACACCACCGTGGGCAAGCGCAGGCAGCACCAGGACTCCGGGCCCGACCAGGCCGTCGGCGGGCTGCTGGAGCAGGCGGTGCACCGGGTGGTGGCGGCCCCCGCCGAGGGACTGGACCTCGCGCTGGACACCGGGGCCTCGCTGCTGGCCGCCGCCCCCGCGCAGTGGCCGGCCGTCAGCCGGGCCCTGCTGGCGTACGCCGACACCGCCGTGGGCCGGTGCTGGAGCACCGGGTGGCGGCCGGCCGACCTGGTCCGGGTGGTGCGCCGGGAGCTCAAGCCCGTCCATCTGGCCCTCGCGGTGGACCTGATCGCCGCCGAGGGGCGCCGGCACCCGGCGGCGGCCCTCGACCGGCGCTGGCACGAGCAGTTGCGTGAGCTGGCCGTCGAGACGTGGTGGGCGGGGGACGAGACGTACCTCACCGGCTTCGCCGAGCGGCACCGGCTGGACCGCTTCGCGCTGGCCACCGCCGTCCTGGAGCTGCTGCGGACCTGGGGGCACCTGCCGCCGGTCCAGCCGGTCGGGCCCGTCCCGGGGCAGGCGCCCCGGTTCGAGCGGCCGAGCGGGCCGGTCACCGGCGAGCCCCGGATGCTGTCGCGGATCCGGGCGCTGCTGGCCAAGGCCGAGTCGACCGAGTACCCCGAGGAGGCCGAGGCGCTGACCGCCAAGGCCCAGCAGCTGATGGCCCAGCACAGCATCGACGAGGCCCTGCTCGCCGTCACCGCCACCGGCGCGAACACCCCGGCGGCGCTGCGGATCGGCGTGGACAGCCCGTACGAGGTGCCGAAGACGATGCTGCTGGACGCCGTGGCCGCCGCCAACCGCTGCCGGGTGGTGTGGGCGAAGGAGTTCGGTTTCTGCACGATCGTCGGCTTCGACGCCGACCTCGACGGCGTGGAGCTGCTCTACACCTCGCTGCTGGTGCAGGCCACCGCCGCGATGCACCGGGCCGGCAGCCGCCAGCACCTGGACGGCGCCTCGCGCACCAAGGCGTTCCGGCAGTCGTTCCTGGTCGCGTACGCTGCCCGGATCAGGGAGCGGCTGACCGCCGCCACCGAGCAGGCCACCGAGGACGCCGCCGCCGGGCGGCACCTGCGCGAGGACGGCACGGCGGAGCAACTCGTCCCCGACGAGCGGCTGCTGCCCGCCCTGGCCGCCCGCGAGGCGGCGGTCGACGCCACCATCGGACGGATGTTCCCGAAGCTGACGTCGCAACGGGTCCGGGTGAGCGACGGCGAGGGCTGGGCGGCCGGCCGGGCCGCCGCCGACCGGGCCGCACTGCACGGGCGGACCGGCGAGATCCGGCGCTGAGAGACGGGCGGCCCCGGACCGGGGCCGGGACAGAGGGGGACGGCGGCAGTGATCCAGTACGCGGACCGGGTGCGGGGCGCCCTGCTGGGCGGTGCGGTGGGCGACGCCCTCGGCTGGCCGGTGGAGTTCCTGCACCTGGACGACATCCGGCAGCAGTACGGCGCGGAGGGTGTGACCGGCCGGGTGAACCGACGGCACTGGGAGGTCACCGACGACACCCAGATGACGCTGTTCACCGCGGAGGGACTGATCCGGGGGTTCGTCCGGGGCTGGTCCGGCAACGGCGGCTCGGTGCCGGAGGCCGTCCACGCGGCCTATCAGCGCTGGATGCTGACCCAGGAACAGGACGCACCCGACCTGCTGCCCGGACAGGACCCCTACGACGGATGGCTGCTGCGGCAGGAGTTCCTGTACGCGCGGCGGGCGCCCGGCAACGCCTGCATGACCGGGGTCGCGCAGCACCGGGCGTTCGAGGCGCCCTCGGCGTTCGGGCGGCCCGGGCCCATCAACGCGCACTCCAAGGGCTGCGGGACGGTGATGCGCTCGGCGCCGTTCGGGCTGGCCCGGCTCGGGGTGGAGCAGGCCTTCGGGCTGGCCGCGCAGTGCGCGCAGCTCACCCACGGGCACCCGACCGGCTACCTGGCGGCGGGCGCCTTCGCCGCGCTGGTCGAACGGGTGACGGCCGGGGAGCAGCTGCGGAGCGCCGTCGAGGAGACCATCGAACAGACCGCCGCCTGGCCCCGGAGCGAGGAGACGGTCAAGGCGCTCCGGCGGGCCGTGCTGATCGCCGACCAGGGTGAGCCCTGCGCCGAATGGGTGGAGCGGGTCGGCCTCGGCTGGATCGCCGAGGAGTGCCTGGCCATCGCGGTGTACTGCGCACTCGCGGGTGGCACCGGGCCGGACGGGGCCCGGCGGGCGCTGCTGCTCGCGGTGAACCACTCCGGCGACAGCGACTCCACCGGCGCGGTGTGCGGCAACCTGGTCGGCGCGCTGCACGGGGCGGGTGCGCTGCCGGCCGCCTGGACGAACGAGGTCGAGGGCCGCGAGGTCCTGATCCGGACGGCGGACGACCTGGTGGTGCTGTTCGGCAGCCGGGAGCCCGCCCACCCGGTGCTCGGCGACCGCTACCCCGTGGCGGGGTAGCGGGTACCGAGGCCCGGCACGGGCGGGGCTCAGTGCGCGGGGGCGCCGGGGAGCGCCGCCAGGGCGGCTCCCGCGCCGGCGTGGTCCGGGTCCAGGCGCAGGGCGCGGCCGAACGCGGCGGCGGCGCGGGCCGGGTCGCCGAGCGCGGCCTCGGCCTTGCCCAGCACCACCCAGGCCACCACCAGTCCCGGCTCCAGCCGGACCGCCTGTTCCAGTTCGACGACGGCGTCCCGGTAGGCCCCGGCGCGGGCCAGCCGCAGACCCTCGTTGTAGCAGAGCCGCCCGCGCAGCCGCAGGTGCACCGGCGGGGCGAGGTCCTCCTGACAGCCGGGACAGCGCAGCGTGTCCTGCGCGGGGACGAGCCGGCAGAGCGGGCACTGCGCACCCTCCTGCGGCCGGGACGGGGGGCCGGAGCGCGAGGGCAGAGCGCCGGGGCTCGCCGATCCGGAGGGCAGTGCGCCGGAGGTCGCCGATTCGGGGCTCGCCGATCCGGAGGCGGAGGGCAGTGCGCCGGGGCTCGCCGGTCCGGGGCGCGCCGGTTCGGGGGCCGTGGTCGCGGTGGGGGCGGGCTGGGCGGGCTGGGCGGGCAGGGCAGGCAGGGTCATCGCGGGCCCGCCTTCTCGGGCCGCACCGGGCCGCTCGGCACCGAGTCGTGGTGGTCGTCGATGTCATGCCCGGCGAGCGCGTAGCACTCCACCAGGCCGGCCATCCCCGCGTTCACCAGCGCGGCCGCGCGGAGCACCAGCAGGAGGACGAGAAGTACCGCCATCACCGCGTCCGGGCGTACGGACGCCCCTCCGTCGCACTCAACGGACCCCCCTCAAAAGGTGCCGCTTCAGCCTCCGCGGCCCGGTCCGGCCGCCCGGATCGTTCACCTTTCGCGGAAGTCGGGACACCAGGGAAGCATCTTGTCGGGCAATCGTCCAGAGTGGAGATCCCTTCGGGGGATCACTCCAAGTTCCTTGATATCGAACAGCTTTGTCGATCAGTCATATTCTCACTGGTCAGCACTCCGATCGAGTCCGGCCCGGGGAGTGTGCGACCGGCACGGCCGCCCGGCGGAGCCCAGGTCGCATCTGGGTGTCGTCGGTGACCAGCGCCCTCTGCGGCAGCGGGAGTCCACGCCAGTCGGGCCAGTCGGCCGCGATCCGCTCGACCGGCTGGAACTCGGTCGGCCTGCCGATCGCGTCACCGATGGCCAGGCCGAGCAGCGCCCCCGTCGCGGTCTTCCTCAACGCGCTGCCTCCCTCTGCCCACCGTCCGGGACCGCCCCGCACTACACCTCGACCAGCAGCTCCTTGAGCCCCCGGATGACATAGCCCGGCTGCCACACCGGTTCGCGCACCAGGCGCAGCCCGGGCGCCCGGCGCAGCAGCGCGCCGTACGACTCGCCGAGCTCCAGTCTGGCGAGCGGAGCGCCCAGACAGAAATGGATTCCGGCGCCGAAGGTGAGGTGCGGGTTGTCGGCGCGCGCCAGGTCGAGGCGGGCGGGGTCGGCGAAGCGGGCCGGGTCGCGGTTGGCGGAGCCGAAGAGCAGGGCCACCTCCGAGCCGCGCGGGATCCGCACGCCCGCCACCTCGACGTCCTCCAGTACCCAGCGCTCGAACATCTGCAGCGGGGTGTCGTAGCGCATCAGCTCCTCGACGGCGGTCGGCAGCAGTTCGTCCACCAAGGCGCGCAGCAGGGCGAGCTGGTCCGGGTTGCGGAACAGTGCCCACCAGCCGTTGCCGGTCGTGTTGACGGTCGCCTCGTGGCCGGCGTTGAGCAGCAGCACGCAGGTGGAGACCATCTCCTGCTCGCTGAGCGCGTCGTCGCCCTCCTGGGCCCGGATCAGCGCGCTGATCAGGTCGGCGCCGGGCCGGGTGCGGCGCTCGCGGATCAGCTCGCGCAGGTAGTCCGAGAACTCGGTGCTGGCGGTGACCGCCCGGCGGGCGGTCTCCTCGCTCGGACTGAGCTCGAACATGCCGGTGATGGCGGCGGACCAGGGCCGCAGCAGCCCGCGATCGGACTCCGGAACGCCGAGCATCTCGGCGATCACCGCGACCGGCAGCGGCTCGGCGACGGCGGCGATCAGATCGCCGCCGCCGTCCGCGAGCAGCGCGCCGACCAGGTCACCGGCGAGCCGGGCGACCGCCGGGCGCAGCTCCTCCACCCGGCGCGGGGTGAAGGCCTTGGAGACCAGCCGCCGGATCCGGGTGTGGTCGGGCGCCTCAAGATCGAGCAGCCCGTGGTCGTTGAGGGTGTGGAACGGCTCGTGCGCCGGATCGGGCGCGGGCCGCCCGAACTCCTCGTGGGAGTAGCGGTGGGTGTAGGTACGACCGAGGCGGCGATCCCGCAGCAGGGCGGCGACGTCCTGGTGCCGGGCGACCAGCCACTGCCCGGTGGGCTCGTGGAAACTCACCGGCGCGTGCTCGCGCAGTTCGGCGTACGCGTCGTACGGGTGCGCCACGAACTCCGCCGACCAGGGGTCGAACTTCGCCGCCATCGGTCACTCTCCACGTTCGACGGGCTGGTGGGTGGTCAATGGTAGGCAGGTCCCGCCGGGAGGTCAGAGCTTGGGCCGGCTGAGCCGGATGCGCCCCCGGGGAGCACGGCCGTCGAACATGCGCTCGTCCACCGGGCGGACGGGAGGCGTGACGGCGGAGCCCAGCGCGATGGTGTCGCGTCCGCCGAGGGCCAGCAACCAGGCGGTCAGGTCCGGCCTGGTGCCGTACGGTCCGTCGGCCTGGGCCCAGGTACGGCGTACCGCGGCGAGGCGGCGCTCGGTCAGCACCCCGGGGAGCGGATCGAGGGACCGGTCCGGGGAGCGGATCGAGGGACCGGTCCGGGGTGAGGTACGGATCCTGGGCCAGTGCCCTGCCGATGATCAGGGCCGACTTGTAGCGGTCGCTGTCCGTACCGGCCGGCTGGCCCGGCAGGGCGTGCGGGTCCGCCCAGTAGGGCGTGTCGGTCTGGTCCAGGACGGGCAGCGCCCCGGAGCGCCGGGCGCCGTCGCAGTCGATGAGGTAGACGGCGGGCTCCGGCACGACCGACCAGAGGATGTTGGCATGCGAGAGGTCCCCGAACACCAGCCCCCAACGGTGCAGCCGATCCACCACCGCGGCCAGCTCCAGGAGGAGTTCCAGCCGCTGGGCCGGCGAGGGGCGGACCACCCCTCGGGTCGCCGGCCTCTCCGCGTAGAACAGGTGCTGGAGTTCGGTGAGCTTCCGGCTGCCGGAGGCCGGCTGCCAGCGCATCGCCTCGGGTGCCTCCTGCATCAGGAAGCCCTTGCACCGGCCGGCGTCGACCACCCTGCAGAGCGGCCAGGCCGCCTGGGCGTCCAGGCGCTCGCGCTCCGCCGACGGCAGGTCGTGGCGCAGCCGGACGAGTTCGGTGAGGGCGGCGCCGTTCACCTTGTCCGGCTGCAGATAGCGCTTGAACAGCAGCCCCGGGTACCCGGCGATCCGGTGGATCATCCCCTGGCCGCCCCGGCCCGCCTCCCCCGCCTGGAGCAGGTGGGCCTCGTCGACGTCACGGCCGTCCGCCACGGCCAGGTCGATCCCGGACGCGCCCGCCGTCATCAGGGTCCCTCCCACAGGCAGACGACCGTGCGGTCGTCGTCGTAACTGCGCGCCCTGACCTGGGTCTGCCAGAGGAACTCGGCGAGACCGGGGACGGTCGTCTCGCCCCACTGTCCGGCGAGGCGGGACCTCATCTCGGGCTCACCCGCGAGCGGCAGCGAGAAGCCGTCGGTGGAGAGCACCAGGACGTCGCCGGGCAGCCCGTCGGTGATCAGGCGCGCGTGGGCGTGCTGGTAGGGCCCGGGCAGGCAGTCCGTCGCGCTGTCCAGCATCCCGCCGTCCTCGGACACCCGTCGAGCGAGGTCCACCCGCCGTCACGCAGCCGCGAAAGCCCGCCGTCGCCGACGGAGACGAAGCCGCGCACGCAGACGCCGGGATCGACGGGGACGAGCAGCGCCCGCATCGTGGTCGCGAACTCCTTGAGTGCGACGGCCGGCGAGACCCCGGCGGCTCACCCCCGTCCCAGCAGCCGCTCCACCAGCGCCGGTAGCGCCGTGCCGATCGGCTCCCGGATCACCTCGTCCGCCACCGGGTCGTACGGCGTCGATTCGGCGTTCATCACGATCAACCGGGCGCCGCCGTCCAGCGCCAGCTGCGCCAGCCCGGCCGCCGGGTACACCTGGAGGGTGGTGCCGATCGCGACGAACAGGTCGCAGGCCTTGGCGATGGCCCCGGCCTGCTCCAGCACCACCGGGTCGAGCGCCTCGCCGAACATCACCGTCGCGGGCTTGAGGATGCCGCCGCAGGCCCGGCACGGCGGATCGGGCTCCCCCGCCTCGACCCGGGCGAGGGCTTCGGCCATCGGGCCGCGCACGCGACAGCCCAGGCACTGCACCTCCCGGGCGGTGCCGTGCAGTTCGAGCACCTTGCGGGCCGGGAAGCCGGCCCGCTGGTGCAGGCCGTCGACGTTCTGGGTGAGGACCCGCACCGGCAGGCCGGCCCGCTCCAGCTCGACGAGGGCGAGGTGTCCGGCGTTGGGCTCGGCCGTCAGCGCGCCGACGTCGCGGCGCAGCAGCCAGGCCCGGCGGCGGACGTCCGGGTCGGCGCGGTAGGGGCCGATGGTGACCAGCTGCTGGGCGTCGGGGTCGCGCCGCCAGACGCCGTTCGGGCCCCGGTAGTCGGGGATGCCGGAGTCGGTGGAGATGCCGGCCCCGGTCAGGACGGCGGTCAGGGGGCGCTTCGCGTTCATGCCCGGACCGTACGCGGCCGCTCCCGCAGCCCGCCACCGTAAAACCGGGTGCGGCGCCGGACGCCCCGCCGCAGACTTGGCGGGTCGTCACCCCCCTCGAAGGAGCCCCGTGCAGGGTGCAGTCACCGTCTCGCCGTCCCAGGTCCCCGAGCTGCTGTCGGCGACATGCCCGACGGCCTGCTGCACGACCCGCAGCTGAGGGGCCTGTCGGCCGAGGAGGTGTACGACCGGATCGCCCGCGACCAGCGCCGCGTCCGCCGGCTCGCCGCCCTGGCCGGCAAGGGCCTGCCCGACATCCTCGGTGAGCCGCTCGACCACGGCCGACGCGACTACGCCGACCTGGACGACTCCTACCGGCGCGGCCTCCGGCAGGGCTTCGACCTGCACCAGCGCGAGCGCGGGCCGCTGCCGGCCGGGCTGGTCGAGGAGATCCGCGCACTGGCCCACCCGCCACTGCCCTGGGACGCGCAACCGGCCCGCTGGTTCGACGAGTTCGTCCCCTCCCCGCAGGCCGTCCGGAGCCACGCCCGGCCGTCCCGGCGGCAGGCCTCCGCTCCGGAGATCCCGCGCGCGCCGGCCGCTACCACCCGCCGCAGGAGCTGGCCCGCTGCACCTTCGGCGTGCTGCTGGACACCTCCGGCTCGATGAGCCGGCCCGTGCTCGGCAAGGCCCTCGGCGCCATCGCCTCGTACGCCGCCGCCCGCGACGTCACGGCGGCCCGGGTGGTGTTCTGCGACGCCGCCCCGCACGATGCCGGGTACCTCCCGGTCGCCGAGATCGCCTGCCGGGTCCGGGTCCGCGGGCGCGGCGGCACCGTCCTGCAGCCCGGCATCGACCTGCTGGAGCGCGCCGAGGACTTCCCGCCGGGGGCTCCCGTCCTGCTGATCACCGACGGCGAGTGCGACGTCCTGCGGGTGCGCCGCGAGCACGCCTACCTTCTCCCGCCCGGTGCCGGACTGCCCTTCACCCCCAGGGGTCCGGTCTTCCGGATGCGCTGAGCCGCCCCGGTCCGGTCGGCTACCGTGGGGCCGTGACCAGCGCCGACGCCCTGATGACCTGGCTGACCTCCCGGACGCCCGAGCAGTTGACCGAGCTGCTCGAACAGCGGCTGCTGCCCTACCAGGGCGCCCCCGGCCTGGACGACCCGGCCCGGCTGGCCGAGCAACTGCTGGGCAACGGCTCGGTGGCCCTCGCCCTCAACGAGCTGGACACGGCCGGGATCCAGGTGCTCGCCGCGATCGCGATCCTCGCCGAACGCCTGCACGGCCCCGCCCCCGCGCCGTCCGCCGTGCCCGGCCTGGCGGGCTTCACCGGCGCCCGGGCCGCGTACCGGACCGGACCGGCCGGGCCGCTCGGCCGCACTCCCGACCCCGCCGAGCGGGCCGTCCCGCGCACTCTGCTGCTCGACTCCCTCGGCGAGCGGGCCGCCCAGGAGCTCGACCGTCTCGCCGAGCTGGCCCTTCTCCTGCCGCCGCACGGCGACCGACTGGTGGTGCCCGCTCTGCTGCACCAGCAGGTGCCGGAGCTGCGCGGCCTCGGCCGACCCGCCCGTGACCTGTTGACGGAGGCGTACCGGGCAGCCGAGATCCACCGGGTGGCGGCCGGCCTCGAACTGCCCCCGTGCCGCACCCGCGACGACGCGCAGCAGCTGGTCGAGGAGCACCTCCAGGACCCGGCGAGGCTGCACCGCACCCTCGCCGACGCACCGCGGGAGGCCGTCGAACTGCTGGGCGCACTCGTGGCCGGCCCGCCGCGGCTGCGCACCCGCTGCTTCGTCGGCGACACCGCCGGCTACTACGGATCGGGCGGCAGGTTCCTGTTCCGCCCCGGTGGCTCGGGCGACACCGGGGCCGACTGGCTGGCCGAGCGCGCCCTCCTCGTCCCGGTCGGCCCCGAACTGGCGGAGTTGCCGGGCGAGGTGGCCACCGCGCTGCGCGACCCGCGGGAGCCGCTCGCCTACGATCCCGAACCGCCGGCCGTCGAGGGGCTGAGCGAACTGCCGGCCGGCTGGGGCGGCGAGGCGCAGGCCGCCGCCACCGCGGCCGCCTCACGGGTGGAACTGCTGCTCCGCTCGACGGCCGCACAGCCCCTGGCGGTCCGCAAGGCCGGCGGGATCGCCGTCCGGGACACCCGTCGGCTCGCCAAGGCCGTCGGCGCTCCCGAATCGCAGACCCGGCTCTGGCTGGACCTGGCCGCCAACGCGGGCCTGATCGCCCCGCACCGGGACGCCCCGCCACCCACCCGCGGCCGAAGGCCCGCCCCGCCGCAGCCCGCCCGGATGCTGCCCACCGCCCGGTACGACGGCTGGCTGACCGCCTCACCCGCCGACCGGCTGGCCCCGCTGATCGCCACCTGGGCCGTCACTCCCGAGGTGTTCAGCCACCGGCCCGACTCGGACGACACCCCCGTCGCCCTGATCGCCCCGCAGGACCGGGGCGCCGTACCGCTGCGGCGCTCGGTGCTGGAGGCACTGGCCCGGTTGCCCGAGGGGTACGGGCTGGGCCCGGTCGACGCCCTGTCCGGCCCGGTGCAGGCCGGGTTCACCGAGGCCGTCCGCTGGTTCGGGGGCGGCGCGGCCGATCCCGGGAACGCCGAGCCGGCCCGGGTCGCCGCGACGCTGCGGGAGGCCGAACTGCTGGGCGTGGTCGCGCACGGCGCGCTGACGCCGGTCGGCCGGGCGGCGCTCGCGTTGCTGCGGGCGGGCGCCGCCCGCTACTTCCCGGCCGTCCCGGGCACCGGCGTACGGCTGACCCGGTACCCGGCGCTCGCCACCGCCGTCGGCGGACTGCGCACAGCCCTCGCCGAACTGGTGCCGCCGCCGCGAACCACCGCGCGCTTCCAGGCCGATCTCACCGCCGTGGTCTCCGGCGCCGCCGCGCCCGAGCTGACGGACCTGCTCTCCTCGGTGGCCGACCGCGAGTCCGAGGGCCATGCGGTGGTCTGGCGGATCGGGCCGGCCTCCGTGCGCCGGGCGCTGGACGCCGGCTCCGACGCGGCGGAGCTGGCCACCCTGCTGACCGAGGTGTCCGAGGGCGGGCTTCCCCTTCCGCAGGCGCTGGAGTACCTGCTCAAGGACACCGCCCGCACGCACGGCCGGATGCGGGTGGTCCGCTCGGCGTGCTGCATCCGCTCGGACGACGAGGCGCTGGTGACGGAGCTGTCGAGGGCCCGCGCGCTCGGCCGGCTGGGCCTGCGCCGGATCGCCCCCACCGTACTGATCAGCACCGCCCCGCCGGAGGAGACGCTGGCGGCGCTGCGAGCGGCCGGCTACGCACCCGTCCTGGAGGCCGAGACCGGCACCACGGTGCTGGAACGTGCCCCGGAGGAGCGGGCCGAGAATCCGATGCCCTCGCTCGCGGAGGCACGCCCCTTCTACGGCCGCGGCCCGGCCACCCCGGCCGCGCTGGCCGCGGCGGTGCTCGCGGCGGGGGCGACGGGGACGATTGGCCGGACCGGCTGATCACCCCCGAGGGCGTCGGGCGGTCGCCGCGGCGGCGGAGGCGAGGCGGCCGGCCAGCGGCAGCAGGGCGGCCAGGTAGAGCGCCGCGCCGACCGACATCAGGTCGAGGTCGGCGCCCATGACGACCGTCCCCACCAGGACCAGGACCGGGCTCCAGACGCTGATCCGCCGGGCCCGGCCGGCCGCGAGGGTCACCAGCAGGGCCAGCAGGCCGACGTAGAACAGCAGCGGCCCCACCGCGTAGAACGCGGGCACCACACCGGGGTGGTTCTGGATCTGATCGAACAGCCGGATCTGCTCCGCCTTGTCGGCGGCCCGCGCCCCGACGTAGAGGTCGATCCCGGTCTGGCCGACCGCCGCCAGCAACCCGGCGAAGGCCACCCCCGCCGTCAGGTTCGCGGCGACCCGGCCCACCGGGCGGCGCGGCGCGATCATCCGGCGCAGCCCGGCGAACACCGGGGCGAACAGCAGCAGTCCGGCCAGCAGGAGGGTGTGGCCGACCAGCCAGCCGGCCCCGGGAGCCCGGGAGCCGTCGAGTAGCCGGATCCCGCCGTACAGGCCCAGCAGGACGGGGGCGGCGGCGACCGCAGCGGTGGTACGGCGGAGGTCGGTACGGGTGGTGGTGATGGTGGTGTTGTCGCTGCCGCTGTCGTTGCTACTGCTGCTGTGCCCGGTGCTCATGGTTCCGCTGGTCATGGTTCCGGTGCTCATGGTTCCGCTGGTCGTGGTTCCGCTGGTCGTGGTTCCGCTGCTCATGGCAAGTCCCTCTCGGCGTCAGTCGGTTCGACACCACAGAGCCTGCCGTTCGGCGGCCCGCCACGGATCGCCCGTACCGGCGAGCCGGCGGCCTCCCCCGCGCGGGGGAGGGTTCGCCCCCCGGGGGGGAGCACCGCGAGCCCGGAGCCCCCGGATCTCCCCCGTCTCCCGGAGCGGGCTCAGCCCTCGCCCGCCACCACCGCGCCCGCCTCGTACGCGAACACCACCGCGTGCACCCGGTCGCGCAGGTGCAGCTTGGCGAGCACATTGCTGACGTGCGTCTTCACGGTGTGTTCGCTGACCACGAGTTCGGCCGCGATCTCCGCGTTGGACAGGCCCCGGGCGAGCAGCCGCAGAGTCTCCTGCTCACGGGCGGTCAGTTGCTCCAGGAGTCGGGAGGGCGCCCGGACGGCCTGCCCGGGCCCCGGCAGGGCTCCACCAGCCGGCCGGCGCGCCGCGAACTCGGCGATCAGCCGTCGGGTCACCGACGGCGCGAGCAACGCCTCGCCGGAGGCCACCATCCGTACGCCGTGGACGAGATCGTCCCGGCGGACGTCTTTCAGCAGGAAGCCGCTGGCACCGGCGTAGAGCGCGTCGAAGACGTAGTCGTCGATGTCGAAGGTGGTCAGCATGATCACCTTGGTGCCCGGGTGGTCGGCGCAGACCCGCCGGGCCGCCTCCAGGCCGTCCATCACGGGCATCCGGACATCCAGCAGCAGAACGTCCGGCCGGTGCACCCGGACGGCCTCCACCGCCTCGGCGCCGTCAGCGGCCTCGGCCACCACCTCGATGTCCGGCTGGGCGTCCAGGATCATGCCGAAGCCGGCCCGCACCAGCTCCTGGTCGTCGGCGACCACCACCCGTATCGGGTCCATCAGTTCCGTCCCCTCACCGTACGGCGGCGCCCAGCGGCAGCCGCGCGCTCACCAGGAAGCCCGGGCCGTCCGGCCGGGGCCCCGCCTCGGCCCGCCCGCCGCAGGCCGCGGCCCGCTCGCGGATGCCGATCAGCCCCCGCCCGCCGGACCACTCGCCCACCGCGCGGCCGGCCTCGGGCCGCACCCCACGTCCGTTGTCGGACACCTCCACCTCCAGCAGCTCCCCCGTACGGGCGACCCGGACGACGGAGGAGTCGGCCCCGGAGTGCTTGACGATGTTGGTCAGCGCCTCCTGCACGATCCGGAAGGCCGCGGCCTCGACATCCGTCGGCATCGCCCGCTCCAGCCCGGACAGCTCCAGCTCGACCCGTACACCCGCCTGCCGGACCCGCTCGGCCACCGCCGCCAGCTCGGCCAGCCGGGGCTGTGGCGCCAACTGCGGGCCCGCCCCGTCCTCCTTCAGGACACCCAGGACGCGCCGCAGTTGCACCATGGCATCGCGCCCGGAGTCGGCGATGGTGTCGAACGCCCTGATCGCCCGGTCGGGATCGGAGTGCACCACCACCGGGCCGGCCTCCGCCTGGATCACCATCAGGGAGACGGCGTGCGCCAGGATGTCGTGCATCTCCCGGGCGATCCGGCCGCGCTCCTCCGCCACCGCCCGCGCCGCCTCGCTGGCCGCCCGCAGTCCGACCTCGCGCGCCCGGTCCGCCTCCACCCGTGCCAGCCGCCGCAGTTCGCGCACCAGCGTGCCGAAGACGAAGGTGCCGACGGTGAGCAGCAGGCTGAACAGCAGCCCGTTGACCGAGTGCGTGCCGACGACGTTGGAGAGCACCAGGATCACCAACAGCAGGGCCCGCTGCCAGTCCCGGCCGCGATCGGCGACCGTGTAGACGGTGAGGACGGCGTACACCGGGATCTGCGGCATCGAGGAGTGCGCGGCCACCGACACGCCCACCGAAACCGTCCCGGCCACTGCGGCCACCAGCATCGGCGCCCGGCGGCGCCAGGGCAGCGGCAGGGCCGTTCCGAACGCCAAGGCGTACACCCACCACGGCCGCGCCACCTCGTCGTTCCACACCGACCAGAGCGAGACCGCCGCCGAGAAGGCCGCCAGCAGCGTGTCCAGGACGTACGGGTCCACTCCCGCGAAGCGTCGGCGCAGCTCCACGCCGAGGCCGGACGCCCGGGCCCGCGCGTCCGAACTCCATGCCGTTGCCAACGCGCCTCCCCCGTACCGGGGCGGCTCTCCCCCGTGCGGACGATCATGCCGTACCCGTGCCCGGTGCGTGTCCCGTTCGGACACCGGTACCCGCTGCATGACCCGAGTCCCTCGACCCGCCGGAGCCCCCGGAACTCCCGGGCCGGCAGCACCGAGCCTCCCCCGCCCGCGCCCGCGGCCACATCCCCCGCCCGGGCGGTCCACCCGCCTCCCCCGCAGGAGGGATGCCCGGGAACGGCGAAGGGCCCGGAGGCTTTTCGGCCTCCGGGCCCTTCGGCTACTTCTTCAGTAGCGGGGACAGGATTTGAACCTGCGACCTCTGGGTTATGAGCCCAGCGAGCTACCGAGCTGCTCCACCCCGCGTCGGTGAACACCACACTACGGGAGAGCGGACCCAGAACCTAATCGTTTCTCCGGGCCCGGCAGCCACCCGGGCCTCCGCACGATCACGCCGGCGCCGCTGCCACGCGGACCCGCCCACACCCCACCGGTGCGGCTGCACGCGAAAGGGCCCGGAGGCTATTCGGCCTCCGGGCCCTTCGGCTACTTCTTCAGTAGCGGGGACAGGATTTGAACCTGCGACCTCTGGGTTATGAGCCCAGCGAGCTACCGAGCTGCTCCACCCCGCGTCGGTGAACACGACTCTACGGGACATCCCCCGCAGGGCCTAATCGGTTTCCACGCGGACGAGTCGCCACCGCCCAGGGAGCGGCCGGGCGGGGCGGGGCGGGCGGGCACCCGGAACCCGGCAGCAACGCGCCGGGGGGCACCGGCTTCGACGGCGAACCCCCGCCGTGACCGCGGGCCGAGAGCCCGACACCGCCTTCAGGAGCCGCACCAGCAGACCGCGAGGGCCAGGACCGCTCCTGGGCTCCTGGGCTGTGGACACCCCCGCGCAACGCCGCAGGGCGGCCACCCCGAGTGGGGTGACCGCCCTGCGGTGTCAACAACCAGGGACTCAGCCGGTGTACGGGCCGTAGTCGTAGTCGTCCAGCGGGACCGCCTGGCCGGAGCCGGCGCCGAAGGGCGACAGGTCGTAGTCGTCGTAGCCGACGGCCGAGTACATCGCGGCCTTGGCCTCTTCGGTGGGCTCGACCCGGATGTTGCGGTAACGGGGCAGACCCGTACCGGCCGGGATGAGCTTACCGAGGATGACGTTCTCCTTGAGGCCCAGCAGCGGGTCCGACTTGGCGTGGATCGCCGCGTCGGTCAGGACCCGGGTCGTCTCCTGGAAGGAGGCGGCCGACAGCCAGGACTCGGTGGCCAGCGAGGCCTTGGTGATACCCATCAGCTGCGGGCGGCCGGAGGCCGGGTGGCCGCCTTCCGACACCACGCGACGGTTCTCCTGCTCGAAGCGGCCGCGCTCGACGAGCTCGCCCGGGAGCAGCTCGGCGTCGCCCGACTCGATGATCGTCACGCGGCGGAGCATCTGCCGGATGATGATCTCGATGTGCTTGTCGTGGATCGACACGCCCTGCGAGTTGTAGACCTTCTGGACCTCGGCGACCAGGTGGATCTGGACCGCACGCTGGCCCATGATCCGCAGCACGTCGTGCGGGTTGGTGGCACCCATGGTCAGCTTCTGGCCGACCTCGACCGCCTGGCCCTCGCTGACGAGCAGCTTGACACGCTTGGAGACCGGGTAGGCGATCTCGTCGGTGCCGTCGTCCGGCGTGACGACCAGCTTGCGGGTCTTCTCGGTGTCCTCGATGCGGACCCGGCCCTGCGCCTCCGAGATCGGGGCCACACCCTTGGGGGTACGGGCCTCGAAGAGCTCGACGACACGGGGCAGACCCTGCGTGATGTCGTCACCGGCCACACCACCGGTGTGGAAGGTACGCATGGTCAGCTGGGTGCCGGGCTCACCGATGGACTGGGCGGCGATGATGCCGACCGCCTCACCGATGTCGACCAGCTTGCCGGTGGCCAGCGAGCGGCCGTAGCAGAAGGCACAGGTGCCGACCGCAGACTCACAGGTCAGGATGGAGCGGGTCTTGACCTCGCTGATGCCGACCCGGATCAGCTCGTCGATCAGCACGTCACCGAGGTCGGTGTTGGCGGTGGCAAGGAGCTTGCCGTCCACCGTGATGTCCTCGGCGAGCATGCGGGCGTAGACGCTGGTCTCGACGTCGTCCGTCTTGCGCAGGACGCCGTCCTCGCCGACGGTGCCGATCGCCAGCTTGAGGCCGCGCTCGGTGCCGCAGTCCTCCTCGCGAATGATGACGTCCTGGGAGACGTCGACCAGACGACGGGTGAGGTAGCCGGAGTCGGCGGTACGCAGAGCGGTGTCGGCCAGACCCTTACGGGCACCGTGGGTCGAGATGAAGTACTCGAGAACGGTGAGGCCCTCACGGAACGACGCCTTGATGGGACGGGCGATCGTCTCGTTCTTCGCGTTCGACACCAGACCACGCATACCGGCGATCTGACGCATCTGCATCATGTTTCCTCGAGCGCCGGAGTCCACCATCATGAAGATGGGGTTCGTCTTCTCGAAGTTGGCGTTCATCGCCTCGGCGACCTCGTTGGTCGCCCGGGTCCAGATGCCGATGAGCTCCTGCTTGCGCTCGTCGTTGGTGATCAGACCGCGCTCGTACTGCTTCTGGATCTTCTCGGCCTGCGCTTCGTAGCCCTCGAGGATCTGGGCCTTCTGCGGCGGGACGACGACGTCCGAGATCGAGACGGTGACACCCGAGCGGGTCGCCCAGTGGAAGCCGGACGCCTTCAGGTTGTCCAGGGTCGCCGCGACGACGACCTTGGGGTAGCGCTCCGCCAGGTCGTTGACGATCGCGGAGAGCTGCTTCTTACCCACCTCGTAGTCGACGAACGGGTAGTCCTCGGGCAGCAGCTCGTTGAAGAGCGCGCGGCCCAGGGTGGTCTTCAGACGGAAGGACTCGCCCTCGAACCAGGTCGGCGTGCCGTCCTCGTCGACCGGAGCGACCCAGCCGCGGGGCGGGACGGTGCCGATCGGCAGGCGGACGTCGATGACGGCCTGGACGTCCAGCTCCTTGGCGTCGAAGGCCATGACGGCCTCGGCGGTGGAGGAGAAGGCACGGCCGCCGCCCTTGACGACCTCGCGGTCCGAGGTCAGGAAGAACAGGCCGAGCACCATGTCCTGGGTCGGCATGGTGACGGGGCGACCGTCGGCCGGCTTCAGGATGTTGTTCGAGGACAGCATCAGGATGCGGGCCTCGGCCTGCGCCTCCGCGGAGAGCGGCAGGTGGACGGCCATCTGGTCACCGTCGAAGTCCGCGTTGAACGCGGTGCAGACGAGCGGGTGGATCTGGATGGCCTTGCCCTCGACCAGCTGGGGCTCGAAGGCCTGGATGCCGAGGCGGTGCAGGGTGGGCGCACGGTTCAGCAGAACCGGGTGCTCGGCGATGACCTCTTCGAGGACGTCCCACACGACCGGGCGGGCGCGCTCGACCATGCGCTTGGCCGACTTGATGTTCTGCGCGTGGTTGAGGTCCACCAGGCGCTTCATCACGAACGGCTTGAAGAGCTCCAGCGCCATGGCCTTCGGCAGACCGCACTGGTGCAGCTTGAGCTGCGGGCCGACGACGATGACGGAGCGGGCCGAGTAGTCGACGCGCTTGCCGAGCAGGTTCTGACGGAAACGACCCTGCTTGCCCTTGAGCATGTCGCTCAGGGACTTCAGCGGGCGGTTGCCCGGGCCGGTGACCGGACGGCCACGACGGCCGTTGTCGAACAGCGCGTCGACGGCCTCCTGCAGCATCCGCTTCTCGTTGTTCACGATGATCTCGGGGGCGCCGAGGTCAAGGAGACGCTTGAGGCGGTTGTTGCGGTTGATCACGCGGCGGTACAGGTCGTTCAGGTCGGAGGTCGCGAAGCGGCCACCGTCCAGCTGCACCATCGGGCGGAGGTCCGGCGGGATGACCGGGACGCAGTCCAGCACCATGCCGTTGGGCTTGTTGGTGGTCTGCAGGAACGCGGAGACGACCTTGAGGCGCTTGAGCGCACGGGTCTTCTTCTGGCCCTTGCCGGTGCGGATGATCTCGCGCAGGCGCTCGGACTCCTCGGCGAGGTCGAACGTCTCCAGGCGGTCCTTGAGCGCCGCGGCGCCCATCGAGCCGGAGAAGTACGTGCCGAAGCGGTCGCGCAGCTCGCGGTAGAGCAGCTCGTCGCCCTCGAGGTCCTGGACCTTGAGGTTCTTGAAGCGGGCCCAGACCTCGTCCAGACGGTCCAGCTCGCGCTGCGCACGGTCGCGCAGCTGCTTCATCTCGCGCTCGGCACCCTCGCGCACCTTGCGGCGCACGTCGGCCTTGGCGCCCTCGGCCTCGAGCTCGGCGAGGTCGGTCTCGGCCTTCTTGGCGCGGTTCTCCAGGTCGGAGTCGCGACGGTTCTCGATCTGCTGGCGCTCGACCGAGACGTGCGCCTCCAGGGACGGGAGGTCGCGCTGGCGACGCTCGTCGTCCACCCAGGTGATCATGTAGGCGGCGAAGTAGATGACCTTCTCGAGGTCCTTCGGCGCCAGGTCGAGCAGGTAGCCGAGGCGGCTGGGGACACCCTTGAAGTACCAGATGTGGGTGACCGGCGCGGCCAGCTCGATGTGGCCCATCCGCTCACGACGCACCTTGGCGCGAGTGACCTCGACGCCGCAGCGCTCACAGATGATGCCCTTGAAGCGGACGCGCTTGTACTTGCCGCAGTAGCACTCCCAGTCCCGGGTGGGGCCGAAGATCTTCTCGCAGAAGAGCCCGTCCTTTTCCGGCTTCAGGGTGCGGTAGTTGATGGTCTCCGGCTTCTTGACCTCGCCGTGCGACCACTGGCGAATGTCGTCGGCGGTCGCGAGGCCGATGCGGAGCTCGTCGAAGAAGTTGACGTCAAGCACTGGTCGTCAAGCCCTCTTTCGTAAGTCGAAAGTCGTTCATCTGGTCTGAGGGGGCCTGGGGGCGGGCCGGCTGTCCGTGCGGGCAGCCGGCCCAACCTCCGTCAGACCTCTTCGACGCTGCTCGGCTCGCGCCGGGACAGGTCAATGCCGAGCTCCTCGGCGGCGCGGAAGACGTCCTCGTCGGAGTCCCGCATCTCGATGGACGAGCCGTCCGAGGACAGCACCTCCACGTTGAGGCAGAGCGACTGCATTTCCTTGATGAGGACCTTGAAGGACTCGGGAATGCCGGGCTCGGGGATGTTCTCGCCCTTGACGATGGCCTCGTAGACCTTCACGCGGCCGAGAACGTCGTCGGACTTGATGGTGAGGAGCTCCTGCAGCGCGTAGGCCGCGCCGTACGCCTCAAGGGCCCACACCTCCATCTCACCGAATCGCTGACCACCGAACTGCGCCTTACCACCGAGCGGCTGCTGGGTGATCATCGAGTACGGACCGGTCGAACGGGCGTGGAGCTTGTCGTCGACCAGGTGGTGCAGCTTGAGGATGTACATGTAACCGACCGAGACCGGCATCGGGAACGGCTCGCCGGAGCGGCCGTCGAAGAGCCGGGCCTTGCCGGTGGAGTTCACCAGGCGCTCACCGTCACGGGTGAGGGTGGTGTGGTCCAGCAGGCCGGTGATCTCGTCCTCGCGGGCGCCGTCGAAGACGGGGGTGGCGAGGTTGGTGCCACCCTCGACGCTGTCGGCGCCGATCGCCTGCAGGCGCTGGGCCCACTCCTCGGCGAGACCGGAGACGTCCCAGCCCTGCTTGGCGAGCCACCCGAGGTGGATCTCCAGGACCTGTCCCGGGTTCATTCGGGACGGGACACCCAGCGGGTTGAGGATGATGTCGACCGGGGTGCCGTCGGCGAGGAACGGCATGTCCTCGACCGGCAGGATCTTGGAGATGACACCCTTGTTGCCGTGACGGCCGGCCAGCTTGTCACCGTTGGTGATCTTGCGCTTCTGGGCCACGTAGACCCGGACCAGCTGGTTGACGCCGGGCGGAAGCTCGTCGCCCTCCTCGCGGTCGAAGACGCGGACGCCGATGACCTTGCCGGACTCACCGTGCGGCACCTTGAGCGAGGTGTCGCGGACCTCACGGGCCTTCTCGCCGAAGATCGCGCGCAGCAGGCGCTCCTCCGGGGTCAGCTCGGTCTCGCCCTTGGGCGTGACCTTGCCGACCAGGATGTCGCCGGTGACGACATCGGCGCCGATGCGGATGATGCCGCGCTCGTCGAGGTCGGCGAGGACCTCCTCGGAGACGTTCGGGATGTCCCGGGTGATCTCCTCCGGGCCCAGCTTGGTGTCACGGGCGTCGACCTCGTGCTCCTCGATGTGGATCGAGGAGAGGACGTCGTCCTGCACGAGGCGCTGCGACAGGATGATCGCGTCCTCGTAGTTGTGACCCTCCCAGGACATGAACGCCACGAGCAGGTTCTTGCCCAGCGCCATCTCGCCCTGGTCGGTGCAGGGGCCGTCGGCCAGCACCTGGTTGACCTCGACCCGGGCGCCCTCGTCCACGAGCACCTTCTGGTTGAAGGAGGTGCCCTGGTTGGAGCGGGTGAACTTGGCGGCGCGGTACGTGGTGTACGTGCCGTCGTCGTTGGCCACGGTGACGTAGTCGGCCGAGACCTCCTGGACGACACCCGCCTTCTCGGCCGTGATGACGTCGGCGGCGTCGACCGCGCAGCGGTACTCCATGCCGGTGCCGACCACGGGTGCCTCGCTCTTCAGCAGCGGCACCGCCTGGCGCATCATGTTGGAGCCCATGAGCGCGCGGTTGGCGTCGTCGTGCTCCAGGAACGGGATCATGGCGGTCGCGACCGACACCATCTGGCGCGGCGAGACGTCCATGTAGTCGATCTCGGTGCCCGGGATGTAGTCGATCTCGCCGCCGCGGCGGCGGACCAGGACACGCGGCTCGGCGAAGTGCAGGTCCGCCGTCAGCGGGGCGTTGGCCTGCGCGATGACGAAGCGGTCCTCCTCGTCGGCGGTCAGGTAGTCGACCTGCTCGGTGACGATGCCCTCGACGACCTTGCGGTACGGGGTCTCGATGAAACCGAACGCGTTGACCCGGCCGTAGGAGGCGAGCGAGCCGATCAGACCGATGTTCGGGCCTTCGGGGGTCTCGATCGGACACATGCGGCCGTAGTGCGACGGGTGAACGTCACGGACCTCGAAGCCGGCGCGCTCACGGGAGAGACCACCGGGGCCCAGCGCGGACAGACGGCGCTTGTGGGTCAGGCCCGACAGCGGGTTCGTCTGGTCCATGAACTGGGACAGCTGGCTGGTGCCGAAGAACTCCTTGATGGAGGCGACGACCGGCCGGATGTTGATCAGGGTCTGCGGCGTGATCGCCTCGACGTCCTGGGTGGTCATGCGCTCGCGCACGACGCGCTCCATACGGGCGAGACCCGTACGGACCTGGTTCTGGATCAGCTCGCCGACGTTGCGCAGGCGGCGGTTGCCGAAGTGGTCGATGTCGTCGACCTCGACGACGATGTCGCGACCCTCGGTGTCACGCCACTCGGTCTCGCCCGCGTGCAGCTTCACCAGGTACTTGATCGCACCGATGATGTCGGGCTCGGTGAGCACGCCGGAGTCCAGCGACTCGGCGTTGCCCAGCTTGCGGTTGACCTTGTAACGGCCGACCTTGGCGAGGTCGTAGCGCTTCGGGTTGAAGTAGAGGTTCTCCAGAAGCGTCTGCGCGGCCTCGCGCGTCGGCGGCTCGCCGGGACGCAGCTTGCGGTAGATGTCCAGCAGCGCGTCGTCCTGGCCCTGGGTGTGGTCCTTCTCCAGGGTGGCGCGCATCGACTCGTACTCGCCGAACTCCTCGAGAATCATCTCGTTGGTCCAGCCGAGGGCCTTGAGCAGCACGGTGACCGACTGCTTGCGCTTGCGGTCGATGCGGACACCGACCATGTCGCGCTTGTCGATCTCCATCTCCAGCCAGGCACCACGCGAGGGGATGACCTTGCAGGAGTAGATGTCCTTGTCGGACACCTTGTCCAGGGTGGAGTCGAAGTACACGCCCGGGGAGCGGACCAGCTGCGAGACCACGACACGCTCGGTGCCGTTGATCACGAACGTGCCCTTGTGGGTCATGAGCGGGAAGTCGCCCATGAAGACCGTCTGAGACTTGATCTCACCGGTCTCGTTGTTGGTGAACTCGGCGGTGACGAAGAGCGGGGCGGCGAACGTGAAGTCGCGGTCCTTGCACTCGTCAATGGAGTTCTTCGGAGGCTCGAAACGGTGGTCGCGGAAGGTCAGTGACATCGACCCGCTGAAGTCCTCGATCGGGGAGATCTCTTCGAAGATCTCCTCCAGACCGGACTTCGTGGGGACGTCCTGACCACTCTCAAGGGCCGCCTCGACGCGAGACTTCCAGGCCGCATTGCCGAGGAGCCAGTCAAAGCTCTCGGTCTGCAGGGCCAGGAGGTTCGGGACCTCGAGGGGCTCCTTGATCTTCGCGAAGGAAACGCGGAGCGGGGCGGTGGAATTAGCGTTGTTCGAGGCGTTGCGCGGCGCGGCCAAGAGGGGGGTCCTTCCGAGGGCTCGGAGCTCACTGCGCGCGTACCGGCCGGCCTCGACGGGCTGGTCCCACCCCCGGCGCCGTGGGTCTCAGCCGGGGTGGAAACCCCAGGTCAGAGCCGCTTCGCGGAGGCGGTGCCAGGCCCCTTCAGGGCAGCGCACACTCCGGGCGACGAGTCACGGAGCAGCTAACAGGCAGCGCAAAGGGACAGTGTAGCCAATAGGCACACTGCTGTCCAGCCCTGATTCGGAGACCGAATCTGAGACTCCTCCCGGTCGCCACCCGCACGGCTCCTGGCCCCCTCCGGGGGCCCGAACCGCAGGGTGGTCCCTGCCCTCGGACTGCGCCGGCCCGCGCACTCCGGGCCACCGCGTCTCACATGGAGTCACTTCCCGCTGGGGCCGTTGAATATGCATCCAAAGCCTCGCCAACCGTCCGCGTGCTCCACGCACCACGACGCGCTCCGAGAATCGCGCGCCAGGTTCCGTTCGTCAAGGCCCCCACGGGAGTGCGGGCCTCGACATGTCTATCGACCGAGGCCCCTCCGGCGTTACAGAACCCGTGGTGGGAGCCTCTCCCGACGACAGCGATCACCCTACCCGCCGGGGCGGACAGTGCCGAGTGCACAACCGGCCACGGTGGCCCCCGACCGCCCCGCTCACCGGGCCGGGACACGAACGGACCTACGAAAAAGACCGGGCCGACCACCCACAAGGGTGATCGGCCCGGTCCAGCGCCCCCTCAGAGGGGGCAGCGAGTCACTTGACGGTGACCTTGGCGCCGGCGGCCTCGAGCTGGGCCTTGGCCTTCTCGGCGGCGTCCTTGGCGACCTTCTCCAGGACCGGCTTCGGGGTGCCGTCAACGAGGTCCTTGGCCTCCTTCAGGCCGAGGGAGGTCAGGGCGCGCACCTCCTTGATGACCTGGATCTTCTTGTCGCCGGCGCTCTCGAGGATGACGTCGAACTCGTCCTGCTCCTCGACGGCCTCGACGGCGGCGGGGCCACCGGCGGCGGCAATGGCGACCGGGGCGGCAGCCTTGACGTCGAACTTCTCCTCGAACGCCTTGACGAACTCGGAGAGCTCGATGAGGGTCAGGGTCTCGAACTGCTCGAGCAGCTCGTCCTGGGACAGCTTCGCCATGATGGCGTCCTTCCACTTGTTCGGCAGGTGCCGGATGTACGGGATGGCGGGCGTACGGGCCCGCTGCGACCGGAGGTACCGGACGCTGAGTGCGTCACGCGCGAGCGTGAGTTACTCGGCAGCCTCGGTGGTGTCCTCGGCCTCGGCGGGAGCCGGCGTACCGGCACCGCCCTGCTCGACCTTCGCCCGGAGCGCCTCGGCAGTGCGGGCGAACTCCACCAGCGGAGCCTGGAAGGTAGCCGCGGCCTTCGCCATGGATGCCTTCAGACCGCCGGCCAGCTTGGCGAGCAGCACCTCGCGGGACTCGAGGTCCGCGAGCTTCTTGATCTCATCGGCGGACAGCGCCTTACCGTCAAGGACACCGCCCTTGATGATGAGAGCGGGGTTGTCCTTGGCGAAGTCACGCAGAGCCTTCGCCGACTCCACCGGGTCACCGGTGACGAAGGCAACAGCCGTCGGACCCGCGAACAGGTCGTCGAGCTCCGTGATCCCGGCCTCATTGGCAGCGATCTTGGTCAGCGTGTTCTTCACCACGGCGTACTGGGCGTTGTCACCCAGCGAGCGACGCAGGTTCTTCACCTGCTTCACCGTCAGACCGCGGTACTCGGTCAGCACAGCCGCGTTCGAGGCACGAAACTTGTCCGTGATCTCGGCGACGGCAGCAGCCTTGTCGGGCCTTGCCATAGGCTTACGCCTCCTTCCGTGATGTCGAAGTCGGGCCGACCTGCGAAAGTCGACCATCTGCGCCTCGGACACGCCGGTCTGGTCGGAAGGAGACACCCTGCAAAACAGTGAGAGCCCCGGTGCGCAGGCGCACGGGGCTCAACAAGACCTCGACAGTCGAACGGCGAACCGTGCGGCCGGAAGTCAAAGCTCCAAACACTCCTGCGCGGGCTGTCTGCGGAAATTCGCAGATCCTTCGGTCGCCCCGCACTCTCACGAGCGCACGACGACAACCAGCGGTCTTTGGCTTGCACCAAGGTAACCGGAGCCGCCTGGGACATGCAAATCGCCCGGCCCGGCCTACCGGGCCAGCGGAGACACCGTCCTGCTCCCGGTGTCCGAGGTGTCCGCCTCGGCGGGGGCCTGGACCGACAGGGCGCCGCCGAGGTCGGAGTACGCCACGGTGTCGTCCGCGGTGCCCTCCGTCCCGTTGCCGGTCCGGCGCAGCTGGACGAGCTGGTCCTTGTCGTTCAGCCACAGGTCCAGGGTGAGCGTGGTGGCGCCGCCGGGCGCGAGCGCCGTCCGCAGCCCCTCCCGGCGGCTCGCGGTGAGCTGGGTCTGCGCCGCCGCGTACCGCTCCGCCGTGGTGGTCACCTGGTAGTGCTGGACGGTCGCGTCGCCGAGCTTCTCCTCGCCGACCAGCTGCGGGTCGCTCACCGCGGTCGCGGCCGCCAGCGCCACCATCGGGTTGAGCTGGTCGACCAGGCCCGCGTACGGGACCTCCCGGTGGCCGTCCGCGCCGGCGGGTCCGGTGAACTTCTCCCAGTGCCGGCCGGCCAGCCGGGCCGCGGTGGCGTCGTCGCCGCCCTGGTAGGCCGTGGTGTCCATGACGATCAGCTGTTCGGCGGCCCCCGGAGTGGCCCGCTTGATCTGCAACGCGGTCTTCGGCGACCAGAAGACCAGGCCGGCGGCGCTGTCCGTGCCGAGCCGGTAGGCGACCTTGGCCCGGTGGGCGGCCTGCATGGCGATCTGGGCCGAGAGCAGCACCCCGTGCGGCGAGCGGTCGGTGGGCCTGACCTCGCTGGGCGAGCTGCTGGCGGTCCGGGTGGCCTGCGCGGTGGCGGCCCCGGCGGCCGGCTTCGCCGGCCCGCCGCAGGCGGCCAGGGTGCCGGCCAGCAGCACGAGGGCCGTCGCGGCCGTGATCCGCCGTCGTGCCGCCACGCCGCCTCCCGCTGTCCTGTACCCGTCGCCGGCTTCCGCCGCCCGGGCCGGTCGGCTTCCACCATGCCACGCGCCGGCCCGCCGGCCCTCGGCGCCCTGCTGCCGGGGCGGGCGGGCCGCCGGGTGAGCGGCCGGGGGGAGCGGCCGGACTGCGCCCCTACCCGGCGGAGGCGGCGGCCACCACCGTGACCTCGTCCGGCGCGGGCACCCGGACGTCGAACGCCACCCCGGGGTCGGAGACCACCGTGGTGGTCAGATCGGTTCCGGCTCGGCCCTCGGCGCTCTGGCGCATCCGCAGCAGCCCGCCGTCGGCGCCGGTCCAGATGTCGTAGCCCAAGGACTCCACCCCGCGCTCCCGGTAGTAGCCGAGGACGGCGGCGAGGTCCGCCTGCGTCAGGTTCTGGTCGGCCCCGAAGAGTTCGGCGGCCTTGACGGTGGCCCGGTAGTGCGTCGTGGCCACTCCGTCCACCTGCTCCGCGCCGACCGTGTCGAGCCGGCCGGTCAGCGCGACGTCGTGCAGCCGGCCGGCCGGGTTCGAGACCAGGGTGGTCATCCAGCCGCCCGCGTAGCCGCCGGCCACCGCGTCCGGGTCCAGGGCCTCCACCCGGGAGCGGTCGGCCCGCGCCCAGCGCCCGGCCGCCAGACCGGCGGCCGGCGCATCGTGGGCCGCGTAGCAGGCGCTGTCGTCCATCAGCACCCGGCCGTGCCCCAGTGCGTCGTCCGTCTCCAGGTCCGCCGCCACCCGGGCACCCCAGGAGAGGGTGCCTACCGCGTCGGCCGGGCCGGCCGGCCCCTGCCGCTCGATCCGCACCCGGGCGCTGCCCGCGTCGTCCAGGGACTGCGCCGCCGTCAGCAGTACCTGGCGGGGCGATCTCGTGGCGACGCCCGCCGGCGCCGTGGCACCGGGTCGCGTCCCGGGAGCGGGATCCGCCCGGACGTCCAGTGTGGCGATGGCGGCGCCGAAGACCACCAGGGTCGCCACCACCCCCAGGGCGACTGCGCGGTCGGACGGCACGGCACTCTCCGGAGGGGTACGAAGCGGGGTCAGCCGAGCGTAGACCGGGCCCCGGCGTGCCCGGCCGCCCGCCAGGTCTCGATCCGGACACGACCGCTCCCGGGCGCGGCGACCGCCCGCCGCGCCCGAGAACGCCGGCGGGCCCGCACCCCCGGAAAGGGGATGCGGGCCCGCCGTACGAACTGGACTACACCCAGGACGCGACCGCCGGTCGGAGCACGGGGGCTCAGACGGAGGCCGGGTCCTCCTCGACCAGGAGGTTACGGGTGCGGTTCGGGTCCACCTGGATGCCGGGGCCCATGGTGGTGGCGACCGCGGTCTTCTTGATGTACCGGCCCTTGGCCGCGGACGGCTTGGCGCGGAGCACCTCGTCGAGGGCGGCGGCGTAGTTCTCGACCAGCTGCTCGTCGGTGAAGGAGGCCTTACCGATGATGAAGTGCAGGTTCGAGTGCTTGTCGACGCGGAACTCGATCTTGCCGCCCTTGATCTCGTTCACGGCCTTGGCCACGTCCGGGGTCACGGTGCCGGTCTTCGGGTTCGGCATCAGACCACGCGGGCCGAGCACGCGGCCGAGGCGGCCGACCTTGCCCATGAGGTCCGGGGTGGCGACGACGGCGTCGAAGTCGAGGCGGCCCTTGGCGACCTCGTCGATGAGCTCGTCCGAACCGACGATGTCGGCACCCGCAGCACGCGCGGCCTCGGCACGCTCGCCGGTCGCGAAGACCAGGACCCGAGCGGTCTTACCGGTGCCGTGCGGGAGGATCACGGTGCTGCGGACCATCTGGTCGGCCTTGCGCGGGTCGACGCCCAGACGCATGGCCACCTCGACGGTGCTGTCGAACTTGGTGCTCGACGTCTCCTTGGCGAGGCGGATGGCCTCAAGGGGGGCGTAGAGACGGTCGCGGTCAACCTTGGCGGCCGCGGCCACCAGAGCCTTGCTGCGCTTCACTGCTGCTCCTGAATAGATAGCGGAGTCGTGGTGTACGGGCCGCGCCGGCCCTGCCACAGGAATGGCCGGGACGTCGGTCCCGACCGGGACGGGCTGGGTCAGCCCTCGACCGTGATGCCCATCGACCGGGCGGTGCCGGCGATGATCTTCGCCGCCGCGTCCAGGTCGTTGGCGTTCAGGTCGGGGAGCTTCACGGTGGCGATCTCGCGGACCTGGGCGCCGGTGAGCTTGGCGACCTTGGTCTTGTGCGGCTCGGCCGAGCCCTTCTCCACGCCCGCGGCCTTCAGGATGAGGCGCGCGGCCGGCGGCGTCTTCGTGATGAAGGTGAAGGAGCGGTCGTCGTAGACCGTGATCTCCACCGGCACGATCATGCCGCGCTGCGACTCGGTCGCGGCGTTGTAGGCCTTGCAGAACTCCATGATGTTCACGCCGTGCTGGCCCAGCGCGGGGCCGACCGGCGGAGCCGGGTTGGCCGCACCGGCCTTGATCTGGAGCTTGATGAGCCCCGTGATCTTCTTCTTCTTGGGAGGCATGTCTCTCCGGGTCCTTCTGAGAGGGGATTGTCGAAGTGTGCGGCCAGGCGGGGCGACACCCGGACGGCAGCGCACACATCGAACCAGGCTAACGCGGATGCGCCGCTGGACCAAAACGGGTTCGGGGGCGAGGCCCGTGGCCCCGCCCCCGAACCGGTGATCGGTGTCAGTTCTTCTGGATCTGGTCGAACGACAGCTCGACCGGGGTCTCACGACCGAAGATCTCGACCAGGCCCTTGACCTTCTTGGAGTCAGGGTTGATCTCGTTGATGGTCGCCTGCAGGGTCGCGAACGGGCCGTCGGTGACGGTGACCGAGTCGCCGACCTCGAAGTCGAGCACCTGGACCTCGATCGGCCTGCCGGGAACCGGCCGGCCGGCCTCCTTGGCCGCCTGGCGCTCCACGTCGGGGGCGAGCATCTTGACGACCTCGTCCAGGGTCAGCGGGTACGGGTCGTAGGCGTTGCCCACGAAGCCGGTGACACCCGGGGTGTTGCGCACGACGCCCCAGGACTCGGGCGTGAGGTCCATCCGGACCAGGACGTAGCCGGGGAGCTTGTTCTGGCGGATGGTCTTGCGGTCGCCGTTCTTGATCTGGACGACCTCCTCCTGCGGCACCTCGGACTGGAAGATGTAGTCCTCGACGTTCAGGGAGACGGAGCGCTGCTCCAGGTTCTGCTTCACGCGGTTCTCGTAACCCGCGTAGGTGTGGATGACGTACCACTCGCCCGGAGCGGTGCGCAGCTTCTCGCGGAACTCGGCGACCGGGTCGACCTCGACCTCCGGCTCGGCCTCGTCGGCGAGCTCGGTCTCGTCGTCGACGGGCTCGGCCTCGTCGTCGGCGAGCTCGGCCTCGGTCTCGTCCAGGTCCTCGTCGGAGGCGGCGGCCTCGGCCTCGATCTCCTCGGCGTCGGCCTCGTCGGCCTCCACGTGCACCGCGGCGGTCTCGGCCGGCACGTCGGCGGCGGCCTCGTCCTGCGCCTCGACCTCGTCCTCGTCGCTGTCCACGGCGTCCACGATCTGCTCGGCGGACTCGGAGTCGGCGGCACTGTCAGCCAGCGCGGCCTCGTCCAGCTCGGCGGCGACATCCGCCTCGCGGACGGTCTCGTCGGCGTCGTACAGGGGGGACTCAGACACGGTGGCTGCTTCTTTCCTGGAGATGGTGAAGGTGGCGCGCTCCGGGCCGCTCCGGCGCCGCGCTGCTCACGCGGGCGCGCCAGGAAAAACGACTCAGAGACTTCAACAGTACCGAGTCAACGGTAGCGGGCTCGTACGTCCGCCGCCGACAGCTCGACCCGGACCAATGAATCGGCCCGGGTCGAGGTGTTCGTTCAAGCTGCCGCAGCCGGGTCCACCGGCCGGTTTCAGCGCTGTCGGGTCAGTCGTCGGTCAGCCGAAGATCCACAGGCTGAGCTTGGCGAAGCCGAAGTCGAGAGCGGACACCAGGGCCATGATCACGACGACGAAGACCACGACGACCGTGGTGTAGTTGACCAGTTCGTTGCGGCTCGGCCAGACGACCTTGCGCAGTTCCGCGATGATCTGGCGGTAGAACAGCGCGAGCCGGGCGAAGGGGCCCTTCTTGGCACGCTTGCCGGACTTCTTGTCACCGTCACCGCCGGAGCGGTTGGCACGCTTGCGGTCGCGGCGCGAGAGTTCCTTCTCCTCGCCCTCGACATGCGTGGCCCCGTCAGCGCCTTCGGCACCCTCGGGGTTGCCGCTCTCAGGCGTTGCGGTGGAGCCCGTGGTCTCCGTCACTCGTCCTCACCTGAATCCGGGTCCAGCCGAGCGTCGCGCGCGCCTTGAGCACGAGCGATCCGGCGAAAGCAGTGCTGATTGAGGCCCTCTCCGCATCAAGCCCGCTCGCTCGGCAAGAGCGAACGGGCTCGGTACGGATCAAGCAGCAGGGCAAGAGGGACTTGAACCCCCAACCGCCGGTTTTGGAGACCGGTGCTCTACCAATTGAGCTATTGCCCTACGGCACCTCGCGGCGCCTGCAGTGTCCCCCAACCTACCGCATCCCGGGCCGCTGTAGGCACAGGCGGTGGAAGCCGCATTTCGGGGGCCATCGAGCAGTGAGTGTACGTGTTCCGGGGCGATTGGTCGAACCTCTCACCCCGGCGGGGCCGCGCCGTCACCGGACCGGCCCCGGCGGGGCCCGCCCGTGCCGGACCGCGCGGGTACGGATCATCGAAGTCCGATGCCGGTTCGAGCCGGTTCTGCGACCATGCGGGCATGAGCGCTTCCACCCCGCAGAGCGACCGTCCCGCCCGTCCCGCAGACCGCCGGGTGTCCGCCCGGATCGGCGCGATAGCCGAGTCCGCCACCCTCGCGGTCGACGCCAGGGCCAAGGCCCTCAAGTCGGCCGGCCGGCCGGTGATCGGCTTCGGCGCGGGCGAACCGGACTTCCCCACCCCGGACTACATCGTCGAGGCGGCCGTCGAGGCCTGCCGCGACCCCCGCAACCACCGGTACACCCCGGCCGGCGGCCTGCCCGAGCTCAGGGGCGCCATCGCCGCGAAGACGCTGCGCGACTCCGGCTACCGGGTGGACGCCTCGCAGGTGCTGGTGACCAACGGCGGCAAGCAGGCGATCTACGAGGCCTTCGCCGCGATCCTCGACCCGGGGGACGAGGTCGTCGTCCCGGCCCCGTACTGGACCACCTACCCGGAGTCGATCCGGCTGGCCGGCGGCGTCCCGGTCGAGGTGGTGGCCGACGAGACCACCGGCTACAAGGTCTCGGTCGAGCAGCTGGAGGCCGCGCGCACCGAGAACACCAAGGTGCTGCTGTTCGTCTCGCCCTCCAACCCGACCGGCGCGGTGTACACCCGTGACGAGGTCGAGGCGGTCGGCCGCTGGGCCCTGGAGCACGGCCTCTGGGTGCTCACCGACGAGATCTACGAGCACCTGGTCTACGGCGACGCCGAGTTCGTCTCGCTGCCGGCCCTGCTGCCCGAGCTCGCCGACAGGACCATCGTGGTCAACGGCGTCGCCAAGACCTACGCCATGACCGGCTGGCGGGTGGGCTGGGTGATCGGCCCCGAGGACGTCGTCAAGGCCGCGACCAACCTCCAGTCGCACGCCACCTCGAACGTCTCCAACGTGGCCCAGCGCGCCGCCCTCGCGGCCGTCTCCGGCGACCTCTCGGCGGTGCACGAGATGCGTACCGCCTTCGACCGCCGCCGGCAGGCCGTCGTCCGGATGCTCAACGAGATCGACGGCGTGCTCTGCCCCGAGCCCGAGGGCGCGTTCTACGTCTACCCGTCGGTGAAGGGCCTGCTCGGCAAGGAGATCCGCGGGCGCCGGCCGGCCACCTCCGCCGAGCTGGCGGGCCTGATCCTGGACGAGGCCGAGGTCGCGGTCGTCCCCGGCGAGGCCTTCGGCACCCCCGGCTACCTGCGCCTGTCCTACGCCCTGGGCGACGCCGACCTCGCCGAGGGCGTCGGCCGCATCCAGAAGCTGCTCGCCGAGGCCCGCGACTGACCCCATCGCACCACCGTTCGGGGCGCCCCCTCGCACCTTCCGAAACTCACTCGTTGGAAGGATGTAAAGGGGGCGTCTCCCGTCCGGGCCGCGAATACGGCAGTATCGGCAGATGGAACGCCTGCCTGTACCCCGCGACGTGAGGGACCTGCCCAAGGCCCATCTCCACCTGCACTTCACCGGATCGATGCGCCCGGCCACCCTGCTGGAGCTGGCCGAGAAGCACCGGATGCGGCTGCCCGAAGCGCTCAGCTCCGGCGAACCGCCCCGGCTGAGAGCGACCGACGAGCGCGGCTGGTTCCGCTTCCAGCGGCTGTACGACACCGCCCGCTCGGTGCTGCGGGACGAACAGGACATCCGGCGGCTGGTGCTGGAGACCGCCGAGGACGAGCGGCGGGACGGCTCCCGCTGGCTGGAGATCCAGGTCGACCCGACCTCCTACGCCCCCCTGCTCGGCGGCCTGATCCCCGCCCTGGAACTGATCCTGGACGCCGTCCGGCAGGCCTCGGAGGCCACCGGGGTCGGGATCCGGGTCCTGGTCGCGGCCAACCGGATGAAGTCCCCGATGGACGCCCGCACGCTGGCCCGGCTCGCCGTCCGCTACGCGGACCAGGGGGTGGTCGGGTTCGGCCTCTCCAACGACGAGCGGCGCGGTCTCGCGAGGGATTTCGACCGGGCCTTCGCGATCGCCCGTGCCGGCGGGCTGCTGGCCGCCCCGCACGGCGGCGAGCTGGCCGGGCCGGGATCCGTCCGGGACTGCCTGGACGACCTCGGCGCGGGCCGGATCGGCCACGGCGTCCGGGCGGCGGAGGACCCCCGGCTGATGCAGCGCCTCGCGGACCGCGAGGTCACCTGCGAGGTCTGCCCGTCCTCCAACGTCTCGCTCGGCGTCTACGAACGGGCCGAGGACGTCCCCCTGCGGCGGCTCTTCGACGCCGGGGTGCCCCTGGCGCTGGGCGCCGACGACCCGTTGCTCTTCGGCTCGCGGCTGGCCGACCAGTACGACCTGGCCCGGGACGTGATCGGCTTCAACGATGCCGAACTCGCCGAGCTGGCAAGGCAGTCGGTGCGAGGGTCGCGCGCTCCGGAGAGCGTCCGCAAGGAGCTGCTCGCCGACATCGACCTCTGGCTGACGGGCTGACCGGCTCTACAGCCGGACGCCCACCATCACCGGCTCGTTGACCAGCTCGACCCCGAAGGCCGCCCGCACGCCGTCCCGGATCTCGCGGGCCAGCGCCAGCAGGTCCTCGGTGCTGGCGCCGCCGCGGTTGGTGAGGGCCAGCGTGTGCTTGCCGGACAGGGTGGCCGGGCCGCTGCCGTAGCCCTTGCCGAAGCCGGCACGGTCGATCAGCCAGGCGGCGGAGGTCTTGGTGCAGCCGTCCGGCGCGGGGTACGCGGGGGCGTCCTGGGCGGCCGGCCCGAGCCGGAAGTCCGCGTACTGAGCGGCTGTCAGCACCGGGTTGGTGAAGAACGAGCCCGCCGACCAGGTGTCGTGGTCGGCCGCGTCCAGCACCATGCCCTTGCCCGCGCGCAGCGCCAGCACGGTCTCGTACGCGGTGCGCAGGTCCACCCGCCCGCCCGCCTCGACACCCAGCGCCCGGGCCACCTCCGCGTACCTGACCGGGGTGGAGAGCCCGCCGCCGTCCTCCAGCGCGAAGCGCACCCGCAGCACGACGTAGCGCTCCGGGTCGGCCTTGAAGCGACTGTGGCGGTAGGAGAACTCGCAGGCCGCGGTGGAGAGGGTGATCGTCTCGCCGGCCCGGCGGTCGTAGGCGACCACCTCGGTGATGCTGCTCGCGACCTCCTGGCCGTACGCGCCGACGTTCTGCACCGGCGTGGCGCCGGCCGACCCGGGAATGCCGGCCAGGAACTCGATCCCGGCCAGGCCCTTGTCCACCGTCCGCGCCACCGCCTCGGCCCACACCTCGCCGGCGGCCAGCTCCAGCACGCCGGCGTCCAGCGCGAAACCACTGGTGGCGATCCGCAGCACGGTGCCGTCGAAGCCGGCGTCCCCGATCACCAGGTTGCTGCCGCCGCCGATCACCAGCAGCGGTTCGCCCGCCGCGTCGGCCTCCCGCACGGCGGCGACGACCTCGGCGTCGGTGGTCGCGGTGACCAGTCGGCGGGCGGGGCCGCCGAGCCGGAGAGTGGTCAGCGGGGCGAGGGGGGCGTCGTGTTGTACCAGCACGCCCCCAGCGTACGGGGGCGGGGCGGCCTGCGGCCCCGGCGGCGTGCGCGGCCGGGCGACCCACCCGGGGACTGTGCCGCGGATCACGGCCCGGCCGGACCCGGAGGTGGCCCACGGGCAGGCCGGCCGGGGGCCCGTCCGACATCCGGCCCGCGCCCGCGACGCCGTGGGGCCCGGGGCGCTCTCGCCCCGGGCCCCACCACGACGCGCTCCGGTACGCCGTCAGGCCAGCCGGACGACCGCGCGGGACATGCCCAGCACCTTCTGGCCGCCGCAGGTCGCCACCAGGTCGACCCGGACCCTGCGGTCCTCCAGCAGGGCCGCGACCTTGCCGGTGACGTCGATCACAGCGCCCGCGCCGTCGTCGGGGACCGGCACGGGCCGGGTGAAGCGCACGCCGTACTCGACCACCGCGCCCGGGTCGCCGATCCAGTCGGTGACCACCCGGATCGCCTCGGCCATGGTGAACATGCCGTGCGCGATCACGTCCGGCAGACCGACGCCGACGGCGAACCTCTCGTTCCAGTGGATCGGGTTGAAGTCACCGGAGGCGCCCGCGTACTGCACCAGCGTGGCGCGGGTCACCGGGAAGGAGCGGCTCGGCAGCTCGGTGCCGACCTCCACCTCGTCAAAACTGATCGCCATCGTGCTACTCCCCTGCCTCGTCGGCGGCCCGGGCCACCAGGGTCATCAGTGAGGTGACCACGTGCTCACCAGTGCCGTCGGACACCTCGCCCCGGACCGTCAGCACGTCGTTTCCGGCCAGCGACTTGATGGCGTCGATGCTGATCACGACCGAGAGCGTGTCCCCGGCCCGCACCGGGCGGGTGTAGACGAACTTCTGGTCGCCGTGGACCACCCGGGTGAAGTCCAGCCCGAGCTCCGGGTCCTCGACCACCTGGGCGGCCGCCCGGTAGGTGATCAGGAACGGGAAGGTCGGCGGGGCGATCACGTCCGGGTGACCGAACGCCTTGGCGGCCTCCGGGTCGCGGTAGGCCGGGTTGTCGTCGCCGACGGCTGCGGCGAACTCACGGATCTTCTCGCGGCCGACCTCGTACGGCTCGGTGGGCGGGTACGTCCGCCCGATGAAGGCGGGGTCGAGCGGCATGGGCCAACTCCTCCGGTGTCCGGTGGTACGGATTGATGCGTCTGGAACGGAAAAGACTCCGGGCCGCACCCCCCGTGAGGGGTACGGCCCGGAGTCGGAGACCTGTGTCACGCAGGCCCGGCGACACCTTTACGGGGTCAGCGGGTCTCGCGGTGCGCGGTGTGCGAGTTGCAGCGGGGGCAGTGCTTCTTCATCTCAAGACGGTCCGGGTCGTTACGCCGGTTCTTCTTGGTGATGTAGTTCCGCTCCTTGCACTCCACGCAGGCCAGCGTGATCTTCGGGCGGACATCGGTGGCAGCCACGGGAGTGCCTTCCTTGAACAATGGGTGAGAACACAACAAGAGTAGCCGACCGGGAGTTCGATCTCCCGACCGACTACGCGGGGTAGCGGTGACCGGACTTGAACCGGTGACACAGCGATTATGAGCCGCTTGCTCTACCAACTGAGCTACACCGCCACAGTGACCTTCATGACAGCCGGAGCTGACAATCGTTCACCAGAGCCCCCATGCGGAATCGAACCGCAGACCTTCTCCTTACCATGGAGACGCTCTACCGACTGAGCTATAGGGGCGAACGAGGAAGAGATTACACGTTTCGCGGCCAGAGGTGAAATCCGTATCCGGCCCGGAAGATCGCAGGTCGGCGGCTCGCACGCGGGCTCGATCGACGCCCTGGCATTCGAGTCGCCTGCGATGCGTCCGGCCCGACCCGAAACGGACCGCGCCCGCCTCCCTGCGCCCCGCACCACGGCGTCCTAGGCTCGACCTCCGAGCGATCCTGCCTGTCACCGAGCTCTCCCCACCCGTCGGCGGGCGGCGGGTGGACGCGGGAAGGAGTCTGCCGATGACCACGGACGGCGCACCCGCCGACGGGCCGCACCAGGGCCCCGGCCCGGCCGCCAACCCACTCGGGCACGGTCCCGTCCTGCTGCTCGCCGGCGCCCGGCTCGCCGACGGACGGATCGTCGACGTCCGGATCAGCGGCGACCGGATCCAGGCCGTCGCGGCGGCGGGCGGCCTCGGCCCCCTGCCCGCCCTTCCCGGCGGCCCCACCGCCACCACCGGCGCCCGGATCGATCTGACCGGCTACCTGCTCCTGCCCGCCCCCGCCGAGGCACACGCCCACTACGACCTCGCCTTCTCCGCCGCGCCGGCGCCCCCGCCGCCGGGTGCCCCCGCGCTGCCCGCCACGACGCCGCAGAGCGCCGCCGAGCTGACCAGACGGGTCACCGAGGCCGCTCTCACCTCACTCGGCTACGGCGCCACCGCTCAGCGCACCCACGTCCGGATCGGCGGAGCGGGCGGGCTGGGCCGGCTGGAGGCCGTCCTCACCGCCCGGCAGGCCCTGCGCGGACTCGCCGAACTCCAGACCGTGGCCGTGCCGCGGCTGCTCACCGGACTCGCCGGCGCGGACGGGCGGGCCCGGCTGCGCGAGGCGCTCAAGCTCGGCGCCACCGCCGCGGGCGGCTGCCCGGAGCTCGACCCGGACCCGGCCGGCTACGTCCAGGTGCTGGTGGAGGCCGCCGGCGAGGCGGACTGCCCCGTCGACCTGCACACCCAGGGCGGCGACCCGGTCGCCCTGGGCCGGCTGGCGGCCGCCCTCGCCCCCCTGCGCCCGCGCGTCACCCTCGGCCCGTGCAGTGCGCTCGGGGCGCCCGGCCCGGCGCTGCTGGCGGATGCCGGGATCCGGGTGGTCTGCCTGCCGCAGAACGGCTGCTGCACCGGGATCGAAGGCCGCCCCACCGGACTGCGGCCTTCGCTGGTGGCGGAGTTGGCGAAGGCCGGGATCGCGCCGGCGGCCGGCAGCGGCTCGCTGCGCGACGCCGCCAACCCCGCCGGGCGGGCCGATCCCCTGGAGGCCGCCTACCTGCTGGCCGCCGGGGGCGCGCTGGACCTCGAAGCGGCGTACGACGCCGTCGCCAACCAGGCCCGAGCCGTGCTCGGCCTGCCGCCCGTACGGATCGACGCCGGGTTCCCCGCCGAGCTGCTCGCCGTCCGCGGTGACAGCCTGGCCGGCGCGCTGGCGGGCGGCCACAGCCGTCTGGTCGTCCACAGCGGACGGGTCGTCAGCCGCACCAGTGCGGTGCGGGAGTTCGCCGACACCGTCGCCCTCGCCCTGCCCCGCCAGGGCGCCTCCGGCTGAGCCGGCGCCCCGGCGGCCGACCCGCCGAGGCGGCGAGCGGGCCGTGGTGAATCCGGGCACGTGTCATCAGCGCCCCACGGCACGACCTCCGAACGGAGCGAGCGGCCTCACGAACGTCGGACGTTCTCCGGCGCCGGCAGCTTCTCGTGCTCGGACCGGGCCGTCGGCTCGCCGCGTCGCACGGCGCCCGGGGCGCGTCGGGCCGGGTGGTCCGCGCGGCTGGAGGAGGACAGCTGCCAGGGCACGCTGATCACCATGACGCCCGGGGTGAACAGCAACCGGCTCTTCAGCCACAGCGCGGACTGGTTGTGCAGCACGTGCTCCCACCAGTGCCCGACCACGTACTCGGGGATGAACACCGCCACCGCGTCGCGCGGATTCGTCCGGCGGTACTCGCGCACGTACCCCACCACGGGCTTGGCGATCTCCCGGTAGGGCGAGTCCAGCACCTTGAGCGGCACCTGGACGCCGAGCGACTCCCACTGCCGCTCCAGCTCCTCGGTGGCCTCCTTCTCGACCTCGACGGTCAGCGCCTCCAGTGAGTCCGGCCGGAACGCCTGGGCGTAGCCCAGGGCCCGCAGCGTCGGTTTGTGGACCTTGGAGACCAGCACGACGCCGTGCACCCTGGAGGGCCGTACCGACTCGGCGTGCGGGTCGTCCACCGCCAACTCCTCGGCCACCCCGTCGTAGTGCCGCCGGATGCCGCGCATCATCGCGAACAGCACGATCGCCGCCAGCACCGCCAGCCAGGCGCCCTGGGTGAACTTGGTGAGCAGCACGATCACCAGTACCAGGGCGGTGGTCACCGCGCCGAAGCCGTTGATCACGCGGGAGCGGTGGGCCGCGTGCCGTACCGAGGCGTCGGTCTCGTTCGCCAGCAGGCCGTTCCAGTGCTTGACCATGCCGATCTGGGAGAGCGTGAAGGAGGTGAAGACGCCCAGGATGTAGAGGTGGATCAGGCTGGTGACGTTCGCGCCGTAGAGCCAGAGCAGGCCGCCCGCGACCACGGCCAGCGCGATGATGCCGTTGGAGTACGCGAGCCGGTCGCCGCGGGTGTGCAGCTGCCGGGGCAGGTAGCGGTGCTCGGCCAGGATCGAGGCGAGCAGCGGGAACCCGTTGAACGCGGTGTTCGCCGCCAGGATCAGCACCAGCGCGGTGACCGTCTGGATGTAGTAGAAGAGGACGCTGTGGTCCCCGCCGAAGATGGCGGCGGCCAGTTGGGCGATCACGGTCTGCTGCGGCGCGGTGTGGCAGTCCCCGGGGAAGCCGGTCAGCCGGCAGGCGTCGTCGGTGATGTGGATCTTCGTGATCAGCGCCAGTGCGGTGATGCCGACGAACATCACCACGGCGGTCAGGCCCATCACGGCCATCGTGGTGGCGGCGTTCCTCGACTTGGGCCGGCGGAAGGCCGGCACGCCGTTGGAGATCGCCTCGACACCCGTCAGCGCCGTGCAGCCGGAGGCGAAGGCCCGCAGGCCGAGCAGCAGCAGCCCCAGGCCCGCCAGCGTGTCCTTGCCGTCCACCGGGACGATGCCGTACGCCGCGCTGGAGGCGACCGGGGTGTGGCCGAAGGCGGTCCGCACCAGCCCGGTGGCCACCATCAGCACGATGCCCGCGATGAACAGGTAGGTGGGCGCGGCGAAGGCGTTGCCGGACTCCCGTACGCCGCGCAGGTTGACGGCGGCGAGCAGGGCGACGAAGCCGACCGCCATGAGCACCCGGTGGTCGGCGAGGCCGGGCAGCGCCGAGATGATGTTGTCGACGCCGGAGGCCACCGACACCGCGACCGTCATGACGTAGTCGACCAGCAGCGACGCGGCCACCACCAGACCCGACCGCGCACCGAGGTTCGTCGACACCACCTCGTACGAACCGCCGCCGCTCGGGTAGGCGTGCACCACCTGGCGGTACGACATCACCACCACCGCCATCAACGCGACCACACCCGCCGCCACCCACGGCGTCAGGTACAGGAACGCCGTACCACCGACGGTGAGCACCAACAGGATCTCCTGAGTGGCATACGCCACCGAGGACAGCGGATCGGACGCGAAGATCGGCAAAGCCAGCCGCTTCGGAAGCAGGGTCTCCCCCAACTCCTCGCTGCGCATGGCCCTGCCGATCACGAGACGCTTCAGGGCCTGGGGCACGTTGAACACACTCGCGAGCGTATGCGGGCCACGCCCTGGACGAACCTGCCGGCGCGGCGCTCCACCGGCCGCTCCCGGCTCTCGGCCGGTCAATGTTTCCGCAGCTCATCGCCGTGATGGAGATCCGGCGCCGACCCTCCGACAGGCTCGGCGAGCCCGCTCACGCCACGTCCGGAGGGACGCCGCCAATCAGTCGGCCGGGCTAATCCGCGTCCATCGGAGCAGCGCCGGGGCCGGGGCGGCGGGGGCGGGGCGGCGGCGCCGGGCGGGACGGGGACGCGGCACCGGCCCCGGCCCCGGCCCCGGAGGGCACGGCGCGGGCGAGCACGGCGTGGGCGGGCAACGGCGTGGGCGAGCACGGCGTGGGCGGGTAGGGGGTGGGCGGGCCGGACGTCCCGGCGGGCGCCGGTTGGGAAGACGATCAGCTCGTACGGAGGGACCCGATCCACGCCAGGGCGCATCCGGGACGATCTCGGCGGGGAGGCTGACAGGCCCGACCCACCCCGCGGAACACTCTGCTGCCATAGCGATGCAATTGCAACTTGTACGCAATAGTGTGGTCCGAACACGCCGGACAGTCCATCACCGCACGGACCAGGAGCCCCGATCCATGGGTCAGTACACCCTCCCCGACCTCGCCTACGACTACTCCGCCCTTGAGCGGGCGATGACCGGCGAGATCCTCGAACTGCACCACTCCAAGCACCACGCCGCGTACGTCAAGGGCGCGAACGACACCCTTGAGCAGCTTGCCGAGGCCCGCGAGAAGGAGCAGTTCGGCGGCCTGGTCGGCCTTCAGAAGACGCTGGCCTTCCACCTCTCCGGCCACGTACTGCACTCGCTCTTCTGGGAGAACCTCTCCCCCGACGGCGGCGACCGCCCCGACGGCGCCCTCGCCGACGCCATCGACGAGCACCTCGGCGGCTTCGAGTCCTTCAGGAAGCAGCTCACCACCGCCACCGTCGGCGTCCAGGGCTCCGGCTGGGGCATCCTCTCCTGGGAGCCGCTCGGCAGGCGCCTGATCGTCGAGCAGGTCTACGACCACCACGGCAACGTGGGCCAGGGCACCACCCCGCTGCTCGCCTTCGACGCCTGGGAGCACGCGTACTACCTGCAGTACAGGAACGTCCGCCCCGACTACGTCACCAAGCTCTGGGACGTCGTCAACTGGAACGACGTGGCGGCCCGCCTGGCCGCCGCCCGCACCGCCTGACCGCCGCCGGGGCGCCCGGCTCCGCCCCGTACCGCCCGGCCCCGCCGCCCACCCGGGGCGGGGCCGGAGCGAAGCCCGGCGAACGGGCGGGAGAACCAGCCGCGAGCGGCCCGCCGACAGAGCTGCGCCCGGGCACACGAAAGCGGCCCCCGACCCAGCGTTTCCGCAGGTCAGGGGCCGTTCGTTATCCGGTGGCTGGTGTAGGGTTCGAACCTACGTAGGCTATGCCGGCAGATTTACAGTCTGCTCCCTTTGGCCGCTCGGGCAACCAGCCAGGGATGGTGTCTTCAGAGGTGTTTGCCTCGTTCGACTCCGTAAACGATACCCGATACCCGGGGGTGCTCCGCCACTCCATTGGTCACGTGATGATCAAGGCGTCCGCCCGGCTGTCGGGGGCGGCGACGCGGCCGCGCTGGATAGGCTTGGGCGCGGCCTGCCCCTGGGCGGACCGCTGCCAGTGAAGCCAGAGCATCAAGGAGACCAAGACACCATGGCCGACTCCAGTTTCGACATCGTCTCGAAGGTCGAGTGGCAGGAGGTCGACAACGCGATCAACCAGACCTCCCGTGAGATCGCCACCCGCTTCGACTTCAAGAACGTCGGCGGCGAGGTCAAGCGGTCGGGCGAGAAGATCGAGATGAAGGCCAACGGCGAGGAGCGCGTCAAGGCGATCCTGGACCTGCTGAAGGACAAGTTCATCAAGCGCGGCCTGTCGCTGAAGGCCCTGGACGCCGCCGACCCGCAGCTGTCCGGCAAGGAGTACAAGATCTTCGCGGACGTGAAGGAGGGCATCTCCCAGGACGATGCCAAGAAGGTCGCGAAGATCATCCGGGACGAGGGCCCCAAGGGCGTCAAGGCCCAGGTCCAGGGCGACGAGCTGCGGGTCAGCTCCAAGAGCCGTGACGACCTGCAGACCATCCAGGCCCTGCTCAAGGGCAAGGACCTGGAATTCGCGATCCAGTTCGTGAACTACCGCTGACGCATCGACGCATTTCCCCGAGCGGCACGACGCGGCACGACGCGGCACGATCCGGCGCCGCGGCACGACGCGGCACGATCCGGCGCCGCGGCACGACGCGGCACGATCCGGCGCCGCGGCACCGGCGGGCAGCACGGCGCGGTCCCGGCTCCGAGGCGTCTCGGAGCCGGGACCGCGCCGTCGTCACGGGGGCTCGTCACCCCGGGGGCCCCACCTCGCCGTGCCGCGGGGCCGGCCGATCGGGAGGGCACGGCCGGGTCGGCGGACGGCGACCCGCGCCTGAGCCGGCTCACCGCTCGGGTTCCTCGACCTGGCACCGTCGAAGCGGCACGGGCTCGGTGGCGTTGACGCTCCGTCGGACGCCGACACGAGCCGCCCCGGCGCACCCGGGCGGCCCGTGCGCTCAGACGCCCGCGCCCGCCGCCGGCTCCGCGTCCGCCCGGCCGAGGGGCTGCCGGCCGTACAGCAGGTTGAGCATCGTGACCTCGACCGCGTCGGGCGAGAGGCTGTTGCCCTCGGCCGCCAGTTCGTCGATCAGCGCGCCCACGTCCTTCTTCAGGCGGGCGAGTCGCTCCGGTTCCAGCCGCAAGGCGAAGTGCGAGAACAGCGAGGGCAGCGCGTCCGAGCCGTCGCCGGACGCGCCGAAGTCGATCCGGCCGTCGAGGAATCCGGCCCGGAACTCACCGCGCACCAGGTCGACCGCCGCCAGGACGGTGTCGAGTGCGTCGGCTCGCGCGCCGGAGTCGACGGCGAAGAGCTCGCGCGACAACCGCAGGGAGTCCTGGGCCGCCGTGTAGCGGCTCTCCACGATGCCGGACACCAGGCGGGTGCCGGCAACGGTGATCAGACCGGCCTGCTCCAGCTGCTTGATGTGCCGGTAGAGCTTGGTCTGCGGCTCGTCCAGGGCGGCGGCGAGCTCCTTCACCGTCTGCGGCTCACCCGTGCGCCCCATCAACACGCCCATGACGGCCAGCCGGATCGGATCCGCGAGCGCTTTCAGCGTCGCGACGTCGTCCACCTGGCGTTCTCCGGTTTTCTCGACCACGGGCCAACTCTCGCAGCCCGTCCACCCTTGCGCAACCAATCACCTTCCAGTCATCATTCACTCAATCGTGAATGGTTTTGCGCATGCAAACGCGAACACCGGGGGTTGGGGATGGCCATGACCAGAAGCTCGTCGACGACGGGATCACTGCCGACGGCGGACGAGCTGGCGGTGCCGCTGCGCCGCAACCTCCGGTTCCAGCTGCTCTGGGGCGGGGCGGCCGCCTCGACGCTCGGGATGCAGGTCTCGGACACGGCCTTCCCCTTGCTGCTGCTCGCGATGACCGGCTCCTCCACCCTCGCGGGCGCGTTCGGCGCAGCGCAGTTGGGCGCGTCCGTCCTGTTCGGGCTGCACGCGGGCGTCGTCGCGGACCGCCACGACCGGCGGCGGATCCTGATCGCCGCGGACACCGTCCGGCTGCTGGCCGCGCTGAGCGTCCCGCTCGCGATGGCGCTCGGCCGGCTCACCGTCGCGCACACCCTGCTGGTCGCCGTGGTGATCGGCGCGAGCGTCGCGTACGCCGGGCCGGTGCGGCTGCTCGCCGTGCGGTCGGTGGTGGCACCCGCCCAGCTGCGGCAGGCCCTCGCGCAGGACGAGGCGCGGATGAGCGGTGCGGCGCTGGCCGGGCCCCCGCTCGCCGGTCTGCTGCTGGGGGCCGGCCGCTGCGTGCCGTTCCTCGGCGCCGCGCTGACCTCGTTGCTGTCCCTGACCGCCGCCTGCCTGGTGCGCTTCCCACGCCACGCCGAGACCGGGGCGGGGGCGGCCGCGGCGCCGTCCGACCCGCGCCGGGGCGGCGGGGCCCTGGCCGGCTTCCGCCACCTGCTCGGCGACCGGACGCTGCGTGCCACGCTGCTGGTCGTCCTCGGTGTCAACCTGGCCGGCTCCGCCTCGGTGCTCCCGGTGATGGTGTTGCTGCGCGGAGAGGGGACCTCCAGCGGCGGCATCGGCCTGGCGCTGGCCGGCGAGGCCGTCGGTGCGATGGCCGGCGCGCTGCTGGTCTCCCGCCTGCACCGGCTGACCGGCCCGGGCCGGCTGCTGCTCGCCGTGGCCTGGTCCGCCGTACCGCTCTTCGTCGCCCCGCTGCTGCCGGGCGGAGCGGTGACCGTCTTCGCCTCCCTGCTGATGATGGGTCTGGGGGTGCCGGCCCTGCGGGTGATGATCGACATCCTGATCTTCCAGCAGGTCGCCGAGGAGCTGCGCGGGCGGGTCATCGCCGCGACGATGACCCTGTTCACCGCGGGCGTCCCGGCCGGCCTGCTCGGCAGCGGCATCCTGCTCGACCACGTCGCACCGGGCACCGCGCTGACGGTGCTCGCCGCCCTGCTCGCCCTCTGGCTGCTCCCCGCCACCCTCGACCGGCGGCTGCGCGGCGCCCGCTGGCCCTCCTGACCCCGGACGGCCGCTCGCGCCGGGCCTGACAGCCGATCACCCGTGCGGGCGTACGCCGCATGCGGCGCACCCGCCCAACGGATGAACTGGGCCGGTGCGGTCCGCGCGGGCCGTCACCGAGGAGGCCCGATGAGTTCGACAGACGTGCCGTCGGACGCCGGCGGCCAGGCCACGGCGAGACGCACCGGTACGGTGGCCGCGAAGGTCGCGCGCGCGCCGAGGATGTCCTCGCTGACGCCGGCCCTGATGACGACCAGCTCGGTGGCCGGCCTCCGGTCGGCCCCGACGATGGCGGTCTACGGACTGGCCTGCGTCTTCCTCCACGTCGTCCCGGCGATCGGGTTCCTGGTGCCGACGGCGCTGGTCTCGGCGGAACCGGCCTCCGGCTGGGAGGGCGGGGTCTACCGGTGGGTGTCCGAGGGACTGTCCAAGCCCTTGGGCTTCCTCGCCGTCTGGTGCCGGTTCGCGATGACGATCTTCTCCGCACCCGGCCGTACCACCCGCGCGGCTACCGGGCCCCGGCGCTGGTGGTGCTCTGCGCCACCGGTCTGCTCTCGTCCGCCGCCGCCATGGTGATCGGCTTCGTGCCGTCCTCGCAGTTCGGCAACGGGAGCGTCCGGGTCTGCATCGCCATCGTCGGCGGCGGCCTGCTGCTGCTGCTCGGCGTGATCATCCCGTACCTCTTCCTGCGGCTGCGCAAGCCCGGCCGGCGCCTGCCCGAGGGGACCGCCGACGAGAGGGGTCGCCGCGTGAGCACCGGGACGAACTTCGCCCCGGAGCCGACGGGCCCCGAGCCCGACCACGGCGACGGCGACGGGACCGCGCCGGACCCACCGAACGGCCACGGCGCGGCCGGCCCGGGCCAGCGGCCGGTGCTCTCGGACCGCCAGGTGGTGCTCGGCGAGGCCGTCGTGCTCTCCGCGTACTGCCCGGACAAGCCCGCCTCCATCAAGGACAAGATCGCCGATCTCGATCTCCGCGACACCGTTCGGGACTGACCGTCGTCCGCCGCGGGCAGACGACCGCCCGGTACCCGGCATCAGGCGACCGGAACCCGACGCCAGGAACCGACCAAGAGGAGTCCGCATGACCGACGAACTGGCTAGGCGCATAGCCGAGTTGATGCCCAAGGCGAAGAGCGACCTGGCCGAGCTGGTCGCCATCCCCTCCGTCGCCGATCCCCGGCAGTACCCGCCGGAGCACTGCCGCGAGGCCGCCGAGTGGGTCGCCCGGGAGTTCACCGCGGTCGGGCTGCACGACGTCCACCTGGAGGAGACCCCGGACGGCAGTCACGCCGTGATCGGACACCGCCCCCCGCCGCCCGGCGCACCGACCGTGCTGCTCTACTGCCACTACGACGTGCAGCCGCCGTTGGACGACGCGGCCTGGACGTCCCCGCCGTTCGAGCTGACCGAGCGCGACGGGCGCTGGTACGGGCGCGGCACCGCCGACTGCAAGGGCAACATCGTCATGCACCTCACGGCGCTGCGGGCGCTCGGCGAGGACATCCCGGTCGGGCTGAAGTTCGTCGCCGAGGGCTCGGAGGAGCAGGGCACCGGCGGACTGGAGGCGTACGTCCCCCCGCACGCCGGGGAGCTGCACGCGGACGCGCTGCTGGTCTGCGACACCGGCAACGCCGCCGTCGGAGTCCCGACCGCCACCGTCACCCTGCGGGGCCTGGCCAACGTCGTGGTCACCGTCCGGGCGCTGGAGGGCGACGTGCACTCCGGGATGTTCGGCGGGCCCGCCCCCGACGCGCTGGCGGCACTGATCCGGATCCTCGACTCACTGCGCGACGAGCACGGCGGCACCAGGATCAACGGCCTGGACTGTCACGGGGTCTGGAGCGGGGTCGGCTACGACGAGCAGCAGTTCCGCACCGACGCCGGGGTGCTGGACGGGGTCGACCTGACCGGCACCGGCACCGTCGCCGACCGGCTCTGGGCGCGACCCGCCGTCACGGTGCTCGGCATCGACTGCCCGCCGGTGGTCGGCTCGGCCGCCGCCGTCCCGGGCACCGCCCGCGCCCGGGTCAGCCTGCGGGTGCCGCCCGGCACCGACGCGCACGCCGCGTTGGACGCCCTGACCGCCCACCTGACCGCCTCCGCGCCGTGGGGCGTGCGGGTGGAGATCACCCCGGAGGGCACCGGCTCGCCGTTCCGGGCCGCCACCGGCGGGCCCGCGTACGGCGCGCTCGACCGGGCGATGCGGGAGGTCTACGGAAAGCCGATGTCCTTCCTCGGCCAGGGCGGCTCCATCCCGCTGTGCAACGTCCTCGCGCAGACCTTCCCGAGCGCCGAGATCATCCTGATGGGCGTCGAGGAGCCCCGCTGCCTGATCCACGCCCCGAACGAGAGTGTCGACCCGGGCGAGATCGAGCACATGGCCCGGGTGGAGGCCCTGTTCCTGCAGAACTACGCCAAGGCCGGGCGCTCGTGACGGGCGGCCCGGCGGAGGAAGGCCGGCCGCTCGTGACGGGCGGCCCCGAGGAAGGCGGACCACCGATGCCCCGACCGTTCACCGCCGAGGACCACCGAGCCCGGATGACCCGCGCCACCGCCGACGCGGCCGCCGCCGGCCTGGCCGGGCTGGTCATCGCCCCCGGCCCCGACCTGGAGTACCTCACCGGTTACCGGCCCACGGCGATCACCGAGCGGCTGACCGCGCTCGTCCTCACCTCCGGCCGGGAGCCCGCCCTGGTGGTGCCCCGGCTGGAGCGCCCCGACGCCGAGAAGGCGCCCGGCGCGGCCGGGCTGCGCCTGCTCGACTGGGCCGACGGCGAGGACCCGTACGTGACCGCGATACCCCTGCTGGACGCGGGCGGCCGGTACGGGGTCTCCGACTCGACCTGGGCCATGCACCTGCTCGGCCTGCAGACCGCCCTGCCGCGCGCCGGCTGGACCGCGCTCACCTCGGCGCTGCCGATGCTGCGCGCGGTCAAGGACACCGACGAACTGGAGCGCCTGGCCGCCGCCGGCGGCGCCGCGGACTCCGCGTACCGGCGGATCCTGGAGGTCGAGTTCGCCGGCCGCCGGGAGAGCGACGTCGCCGCGGACCTCAGCGCGCTGCTGATCCAGTACGGCCACAGCCAGGTCGACTTCACCGTCGTCGGCTCAGGGCCGAACGGTGCGAACCCGCACCACGAGGCCGGCGACCGGGTCATCCTTCCGGGTGACACCGTGGTCCTCGACTTCGGCGGACTCAAGGACGGCTACGGCTCCGACACCACCCGGACGGTGCACGTCGGCACGGACGTGCCGGACGAGGTGCAGCGCGTGCACGACGTGGTCCGCCGGGCGCAGCAGCTGGCCTTCGAAGCCGTCCGGCCGGGTGTGGAGTGCCAGGAGATCGACCGGGTCGCCCGGCGGGTGATCGTCGAGGCCGGCTACGGCGAGTACTTCATCCACCGCACCGGCCACGGCATCGGCATCACCACCCACGAGCCGCCCTACATGGTCGAGGGCGAACGGCAGCGGCTGGTCCCCGGGATGTGCTTCTCGATCGAACCCGGCGTCTACCTGCCCGGCCGCTTCGGCGTCCGGATCGAGGACATCGTGACCGTGACCGAACGCGGCGGCCGGCGGTTCAACAACACGCCGCACGAACTGCAGTGCGTCAGCTGATCGATTCCTGGGTGAGCACGTCAGGAACGCCAAGAAATCTCCAAGAAACCGTTGATAGGTTCCCCCCGTATGACCGACTTGCTCCGCCCCGCTCCGCCTGACGACCGCACCGACAGGACGCTCCGCGTCCGGCGCGGAGCCGCTCGGCTGCGCCTGCTGGCCTGGCCGGTCTACTTCGGCGTCCTGGCCTGGTACGTGAACGAGAACGGCCTTCCGTACTCCAACGACGTGGTGTTCTGCTGCCTGATCGGCGCGCTGGTCACGGCCGCCGTGCACAGCGGCCGAGGTGTGCGCGGCTCGCTGCTGGTGCTGCGCGACTGGGTGCCGGTGATGGCCGTGGTGTGGGCCTACTCGCTGCTGCGGGGCTACGGCGCACACACTCCGTGGCCGGTGCGGTTCGAACCGCAGCTGACCATAGACACCTTCCTCGGCGGCGGTGAGACCTGGACGGTCCGGCTGCAACGCTGGCTCTCCCATCCGGGCGATCCGCACTGGTACGACTACGCCGGCGTCGCGGTCTACATGTCGCACTTCTTCGTGATCTTCGTGACGCTCGCCGTGCTCTGGCGGCGGAACTACTCACGGTTCCGCCGGCTGCTGGCGGCGTACGTGGTGCTGACCTACGTCGGCTTCCTCACCTACGTGCTCTATCCCGCCGACCCGCCGTGGCTGACCTCCCAGGAGGGCCACATGCCGGCCGTCACCCGGGTGGTGCAGGACCTGCTGAGCTCCAGCGGGATGCCCCGGGCCGGATCGATCTTCGAGAACGGCAGCCAGTTCGCCAACGACGTCGCGGCGATGCCCTCGCTGCACGCCGCCTACCCGATGCTGCTCGCGGTGTTCTTCTGGCGCGGCGCGAGCCAGCCGGTGCGGGTGCTGCTCGCGGCCTACCCGCTCGCCATGGCCTTCATCCTGGTCTACGGCGCCGAGCACTTCATCATCGACATCCTGGTCGGCTGGGCCTTCGCGATCGGGGTCTGGTACGCGCTCAACCGCTTCCTGCGGGTCCGGCGGGCCAGGCGGACCGCACGGGCGACCGTGCGGGCGGCCGCGATGACGCCGCCGGCCTGACCCGGCGCCGGGGCGAGGGCCGCCCACCCCCGGCGCCGGGCCCCGGCCGGGCAGACTGGAGCCGTGCAGACTCCCGCCAAGGCCTCGCGGCCGACCCCCGACCAGCTCGCCGCCGCCCAGGACGCGACCATCCCGGATCTCGCCGCCCCCGGGCTGAGGGTGCTGTTCTGCGGTATCAACCCCGGGCTCTGGTCGGGCGCCACCGGCCACCACTTCGCGCGTCCCGGCAACCGCTTCTGGCCCGCCCTGCACCGCTCCGGCTTCACCCCGCGCCAACTGCGCCCCGAGGAGCAGGAGCAGCTGCTCGACCTCGGCCTGGGGATCACCAACGTCGTCGCCCGGACCACCGCCAGGGCCGACGAACTCACGCGCGACGAGCTGCACGAGGGCGGGGCCGCCCTGCGTGAGCGGGTCGCCCTGCTGCGGCCCGGGGCGCTGGCCGTGCTGGGCATCGGCGCGTACCGGACGGGTTTCGGCGACGCGCGCGCGACCGTGGGCCGCCAGCCAGAGGGGATCGGGGCCACCGAGGTGTGGGTGCTGCCCAATCCGAGCGGCCTGAACGCCCACTACACGCCGGCCGCGCTGGCGGAGGAGTTCCGGACCCTGCGCGAGGCCGTCGGCTGAGCGGCCGGTGGCGGACCGCCCCCACGGGCCGGTCTCAGGCCCGCAGGAACTCCAGCACCGCCAGCACCCGGCGGTGGGTCTCGCCGGCGGGCGGCAGATCGAGATTCATCAGGATGTTGCCGATGTGCTTGCCCACCGCCGCCTCCGAGACCACCAGTTCACGGCAGATCGCGGCGTTGGAGCGGCCCTCGGCCATCAGCGCCAGTACCTCCCGCTCCCGCGGGGTGAGCCGCTCCAGGGGATCGCGGCGGCGCCGGATCAGGCGGCGGACCACCTCCGGATCGACGACCGTGCCGCCGGACGCCGCCGTCCGGACGGCGTCGAGGAAGTCCTCGACCTGGCCGATCCGGTCCTTCAGCAGGTAGCCCACCGCGGAGCCGTCGCCGGAGTCCAACAGCTCCGCCGCGTAGGAGCGGTGGATGTACTGGCTGAGCACCAGAACCGGCAGCCCGGGCCGCTCGGCCCGCAGCTCGACGGCGGCCCGCAGGCCCTCCTCGCTCTGGCCCGGCGGCATCCGGACGTCGGTGACGACCACGTCCGGGTGGTGCTCGGCGACGGCGGCCCGCAGCGCCTCGGCGTCCCCGACGGCGGCCACCACCCGGTGGCCGAAGCGGGTCAACAGGCCGGCCAGGCCCTCGCGGAGCAGCACACCGTCCTCGGCGAGGACGACTCGCAGGCCGTCCGGGGGCGCCGGGTGGCCCGGGGGCGCCGGGTGGCCCGGGGGCGCCGGGTGGCCCGGGGGCGTCAGATGGTTCGGGGCCGGCACGGGACCTCCAGGCGCAGCAGGGTGGGGCCGCCGGGCGGGCTGCTCACCGTCAGCGTGCCGCCCACCACCGACATCCGGTCGGCCAGTCCGGTGAGGCCGCTGCCGGCGGCCGGATCGGCGCCACCGACCCCGTCGTCCGACATCTCCATCGTCAACAGGCCCCCGGCGTAGCGCCCGTCGACCCTGGCGGCACAGGCCCCGCCGTGCCGCGCGGTGTGCGCCAGCGCCTCGCAGACCGCGAACCAGCAGGCCGACTCGACCGGCGCGGGGAGCCGGCCCGGCAGATCGAAGAAGACCTCGACCGGTACGGCGGAGCGGTCGGCCAGGTCGGCGCAGGCGTCCGGCAGGCCCCGGTCGGTGAGCACCTGCGGGTGGATCCCGTTGATCAACTCGCGCAGCTCCGCCAGCACCTCGCCGGCCTCGCGCTGGGCGTCGGCCAGCCGCCCGGCCAGCGGGCTGCCCCCGGGACGGACACCGTGGGCCTCGACGCCACCATCGGCACCGCGGCCGGGGTCGGCACCTTCATGGCCGCCTTCGTGGTGGCCGCCGTCTTCTCGTACGCGGTCGCGGGGCGGCGGCGCGAACTCGGCCTGCTGCGGCTGTCCGGCGCGACCCGGCGGCAGGTCCGCCGGATGGTGCTGACCGAGGCCCTGCTGCTCGGCGTGGCCGCCTCCGGCGCGGGGTGCGCGGTGGGGCGCCAGGGCGCTCCGACGCCGGCCCGGTGGCTGGTCGGGGTCGGGATGGCTCCGCCGGGCTTCACCACGGGGACTGCGCCGTGGCCCTTGTACGCGGCGTTCTGGACCGGCCTGCTGGTGGCGCTGTCCGGGGTGGCCGCCTCGGCCCGGCGGGCCGGCCGGGTCGGCCCGCCGGACGCCCTGCGGGAGGCGGACGCCGACACCGGGGTGATGACCGCCGGACGCTGGTTCTGGGGTCTCGGCCTGCTGCTCACCGCCGTCGCCCTGACGGTGGCGGCACTGGTCACCGACCCGGCCGACCTGCTGCACCGCAAGTCGTACACCACCCGGCCGATGGTGCTGATCAGTGCCTGTGCGCTGCTCGCCCCCGTCCTGACGCCGCCGCTGCTGCGCGCGGCGGCGTGGCTGCCCGCCCGGCGCGGCTCCTGGGCCGGGCGGCTGGTGCGTGAGAGCGCGCTCGCCGGGCTTCGGCGGACGGCGGCGATCGCCGCCCCCGTCCTGGTGTCGGTCGCGATGGCGGGCTCGCTGGCCGGGGCGCTGGAGACGGTGAACGCGGCCAGGGCGAGCGAGGCCCGGGCGCAGAGCGCGGCCGACTTCGTGGTGACCCCCGGCGATCCGTCCCCGGGGCGGGCCGGACTCCCGGACACGCTGCGCGCCGTCCCGGGCGCCGTGGTGTCCGCGACGGCCGCCACCACCCTGACGGTGACCGAGGCGGACGGCAACCGGGCCCGCTCCGAGGCCCGGGCGGCCGACCCGGCCTCGCTCGTCCTGCTCTCCCGCCTCCCGGTGCGGGCGGGTTCGGTGGCCGCACTCGACGACGACGGCATCGTGCTGACCGAGGAGTGGCACCGGCGCGTCGGTGAGCGGATCGAGGTGGCCCGTCCGGACGGCACCCGCACGACCCTGCGGGTGGTCGCCGTCCTGCGGGACGGCACCGGCGACAACGGTCTCTACGTGACCCCGGGCAACGCCCCCGGCGCCCGGGTGGACCGGATCGACGTCCGGTTGCGGCCCGGTACCGACCGGGCCTCGGCGGCGCGACTGCTGCGGGCGGCGGCCGGGGCGTACGGGGCGGCGGCGGCCACCCGGGAGGGCTGGCTCGCGGCCGCGTACCCGGCGACCGACCGGACGGCCGGGCTGCGGACCACCCTGGTGGTGGGACTCGCCCTGACCTACACGGGCATCATGCTGGCCAACATCCTGGTGACGGCGACCGCCGACCGGCGGCGGGAGCTGGCCCTGCTGCGTCTCGCCGGAGCGACCCGGGGGCAGGTGGTACGGCTGGTGAGCGGCGAAGCGCTGCTGGTGGTGCTGACCGCCACCCTGCTGGGCTGCGCCGTCACGGCGGTCGATCTGGCGGGGATGCACGGCGCGCTGGCCCTGCTCGGGGTGCACCCCCCGCTGCTCGTCCCCTGGCGGACGATCGGCGCGGTGGCGCTGGCCGGGGCCGTCATCGCGGTGCCGTGTGCCGCGCTGCCGGCCCTCTGGGTGCTGCGCGGCCGACCGGTCGCGGTGGTGTGCCGGTAGTGACCGCCGGTAGTGACCGGTCGACGGCGCCCGGTCGACGGAGTCCGGCGGACGTCGGACGGGAGCGGTTCAGCGCGCGGCCGCCGGACGGGAGCGGTTCAGCGCGCGGCCGCCGGACGGGAGCGGTTCAGCGCGCGGCCGCCGGACGGGACCGGTTCAGCGAGCGCCGAGGGCGCGCAGCGCGGTGCGCTGGGCGAAGGCGAGCAGGCCGACCGTGAGGGCGGCCATCACCAGGCCGAAGAAGACGTGGCCGAGCGTGGAGGTGACCGCGAGGCCGAGCGCTCCCAGGGCCACGTGGCTGCCGACCCGCAGCGCGATCAGGCCGAGGGCCACCTTGCGGGTGCCCTTGCCGCGCCAGAGTGCCTTCGCCAGCTTGAGGCGCCTGCGCATCAGTGTCAGCGAAACCGTGATGTTGACCGCCGCGAGCAGCACCAGGGCCGGCCACGCCTGCGGGAAGGCCTTGATGATGTCGTAGGCGGCGGCCAGCACCCCCTCGAAGCCGAAGAACCAGACCGGCAGGGCCATCTCGGCGGCGGACGGCGGGGTGTGCTCCCCGGCGGCGGGGCTCGCGACCGCGGCGTGCCCGCCGGTGCTGCTCGTGTTGGCGGTGGTCGTTTCGGCCGGTGCGCTCATGACGGTCTCTCCCCCGAGGTCCATGCCGCCTCGGACGCTGGTCGTCCGAACCGGTGGACACGATTGTGCCGGGCGCGCCCGCGCCGCCACCATGAGCGGGCGTCACCACCTCGGGGTGACAGGTGTCATACGGACGCCGTGCCCGGGCCGTACGCGAGGGGACGGCCGTACGCGAGGGGACAGCCGTCACGCGAGGGGCCGGGCCCGTGGCGCCGTCGACCGGCGCCGGCGGAACGCAGGGGATGAACCGGGTGAATTCGCGGGGTCCTTGATCCGGGCGGAGTGCGGACCGTCCGAGAGGGGCGACGAGCACCGGATACGACCGGGCGGGACGCCTTCCCGGGGATGCTCCGGGCACGAACACCGGAACACCGTTCACGCGGGCCGGAGCGCCGGACGATCCGAACCGGGACCGGCCGCGCGGAGGAATGCCGCACAACGACCGTGGGGCCCGCAGACGAATCTGCGGGCCCCACGGGAGCGACTCACGCCGCGTACTTCGACACCATCATCAGATGACGGTGATGTTCTCCGCCTGCGGGCCCTTCTGGCCCTGCGTGACGTCGAACTGCACCTTCTGGCCCTCGACGAGCTCGCGGAAGCCCTGGGCGCTGATGTTCGAGTAGTGGGCGAAGACGTCGGCGCCGCCACCGTCCTGCTCGATGAAGCCGAAGCCCTTCTCGGCGTTGAACCACTTCACGGTGCCAGTAGCCATATTCATTCTCCTTTGGGGCAGAACCAGCGATCCGCACCTCGCGGATCGCCCTGTCGTCGCTCTGATCGCCCCATCCGGAATGAGATCCGGGCAGAAAACAAAAAGTGCGCCCCAGGTCGAAACCAGCAGGCGCACACATAAGTTCATGGGAACCAAAACTGCAACTGGTATCGACAGTAGCACGAACCGGCGGGCGGTTGACGGGGGGACGCCAGAAAATTCAGACCTCGCGCCACCGGGCCCGGATGTGCGAGGCTCGACTCTGAGGACCACTCACTCCCCCGATCACACCCCGTGAGGCAACATGCGCTCCACCATCGCCGGCCGCTCGTTCTACCTGGAGGCGAACGAGGTGGAGAAGGCCATGGCCGGGATCAAGCCGGAACCCGCCCTGGCCGAGGCCGTCAAGATCGGACGCCGCTGGTACCCCGTCAAGCAGGTGGGTGCGATCATCACCCGCCAGGACCGCCGGGACTTCAGCGCCGCCGAGGTCTACCGCGCCATGGAGCGACTGGGCTTCACCTGTCGCACCGCTCCCCCGGCCGAGGCTCCCGAGCCGGTCGAGTCCGGCGAGACGACGGACCCGACCGCCTTCTGACCCGGCGCGCCCGGCAGGCGCGCCCGAACCACCGCCCGGGCCACCGGGCCTTCAGGCATGTCCGCGGTCGCCGTGCGGGGGGGCGGCTCAGTCGGCCGCCCGCCCGGCCGTGGTGCCGGGCGGGCGGATGCCCAGGGCGAGTGCGGCCACGCAGCGCCGCATCCGCTCGGCCGGATCCTCCGCGCCCCACCCGCCGATCATCAGCAGGTGGTGGACGGTCCCCACGATCGCCAGGGCCAGCGCCGCCGCATCGGTCTGCGGCGCCACCCGCCCCAGCTCCCGCTCCGCCTCCAGGTAGGCCGCCAGCGCGTCCTCGACCTGTGCCATCCCGGGCGCGCCGGCCTCCATCGCCGACCGCACCCGCGCCGAGGCGCCCGCCCTGGTCAGCGCGAGCCCGGCGACCGCAGGGCCGTTCGAGGCCAGCAGCGCCAGTGCCGTGCCGGTCAGGTTCCCGGCCACCGTCGCCAGGCCCGCCCGTGCGGGCAGAGCCGCCGCCTCCCGCGCCGCTGCCCCGAGGCGGTCGAGCACCAGCTCCGCCACGAACTCGTCCAGATCCGCGAAGTGGCTGTACAGGAGCCCCTTGGCGACGCCCGCCTCGCCGGTGACCGCCCGGTTCGACAGACCTCCCGGCCCCTCGGCGGCCAGCACCCGCTCCGCGGCCGCGAACAGCCGCTCCCGTACGTCCACGATCGGTACGCCTCGGGGTGACATGGCTCTCCTCCACTGCTCGGGCGCCGGCTCTCGGCCGCCACCCCTTGCCGGTATGGGCGCCTGCCCATACTGTATGAGCAGGCGCCCATTCTAGAGCGTCGCCCGATGCCGAGCAGAGGGAGTCCGTGATGCATCCCGTCGTCAACACCGCACAGGCCGAAGCGTGGAACGGGTACGAGGGCGGCCACTGGGCCGACCACCACGACCGGTGGAACGCCGTCAACGGGGGCTTCGACGAGCACCTCTTCGCCGCCGCCTCGATCGGCCGGCGCGAGGAGGTGCTCGACATCGGCTGCGGCACCGGGCAGACCACCCGGCTGGCCGCCGCGCAGGCCGCCGAGGGCCGGGCCCTCGGCGTCGACCTGTCCGGCCCGATGCTCGCGCGCGCCCGCGCCCTCTCAGCGGAACAGGGCCTGGAAAACGTCTCCTTCGTCCAGGGCGACGCCCAGGTCCACTCCTTCCGGCCGGGCGGTCACGACGTGGCCGTCAGCCGGTTCGCGACGATGTTCTTCGGCGATCCAGTCGCTGCCTTCGCCAACATCCGCCGCGCTCTTCGGCCGGGTGGCCGCCTCGCGTTCGCCTGTATGGGCGATCCCGACCGCAACGCCTGGGTGCACGTGCTGTCCGGGCTCCGCGCGTACCTGCCGATGCCGGGCTCCCCCGCTCCCGGCGAGCCGGGCATGTTCTCGCTCGCCGATCCCGCCCTGGTCCACACCGTCCTGACCGGCGCCGGCTGGACGGAGGTGGCCGCCACCACCGTCGAGGCACCGATGCACTGGGGCCGGGACCCGCAGGACGCCGCGGCCCTGCTGCTCGGCTCCGGCCCCGGCCGGCACCTGCTCTCCCAGGTCGACGAGCCGACCGCGCGACGCGCCCGGGCGGCCCTCACCGACGCCCTGCGGCCGTACGCCGGGACCGGGGGCGTCCGGCTGCGGGGTTCGGCCCTTCTGGTCACCGCCGTCGCGCCCTGAGCCGCCCCTGCCCCGTCGGGGCCGCCCGGAGACCGCCCCCGCCCCCCGCCCGGCCCGGCGGGGCCGCCCGAGGGCGATCGGGGCCGCCCCCGCCCGGCTCACTCCTCGATCGCGCCGCCGGTCGCCCGCAGGTGCTCCCGGAAGGTCAGCCCGGGGTTCAGCTCGCGGGCGGCCAGGTAGCGGGCGAAGCCGGTCTGCTCGCGCAGCGAGGTGCCGGCCCGCAGCACCGCCGCCTGCCGCTGCTCGATCCCGCGAATGGCCTCGGCCACCGCCACGATCTCCCCGGTCTTCGCCGCCGGGAGGAAGAGCACACCGTCGCGGTCGGCGGCGACCACGTCCTCGGCCGTGACCACCCAGGATCCGACCCGCGCCCGGTCCAGGCCGTCCGGGTGGCGGGCGTCGACCCGCAGCGGCCCGGCCGGCGTGGCGCCGAGGGTGAAGACCGGGAGCCCGATCCGCAGCAGCTCGTCCGTGTCGCGGTGCAGCCCCCAGACGACCATCCCGGCCAGGCCGGCGCGCTGCACCTCCAGCACCGCCAGATCCCCGACGCACGCCTCGTCGAGCCGGCCCCCGTTGTCGACGACCAGCACGTCGCCCGGCCGCGCGTGTTCCAGCACCTCGAAGAAGATGTCCACGCTCCCGACATGACGCACCGGCAGCACCCGTCCCGCGCAGCGCATCCCGCCGGACAGCGCCGTCAGCCCCGCCGGGGCGCACCGCACCGGGAGGCCGAGGCGTACGCACGCGTCGGCCAGGTGCGGGGTCGACAGGCCCGCCAGGGCTCTCGGCTGCCGCTCGCTCATCGGGCTCTCTCCTCGTCGGTTCTGGTGCCGCCCCGGACCCACGCCCCGGGCCACGATGTGGGGCAGGGCGGAGCTGGGCGGTGCGGGGCAAGGGCGGTGCGGGGCAAGGGCGGAGGCTGCCGGACGCGCGCCCCTGCCCCGCCCTGCGGCCGCCGAGGACCGCACCCGGGCGGATGCGGTCCCGATCGCCTCAGCCGCCGAACTTCTCGTCGGTGGAGACGATCTCGCGGCCGAGCGGCATCAGCGAGATCGGGATCATCTTCAGGTTCGCCCAGCCGAACGGGATCCCGATGATGGACAGGAACAGCGGGATGCTGGTCACCACGTGGCCGATGGCCAGCCAGATCCCGGCCACCACGAACCAGATGATGTTGCCGACCAGCGAGGGCGCCCCGGCATCGTCGCGCTGCACGGTCGTGCGGCCGAACGGCCACAGCACGTACCCGGCGATGCGGAAGGCGGCGATGCCGAACGGGATGGTGATGATCAGTACGCAGCAGATGATCCCGGCGATGGCGTAACCGAGTGCCATCCAGATACCGCAGAAGATCAGCCAGATGACGTTCAGGACAAACCCGAGTACCTTCATGCGATCCAGCTTCGCACGGCCCGCCGCCGGGCCGCCCGACATCGGCGGCCCGGCGGGCGGGCGCTCAGCCGAGCGGTTCGCGGGCGTTCTGCAGCCGGTCGGCCTCGGCGATCTCGGGGTGGTGCAGGTCGAAGGCCGGCGACTCGGACCGGATGCGCGGCAGCGTGACGAAGTTGTGCCGCGGCGGCGGGCAGGAGGTCGCCCACTCCAGCGAGCGGCCGTAGCCCCAGGGGTCGTCGGCCTCCACCTTCTCGCCGTACTTGGCGGTCTTCCAGACGTTGTAGAGGAACGGCAGGGTGGAGAGGCCGAGCAGGAAGGAGCCGATGCTGGAGACGGTGTTCAGGGTGGTGAAACCGTCCGAGGCCAGGTAGTCGGCGTAGCGGCGGGGCATGCCCTCGGCGCCGAGCCAGTGCTGGACCAGGAAGGTGGCGTGGAAGCCGATGAACAGCGTCCAGAAGTGGATCTTCCCGAGCCGCTCGTCGAGCATCCTGCCGGTCATCTTGGGCCACCAGAAGTGGAAGCCGGCGAACATCGCGAAGACGACGGTGCCGAAGACCACGTAGTGGAAGTGGGCGACGACGAAGTACGAGTCCGAGACGTGGAAGTCGATCGGCGGGGAGGCGAGCAGCACGCCCGTCAGACCACCGAAGAGGAAGGTCACCAGGAAGCCGACCGTCCAGAGCATCGGCGTCTCGAAGCTCAGACTCCCCCTCCACATGGTGCCGATCCAGTTGAAGAACTTCACCCCGGTCGGCACGGCGATCAGCAGCGTCATGACGGAGAAGAACGGCAGCAGCACCTGGCCGGTGACGAACATGTGGTGGGCCCAGACGGTGACCGAGAGGCCGGCGATGGCGATGGTGGCCGCGATCAGACCGGAGTAGCCGAAGATCGGCTTGCGGCTGAAGACCGGGATGATCTCGGTGACGATGCCGAAGAACGGCAGCGCGATGATGTACACCTCGGGGTGGCCGAAGAACCAGAAGAGGTGCTGCCAGAGCAGGGCCCCGCCGTTGGCCGGATCGAAGACGTGCGCGCCGAACTTGCGGTCCGCCTCCAGTGCCAGCAGCGCGGCGGCCAGCACGGGGAAGGCGAAGAGCACCAGGACGCTGGTGAGCAGGATGTTCCAGACGAAGATCGACATCCGGAACATGGTCAGACCCGGGGCGCGGAAGCAGATGATCGTGGTGATGAAGTTGACCGAGCCCATGATCGTGCCGAAGCCGGAGAGCGCCAGGCCCATGATCCACAGGTCGCCGCCGACGCCCGGGGTGTGGATCGCGCTGTTCAGCGGCGCGTAGGCGAACCAGCCGAAGTCGGCCGCGCCCTCCGGGGTCAGAAAACCGCTCACGGCGATCAGCGAACCCAGCAGGTAGAGCCAGTAGGCGAGCATGTTCAGGCGGGGGAAGGCGACGTCGGGGGCGCCGATCTGGAGCGGCATGATCCAGTTCGCGAAGCCGGCGAACAGCGGCGTCGCGAACATCAGCAGCATGATCGTGCCGTGCATGGTGAACAGCTGGTTGAACTGCTCGTTGGACATCAGCTGCAGGCCCGGCCGGGCCAGCTCCGCCCGCATCAGCATCGCCATCACGCCGCCGAACAGGAAGAACACGAACGCGGTGGTCAGGTAGAGGCTCCCGATCCGCTTGTGGTCCGTGGTCGTCAGCCACGACACCAGCATCCGTCCGCGCCGGGCCCGCCGGGCACCGCCGCGGCGCGGACGGTGCGGGCGGCGCGGTGCTCGCTCGGCGGGTTCGGTTCTCGGCAGCAGGGTCATGGCCGCGCACCTTCCAGGTCACCGTCACGGGTAGTCGGTCAACCACTACCAGTCACCGGCGCGGCGCGCGGGCGGCACGCCGGACGGGCCCGGCGCTCCCTCGGCCGGACGCGCTCGCGGGGGCGCCGGCCCGGGTCGGGCCGGCGGGAGCACGCCGGGGGACGGGCGGCCTACGCCCGGCGGGCGCCCGGCCACTGGTCCACCGGCAGCGGGCCCCGGTTGACGACCGTACGGATGGCGAAGGTGCTGCGGGCGTCACGCACCGGGGCGATGGCCAGGATCTCGTCCAGCAGCACCTGCTCGTACGCCTCCAGGTCGGGCACCGCCACCTCCACCAGGAAGTCGGCCTCCCCCGACACCAGGTGGCAGGAGACCACCGCCGGGATCGCGGCCAGCGCCTCCTGGAGCAGCCGCGAGGTGGCACGGGAGTGCTGGTCGACCTTGAGCGCGACGAAGACGGTCAGCCCGAGACCGAGCCTGGCCCGGTCCAGTTCGGCGTGGTAGCCGGCGATGACCCCGTCGGCCTCCAGCGCCTTGGTACGCCGCAGGCAGGAGGACGGTGACAGCCGGACGGCCTCGGCGAGGTCGACGTTCGGTGTCCGTCCGTTGCGCTGGAGGTGCTCCAGAATGGCGCGATCGATGCGGTCGTACATCGGCCCCGGCATGGTGTGCGGCATGACCCCGATTCTGTCGCACGATCCGCCGTCGCCGCGGGCTTTCGGCACCGAATCCGCCATCGCGTGCCGCGGATCGGGGAGCATGCTCCTCCCATGACGACCCAGTCACCCCCCTCACTCCTGTCGACCGCCGGTGCGACCGCGCACTACATCGGGGCGCTGCTCGGACCCAGCCTGCTCTTCCTGCCCGGCCTGGCCGCCCGCGAGGCGGGGCCCGCCTCGCTGCTGTCCTGGCTCGCCCTGCTCCTGCTCTCCGGGCTGATCGCCGCCGTGTTCACCCGCCTCGGCACCATGCCGGGCCCGGCGAGTGCGAGCGGCGTCGCCGGGTACACGGCCGCCGGGCTCGGCCGCCGCGCCGGTCGCGCCGCCGCCTGGTGCTACCTCGCCGGGGTGGTCACCGGTGCGCCGGTGGTCTGCCTGATCGGCGGCGCCTACGTGGCCGACGCGCTCGGGCTCCCCGGCCGGACCGCCACCGCCGCGCTGGTACTGCTCGCGCTGGTCCTGGCCATGCGGTTGGCGGACGTCCGCACCGGCGCCCGGCTCCAACTGGCACTGGTCGCCGCGCTGAGCACCCTGGTGGTGGTCGCCGTGGCGGGCTCGGCCGGCGCCGCCAGGGCCGCCAACTGGACGCCGTTCGCGCCGCACGGGTGGGGCGCGACGGGCACCGCCGCGGCCTCGGTGATGTTCGCCTTCATCGGCTGGGAGGCCGCCGCTCCGCTCACCGTCCGCCTGCGCGACCCGCGCCGCCAGCTCCCCCGGGTGGTGGCGATCGCCTTCGTCGTCACCAGCCTGCTCTTCCTGGCGCTGGCGGCCGCCACGGTCGGCGTCCTCGGGCCCCGGGCCGCCGGGCCCGTGCCGCTGGCCGACCTGCTGCGCACCGTGATCGGCGGCGGCGGCCCGGCGGTGGCCGCCGCCACGGCCGTCCTGCTCACCCTGGCCGCGACCAACACCTATCTGACCGGCGCCACCGCGATGGCCGCCGAACTACTCACCCGGCGACGCTCCCCCGAGGCGCCGCAGGCCCGGACGCAGGCCCGGACGCAGGCCCGACGGGACACCGGACCGGACCGCGACGCGAACGGCGTGACCGACGTGGACGGCGTGGACGACGCGAACGGCGTGGACGACGCGAACGGCGTGACCGGCATGGACGGCATGACCGACGCACCCGACGCCCCCGGCGGCGCCGCGCGCCCGGCGCGGGGGCTCGGCGTCGTGGCGGCCATCGCCGCGGTCGGCGGGCTGCTGCTCGCCCTCACCGGCGCCGGCGCGGTGACCACCGCCCAGCTGGTCGCCCTCCCGACCGCGCTCTTCCTGATCGTCTACCTGGGCTGCATGGCCGCCGCCGTCCGCCTGCTCACCGGCGCGCTGCGGCCGGCCGCGCTGGTGGTCTGCCTCGCGACGGCCTGCCTGCTCGGGTACGAGGGGTGGGCCACCGCCGCGGCGGTCGCCCTGGCACTGCTGGCGGCGGCGGCGCCGACCCGGGGCGGCCCGCTCGCCCGCGTCCGCACGGGCCGCGGCAGTGGCGGCGGCAGTGGCGGCGGACGTCCGCCGGCGGACGCGCCGCCCGGCTCCCCGCGCTCGGGAGTCGGCGTCGGCGGGCGCTGACCGGCGGCCCGGGCGCGCCGGCGCCGGGGTGGCCCACCGGCGGGGCCGGGTGACGGCGCCCTACGGCCGGTGGCCGGCCATCCGTTCCAGACGGGCGATCCGCTCGGCCATCGGCGGGTGGGTGGAGAACAGCCGGGCGCCCGCCTCCCCCGGGCGGAACGGGCTGGCGATCATCATGTGGCTGGCCGTCTGGAGCTGGGGCTCGGGCGGCAGCGGGAGCTGTCGGGTGCCGATGTCGAGCTTGCGCAGGGCGCTCGCCAGGGCGAGCGGATCACCGGTGATCCGGGCGCCGTCGGCATCGGCCTGGTACTCCCGGGAGCGGCTGACGGCCAGCTGGATCAGACCGGCCGCCAGCGGCCCGAGGATCATGATCGCCAGCATGCCGAACAGGCCCGGTCCGTCGTCGTCCTCGCTGCGGCCGATCGGCACCAGCCAGGCGAAGTTCACCAGGAACATCACCGCCGAGGCGAGTGCGCCGGCCACCGAGGAGATCAGGATGTCGCGGTTGTACACGTGGCTGAGCTCGTGGCCCAGCACTCCGCGCAGCTCGCGCTCGTCCAGGATCTGCAGGATCCCGTCGGTGCAGCAGACGGCGGCGTTGCGCGGGTTGCGGCCGGTGGCGAAGGCGTTCGGGGCCGGCGTCGGCGAGATGTAGAGGCGGGGCATCGGCTGGCGGGCGGAGGTCGAGAGCTCCCGGACGATCCGGTAGAGCACGGGCGCCTCGATCTCGCTGACCGGCCGGGCCCGCATCGCGCGCAGGGCCAGCCTGTCGCTGTTCCAGTACGCGTACGCGTTGGTGCCCAGCGCGACCAGCAGGGCCAGCACGAAGCCCGTACGGCCGAAGAAACTGCCGATCAGCAGGATCAGCGCCGAGAGGCCGCCGAGCAGGACGGCCGTCCTCAGTCCGTTGTGCCGGCGGTGCACGGCAGACCCTCCTGGTGGTGCGGTGGGAACCCCTCTGACTCGTTCCCGTGCCGGATCAACGGACGGGTACGGCGGCCTTGTTCCCTTGTGCCCGCGCGAGCGCCCCGCGCCCCGCCGCGGCCGGCCCCCGCAGGGGCCCTTGGACCGGCCGTCCGGCGGGGTCAGAACAGGCTGCCGCCGACCACCTGGAGGACCAGCTGCGGGGCCACCGAGAGCACCACGGCGACGGACGCGGTCAGCGCGAGGGTGGCCGTGAGCGGGACGGGCAGGCGCCCGGCCGGGGCCGGTCCGGGCTCGCCCGCGCCCGCCGGGGCGAACAGCCTCGCCGTCCAGGCCAGGTAGTAGAAGAGCGCGACGACCACGTTCACCGCCATCACCACGGCCAGCCAGCCGAGACCGGCGTCGACGGCGGCGCGGAACACCACGACCTTGCCGAACAGCCCGATCACGCCCGGCGGCAGCCCGGCCAGGCAGAGCAGGAAGAAGGCGAGCGCGAGGGCCGTCCAGCGGCGGCGGGCGAACAGCCCGCGGTGGTCGTCCAGCCGGGTGCCGCCGTTGCGGGCGACCACCGCCACCACCGCGAAGGCGCCGAGGTTGACCACCCCGTAGATCAGCCCGTAGGCGGCGGTGGCGCCGATCGGGTCGCCGCCCCCGGCGTACCCGGCGGCCGCGATCGGGACGAGCAGGTAGCCGGCCTGCCCGATGGAGGACCAGGCGAGCAGCCGGACGGCGCTGTACGCGGTGTCCCCGCGCTGGCGCAGGGCCGCCGTGTTGCCGGCCGTCATGGTGAGGGCGGCCAGCACCGCGAGCACCAGGCCCCAGGTGTGGCCGTACGGGCGGAAGCCGATGCCGGTGACCAGGGCCAGGCCGGAGAGGCCGGCCGCCTTGCCGACCACCGAGAGGTAGCCGGCCACCGGCAGCGGGGCGCCGGTGTAGGTGTCGGGCACCCAGAAGTGGAACGGGACGACGGCGATCTTGAACGCGAAGCCGACCAGGACGAGCACGGCGCCCGCCTCGGCCAGCGGCGTCAGCCGGCCGGGTGCGTGGGCCAGGCCGTCGGCGATCGCGACCAGGTGCAGGCTGCCGGTGGCGGCGTAGACGAAGCTGACGCCCATCAGCATCACGGCGGTGGCGGTGACCGAGGAGAGGAAGAACTTCAGCGCGGCCTCGGCGCCCCGGCCGTCGCGGCGCAGCGCGACCAGGGCGAACGCGGGCAGCGAGGCCACTTCCAGGGCGATCACCAGCGTGGCCAGGTCACGGGCGGCGGGCAGCAGGGCGGCGCCCGTCGCGCTGGCGAGCAGCAGGAACCAGTACTCGCCGCCGGGCAGTCTCTCCTCGTCCACGGTGTGGATCGAGAGCAGCGCGGCGATCAGCGCGCCGCCGAGGGCGAGCAGCTGGAAGACCAGCGCGAAGTGGTCGGCGACGTAACTGCAGCCGGCCGTGGCGGAGCCGCCGGCCAGCGCGGCGCCGGTGGCACCCGACGCGTCCCCCAGGCAGAAGGTCGCGCGGGGTGTGCCGCCGGTGAGCGGCAGCAGGGCGACGAGTGCGAGGGCGAGTCCGGCGACGGAGAACCAGCCGAGCAGCGCCTTGCGGCGCTCGGGCAGGAAGAGGTCGGCGAGCAGGACGGCAAGGCCGGTCAGGCCGGCGATCAGCGGTGGTGCGACGGCCACCCAGTCGACGGACTGGATGAGGCCGCCCGGGTCGGCTACGGCGAGGGAGGTCACAGTGGGCTGCCCCGTGAGGTGAGAGCTGAGCTGCGTACCGAGCGTGGTGGCGAGCTGGGCGGCGGGCATGGGTCAGCCACCCCCGAGCAGGTGCTTGACGGCCGGGTCGGAGAAACCGAGCAGCAGGGCGGGCCAGAGACCGGCGAGCAGGGTGAGCGCGGCCAGCGGGGTCCAGCTGAGGGCCTCGTACGGACGCAGGTCGGGGAGTTCGGCGACGGCCGAGGGCTGCCTCGGATCACCCATGCAGACGCGCCTGATCACGATCAGCAGGTACGCGGCGGTGAGGAGGGTGCCGAGGCCGGCCAGCACCATGTACGTCACGAAGGCGGGCCGGGAGAGCCCGGCGGCCGGATCGAAGGCGCCGAACATCGCGAGCAGCTCGCCCCAGAAGCCGGCCAGGCCGGGCAGGCCGAGGCTGGCGACGGCGGCGAAAGCGAGCAGTGCGCCGATCCGCGGGGCGCGCCCGTAGAGGGCCGCCCCGGTGGCGCCGGAGAGGGTGTCCAGGTCGGCGGTGCCGTAGCGGTCCTTGACGGCGCCGACGATGAAGAAGAGCAGGCCGGTGATCAGGCCGTGGGCGATGTTGGCGAACAGGGCGCCGTTCACACCCGCCGGGGTGAGGGAGGCGATGCCCAGCAGCACGAAGCCCATGTGGCCGACCGAGGAGTAGGCGATCAGGCGCTTGAGGTCGCCCTTGGCGCCCGGCCGGGCGAGGGCCAGGCAGGCCAGGGAGCCGTAGACGATGCCGACGGCGGCGAACGCCCCGAGGTAGGGGGCGAGGGTCGCCGTGCCGTCCGGGACGACCGGGAGCAGGACGCGGACCAGGCCGTACGTCCCCATCTTCAGCAGCACCCCGGCGAGCAGCACGGAGCCGACGGTGGGTGCGGCCGTGTGGGCGTCCGGGAGCCAGCTGTGCAGCGGCCAGGCGGGGGCCTTCACGGCCAGCCCGACCATGATCGCGAGGGCGGCGGTGACCTGGGTGGTGTGGCTGAGGCCGCTGCCGTGGGCGGCGGCCAGCGCCTGCATGTCGAAGGTGCCGGCCTTGGTGCCGACCAGTAGGAAGCCCAGCAGCATCACGGCCGAGCCGAGCAGCGTGTAGAGGATGAACCGGTTGGCCGCCGGGACGCGCTGCCCGCTGCCCCAGCGGGCGATCAGGAAGTACATCGGGATCAGCACGATCTCGAAGGCCAGGAAGAAGAGGATCAGGTCGAGCACCGCGAAGGTGGCGAGCATGCCGACTTCGAGCAGCAGGAAGAGGCCGACGAAGGATCGCGCGGACGGGACGCCCTCACCGCTGGGGAGCCGCCGCGCGGAGTACAGCGCGCAGAGGAAGGTGAGCAGGGCGGTGAGCACGATCAGCGGCAGTGAGATGCCGTCCACGCCGAGGTGCAGGCGCACGCCGATCGCCGGGATCCAGGCGATGTCGGTGGTGGCCTGCATCCGGCCGGGCCGGCCGTGGTCGAACCCGGCCGCGAGCGCGAGGGTGAGCAGCAGCACGATGCCGGTGACGGCGGTGTTGAAGCGCAGCGCCCGCCGGTCGGCCGCGACCGGGTCGCTGCCCAGGACCGGGGTCAGGCAGGCCGCGGCGCCGAGCAGCGGCACCAGCAGGAGGGCGATGAGGACCGCGTTCATCGGGGGCTCCAAACGGCTGCTGCGGCGGGCGGGGTGGTGAGCGGCGGGTGCGCCGGGCCGGACGGCCGCGGGGGGCGGTGGCGGTGCGTCATCCGGCTACACCGCCACCAGGACGGCGAGCAGGACGACGGCGGCGAGCAGCGCGCTGAGGTACGTCTGCGCGTTGCCGCTCTGCGCGAAGCGGACGGCCCGGCCGAGCAGCTCGGCGCCGGAGCCGCCGCCGCGGACGTACGTCTCGACCACCTCGCGGTCCAGGAAGCGGACGAGCCTCGCGGCGGCGCCCACCGGGCGGACGAACAGCGCGCTGTAGAGGCGGTCGACGCCGAAGCCGTGCCGGGCCGGGCCGAACAGCGGTCCGAGCAGGGTGCGGCCGGGGTCGGCCGGGAACTGCTCGACCAGCGGGGGGCCGCCCTGCTCGGGCACCGTGCCGCCGGGCGCGGGCGACGGCCGGGAGGCCGCGAGCCGGGCGCCGGCGGAGCGCCAGGCGGCGTACGCGATCAGGACGCCGGCCACCGCCAGGCCGGTGCCGATCACGGCGGTCACCGGGGAGGGCCGCAGCGAACCGCCGTCCAGCAGCGCGGGCAGCCAGTCCGACCGCAGGCCGACCACGCCGAAGCCCATCGTCGGCACCGCGAGGACCCAGAGCGGCCAGCGCATCGCGGCCGGCTCGGCGCTGGCCGGGTCGGCCTCGTCGATCTCCGGCGAGTACGGCGCGTCGGGCTCGGCGCCGGTGCGCACCGGCGTACCGGCGGCGGGCGCCGGGCTGTGGAAGGCGACCAGCCAGAGCCGGGTCGCGTACGCGGCCGTGAGCAGGGCGGTGAGGCAGGCCGAGACCAGCACGATCCAGCCGGCGGCCGCCGGTACGGCGGAGGCGGGGCCGAGGCCGTTGGTGATCGCCTCGCCGGTGGCGGCGTGCTCGGCGGCGGTGAGCACCGCCTCCTTGCTGAAGAAGCCGGAGAACGGCGGCAGCCCGATCAGGGCGACCAGCGCGATGCCGGTCGTCCAGTACGCGTCGGGGACGCGCCGGCGCAGTCCGGGGATCCGGGCCATCGCGGAGATCGAGTTGGTGTGCGCGGCGTGGATCACCACGCCCGCGGCGAGGAACAGCAGGGCCTTGAAGGCGCCGTGGGTGAGCAGGTGGAAGACCGAGGCCTCGCGGTCCCCGCTGGCGAGCGCGCCCGCCATGTAGCCGAGCTGGCCGACGGTGGAGTACGCGAGCACCCGCTTGAGGTCGTCCTGGGCGAGCGCGCAGAGCGCGGAGCCGATCATGGTGATCGCGGCCATCACCGCGAGGACGACCAGGGCGGCGCCGGAGAGCAGGAACACCGGCAGCAGCCGGGCCACCAGGTAGATGCCCGCCGCGACCATGGTCGCGGCGTGGATCAGCGCGCTGACCGGGGTCGGGCCGGCCATCGCGTCCGGGAGCCAGGTGTGCAGCGGGAACTGCGCGCTCTTGCCGGCCACCCCGGCGAGCAGCAGCAGCGCGATCAGGGTGGGGTGGCCGAGCCTGCCCTCGCCGGCCGCCGCCAGCACGTCCGTGATCCGGAAGCTCCCGGCGTCGGCGCCGAGCAGGAAGAGGCCGAACAGGAAGGGCACGTCGCCGAGCTTGGTGACCAGGAAGGCCTTGAGCGAGGCGGAGCGCGCGTCGGCGCTCTCCCAGTGGTGGCCGATCAGGAAGTACGAGCAGATGCCCATGAGCTCCCAGCCGACCAGCAGGACGATCAGATCACCGGAGTAGACGACCAGGAACATCGCCGCCGTGAAGAGCGAGACCAGCGCGGCGTACGACGGGTAGCGCGGGTCGTCCTTGAGATAGGCGGTCGAGTAGACCTGCACGCAGGTGGCGACCAGGCCGACCAGGACGGAGATCAGCGAGCTGAAGCCGTCCAGGTGGACGGCCAGCGAGATGTCGGGGCCGCCGGTCGGCGTGAGCCGGGTGGCGGCGTCCAGCACCTGGCCGGTGCCGAGCTGGAGGGCGACGACCAGGGCGAGCACGGCGGAGGCGGCCACCGGGAGGATCGCCAGCGGCCGGGCGAAGCCCGGCGCCCGGCGGCCGGTGGCCAGGGTGGCGACGGCGCCGAGGGCCGGCAGCGCGGGGACGAGCGCGGGCAGGGCGAGGTTCATGCGACGGCCTGGCCCTTCAGCGCTTCGGTCCCGGCGGGTGCCTCGTCGGCGGCGGTTTCGCGGGTGTCGGCCTCGGCCGGGTCACCGAGGGCGGTGATGCGGTCGATGTCGGCGGTTCCCCTCGTCCGGAAGACCAGCAGGACGATCGCCAGGCCGAGGCCGATCTCGGCGGCGGCCACCGTGATGGTGAACAGGGTGAGCGCCTGGCCGGCGTGCAGCGAGTCGCGCAGCCAGGCGTCGAAGGCGACCAGGTTGAGGTTGACGGCGTTGAGCATCAGCTCGACCGACATCAGCACCAGGACGACGTTGCGCCGGGCGAGCACGCCGTACACGCCGACGGCGAAGAGCAGCGCGGCGAGGACGGCTGGGTAGACGAGGTGCATCGGCGGTCAGCGCTCCTGCGGAGGGGTCGTCGAGGAGTCGGGCTCCGGGGCGGGCGCGGGCCGGGCGCCCGCGCGGCCCCGCGTGCCGACCGGCTTGCCGGCCCGCAGCCTGCCGGGCCGGGGCCGGGGTACCGCGGCCTTGCGGCTGCGGGACAGCACGATGGCGCCCACGAGGGCCGCCAGCAGCAGGACGGACAGCGCCTCGAAGGGCAGCACCCAGTGGCGGAACAGGCTGGTGCCGACCGCCTGAGTGGAGCCGGCGCCGCCGCCGAGGTCGATCCACGCACTGCGGAAGGCGTCCACGACCAGGGTCACCAGGGTGCCCGCGGCGGCCAGGGCCACCGCGAGGGCGACCCATCGGTTGCCGGAGTCGGCGTCCGGCGACCGGCCGATCGGGGCCTTGGTGAGCATCAGGCCGAAGAGCACCAGGACCACCACCGAACCGAGGTAGATCAGCACCTGGACCCAGGCGACGAACTCGGCGGTGAGCAGCAGGAACTCCACGGCGAGCCCGCCGAGCGCGACCACCAGCCAGAGCGCGGCGTGCACCAGCTGCCTGGTGGTGACCGCGACCAGGGCGGAGCCGAGCACGGCGACGCCCACCAGCAGGAACACGATCTCGGCGCCGGTCGGGGAGAGGAAGGAGCGGGCGGCCGGCTCCAGTGGACCGGCGGCGGCCAGCAGGGAGGTCACGCCTGCTCACCCCCGGCCGCGGCCTGGGCCGCTGCGGCCATCTTCTCGGCCGCCTTGCGGGAGGCCGCGATCTCCTTGGGCTCCTCGGCCCCCGGGTCCAGCGCGGGCGGCGCCGGGACGGTCCACATCCACTCGCGGAGCTTGTCCCGCTCGTGGGTGAGCTCCAGGATGTCGGTCTCGGCGTACTCGAACTCCGGCGACCAGAACAGCGCGTCGAAGGGGCAGACCTCGATGCAGATCCCGCAGTACATGCAGAGCGAGAAGTCGATCGCGAAGCGGTCCAGCACGTTGCGCGTGCGGGCCCGGGCGTTCGGGTCGGCCGCGGGCAGCGTCTCCTTGTGGGAGTCGATGTAGATGCACCAGTCCGGGCACTCGCGGGCGCACAGCATGCAGACGGTGCAGTTCTCCTCCAGCAGCGCGATCACCCCCCGGCTGCGCGGCGGGAGGTCGGGCTGCACGTCGGGGTACTGGGCGGTGACGGTCTTCCTCGTCATCGTCCGCAGGGTGACCGCCAGGCCCTTGGCCAGGCCGGAGCCGGGGCCCTTCAGGAAGGGGAGAGTCATCAGGAGATCGCCACCTTGACGACGCCGGTGAGGGCGAGCTGGAGGAGGGCGAGCGGGATCAGGCCCGTCCACGCGAAGCGCATCAGCTGGTCCTCGCGCAGTCGGGGGTAGGTGACCCGCAGCCAGATCACGACGAAGGCCAGCGCGAAGGTCTTGAGGACGGTCCAGAGCCAGCCGAGCTGATCCGGCATCGGGCCGTGCCAGCCGCCCAGGAAGAGGACGGCGGTCAGCGCTGAGACGACCAGGATGCCCGCGTACTCGGAGAGCAGGAAGAAGGCGAAGCGCAGGCCGGTGTACTCGGTGTACGCGCCGAAGATGATCTCGGAGTCGGCCACCGGCATGTCGAACGGCGGGCGCTGCAGCTCGGCCAGGCCGGCCGTGAAGAACACGAACCCGCCGATCGCCTGCCACGGGATCCAGTACCACTCGAAGGCGTCCACGATGCCCGGCAGCGACAGGGTGCCGGCCGCCATCGCCACCGAGGCGGCGGCCAGCACCATCGGCAGCTCGTACGACATCAGCTGGGCGGCCGTGCGCAGGCCGCCGAGCAGGGAGAACTTGTTCGCCGACGCCCAGCCGGCCATCAGCTTGCCGATCACCCCGACGCCCATCACGGCCAGCACGAAGAACAGACCGGCGTCGATGGCCTGCCCGACGAAGCCGCCGGGGCCGACCGGTACGGCGAGCAGGACGATCAGGTAGGGCAGCAGCGAGACGGCCGGGGCCAGCTGGAAGACCCGCCGGTCGGCGGCCGCCGGGACGATGTCCTCCTTCTGCGCGAACTTGACGCCGTCGGCGACGAGCTGCGCCCAGCCGTGGAAGCCGCCCGCGTACATCGGGCCGAGCCGGCCCTGCATGTGGGCCATCACCTTGTGCTCGGTCTGGCCGATGATCAGCGGGAACGTCAGGAAGACGGCGAGCACGGCGACGCAGCGCAGCAACGTGTCCAGCAGGTTCACGCGCTGTCTCCGTCCTGGTCGGTGGTCCGGGCCGGGGGCGCGGCGGGGGGCTCGGTGGCGGGGGGCTCGGTGGCGGGGGCGCCGGGTTCGGCGGAGGGTTCGGGAGCGTCCGGGGACGCCGGTGGCTCCGGGGGCTCGGGGGCGACGGGTGCCGGGGGCTCGGGCGTCCCGGGTCCGTGCGCGGGTACCGGGCTGTGCCAGGGCGCGTCGGAGGAGCGCGTCCTCACCGGGCGCGCGGGCGCCTCCGGGGCCGGAGCCCCGGCCGGCGTCCGGTCGGACGTCGGCGCCGGGCCGGGTGCGGGTGCGGCCGGGGCGGACTCCGCAGCGGCCGCCGTCTGGCTCGCCGACCCCTCGGTGATGGAGCGGGTCCGGCGGGGCCGGTCCACCCGGATCGGCGGTGCGCCCTCGGCGCCCTCGGCGCCCGCGGCACCGGCCGCGCGAGGCGTCCGGCCGGCCGCGCCCGCCGCCCGCGCTCCCCGGGCCGGTCGCTCGGCCACGGGTGGCAGGGTGCCCTTGAGCGGCCCCCACTCGTTCGGGTCGGGCACCCCGGGGGGCTGCATCTTTCGCCGCGCGGGCCCGTCGCCGTGGTCGGACTCGCCCGGCTCCTTGGCACCCGGCCAGGCCTTGGCGACCCGGGCCGCGAGGACGAACTCCTTGCGCAGCGGATGGCCCTCGAAGCCGTCCGGGAGCAACAGGGTGACCAGGTGCGGGTGGCCGGTGAAGTCGATGCCGAACATCTCGTTCGTCTCGCGCTCGTGCCAGCCGGCCCCGGCGTAGACGCCGAGGGCGGTCGGCAGTGCGGCCCGCTCGCGCGGCACCCTGGTGCGGACCAGCAGGTGCCGGACACCGGAGGCGTCCACGGCGGCGAGGTGGGCGGCGACCGAGAAGCCGTCGGCCAGCTCGTCCACCGCGCTCAGCCAGTCGAAGTAGCTCAGGCCCAGGGTGTCCCGGGCGGTGGTCAGGGCGTCGATCCAGTGCTCGGCGGGCACCTCGACGGTGATCAGCTCGTACGCCTCGGCGGCGGTCGCCCACGTGCCGATCGCGGCCGCGAGCTCCTCGGGGGTGCGGTCGAAGCTCACTGCCGGCCGCCCTCCGGTCCGGCCACCAGCGGCCGGCGCAGCGCGGACGCCGGGGCGGCGTAGCGCTCGGGCAGCGACTCGGCGGCGATCTTCTCCTGCAGCTTGAGGATGCCCTGGAGCAGGGCCTCGGGGCGGGGCGGGCAGCCCGGCACGTAGACGTCGACCGGGATGATCTGGTCCACGCCCTTGGTGACGGAGTACGAGTCCCAGTAGGGACCGCCGGAGTTGGAGCAGGCGCCGAAGGAGATGACGTACTTCGGCTCGGGCATCTGCTCGTAGAGGCGCTTGACGGCGGGTGCCATCTTGTCCGTCACGGTGCCCGAGACGATCATCAGGTCGGCCTGTCGCGGGCCGGGCGCGAACGGGATCACACCCATCCTGATGAAGTCGTGCTTGGCCATGGACGCGGCGATGAACTCGATCGCGCAGCAGGCCAGGCCGAAGTTGAAGCACCAGAGGCTGTAGCGGCGCCCCCAGTTGAGCACCACCTTGACCGGGTCCGGCGCCAGCCGGGCCAGCGGGCCCAGGCGGTCCGGCTCGACGGCGCCACCGGGGCGGGCCGGATCCGGCATGCCGAGCGGGACGGCGCCGGTGTCACCGGGCCGGCCGTGCGAGTGGCCGTGCGCGTGGCCGTGGGTCACGTCCATTCCAGAACGCCCTTCTTCCAGGCGTAGAGCAGTCCGACCGCGAGGAAGCCGATGAAGACGAACATCTCGACCAGCGTGCCCGCGCCGAACCCGGCCGCGGCGAAGACCGTGGCCCAGGGGAACAGGAAGACGGCGTCGACCGCGAAGATCACGTACAGGAAGGCGTACACGTAGTAGCGGATCTGGGTGTGCGCCCAGTCCTCGCCGACGGGGTCCACGCCGCACTCGTAGCTGAGCAGCTTCTCGGGCGAGTGCACCACCGGCCGCAGCAGCCGGTTGGCGGTGAACGACACCGCGACGAAGAGCACGCCGACGACGGCGAGCAGGCCCACCGCCGCGTACGCGTCGAAGTAGCCGCTGCCCACCGCAGGGTCGGCCGCGACGGCAGCTACCGGCTGCCCCTCCATGCGTTCGCCTCCACATCGGCTGTGCTCCCGGCCCGCCCGGGAGATCCCGGAGGGCCTTGTGACCGTGTTCTTTACGCGCCCATAACCATCGCTAAGGCGTGAGTCTAAGTGCACCGCCACCTGCCCCCGCACCCTGCCCGCTCCGCAAGACGCCCGGGCCCGGACGCCGGGCGGGGCCTCGCGCGGAGCGCCGCCGCGCACAGGGGGTGGGGATAACCCCCGGGTGCGAACACGGATCACCCCCATGGCCCCGGCCCGCTCCCGCCAGGGAAGCTGGGGGCAGCAGCTCCACCTAGAGGGACGGTAGATCCTGATGAAGCCTCTGCTCCACCGCACCGCGGACGCCATCCGGCGGCGGGACACCGAGGGCGACCGGGTGCCTGCCTACGGCGCCCAGATGTGGCAGCAGGTGTTGAAACTGCTGCTCAACCTGCCGCTCGGGATCGTCGGATTCGTCTTCACGGTGACTCTGCTGAGCGTGGGCCTGGCGCTGTCCGTCACCGTGATCGGGCTGCCGCTGCTCGCCCTGGGGCTGACCGGCTGCCGCAGGCTGGGCACGCCGGCCCGCTCCCGGGCCCGGGCGGCGGGAGCCGAGGTGGGCGAGCCGGAGCCGCTGTCGGTGCGCCGGCCCGGTCTGACCGGCTGGGTGATCGCCTCGCTCACCGACGGTCTGGGGTGGCGCTCGGCGCTCCACCACGTGCTGCTGCTGCCCTGGGGCGTCCTGAGTTTCGCCCTCACCCTGGTGTGCCTGATCGTCGGCTGGCCGGTGCTGCCGTGGGTCGTCGCCTTCCAGACCGCCGTCGACCGGATGCTGACCGAGAGCCTGCTCGCCCCCACCGCGCTCGCCGCGCGGGTGCGCGAGCTGGAGGACGACCGCGGCACGGTGGTCGACACCGCGGCCGCCGACCTGCGCCGGATCGAGCGTGATCTGCACGACGGCGCGCAGGCCCGGCTGGTCGCGCTGGCGATGGATCTGGGCCTGGCCAAGGAGAAGCTGACGGACGAGCCGACGCCGGACACCGTGGAGGCCGCCGCGAGGATGGTCGGCGCCGCGCACGGCGAGGTGAAGCTCGCCCTGCAGGAGCTGCGCGATCTCGCCCGGGGCATCCACCCCGCGGTGCTGACCGACCGCGGCCTGGACGCCGCCCTCTCGGCGGTCGCCGCCCGCTGCACCGTCCCGGGCGGGGTCAAGGTGCACGTGGACCTGCGTGGTGCGGACGGCGCCGTCGAGCGGCCCGACTCCGCGGTCGAGGGGATCGCGTACTTCACCGTCAGCGAGTTGCTGACCAACGTCTCCAAGCACTCCGGCGCGCGCTCCGCCACGGTGGACCTGTGGCGGGCCGAGGACCGGCTGATGCTGCTCGTCCAGGACGACGGCAAGGGCGGCGCCGCCCCCTACCCGGGCAGCGGCCTGGGCGGGCTGGCGGAGCGGATCCGCGCGGTGGACGGGGTGTTCCTGGTGGAGAGCCCGCACGGCGGCCCGACCACGGTGACCATCGAACTGCCCTGGCACACGCGCGCCGCCCGCCGGGCCTGAGCGCGGAACGCGGCAGGGCGGCAGGGCGGCGGAACGCGGCAGGGCGGCAGGGCGGCGGAACGCGGCGGGGCGGCGGAACGCGGCGGGCCGGCCCCGGTCGCGGGCACGCGAGACGGCCGGGGCCCGGCCGAAGCATCGGCGGGGCCCCGGCCGGCGCCCTTGCGCCCGCACCGGCGTACGGGCCAAGGAGCGGCCCTGGCGGCGCCCGCAGACCCTTGCGCGGTGTGCGGACGGCCCGTCGGGGCCGGGCTGGTGGGGGTGGAAGGCAGGGAGCCGGTCGCCCCGGTGGGGACCTCTGGGCGGCGGGAGCGGGCGGCGGGAGCGGGCGGCTAGGAGCTGGGGAGGGTGCCGAGGGTGACGTCGGCGGTCTTGGACTGTCCGTCCCGGGTGTAGGTGACGGTGACCTTGCTGCCCGGGGAGAGCGAGGCGAGCGCCGTGGTGAGCGAGTTGAGCGTGGTGATCTGGGTGTCGCCCAGCTTGGTGATCACGTCGCCGACCTGGAGGCCGGCCGAGGCCGCGGGCCCGCCGGCCGTGATGCTGACGATCACCGCGCCGGCCGGCTGGAACCCGGAGTCGAAGATCGTCCGGGCGGTGATGCCGAGCGCGGCCCGGCCGGAGTTGGTGACCTTGCCGTCCTTGATCAGCTGGTCGGCGATGCTGGTGATGGTGGCCGCCGGGATGGCGAAGCCGATGCCGGGGGCGACGCCGCCGTTGGTGTCGGGCTCGGTGGCCGCGAGCGTGTTGATGCCGATCACCTGGCTGTCCAGGTTGACCAGTGCTCCGCCGCTGTTGCCGGGGTTGATGGCGGCCGAGGTCTGCACCATGTTGCTGATGGTGGCGCCCGGCGAGCCCTCGCTCGCCGGCTCCGAGACGGTGCGGCCGGTCGCCGAGACGATGCCCTGGGTGACGCTGCTGGAGAGGCCGAGCGGACTGCCCATGGCCAGGGTGATCTGACCCAGCTCGACCTTCTTGCTGTCCCCGAAGGCCGCCGGCTTGAGGCCGCTCGGCGGGCTGTTGAGCTTGATCACCGCGAGGTCGGAGTCCGGATAGCTGGCGACCAGGGTGGCGTCCAGCGACTTGCTGCTGTTGGCCAGCGTGACCGTCATGGTCGTGGCGCTCCCGACCACGTGGGCGTTGGTGACGATGTTGCCCTTGCCGTCGTAGACGATGCCCGATCCCAGGCCGTTGGCCGTGGTGATCTGCACCACCGACGGCAGCACGTCGCCGATCACCCGCTGGTAGTCGTCCTGCAGCTGGTTGCCCCCCGCCGAGGCGGCGGAGGCCGAGCCGGTGGAGGAGGCGGCGGGCGAGGAGGAGCCGGACGAGGAGGAGCCGCTGCTGCAGCCCGTCACGGCCAGCGCGGCCGCCACGGTGACGGCGCCGGCGGTCAGCAGACGGCTGGTGTGGACCTTGGGACCGGTGGGGCGCGGACCTGCCGGGATCGGGCGGGTGGGTTCCTTCTTGGGGTGCACCTTGGCTGCCTCCGGTTCCGTGCGCGCATGGTCGGGCCCCGGGCGGGAGCGCCTCGCGGCACCGCGCGGCGTGGGGGCCGGGTCGGTGGACGGACGAGGGGCGAGGGCCCGGTTTTTTGTCAGCATTTCACCTTTTTGTCCGAATCAACGAGCCGACTCGCCACGCTCCGGGCCGCAATGTCGACCGCCTAGGATGCGGCCATGACTTGGTTGATTACCGGCGGGGCCGGATACATCGGCGGGCACGTTCTGCGGCAGCTCATCGAGGCCGGGGAGCGGGTCGCCGTGCTGGACGACTTCAGCACCGGGGACCGCACCCGGCTGCCCGAGGGCGTCGCCCTGATCGAGGGTTCGACGCTGGACCGGGCCGTGCTGGACGCCGCCATCCGCGACCACGCGGTCACCGGTGTCCTGCACTTCGCCGCGAAGAAGCAGGTCGGCGAGTCGGTGGAGAAGCCGCTCTTCTACTACCGGGAGAACGTCACCGGCCTGCAGACCGTGCTGGAGGCGGCCGCCGAGGGCGGGGTGAAGAACTTCCTCTTCTCCTCCTCCGCCGCCGTCTACGGGATGCCGGACGTCGACCTGGTCACCGAGGACACCCCCTGCGCGCCGATGAGCCCGTACGGCGAGACCAAGCTGGCCGGCGAGTGGCTGGTCTCGGCCACCGGCAGGGCCTTCGGCATGTCGACGGTGTCCCTGCGCTACTTCAACGTGGCCGGCGCGGCCTCGCCGGAGCTCTCCGACGCGGGCGTCTACAACCTGGTCCCGATGGTGTTCGAACGGCTGACGAACGGGCAGGCCCCGCGCATCTTCGGCGACGACTACCCCACGCCGGACGGCACCTGCGTACGTGACTTCATCCACGTCTCGGACATCGCCTCGGCCCACGTCGCGGCGGCCCGCCGGATGGCCGGCGCCCCGGCCGGCGAGACCTCGCTGATCCTGAACATCGGCCGCGGCGAGGGCGTCTCGGTCAAGGAGATGCTCGACGTGATCGGCCGGGTGACGGGCTACGACGCGACCGGCGAGGTCACCCCGCGCCGCGCGGGCGACCCGGCCCGGGTGGTGGCCTCCGCCGACCTGATCCACAAGGAGCTGGACTGGAACGCCCGCCACGGCGTCGAGGAGATGGTGGCCTCCGCCTGGGACGGCTGGTGCAGCCGCCACCCGCAGGCGCGCCGGTAGCGGTCACCCGTACCGGATGCCGAAGGGGCGGGCCCCTTCGGCATCCGGCGCCCTACTGCGGCACGGCCGTGCCGTAGTAGGCGTCCAACGCGTAGACGCAGCGGTCCTTGCTGCCGACGAAGACCCGGCCGCCGACCGCCACCGGGGAGCCGGTCAGCTCGCCCTTGGTGCCGAGCTCCCAGCGCAGCTGACCGGTCGCCAGGTCGAGCGTGTGCAGCGAGTGGTCCCGGCTGCCGAGGTGCACCAGGCCGTCCGCGACCGCCGGGGAGCCGACGATCTCGCCCCGCGCGGTGTAGCGCCACCGCTCCTGCCCGCTGGCGGTGTCGAAGGCGTGCAGGCAGTCCCCGCTGCCGATCAGCACGGTGCCGTCGGCGACGATCACCGGTTCGGCGCCCTGCCGGCTGCCGGTGCGCCCGCGCCAGCGGTCCCGCCCGGTGGAGACCTCCAGGGCGTAGACCGTGCCGAGGTAGTCCGCCACGTACACCGCCGAACCGTCCAGCGCGGGCGGGGTGAACAGCACCACGGGGGCCTCGAAGCGCCAGCGCTCGGCGCCGCTCACGGCGTCCAGCGCGTAGACCCTCGTCCCGGCCGTCACGTACAGCACGCCGGCCCGCTCGACCGGGCGGGACGGGACGTCCTCGCCGACCGGGAACGACCAGCGCAGGCCGGCTCCGCGCGGGTCCACGCAGCGCAGCCGTCCGCCGCCGTAGTAGTACGCGGCGCCGCCCACCAGGGCCGGGCCCGACTGCGGGTTCTCGTAGTCCTGCTGGGCGTCGTCGGCCCGCCAGAGCTCGGCGCCGTTCGCGGCCGAGCGCAGCTGGACGCCGCCGCCCCTGATGCCGCAGCAGAGCACCCCGTCGGCGGCGTCCAGCGAGAAGACCCAGCCGTCCAGGGAGTTGCGCCAGCGCTCGGTGCCGTCGGCGACGTCCACGGTGTAGAGGTGCGGGCCGTCGGCGGCGTGCACCCGCCCCGCGTCCACGGCCATCGCCCAGGCGACGTCGCGGGTCTTGTAGCGGCGCTCGCCCGAGCCGATGTCGAGGGCGTGCACCTCGAAGCTGGAGACGAACAGGGTGCCGTCGGCGACCACCGGCGTGCCCCAGACGTCGTTGGACATCCGGAAGCGCCAGGGCCGCCAGCGGGTGGCCCTGGCCGGCGGCGGGACGGCGGCGCGGCGCACCCAGTCCGTCTCGGCCGGGGCGGCCCCGGGGCCGCTCTGCTCGGCCCGGGGCCCCGGCCCTATCCGGACCGAGGCGCCGGAGAGCCGGACCTCGACGGCGCTCCCGCCCGCGGGGGCGGGGGCGCCGTGGCGGCGGGCGGCGATCTTCTCCGTGGCGGCCTCCCCGTCCGGCCCCGCGCCGGCCGGTCCGACGGACGGGGGCGCGGCGTGCCCGGGCCCCGGGCGGCCGTGCTGGGCGGTGCGCGGGTCGGCGGGGCCGACCGGCCGCCCGGGCGCGGGCGGGGCGGGCAGGGCGGGCGCGGCGGGCTGCGCGGGCACGGCGGGCGCCTGGGCCGCGGCGGGCTGACGCCGGCTGCGCTTGCGCTCGATCAGGTCCAGCGCGTTCGGCGGCAGCCAGTCCCCCGCCTCGCCGGAGGCGTCGTCGCGGGAGAACAGGTGCGGGGCCAGCTCCGCCTGGATCTGGGCGGGCGTGGGCCGGTGCTCCGCCGCCGGGCGCATGCAGGCCCGGACGAGGTCCACCAGCTCGACCGGCAGACCGGAGAGGTCCGGCTGCTCGCGCAGCAGCTGGAAGACCGTCTCCACCGGGTTGCCGCCCCGGTACGGCGGGTGCCCGGTGGCGCAGAAGACCAGCAGCGAGCCGAGCGAGAAGATGTCGCTGGCCCCGGTGACACTGCGACTGTCGCGGGCCTGCTCGGGCGACATGTACGCGGGGGTGCCGACCGCGACGTTGGTCATGGTGAGCCGGGTGTGCGAGACCCCGGCGGCGATCCCGAAGTCGATCACCCGCGGGCCGTCCTCCACCACCAGCACGTTGGAGGGCTTGAGGTCGCGGTGCACCAGCCCGACCGCGTGGATCGACTGCAACGCCTCGGCGATGCCCGCGATCAGCCAGCGCACGGCGCCGACCGGGAGCGGCCCGCACTCGCCGACCAGGTCCTCCAGGGAGGGCGCGGGCACGTACGCGGTGGCCAGCCAGGGCACCCGGGCGTCCGCGTCCGCGTCCACCACGGCGGCCGTGTAGAACCCGCCGACGGTCTTGGCGGCCGCGATCTCACGGGCGAAACGGACCCGGAACAGCTCGTCCTCGGCCAGCTCCCCCCGGACGGTCTTGATGGCGACCCGTCGGCCGGACGCGGAGCGCGCCAGGTAGACCAGGCCCATCCCGCCCGCCCCGAGCCGCCCCAGCACCTCGAAGGGCCCGATCCGCCTCGGATCGTGCGCCGTCAGCTGGTCCACTCCGCTGCCACCTCCCCGTCTCCCGGCACCCACGAAGGGACGCCGGTCCCGATTGTCCAATGCCGCCGGGCCCAGATCCAACCTCCCCCGCCCGTGGCGCCCGGCCGGAGTCCCGCGCGGCGCCGCTGTCCGAGGCCGAGGATCTGGCTGGATTCTGACGCCCCCTCCGAGTCCCCACTCACCGGCACGGCGGCTCACCCAAGGTTACGGAGCGCCACCCGACCTGCCCTCAGCGGACCGGTCGTCACGCTGTGACGCCATCAGCTCACGGGGGGGATTCATTCAGCGCCGCCGGAGCACACGGAATATCCACAGCGGCCTGTTTCGCGCCCGTATACCACCCCCCGGGCGGAGTAATAGTCGCATCACCGAATCGCGCCAAGATCGGGCCACGGTAAGCTGACGGCATGACAGGACAAGTTCGCACCGTCGACGGTCGCGTCGCCGGGCGACGCGGACAGGAGACGCGGCAAAAGCTGCTCGACTGCCTCCGCGAGATGCTCAGCACGTCGCCGTATCGGGACGTCAAGGTCATCGACGTCGCCCGTATGGCGGGTACCTCCCCCGCGACCTTCTACCAGTACTTCCCGGATGTCGAGGGCGCTGTCCTTGAGATCGCCGAGGAAATGGCCAAGGACAGCGAAGGGCTCAAAGAGCTCGTCGCAGGAAAGTCCTGGGCGGGAAAAACCGGCGCCACCACTTCGGAAGAACTGGTGGACGGATTCCTCGCCTTCTGGCGCAAGAACGACGCCATTCTCCGAGTGGTCACGCTCGGTGCCGCGGAAGGGGACAAGCGGTTCTTCAAGATCCGCATGACCGTCCTCAACGCGGTCGCCAAACCGCTCACGGAAGCCGTCAGGGATCTCCAGGCCAAGGGCCAGGCCGACAAGTCGCTGGATCCGGCCGCCGTCTCCGGCGCCCTGATCTCGCTGCTCGCCTCGGCCGCGGAGCACGGTAAGGCCTTCACGGCCTGGGGCGTCAAGGTCAAGGACCTGAAGCCCAACCTCGCCCCTCTGGTGTACCTGGGTGTCACCGGCAAGAAGCCGCCCAAGTAGCCAGCCCCACTATTCAGCCATCCGCTTCGCGCACATCCCCGGCCTCCTGTCCGGGGACAGACGGACGGCGGCCGTGTCCTCGGGGGAGGTTCGCCGACGTACCGCAGTGCGCCAGACATGCCGGTGGGCGGGTACCCGCGAGGGTCCCGCCCACCGGCATGTGCGCGTCCGGGCCCTCGGGGGCCAGGACGGGCGTGTGAGGGCCCCGTGGGGCAGCCGGGCGCCTAGGGGCAGCGGACGACCTGTCCCGCGTACGCCAGGCCGCCGCCGAAGCCGAAGAGCAGCACCGGGTCGCCGGAGGACAGCTCGCCGCGCTCCACCAGCTTGGAGAACGCCAGCGGGATGGACGCGGCGGAGGTGTTGCCGGAGTCGACCACGTCGCGGGCGACCACCGCGTCGGGCGCCCCGAGCTTGCCGGCGATCGCGTCGATGATCCGCAGGTTCGCCTGGTGCGGCACGAAGCCCTTCAGGTCGGCCGGGTCGATCCCCGCCTTCTCGCAGGCCTGCCGGGCCAGCGGCGCGATCTTGGTGGTGGCCCAGCGGAACACCGACTGACCCTGCTGGCTGATCACCGGATCCCAGCCGGTGATCACCACGGCGTCGCCCCGCTCCGGCTCCGAACCCCAGACGACCGGACCGATGCCGGGCTCCGCCCCCTCCTCCTGCGCCTCCACCACGGCCGCGCCCGCGCCGTCGCCGAAGATCACGCAGGTGGTGCGGTCGGTCCAGTCGAGCGTGTCCGACATCCGCTCCGCCCCGATCACCAGGGCCAGGCGGGCGGCGCCGGCCCTGATCGCGTGGTCGGCGGTGGCCAGTGCGTAGGAGAAGCCGGAACAGACCGTGTTGATGTCGTACGCGGCGGGTGCGGGCACGCCCAGGCGGGCCGCGACGGCCGCGGCCGTGTTGGGGCTGCGCTCGACGGCGGTGCAGGTGGCGACCACCACCAGGTCGACGTCGGCGGCCGCTCGGCCGCTGTTGGCCAGCGCCTTCTGGGCCGCCTCGGTGGCGAGGTCCACCAGGGTCTCGCCCTCCGCGATGTGCCGGGTACGGATTCCCACCCGGCTGCGGATCCACTCGTCGTCGGTGTCCACCAGCGTCGCCAGGTCGGCGTTGGTCATGACCTTGGGAGGCTGGTAGTGGCCCAGGGCAACAATGCGGGATCCGCTCATATACCCACTCAACCCGGTTACCGGCGGGTCATCCGGTCGCGACCGGCTACAGGATCCACCCCCGGATGCTGTAGAGGCCGGACAACAGCCCTTGGCGCGACCGGTCCGGTGACGGGCGCAGCGAACACCGATATTCGGTGCTCAGGCCGCCAGCGAGGCCGCGTCGCCCATCACGATCACCGGGTTGGCCGCCGGGTCGAGGGTCCGCAGCAGAACGGCCATCTTGTCCTCGGGGACGGAGACGCAGCCGTGGGTCGGGCCGCCGTGGTCGACGTGGATCCAGATCCCGCCGCCCTTGGAGCCGCCGTCGGGGCGCCGCTTGTCCAGCGGGGAGTTGCCGGGCACCCGGTTGTAGTTGATCGCGATGACGTAGTCGAAGGAGCCGGCGAGCGGTTCGCCCTGGAAACCCGTCCCGCCGACCACGAAGTTCGAGTCCTTGTCGTACGGCAGCTTGCTGCCCGGGTCCGCGTCCCGGCCGCCCGCGTCGGTCAGCGTGAAGACGCCGATCGGGCTGCGCAGGTCGCCCTCGTTGTGGTCGGTCGTCCAGCCCTTGTAGGCGTTGTGGCCCGCCCAGGCCTCGCCGGCCAGCCAGCGGCCCTCGGCGGTGCGGGTCCACAGGGTGACGGTGGTGTCGTTGGCGTCCTTGCCCTTGCCGGAGGCCAGCACCACCTGGTTGGTGGTGGCCGGGATCCTGGCGGTGAACGCGGCGCCGAGACCGGGTATCGCGGTGAGCGAGCCGTCGGCCCGGCTCTGGCTGCGGTCGGCGGCCGGGGTGCCGGTGTGCGCGGTGTCCCCGGCCGTCCGGTCGCCGGCGGGCGCCTGGTCCGGTGCCGCGGTCGGCTCCGGGGCGCCGTCGGCGGCGGAGACGCTGGTCGGTGCCCCGGCGGAACCCAGGGTGTACCAGCCGGCGGCGGCGGCGACCAGCAGGGCGGTGCCCGCCGTCAGGGCGCGCCCGTGGGTCTTCTTCTTGGCCTTGCGGCGTCGGCCCGCCGAACGCGGCGCCGGCGGCCCGGCGGGGCCGGCGGCCTGAGCGGTACCGGCCCGAGCGGTGACGCCCCGAGCGGCGTCGGCCTGCGCGCCGGCGAAGACCGGCTCGGCGGCCGGGGCGAAAGCGGCGGCGAACGCGGGCTCGGGTTCGGCCGGGTACAGGCCGTCGGCCTCGTCCTCACCCCCGTGCACCGCGTACGGCTCGTACGGCTCGTACACCTCGTACGGCTGATGAACCTGTGGCTCGTACGCCTCGTACGGTCGGCGGGCCTGCGGCTCGTACGGCGCGTACACCTGCTGGTGGGGCTCCGGCATGCCCTGGGGCTGCTGGTACGGCTGCCCGTACGCCTCCTGGGGCTGCTGGTACGACTGACCGTACGTCTCGTACGGCTGCCCGTACGTCTCGTACGTCGCCGCGTAGGGCTGCTGGTACGGCTGCCCCGGCGTCCCGTACGGCTCCTGGTACACCTCGTACGGGGCCTGCGGCTGCCCGTACGACGGGTGGCCGCCCTGCTCCCCGTACGGCCCCGGTCCGGCCTCCGGAGCGCCGGCCGGAGGTGGTGTGGGGGCACGATGGGATCCGGACATGCCGCCGATCCTGCCAAATCCGAGGCCGGTTGGGAAACCCATCGGGCGAACCGGTGCCGGGACGGACCGCTGCCCCCGGCGCTCGGAAGGCGCCGGGGGCAGCGGTCCGCGCAGGTCACAGACGCATGGCCTGCGGGGTCTCGCGGCGCTGGAAGTCGGGGCCGTCGTACTCGCGGATGATCTCGTAGCGCGTGTTGCGCTCCACCGGCCGGAAGCCCGCGTCGCGGATCAGACCGAGCAGGTCGTCACGGCCGAGCTTGTTCGGGGTGCCGAAGTTGTCCGCGTCATGGGTGATCTTGTACTCGACGACCGAACCGTCCATGTCGTCCGCGCCGTGGCTGAGCGCCAGCTGCGCGGTGGTGACACCGTGCATCACCCAGAACACCTTCACGTGCGGGACGTTGTCGAACAGCAGCCGGGAGACCGCGAAGGTCTTCAGCGCCTCGGCGCCGGTCGCCATCTCCGTACGGGCCATCAGCCTGTTGCGCACGACGCCGTCCTTGGAGTCGTGGAAGTCGTGCTGGTAGCGCAACGGGATGAAGACCTGGAAGCCGCCGGTCTCGTCCTGGAGCTCGCGCAGGCGCAGCACGTGGTCGACCCGGTGGCGGGGCTCCTCGATGTGGCCGTAGAGCATCGTCGCCGGGGTCTTGAGGCCCTTGGCGTGCGCCAGGCGGTGGATCCGCGACCAGTCCTCCCAGTGGGTGTCGTGGTCGACGATGTGCTGGCGCACCTCCCAGTCGAAGATCTCGGCGCCGCCGCCGGTCAGCGACTCCAGACCGGCGTCGATCAGCTCGTCCAGGATCTCGTCGGCGGACAGCCCGCTGATCCGCTCGAACCAGTGGATCTCGGTCGCCGTGAAGGCCTTCAGCGAGACGTTCGGCAGCGCCGCCTTCAGCTCCCGCAGGCTGCGCGGGTAGTAGCGCCAGGGCAGCGTCGGGTGCAGGCCGTTGACGATGTGCAGCTCGGTGAGGGAGTCGACCTCCATCGCCTTGGCGAGGCGCACGGCCTCCTCGATCCGCATCGTGTACGCGTCCTTCTCGCCCGGCTTGCGCTGGAACGAGCAGTAGGCGCAGGAGGCGGCGCAGACGTTGGTCATGTTGAGGTGGCGGTTGACGTTGAAGTGGACGACGTCGCCGTTCTTCCGCGTCCGCACGTGGTGGGCGAGGCCGCCCAGCCAGGCCAGGTCGTCGCTCCCGTAGAGCGCCACCCCGTCCTCGCGGGTCAGCCGCTCACCCGCGTAGACCTTTGCCTCCAGCTCGCGCTTCAGCCCTGCGTCCATGCGGTGACCCGCCTCCCTGCACATTCGATTCGTTGACCGGAACGAGCCTACGCCCCGGTTGCCAGCAGCTCCGCAAGGAGCCGGGGTTCGATGTTGCCTCCGCTGACCACGGCGGCGAAGACCCTCCCGGGGCCCAGCTCGGCGGCCCGGTGGAGGTACGCGGCCGGGGCCACCGCTCCGGAGGGCTCCGCCACCAGCCGGCCGCGGCGGGCCAGCACGGCGACGGTGTCACGGATCTCGGCCTCGGAGACGGTGACGATGTCGTCCACGTACGCCTGGATGTGTTCGAAGGGCAGCTCGCCGACCGAGGTGGTGCGCAGCCCGTCCGCGATGGTGCGGTAGGTGTCGGCGACCGGCCACTCGGTGCGCCGTCCGGTGCGCAGGCTCTGCTGCGCGTCGGCCGCCAGCTCCGGCTCCACGCCGATCACCCGCACGCCCGGGCAGGTGAGCTTGAGCGCGGCCGCCGTGCCGGAGATCAGGCCGCCGCCGCTGACCGGCACCAGTACGGTGTCCAGCTCGTCGGGGGCGTCCTCGGCGATCTCCATGCCGACCGTGCCCTGGCCCGCGATGATGTAGGGGTCGTCGTACGGCGGGACCCACACGTAGCCGTGCCGGGCGGCCAGCTCGGCGGGCAGGGTGTCGCGCTCGGCCGGCGCGACCAGGATCACCTCGGCGCCGTACGAGCGGGTGCTCGCGACCTTCACCTCGGGCGAGGTGTCCGGCATCACGATCACGGCGCGGATGCCCAGCAGTTGCGCCGCGTACGCCACCGCCTGCGCGTGGTTGCCGCTGGACTGGGCGACCACGCCGCGGGCCCGCTCGGCCCCGCTCAGCGCGGCCAGCCGGTTGTAGGCACCACGGGTCTTGAACGCGCCGGTCGGCTGGAGGTTCTCGGGCTTCAGCCACAGCCTGCGCGCGCCGTCCGCGGCCCAGGGGCAGGGCAGCAGCGGTGTGCGGACCGCGACACCGGCGATCCGCCGCTGCGCCGCATGCAGTTCCTCCACACCGACCAGGGCCATCGGCGCTACTCCGTCTCGGGGAGGGGGAGGTCGCTGACCCGGTTCTCCCACTTGGTGGAGAGCACGACGGTGGTCCGGGTGCGGGCGACGCCCTTGGTCCCGGAGAGGCGCTTGACCACCGACTCCAGGCCCTCCACGTTGGAGACCCTGACCTTGAGCATGTAGGAGTCGTCGCCCGCGATGAACCAGCAGTCCTCGACCTCGCCGAGCTCCTTCAGCCGGTGCGCGACGTCCTCGTGGTCGGCGGCGTCCGTGAGCTGAAGGCCGATCAGGGCCGTGACGCCGAAGCCCAGGGAGGCCGGGTTGACCGTCGCGCGGTATCCGGTGATGACCCCGGCCTGCTCCAGCCGGTTGATCCGGTCCGTCACGCTCGGGCCGGAGAGGCCGACCAGTCGGCCCAGCTCGGCGTAGGACGCGCGGCCGTTCTCCCGAAGCGCCTGGATGAGCTGTCTGTCCACCGTGTCCATATACCGTCCGCGTCCTTCCGAACCTCACCAGACCCACAGATCATTATCCGGAATCAAAGGTGCCATGGGCAGACCAACCCGGATATCGCAAAGAACATACTCTCCCGGCCGAGGCCCGCTCACTCCCCCCGGCCCGCCGCCTTCGCGGCCGCTCCCAACTCGCCCGCCCAGCGCCGGTACAACTCGTGCCGCACCCCCACCGCGTCCAGCACCCGCCCGGCCACGAAATCCACCAGTTCGCGCACCGTGGAGCCGCCCGCGTAGAAGCCGGGCGAGGCGGGCAGCACCACGGCGCCCTGCGCGTCCAGCTCCACCAGGTGCTTGAGCGTCACCCCGTTGAGGGGGGTCTCGCGCACGCAGACCACCAGCGGGCGGCGCTCCTTGAGGGTGACGGCGGCGACCCGCTGGAGCAGGTCCTTGCTGAGACCGAGCGCGATCCCCGCGACCGAGCCGGTGCTCGCGGGGACGACCAGCATCCCCTTCGCCGGGTAGGAGCCGCTGGAGGGGCCGGCCGCGAAGTCGCCGGCCGGCCAGTACCGGACGTCGTCCAGGCCCTCGTCCGACCCCAGCCAGCGCCCGAGGTCCTCCCGCCAGTGCGCGTCGCGGAAGGAGATGCCGGTCTCGTCCAGGACGGTCAGCCGGGCGGCGCGGCTGACCACCAGGTCGACCGCCTCCCCGGCCGCCAGCAGCCCCCGGACCACCGACGCCGCGTACGGGGTTCCGGACGCCCCCGAGACCCCGACCACCCAGGGCCGTCGGACCGGCGTGCCGTCTGCTGCCTTCGCTGTGCTCATGGGTCCATTTCTATACGCACCGCGGGTTCCCGTCCCCGGAGCCCGCCGGGCGCGGGAGGATGAGCCCATGGCGCCGACGCTGATCGACCTCACCCATCCGCTCACCACCGGCATGCCCGTCTACCCGGGCGACCCGGAGGTGGAGCTGCGGCCGGCGCTGACCACCGCCACCGCCGGGGTCAACGTCCTCGGCCTGCACCTCGGTTCGCAGTCCGGCACCCACGTCGACGCGCCCTATCACGTGGACGTCACCTGGCCGACCCTGGACGGCCTGCCGCTCACCCTGTTCACCGGCCCGGCCGTGGTCGCCGACCTGCGCGGGCTCGAACCCCGCACCGCCGTCACCGCCGGCCTGCTCGCGGACGCGCTGGAGCGGCTGACCCCCGGGGCCGTCCTGCTGCTGGCCACCGGCTGGCCCCGGTACTGGGGCACCGACCACTACCTCGCCCACCCGTACCTGGCGCCCTCCGCCGCCCGGGCGCTGGTCGAGGCGGGCGTGCGGACGCTCGGGGTGGACGCCCTGAGCATCGACCGCACCCCCGACCCCGGCCCGGGCGATCCGGCGGTGGCCGCGCTGCTCGCCGACCTGGCCGACGAGCACGACGGCCCGCCGCCCGCCGAGGAGGTCGGGCTGGCCGCCCACCGGGTGGTGCTCGGCGCTCCGGGCGGCGCGGTGATCACGGAGAACCTCACCGACCTGACACCGCTGCTGGAGGCCCAGGCGGCCGGTGAGCCGGTCGAGGTCTCGTTCTTCCCGCTGCGGCTGGTCGCCGCCGACGGCGCCCCCGTCCGCGCGGTGGCCCGAATCGGCTGAACGCGCCGACCCCGGCGGGGCCTTGGTCTAGACCAACATGCGGCGCGCCGCTAGGCTCCCGCCATGGCAGAGATCATCGGAGTCGTCGAACGGCTCTGGCGCTACCCCGTGAAATCCACCGGTGGCGAACAGCTCGACACCGTCCAGGTGGACGAACGCGGCCTCGCCGGTGACCGGCTCTACGCCGTGCGCGACGGCGCGGGCAGACTCGGCTCCGGCAAGAACACCCCCCGCCTTCGCCACATGGACGGGCTGCTCCGCCTCGGCTCCCGGCTCGGCCACCGCCTCGACGGCCCCGAACTCCTCGACCCGCTCGGCCGGCCCGTCGCCGACCCGGACGCCTTCCTGCGGGCCTTCCTCCAGCTGGAGGACATCGGCCTGGCCCGCGAGGACGCCCACTCGCACTTCGACCAGCTCCCGGTCAGCCTGCTCACGACCGCCACCCTGGACTGGGTCCGCGAGGCCGCCCCGTGCACCGTCGTGGACGAACGCCGGTTCCGGCCCAACATCGTCGTGCGCACCCCGCCGGGCACCCCGCCGTTCGTCGAGGACACCTGGTTCGGCCGGCAGGCCGCGACGGCGGACGGCTCCGGCCCCCGCTTCGCCCTGGTCCGCGCGAGCGAACGCTGTGCCATGAGCGGCGCCCCGCAGCCCGGTCTCCCCGAGGCGCCCGAGATCCTCAAGGCCCTGCTGGACGCCCATGACGGCCGCCTCGACGCCCTCGCCGAGGTCAGCCGCCCGGGGCGGCTCAGCGTCGGCGACAGCCTGGCACTGATCTGAACCCGGCCGCCTACAGCGGCCTGGCCGCCGGCCGGCCGATCAGGCAGAAGGGGTGCCCCGCCGGGTCGGCGTAGACCCGCCAGCCGTCGTACGCCCGCAGCGGCGAGCCGCCGAGGGCGATCACCTCGCGCTCGGCCGCCCCGATGTCCTCCACGTCGATGTCCAGGTGCACCTGTTGCGGGTGCGCCGGGTCGGGCCACTGCGGCGGGTGGAAGTCCTCGACCCGCTGGAACGCCACCACCGTGCCACCGGGAGTGTGCAGCGTCGACCAGTCCTCGTCCAGCGTCCAGCGCGGGTCCGGCCGGTCCACCTCCCCGCCGAGCAGCGCCGCGTAGAAGCGGGCCAGCGCGGGCGGGTAGTGGCAGTCCAGGACGACGCACTGCAGGGTGCCGATCATGCGGGCGGACTCCTCCGGAGGGGTGGCGGACAGGTACGCCACCTACGCGTACCACCTCGCCGCGTCCCGAAACCGGTGCCTCGCCGTCCGGGGGTCAGGCCCGGTCCAGCACACCGTCTGCTGCGGCCGTCACGAAGGCCTGCCACAGCTCGGGGGCGAACCCGAGACGGGGGCCGTCCGGATCCTTGGAGTCGCGGACCGTGCCGGGACGGGCGTCGTCCACCTCGATGCACTCGCCACCACTGCCACCGCTGTAACTGCTCTTGCGCCACCGCTCAGAGTTGCTCACGCGAGTAATCCTCCATCGCCGACTCGAGCAGGGTGAGGGACACCTCCGGCGACAACGCGGCGGCCCTGACCAGATCGTAGGACCGAAGGCATCTGGCCACCAGCAACGGATCGTCGACCAGTCGCCCGATGTGAGGGCCTTCGAGGTAGACCATCGGAGGCTCGTCCTCGAAAGTCATGTGCAGTGCCATCCCCTCCAACAGGGCGTGAGCCCCAGCCGAGAACGGCAGCACCTGGACGATCAGCCGCCGACTCCGCACAAGACGGACGAGATGAGCAAGCTGGTCACGCATCGTCGCCGCACTGCCGATCGGCCGCCGGATGATCGCTTCGTCCAGAACGGTCCACAACACAGGCGCTGTTGGACCGTCGAGGATGTCGGCCCGTGCCATCCGCGCGGCCACCAGTACCTCCGTTTCTTCGACGGATCTCAGCGGTTGGGCGGATTCGAAGACCGCCCGTGCGTAGTCGGGGGTCTGCAACAACCCCTGGATGAGAGCAGGGCAGTAGCTGCTGATGCTCTGCGCTCTCGTCTGCAACTCCACCACGTGGACGAAGTACTCGGGATACCGCGAGCGCGTCACCATCGGATACAGCCGTGCGAAGTACCCGCCCGTTTCGAGGACCTGGTCCAGCTGCTCCGACATGTCCAGTTGGGGCCTGCGGGAGGCCGCCTCCAGGTGCCCGATGTAGGCGCCGGAGCTGAACACCAGCTCCCCCAGCCGTTCCTGGGTCAGCCCGGCGGCCTCGCGGAGGCGGCGCAGTTCGGAGCCGTAGAAAGACCTCGGCGACTCGGCCGGGTCGAGATCCTTGGGCTGGGGCACGTTTGCACATCCTCTTCCGGCAGCGCGCGCTGTTGGACGTCACCTACTGCCCAAACTAGCGCCCCAGCGCGACGCTCGGGACACGGACAGTGAGGAAAGCGGCACCGAGGAGGAGCGCAGTGGGAGCATCGACAGGCGGACGGGCGGCATTCACGCCCCGGGTGGGTGAACCGGTCCGGGACCACCGGACCGGCCGCGTGGGCGTCCACATGGACACCGTCGCGGGTGAGCACTACCTGCGTCCCGAGGGCGGCGGTTGCGAGTGGACGGCGCTGCCCGAAGACGTCGGCCCGGCGGCGGCCGGGGCCGGGAAGCAGGCCGGCTGATGCGGATCGGACGTTCACGGGCGCGGGCCCTGTTGGCCGATCTCGCCGTGCTGACGGGCTTCGCCGCCCCCGTCCTGGTCCGGGCCAGAGGCCTGAGCCTGCTGTTGGCCGCGGCCACCCGGACCGACATCCGGCTCAGCCGGACGGCGACCGGCTACCGGCTGGCGGCCGCCACGCCGGCGGGCCGGGACGCGCAGGCGGCCGCGCTGCCGGTGCTGAACGCGGCGGACCGGTACGGCCATTCGAGCCGTACCGGTCTGTGGTGCGAGATCGACGCCTGAGCGCCGGGGCCGGGGGCCGGGCCGTCAGACGCCCAGCCCCCGGATCACGAGGTCGAGCAGGGCGAAGAAGAAGAGCGAGATGCCGACGAAGCCGTTGGTGGTGAAGAACGCCCGGTTGAGGCGCGAGAGGTCGCCGGGCTTGACGATGGAGTGCTCGTAGACGAACGCGCAGACCACCACCAGCAGACCCACCCAGAAGGCCGGACCGGCGTCGGTGAGGACGGCGTACCAGCCCAGCAGCAGGACGGTGAGGACGTGGCAGGCCCGGGCGCCGTAGAGGGCGCCCGCGACGCCGAAGCGGGCGGGGACGGAGCGCACGCCGTCGGCGCGGTCGGCGGCGACGTCCTGGCAGCCGAAGATCAGGTCGAAGCCGCCGATCCAGATGCCGACCGCGAGGCCGAGCACCACGGCGTCCCAGGACCAGGTGCCGGTGACGGCGAGCCAGGCGCCGACCGGGCCCATCGCCTGGGCCAGACCCAGGATCGCGTGCGGGAAGTCCGTGAAGCGCTTGCCGTACGGGTAGACCACCATCGGGACGACGGCGACCGGGGCGAGCGCCAGGCAGAGCGGGTTGAGCAGGGCGGCGGCGCCGAGGAAGACCACCAGGGCGATCGCCGAGCCGGTGTACGCGGTGCGCATCGAGACGGCGCCGGTGACCAGTTCGCGCCCGGCGGTGCGCGGGTTACGGGCGTCGATCTCGCGGTCGATGATCCGGTTGGCGGCCATCGCGAACGTCCGCAGGCCGACCATGCAGACGGTCACGATCAGCAGGGTGGACCAGTGCACCCGCGCATCGGTGCGGAACATCGCGGTGAGGGCCGCGATGTAGGCGAAGGGCAGGGCGAACACCGAGTGCTCGATCATGACCAGCCGCAGGAAGGCCCTGGCCTTGTTCGGCGGCGGGGCCTCGAAGAGGTCGGCGGTGGCGCTCACAGCCCGTACTCCTTCCAGCGCTTGGTGACCAGGGCGGCCGTCTCCGGGTCGGAGCCGACCATCTCGGGCCAGCCACCGTCGCGGGTGTAGCCCTCCTCGGGGAGCTTGCGGGTCGCGTCGATGCCCGCCTTGCCGCCCCAGAACTGCTGGTAGGAGGCGTGGTCGAGGTGGTCGACCGGGCCCTCGACGACCGAGAGGTCCCGGCTGTAGTCGGTGTTGCCCAGCGCCCGCCAGGCCACCTCCTGGTAGTCGTGCACGTCGCAGTCCGCGTCCACCACGATGATCAGCTTGGTCAGCGACATCATGTGGGCGCCCCAGATCGCGTGCATGACCTTCTGGGCGTGCTTGGGGTACTTCTTGTCGATCGAGACGATCACGCAGTTGTGGAAGCCGCCGGCCTCGGGCAGGTCGTAGTCCACGATGTCCGGAATGATGATCTTCAGCAGCGGCAGGAAGAACCGCTCGGTGAACTTGCCCAGCGGGCCGTCCTCGGTCGGCGGGCGGCCGACCACGATCGACTGCAGGATCGGCCGCTTGCGCATCGTCACGCAGTCGATGGTCAGTGCCGGGAACGGCTCCTGCGGCGTGTAGAAGCCGGTGTGGTCGCCGAACGGGCCCTCGGGGAGCATCTCCCCGGGCTCCAGCCAGCCCTCCAGCACGACCTCCGCGTCGGCGGGCACCTGCAGCGGCACCGTCCTGCAGTCGACCATCCGGACCCGCTCACCGGCCACGAAGCCGGCGAACAGGTACTCGTCGATGTCCCCGGGCAGCGGCGCCGTGGCCGCGTAGGTGACGGCGGGCGGGCAGCCGAAGGCGATCGCGACCGGGAGGCGCTCACCGCGCCTGGCGGCGACCGCGTAGTGGTTGCGGCTGTCCTTGTGGATCTGCCAGTGCATGCCGATGGTCCGCCGGTCGTGCCGCTGGAGGCGGTACAGGCCGAGGTTGCGGATGCCCGAGTCCGGGTCCTTGGTGTGGGTCAGACCCAGGTTGAAGAAGGAGCCGCCGTCCAGCGGCCAGGTGAAGAGTGCCGGCAGGTCGTCCAGGTTGACGTCGTCGCCGGTGAGCACGACCTCCTGGACGGGCGCGTCGCCGGCCTTCACGTGCTTCGGCGGTACGTGCGCCATCGAGGCCAGCTTGCCGAAGGCGTCCCGGAAGCCGGTGAAGCCCTGCGGCAGCTCCGGCTTCAGCAGGCCGGCGATCTTCTCGGAGATCTCCTCCGGGCCCTTGAGCCCCAGCGACTTGGCGAGCCGGCGCTCCGTCCCGAAGACGTTCATCGCCAGCGGCATCGAGGCGCCCTTGACGTTCTCGAACAGCAGCGCCGGGCCCTTGGCCTTCTGCACCCGGTCGACGATCTCGCCGATCTCCAGGTAGGGGTCCACCTCGGCCTTGATCCGCCGGAGGTCGCCTTCTCGTTCGAGCGCCCGCAGAAACGAGCGGAGATCGTCGTATGCCATGCCTGTCAGTATCCGCCACCCGATAGCCTGGCCCGGTCAAGGGGCCCACCTGTCTCCGGGGGAGATCACCGCCGTGTTGAGGATGCTGCCGTTCCTGCTCGTGCTCGCCCTGTGGATCTGGGCGTTCATCGACTGCCTCACCACTCCCGAGGAGGAGGTCAGGCATCTGCCGAAGGTCGTCTGGGTGATCATCATCCTGCTCTTCGGCGAGGTGCTGCTCGGCCCTGTCGCCTGGCTGGTCGCCGGCAAGGAGCGGACCGGGGCACAGCGGCGGCGGGCGGCCTGGCCCGAGGGCACGGCCGGATATCCGGAGCACGAGCGTCCGCGGGCCGGTCGGTCGCTCGCACCCGACGACGACCCCGAATTTCTCGCCTCACTGAAGAAGGACAACAAAAAGCACGAGGACATGCTCAAGCAGTGGGAGGCCGATCTGCGCCGCCGCGAGGAGGAGCTCCGGAGCACCGACGACCCGGACACCGGTGGTCGGGGCTGACCGCAGCCCCTCGGACGGCTCGCCCTCCCTCGGACAGCCCACCCGGTGGCACCACGAGCGGGGCGCCGACTTTTTGGCGCTTCCCTACGACTTAACGGACGGCGCCACTCCCTTTGCCATCACCCGAGGCGGACTCCGGTCAGCCTCGAGGCGAGCCTGAAAGCATCGGCGACGAGCCCTTGATGTCGGCTCTGACCTGCATGTTCACGTCTTCCCAGATCAGCGGGCCCGGTAACGGTGAGCATTCGTACCGATACTGACAGCGCGGGCCCCAGGGGCACGTTTTCTGTTCAGGACTGACATCTAATCGCTCGCGACCTTGTACGGAATCGACGCCGAAACCAAGCTGCCGTGCCTCGTAGAGTCAGTAACTGAAGAAGTGATTCGCAGCCGGGGGCACAGCAGACGTTGGCTGTCGGACAGATCCCTCACCCTTGGAGTGGTTCGAGATGACGGTTGTGCATGAGGCACCGGTCGGTGACGAGATCCCCGCGATCCCGGCCGACGCCCGTGGGCGGGTCGCCGAGCTGCACGTCCTGCGCGAGCAGGTGCTGGCCGGGCCGAGCGAGCAGGCGACCGAGGCGCAGCACGCGAAGGGCAAGCTGACCGCCCGCGAGCGGATCGCCCTGCTGCTGGACCCGGGCTCCTTCCGGGAGGTCGAGCCGCTGCGCCGGCACCGCGCCACCGGCTTCGGCCTGGAGGCGAAGAAGCCGCACACCGACGGCGTGATCGTCGGCTGGGGCACCGTGCACGGGCGGACCGTCTTCACCTACGCCCACGACTTCCGGATCTTCGGCGGCGCGCTGGGCGAGGCCCACGCGCAGAAGATCCACAAGATCATGGACATGGCCATCGCGGCCGGTGCCCCGCTGGTCTCGCTGAACGACGGCGCCGGCGCCCGCATCCAGGAGGGCGTCACCGCGCTGGCCGGCTACGGCGGCATCTTCCAGCGCAACACCCGCGCCTCGGGCGTCATCCCGCAGATCAGCGTGATGCTCGGCCCGTGCGCCGGCGGCGCCGCGTACTCCCCCGCGCTGACCGACTTCATCTTCATGGTCCGCGAGACCTCGCAGATGTTCATCACCGGCCCGGACGTGGTGCAGGCCGTCACCGGCGAGAAGATCAGCCAGAACGGCCTCGGCGGCGCCGACGTGCACTCCGGGGTCTCCGGCGTCTCGCACTTCGCCTACGACGACGAGCAGAGCTGCATCGAGGAGGTCCGCTTCCTCCTGTCGCTGCTGCCGCAGAACAACCGCGAGATGCCCCCGGCGGCCGTCAACGACGACCCGGTGGACCGCCGCAACGACTCGCTGCTCGACCTGGTGCCCGCCGACGGCAACCGGCCGTACGACATGCGCAAGGTGATCGAGGAGATCGTCGACCACGGCGAGTTCCTGGAGGTCCACGAGCGCTGGGCGACCAACGTGCTCTGCGTGCTGGCCCGGATCGACGGCCACGTGACCGGCATCATCGCCAACCAGCCGCAGTCGCTGGCCGGCGTGCTCGACATCAACGCCTCGGAGAAGGCCGCGCGCTTCGTCCAGATGTGCGACGCCTTCAACATCCCGCTGGTGACCATGCTCGACGTCCCCGGCTTCCTGCCCGGCGTCGACCAGGAGCACGACGGCATCATCCGGCACGGCGCCAAGCTGCTCTACGCCTACTGCAACGCCACCGTGCCGCGGATCCAGCTGATCCTGCGCAAGGCGTACGGCGGCGCGTACATCGTGATGGACTCCCGCTCGATCGGCGCCGACCTCTCCTTCGCCTGGCCCACCAACGAGATCGCGGTGATGGGCGCCGAGGGCGCGGCCAACGTGATCTTCCGGCGGGACATCGCGGGGGCCGAGGACCCCGAGGCGATGCGGGCGCAGAAGATCAAGGAGTACAAGAGCGAGCTGATGCACCCGTACTACGCGGCCGAGCGCGGCCTCGTGGACGACGTCATCGACCCGGCCGAGACCCGCGCCGTGCTCGCCTCCTCACTCGCGATGCTCCGAACCAAGCACGCGGACCTGCCCAGCCGCAAGCACGGCAACCCGCCGATGTAGCGGTCGGTCCGCAGCGCACTCCGATCGCACGGCGCGCCCGCACCACCACCCTGCACCACCCATTCGTCCGGGGGAGAAACCAGGCCATGAGCGCTTCCGACCAACCCCTTGTCCGCATCGTCCGCGGCTCGCTGACCGACGAGGAGCTCGCCGCTCTGACCGCCGTGCTGCTGGCCCGCGCGGCTGTCGCGCAGCAGGCCGCCGCGGCCGCGTCACCGGTGGAGCCGGTGGCCGGCTGGAAGCGCCTGGAGCGGCACCAGCCGTACTTCTCCCCGGTCAGCTGGCAGCAGGCGGCGTAACCGGCCGCACCGACCCGGCACCGGGGGCTCCGCTCTCCACGGCCCCCGCCGTCCCGCAGCCGCGGGCGGCGGGGGCCGTTGCGCGTCCCGCCGCAGGCGCCGCTCCGGTGCTCGGCGGTGCTCGGCGCTCGACGCCGCTCGGTGCTCGGCGCCGCTCCGGTGCTCGATCGCTGGTCAGGGACGGGAAGTTGGCCGCTCTGTAGAATACCTACCGTACGGTTTGGTGACACTCCCGCCCAGACCACCGGCTCCCGTCGACCTCACCCCGGTAGCGACGGGGACCACCGAGCGAGGAGGCTGCGATGGCCCGGCAGGCCCGTGCCCTGGAAACCCGGCAGACGGTGCTCCGCGCCGCGGCCGAGGTCTTCGACCGGCGCGGCTACGCCGCGGCCACGATGGCCGAGATCCTCAGCCGCGCGAACGTCACCAAGGGCGCGCTCTACTTCCACTTCGCTTCGAAGGAGGAGCTCGCCAGAGCCGTCATCGACGAACAGGCGGCCTGGCTCGCGACCTGGCGGCCGACCACCGAGAGTCCCGCCCAGGCCATGATCGACCTGGGGTACGCCTTCGCCCGGGCCCTGCGGGAGGATCCGCTGGTGCGCGGCAGCATCCGGCTGACCATCGAGCACGGCACCTTCACCCAGCCGCAGATCGCCGCCTACCGCGGCTGGTCCGACGCGGCGACCGCCCTGCTGCGGGGCGCGATGGAGGCCGGTGAACTGCACCCGGGCCTGGACGTCGCCGGGGCGGCGGACGTGATCGTCGGAGCGGTCACCGGGATCCAGCTGACCTCGCAGGTCCTCACCGACCGCCAGGACCTGCTGGCACGGATGGCCGACCTCTGGACGCTGCTGCTGCCCGGCCTCGTCCGGCCGCAGACGCTGGCCCGGCTGGTCGTGCGGCCGCCCGAGGACGCGGCCGGGCAGACCTGAGCGGGCCGGCCGCTCAGGCCGGGCAGGGGGCGTCGACCGGGTAGGGCCCCTCCGTGCGGTAGTCGGCGCAGCGGTCGGACGGCACCAGGGCGGGCAGCACGGCGGTCAGCACGCCGCCGACCGCCTCCCGGCCGAGCACGGTGGGATCCACCCAGGAACGCAGCACCAGACCGGCCGCGACCGTGGTCAGCAGCTCGGCCGCCTCCCGGCCGCCGAGGCCGGGCCGCAGCTCGCCGGCCGCACTCGCCCGGTCCAGCTGCCGGCGCATCATGACCGTCCAACCGCGCCAGGTGACACCCATCAGGTCCCCGCCGGAGTAGGGGGCGCCCAGCCCGCCCGGCCCGGGGTGGCCGAGCTGCACACCGGCCCGCACCACGATGTCGTCGCGCAGCAGTCCGGCCAGCTCGTGGGCGAAGTTCAGCAGACTCTGCATGCCGGAGCCGTCGTCCCGCCGGGTGCGCAGCAGCGCGGAGGCGATGACCCGCCAGGCGGCCACCCGGACCCCGTCCGCCAGGGCGTGCTTGGACATGAAGTGGAAGTACAGGGCCCCCTTGCTGACCCCGGCCCGGCTGCTGATGTCCACCAGACTGGCCGCCTCGAACCCGGCGTCCGCGAAGGTGTGCGCCGCCGCCAGCAGAACCGCCTGCCTGGTACGCTCCGCACGCTCCTGCTTGGCCACGTGGGCCCCTCCCTCTCGACCGGCAGAGCGCCCGCCGCCTGCCTGGACCGCCCCGGCGCCCCGCACCACCGGTGACCTCACCGCCATGGTCCCAGACCGACCGGTCTAAACCGCATGGTTGGTTTCTAATCTATCCCGCGCCAAGTAGTGTTTGGGCGGCGGGCGGTGCGATCCCGCCGTGCGCCCGCCTCCCGCGCCCTCACCGGTGGCCGGTGCACGCCCCGGACGCCCCCCGGCAGCACAGACAAACCGGGTGGTATGTATGTTCTTGCCCGGCCGCGCGCCCGCGGCCCCCGTCGACCGACTCCCGGAGTGGGCCCGCCATGCCAGCCATCTCAGCTCCGGGAGAGGACGGCCTCTACCCCGGCCCGGGCGTCGGCTACGACTTCCACGAGCGGACCGTCTCCCGGCACCTGGTCCACCGCGCCACCGTCTCCGAGGTGTTCATCACCGGCTGGCAGGCCACCGGCCCGTACGACTTCCTGCTCGGCGCCCAATGGCCGCGTTCGCACGGCTTCTACCGGCTGCCCGGCGACGAGCGGCACGACCCCCTGCTGCTCGCCGAGACGATCCGTCAGGCCGGCCTGCTGATCGGCCACGTGGGGTTCGGCACACCGCAGGGCCATCACTTCACGGTGGACGAGCTGTCCTACTCGCTCGACCTGGCCGGCCTGGCCATCGGGACCGGCCCCGCCTCACTGATGCTCAGGGTGGCCTGCCAGGACGTGCGGATGCGGCACGGACGCCTGGTCTCCCTGCGGCTCCAGGTCGAGGCCGAACGCGACGGCCGGCCGGTGGGCCGGGGCTCCGGGCATCTCACGGTGCTCGCCCCGCGCGCGTACGAGCACCTGCGCGGCCTCGGCGGGGCGCTGCCCGTCCCGCTCGTCCCCGGCACTCCGACCGTTCCCGAGCTCGTCGGCCGGGCGAACCCCTCGGACGTGGTGCTGACGCCGGCCCGCCAGCCCGGCAGCTGGCTGCTGCGCACCGACGCCCGGCATCCGGTGCTGTTCGACCGCCCGCTCGACCACGTGCCCGCGATGCTCGTCCTGGAGGCCGCCCGGCAGGCGGCCCAGCGGCTTCGCCACCCCGAACCCGTCGTCCCGGTGGAGGCCGCCGCCGGGCTCGCCCGCTACATCGAGCTCGACCGGCCCTGCCTGGTCCGGGCCTGGACGGAACCCGGCCCGGATGCCCGGCGGGTACCGGTACGGGTGGCCCTGGAACAGGACGGACGCACGGCGGCGGACTGCCGGCTGCTGACCGAACCGCTGAGCCCCGCGCCGGCCCTGCGCGGCCCCGCGCCGGCGCAGGACGCGACGGCGCAGGGCGGACCGGGCCGCCGGGAGGCCGGTCACGGCGGCCGCGGCGCCGACGGACTCGGCGAGTCCGGCGGCGTCACCCGCGGGCGGGGCCTGCCGGTCGCCTCCTGACCCGCCGGGCCCCGAGCGAGTACCCGGCCGGGGCCCGGCCGCTCAGGCCACCGCGAGGGCCCGCGGACGGCCGGCGTGCATGACGCTGAGGTTGGCGGCGAGCCGATTCGGATCCTGGGTGAGCCACAGCCGCACGGCGGCGCCGAGCATGGCGCTCGCCGAGCCGATCCGCACACCCGTCACCTGGGCGATCCTGGCCGCACCGGGGACGAGCAGATCCGCCAGCGGGGCGGGCAGCCAGACCGTCAGCGCGCAGGGCGCCGGCACCGCGAGGGCGGCCAGCAGCCGGTAGGCGTCGCTCTGGCCGGACAACGTGGGGATGACGTCCAGCAGCCCGTCCGCCACCACCTCGGACAGGTCGCTGTGGTGCCCCTGCGCGAGCCTGCGGAGCAGCGTCCGCTCGGCGGCGGTGATTCGGACGGTCACCATGACCTCGTCGCACTCCACTGCGCGATCCTCCTCGACGCTCCCGTGCCAGGCCCGTTGCCTGCGCACATACCCTGCCACAAACTGCCGCATATCCGGACACCGCTCGTCGCTGCCCGACTCCGCTCCCGACGCCCTCCGGATCAGCCGGCCGGCGCCTTCGACGAGCCCCGCGCCACCACCTGCGCCGTCATGTGCGCCCCGCCGAACGCCCGCTCGGCCATCGTGGCGACCATCGCCGGGAACTGCGCCGGCGCGATGGCCGGCGAGGCGGGGAAGTCGGGCCGCAGCGCCCCGTCCGGGAAGAAGACCACCACGCAGCGCCGGCAGAGCAGGGCCGCCTCCCAGACCGCCATCCGGCGCCTGCGATGCTCGGTCTCCCACCGGTGGGCGGCGAGCCGCTCCTCGTTCCGGGCGCTCACCACGGCGTAGCGCGTCCCGAAGACGCCCAGCAGGACCAGCGGGAACAGCGCCGCGCCGAACAGTGCACCCGTCCCGTAGGGGCCGGCGCCGTACGGCAGGCCGTGCGCCGTGACCCCGAGCAGGACCTTGAGCAGCCCCAGGCCACCGAGCCCGGCGAGCACCGCGTACCCCCACCTCGGCCCCGGCTCGGGCGATGGCCCGGAGACCGGCGGCGGCGCCAGCAGGTGCCACGGCGGCGCGCCCGCCCGGCCTTCGCCGTCCTGGTACCCGGCCCGGACCGTCATCGTGTCGTCCGCCCGGTCACATCCCGGGCAGACCGCCTTCTCCTCGGCCACCGTTCCCCTCCCCTGAGATCGCACCGGCGGTCCGGCACGCGAAGCGGTGCGCTCACCCCGGCGGCCCGGCATCCGATCCTCGGAGCACCGGGCCGCTGGAGCGTAGGACCGTCAGACGCCCGCGTACGAGTGCTTCCCGGTGACGAAGATGTTCACGCCGTAGTAGTTGAAGAGCCAGCAGGCGAACGCCGCGAGCGCCAGGTAGGCGGCCTTGCGGCCCTTCCAGCCGGCGGTGGCGCGGGCGTGCAGGTAGCACGCGTAGGCGACCCAGGTGATGAACGACCAGGTCTCCTTCGGGTCCCACTCCCAGTACTTGCCCCAGGCGGCCTCGGCCCAGATCGCGCCCGCGATGATGGTGAACGTCCAGAGCGGGAAGACCAGCGCGTTGATCCGGTACGAGAGCTTGTCCAGCGTGGACGCGGCGGGCAGCCGCTGCCAGACCGAGGCCGGGGTGCCGAACGGACCGGTGGTCAGCCCGGCCGCCACGCGCTTGTCGTAGGTGTCCTTGCCGAGGAAGAGCGCCGTGCAGATGAAGCCCGCGTAGAGGGCCCCGCCGCAGATGGTGGCGGTGGAGACGTGGATCGCCAGCCAGTACGAGTGAAGCGCCGGGACGAGCTGCTCGGAGTCGGTGTAGAGCACCGAGATCGCCACGCCCAGGGTCAGCAGGGCGGCCACCATGACCGGCAGGCCGAGCCAGCGGACCGGCTTCCTGGCGGCCAGCAGGCCGAGGTAGGCGAGCACCATGGTGAGCGCGAAGGCGCAGGAGAACTCGTACATGTTGCCCCACGGCCAGCGCATCACCGAGAGGCCGCGGGCGGCCACCCCGCCCGCGTGCACCAGTGCGCCGAGGACGGTCAGCGAGATGGCGATCCGACCCGAGAGGTCGGCCTTCTCGCTGCCGCCGGCCGCTCCCGGGCCGTCGACCTCCTCGCCCTCGGCGCGGCCGCTGGTGACCACCGTGGCCCCCTCGCCGGCGAGGGCGGTACGGGTCAGCGTGGTGGTGCCGCCACCGGCCGAGGCCACCGTGACGGTGACCTTCTTGGCGGCCTTCGCCTGCTGGGGGGCGGCGGCCGCGGCCACCGTCTCGGCGAGGCTGGACTGCTCGGAGGAGCGGACGGCGATCGCGCCCTTGCTGCCGAATGTCCACTCGAACATGTAGGCGAACATGGCGATCAGGTACACGGCCATGGCCGAGTAGATGAGCTTGTTGGAGAGGTCGGCCAGGCTGGGGTCGACCGCCGAGGCGAGATGCACCGTCTACTCCTTGGAGTTAGGGTCGGCAGGGACAGCGGGGTCTGTGGTGGTGGCGGCTTCGGCCTCGGCTCCGGCTCCGGCTCCGGCTCCGGCTTGGGCTTGGGCTTCGGCTTCGGCTTCGGCTTCGGCGGGGTCGTCGAGCGCCGGGGCGTCGTCCTGGAGGTCGACCGCGAGCTCGGCCAGCTCCTCGGCGATCTTGGCCGACTCGCTGCGGGCCAGCCCGGCGAGCTCGACCAGCGTGCTGCCGTCCGGCATCGCGACCGCCCGCACCCAGATCCGGCGGCGCTGCACGAACAGCGAACCGATCAGGCCGAGGATCGCGCACACCCCTCCGGCCAGGGCGATCGAGTTGCCCGGGCGGTGCGAGACGGTGAAGCTGGCCCACTGCTGGTAGCCGTCGAAGGTGATGGTCCCGTAGCCGTTCGGGAGCTCCCAGCCCTGGCCCGGCTTCAGCTTCACCTTGGCGATGTCACCGTCCTGGCTGAGCTGGGTCATGCCCCGGCTGTCCAGCTGGTAGACGTTCTCCGGCAGCCCGGAGTCGCCGGCGTCGCCCACGTAGGCGTTGAGCACCAGCAAGGGGTCGGCGGTGTCCGGGAAGAGCGAGCGGGGCCCGGTCGTCAGGTCGAAGTTCGCGGGCGCGGTCGGCAGGAAGAAGCCCTGGAAGGCGAGCTTGATCTTCTTGCCGTCCTTGTCGCTGAAGCCGTAGTCGGGCACCTTGACCACACCGGTGGAGGTGAGGTTGGAGTCCTGCGGCAGGAACGGGGTCGGGCCCGAGTAGACCGTCTCGCCCTTGGCGTTCTTCACCGTGACCACCGGCGCGTAGCCGTGGCCGATCAGGAAGACCTTGCTGCTGCCGATCTCCAGCGGGTGGTTGACCTGGATGTCGCCCTTGGTCAGCGCGGTGTCGTCGCTGCCCTTCCAGTACCGGATGTGCGCGGTGAACTCACGGGCGCTGCCCACCTGCGCGCCCGAGGTCTGGTACCGGGCGGTGAAGCTGTCCAGGTCGAAGCCGAAGGAGTCGAGATCCTCCGAGCCGTAGAACGCCGAGCCGGTGAAGTCGTCCAGCTGCGTCATGGTGTTGGCGTAGCCCTGCTTCTCGATCACCAGCTTGCCGCCCTGCCCGCTGGCCAGGCTCGCCCAGGCGAAACCGGCCAGCAGCGCGAACAGCGAGAGGTGGAAGAGCAGGTTGCCGACCTCGCGCAGGTAGCCCTTCTCGGACGCCACCGAGCCGCCGGCCGACTTCGCCCGGAAGCGCCGCTTGCGCAGCAGCCTCAGCGCGGCCGCGTTGACCGCCTCCGGATCGGCGTCGGTTCGCCAGGCGGCGTAGACCGGCATCCGGGTCAGGTTGCGCGGCGCGGCCGGCGGCGCGGCCCGCAGCACCCCGACGAACTGCCAGGTCCGGGGGATGATGCAGCCCGCGAGCGAGGTGAAGAGCAGGATGTAGATCGCCGAGAACCACACCGAGCTGTAGACGTCGAACAGCTGGAACTTCTGGTAGATCGGCGCGACCGTGGTGTGCGCGGCCTTCCAGGCCTGCACCTTGAAGGCGTTCCGGCCGTTCTGCGGGATCAGCGAGCCGGGGATGGCCGCGAGCGAGAGCAGGAACAGCAGGATCAGCGCGACCCGCATCGAGGTGAGCTGGCGCCAGGTCCAGCGGAGCCAGCCGAGAACGCCTATGCCGGTCGGGCCGTCCGACTCGACCGGCGCGGTGGTCAGACGTTCGGCGCTGCGCTCGTCCTCGTCGGGCAGGTACGGACCGGAGTCGGCCTCCGGGGCCGCCCCGGCGTCTGTCTTGGTGTCGCTCACGCTCAGATTCCGATCGAGAAGTCGCCGGACCAGACCTGCATCTCGCTCACCAGCGAGTCCCAGGCGCCGGTGACCAGCAGCAGGCCGACGACGACGAGCATGCCGCCGCCGATCCGCATCACCAGCGGGTAGTGCCGCTTGACCCAGCCGAACGCGCCGAGCGCCCGGCGGAAGGCCAGCGCGGCCAGGATGAACGGTACGCCCAGCCCGAGGCAGTAGACGGTCACCAGCAGCGCGCCGCGGGCGGCGTCGGCCTGGTTCGCGGAGAGGCTCAGGATCGTGCCCAGCGTCGGGCCCATGCACGGCGTCCAGCCGACGCCGAACACGATGCCCAGCAGCGGCGCACCGGCCAGGCCGATCGCCGGACGGCGGTGCGAGCGGACCTCGCGCATGCTCAGGCCCGGCACCAGGCCCATGAAGGCCAGCCCCATCACGATGGTGGCCGCCCCGAGGACGAGGTCGATCGTCCCCTTGTACTGCTGCACCGTCTGGCCGAAGTAGCCGAACAGCGCGCCGGTGGAGACGAAGACCGCCGTGAAGCCGAGGATGAACAGCACCGCCCCGAGCAGCATCCGCCCGCGCCGCCCGCCCCGGGCGGTGGCCAGGTCGGCGGCCGAGAACCCGGTGACGTAGCTGAGGTAGCCCGGCACCAGCGGCAGCACGCACGGCGAGAAGAACGAGAGCAGGCCGGCCGCCAGCGCCACCGGCACGGCCAGCACGATGGCCCCGCTCTCGACGGTCCGGGAGGCGTCGCCCAGCGCGAGCAGGGTGCTCACTGCTGCCCCGCGGGCGTCGCCTGCTCGGCCAGCACCGGCTTGAGCATCGCCTCGATGTCGTCGGCCGACAGGGCCCGCATCGCGCGGGCCGCGACCTTGCCGTCGCGGTCGATGATCAGCGTGGTGGGGATGGACTGCGGGTTGAGGGTGCCCTTGGGGAACTTCAGGATCTGGGTGCCGCTCGGGTCGTACAGGCTGGGGAAGGTGACGCCCTTCTCCTGCTCGAACCGGACCGCGTTGGCCGGGTCGGTGTCCCGGGTGTTGATACCGAGGAACTGGACGTCCTGGCCCTTGTGGGCGTCCCAGACCTGCTGGAGCATCGGCGCCTCGGCCCGGCACGGGTTGCACCAGGAGCCCCAGACGTTCAGCACGACGACCTTGCCCCGGTAGTCCGAGAGCGCGGCCTTGGCACCGTCCAGGGTGGTGCCGGAGATCTCCGGGGCCTGCTTGCGGTGGCCGACGGCGGCGGTGTCCGGGGCACCGCCCTTGCCGGCGATGAACCCGGTCTGGGCGTCCGCGCTGCCCGACGAACCGGACGACGAGCAACCGGTGAGGGCGAGCGCGGCAGCGGCGGCGACAGCTGCGGCGAGACGGAGGCGGGGACGCGTCGTGCCAGACATGTGAAAAGTTTCGCATGAGAGTCCAGGCAGGTTTCGGGGGGTCCGACCTTGCGTGTCGGACCCCCTCTGACCTGCGACTGCGCCATGCGGCGCCGGGGTGGTCAGGCCCCGAAGCTCTTACCCACCGGCTTGCCCTTGCCGCCCTTGCCGACCAGGTGCGCCGGGAGCAGATCGCGGGCCGGCTCGCGGTAGCCGACCGAGACGATCTTGTCGCCCTCGTAGGTGAAGCTGGTCAGCGAGGCCAGCGAGCACTGGCGGCGGCGCGGGTCGTGCCAGAGCCGGCGCTTCTCGACGAACGAGCGGACCGTCCAGATCGGCAGCTGGTGGCTGACGCAGACCGCCTCGTGCCCGCGCGCGGCGTCCCGGGCGGCGGCCAGCGCGCCCATCATCCGCACCACCTGCTCGATGTACGGCTCGCCCCAGGACGGCTGGAACGGGTTGGTCAGGTACTTCCAGTAGGCCGGGTTGCGCAGCGAGCCGTCGCCCACCCCGAAGGTCTTGCCCTGGAAGATGTTGTCCGCCTCGATCAGCCGCTCGTCGGCCGCCACCTCCAGGCCGTGCGCCTTGCCGATCGGCTCGGCGGTCTCCTGGGCCCGCTCCAGCGGGGACGCCACCACGTGGGTGATGTCCCGCCCGGCGAGGTCCTCGGCGACCCGGTCGGCCATCTGCCGGCCGAGCTCGGACAGGTGGTAGTCCGGCAGGCGCCCGTACAGGATGCCCTCCGGGTTGTGCACCTCACCGTGGCGCATGAGGTGCACGACGGTGATCTCTTTGGCGCTCACTTCAAGTTCTCCTGGCGGGCTGCTGGGATGGACGGGTGCGGGGCCACGGCGCTCACGCGGGCCGGGCCTCGGCGGCCGCGCGGGCGGCGGCCGGCAGGGCGGCGGCGATCCGCTCGACCGCCCGCTCGTCGTGGGACGCCGAGACGAACCAGGACTCGAAGGCGGACGGCGGCAGGTAGACGCCCTGGGCGAGCATCGAGTGGAAGAAGCCGGTGAAACGGTACGCCTGCTGCCGCTTCGCCTGGTCGTAGTCGTTCACCTGCTCCTCGGTGAAGAACACCGAGAACATGTTTCCGGCCCGCTGCACCCGGTGGGCCACGCCCTCCTTGGTCAGCGCCTGCTCGACCAGGCCGGAGACCTCGGCGGAGACCCGGTCCACCGTGGCGTACACCTCGTCGGTGCAGCCGCGCAGCTGGGCCAGGCCGGCGGCGGTGGCGACCGGGTTACCCGAGAGCGTGCCCGCCTGGTAGACCGGGCCGGCCGGCGCCAGGTGGCCCATCACGTCGGCGCGGCCACCGAAGGCCGCCGCGGGGAAGCCGCCGCCCATCACCTTGCCGAAGGTCAGCAGATCCGGCGCCCAGCCCTCGTGCGCGGCCTCCAGGCCGTACCAGCCGGCCCTGGAGACGCGGAAGCCGGTCATCACCTCGTCCGAGACGAACAACGCGCCGTTCTCCCGGCAGAGCCGGGCCAGGCCGCCGTTGAAGCCGGGCAGCGGGGGGACGACCCCCATGTTGCCGGGCGAGGCCTCGGTGATCACACAGGCGATCTCGCCGGGGTGCGCCTTGAACGCCTGCTCGACGGCGGCCAGGTCGTTGTACGGCAGCACGATGGTGTCGCCCGCCTGGGCCCCGGTGACGCCGGGGGTGTCCGGCAGGCCGAAGGTCGCGACGCCCGAACCCGCGGCGGCCAGCAGCGCGTCCACGTGGCCGTGGTAGCAGCCGGCGAACTTGACCACCTTGGCGCGGCCGGTGAAGCCACGGGCCAGCCGGATCGCCGACATGGTCGCCTCGGTGCCGGAGGAGACCAGCCGGACCTGCTCGACCGGCGCGATCCGCGCCACGATCTCCTCCGCCAGCTCGACCTCGCCCTGCCCGGGCGTGCCGAAGGAGGTGCCGCGGGTGACCGCCTGCTGGACGGCGTCGATCACCGCCGGGTGGGCGTGGCCCAGGATCATCGGTCCCCACGAGCACACCAGGTCGACGTACTCACGGCCGTCGGCGTCGGTGAGGTAGGGGCCGTTTCCGGACACCATGAACCGCGGCGTGCCACCGACCGCGCGGAATGCGCGCACCGGAGAGTTGACGCCGCCCGGGGTGACGACCGAGGCGCGGTCGAACAGCGACTGGGACTGAGGTGCTTCGTAGGGGTAGCTCACCCGGACATGGTCTCAAATCGTGTCCTTCACCTCTGCATGTCGGACCCGATCATCTGGAACGATGATCCGTGTGCCTTGTCTGTACGGTGGTCCGTACGGCAAGGGCGCTGACGGCTGCCTTGACCGGACCGGTCAGACTGTGCGCAGATGCTGTGCACAGGGACTGCGCGAAACCGACCGTGCACACGGTCGGATGCTGCGGTTCTGAACGGGTTGGACGGGTTTCACCAGCGACCGTGTACGACGGCGCATGACGGGTAAGGGGCACGTCCGGGAGGGACGCCGGACGTGCGGGGGTCTGTCGATTCCGGCGAATTCCGGTGAGGATGGTCCGAGTGTCCGAGGCGCAGGACGGCCACGACGAGATCGCGCGCGGCTCCCGCCGGTCCGCCAGGGCGGCGCGCGGGGGTACGGGAGCGGGTACGGGTGCAGGTGGCAGTGGAAGACGGGGTGAGGGACGCGTGGGGGTGACCTACAAGTACTTCGGCGCACCCGATCGCGCCACCGCCGCCAGAGTCCCCACCGCCCTCGGCCCCGGCGGCCTCGGCCTCGACGCGGGCGAGCTCGGCGCGCTCGGCCGGCTCGGCGACCTGATGGAGACCAGCGGCTCACCCAACGGCCATCTCTCCACCAAGATCAAGCCGGAGACCATGAGCGCCATGGTGCTCACCGGCATCCAGGGCGTCCCGCTGCACCAGGTGCCGCCACTGGAGCTCGTCGTCCTGCATCCCGACTACGCCGTCGTCCAGCTGCCCCAGATCGTCGTCGAGCCCCTCCGGAAGGCGGACGAGACCGAACTGGGCGCCGCCGCCTTCATCTGGTCCACCGTCCCCGACCGCCGGGGCCCGCGCGACGCCTTCGTGATCTACAGCATGCTGCACGAGTGGCAGGACTTCGCGAACCGCCTGCACGACGCGGGGCACCAGCTGTACTGCCTGGTCTGGCCCTGACGGCGGTCCGCCGCCGCGGGGCGCTCCGCGCGGCGGCGGTCGCGGGCTGACGGATCCTCACCGGCGGACCGGGGCAGAAAGATTGACGTGATGAAGTTGTCGCACGGTTGTGACAGCTGTGTGCGAACACTTGTCCCCATGGTCGACTTGCGGGGACATAGTGTGCAGCCATGGCATCGACGCGCCCCGCGGGCCCCGAGTCCCCCGACACATCCGAAGTCCGGCGCCGACGCCGTTCACCGGGCCGGCTGGCCGGGTACGGCGGGACCTTCCTCGGTGCCAGCGTGCTGGCCGGCGTCCTGCTGGCGGGCATGGCACTGCCCGCCGTCGGCGCGCTCGGGCTGACCGCCAAGAACACCGCAGAGAGCTTCGACGACATCCCGGACGACTTCAAGGCGCCGCCGCTCACCCAGGCGACCCAGATCTTCGACGCCAAGGGCGGCCTGATAGCCAAGGTGTACGAACGCGACCGGACGGTGCTGACCGCGGAGCAGATGGCGCCGATCATGCGCCAGGCCCAGGTCGACATCGAGGACGCGCGCTTCTACGAGCACGGCGCCGTCGACCTCAAGGGCGTGCTCCGCGCGGCGAGCAAGAACGCCGAGAGCGGCACCACCGCCCAGGGCGCCTCGACGCTCACCCAGCAGTACGTGAAGAACGTCAACGTCGAGAAGGCCGGCGACGACGTGGCCGCCGTCCAGGAGGCGCAGCGCAAGACCCTGGGCCGCAAGATCCAGGAGCTGAAGTACGCCATCAAGCTGGAGGAGGATCTGACCAAGGACCAGATCCTCACCAACTACCTCAACATCACGTATTACGGGAACGGCGCCTACGGCGTCGAGGCCGCCTCCCAGCGCTACTTCAGCAAGAGCGACAAGGACCTCACCGTCCCCGAGGCCGCCACCCTGGCCGGACTGGTGCAGAACCCGTCGCAGTACGACCCCAAGCTGCACCCGCAGGCCGCGACCACCCGCCGCAACGTGGTCATCGACAAGATGCTGGAGAACAAGCACATCACGGCGGACCAGGCCAGGGACGCCAAGGCCGCCCCGCTCGGGCTCGCGTACCGGAGCCCGCAGAACGGCTGCATCACCGCCGGCGCCGGAATGGGCTTCTTCTGCGACTACGTCCGGCACGTGGTCAAGCAGGACCCTGCCTTCGGCAAGACCGCGGCCGACCGCAAGAAGCTCTGGGACCAGGGCGGCCTGAACATCTACACCACCCTGGACCCGGACAAGCAGGCCGCCGCGCAGGACGCCGTGAGCTCGAACGTCCGGGTGACGGACACCGTCTCGGCCGCCACCACCATGATCGAGCCCGGCACCGGCAGGATCCTGGCGATGGCGCAGACCCGCCCGTACGGACTGGACACGACCAAGAACCAGACGGTGGTCAACTTCAACGTGGACTACGCGATGGGCGGCGGCAACGGCTTCCAGCCGGGTTCGACGTTCAAGCCGATCGTGGCGGCCGCCGCACTGGAGGCGGGACTCCCGCCGACCCAGTCGTACTCGGCACCGAACCGCCTCGACTACCCGACGATGAAGACCTGCGACGGCACCTGGCGCAACACCGTGACCGGCAAGGGGCGCAGCGTCCCCAACGAGTCCGCGAACGAGAAGGGGCCCTACGAGCTCAAGGAGGCGATGGCCCGCTCGGTCAACACCTACTTCGTGCAGATGGAGCAGGAGATCGGCCTCTGCCCGGTCAAGCAGATGGCCAACAAGCTCGGCATCACCGCCAAGGCCAGCGGCAAGCCGCTGGAGGAGGTCCCCGCGATGGCGCTGGGCGTCGAGGAGATGAGCCCGCTGACCATGGCGAACGTCTACGCCACCTTCGCCGCCCGGGGGATGTACTGCGCACCGCTCGCGATCAGCCGGATCACCACCGTGCAGGGCAAGGACGTCCCCGTCCCGGCCCCGCACTGCGACCGGGCCTTCTCCGAGAGCACCGCCGACGTCATCAACACCATCCTGAACGGCGTGACGGAGACCGGTACCGGCGCGGACCTCGGGCTCGACGACGGGCGGCAGATCGCCGGCAAGACCGGCACCTCGGACCAGAAGAAGGCCGCCTGGTTCGACGGCTACACGCCCCGGCTGGCCACCGCGGTCTGGCTCGGCGGCCCGGCCGGCGGCGTCGAGATGCGGAACATCACCATCAACGGCAAGTTCACCCGCGAGGTGTTCGGGGCGAGCGGCCCCGGTCCGATCTGGCGGGACGCCATGAACCAGGCACTGCGGGGCACCCCCAAGCAGCGCCTGCAGATGGCCGACATCCCCGACCCGGCGCCCCGGACGGATCCCGGGGCCACCCCGACCGACGGGGCCGATCCGTCGCCCTCGGGCCGCCCCTCCACCCCCGGCACCTCCGGGCGCCCGCGCGACGGCAGGGCGACCACCCGGCCGTAGCGTGCCCGGCCGTAGCGTGCCCGGCCGGACGGCCGGTCAGGTCGCCCGGTCGGAGCGCCCGGTCGGACGGCCGGTCAGGCCGCCGGTCGCCACACACGCCGCCTGACGCGATGTCGGACGGAGCGCCGCTAGGGCACGCCGAGTTCGAACAGCGCGTAGCCCGCGTACCAGCCGGCGGCGAGGGCGGGCAGCGCGAAGAGGCCGGCCAGGGTGGTCCATCGCTGCCGCCGCAGCGCGTGGGCCGGACCGATGAACAGCGGGAAGGCGGGCAGCAGGTAGCGCGAGACGTTGTCGAAGATCTGGTTGCTGCCGAGGGCGGCGGCCACGGTCAGCACGGTGTAGAGCACCAGCACGAGCGGGGGCCGGGTCCGCAGCAGCAGGACGAACAGGCCCGGCAGGGTGATCAGCAGGGCGACCGCGATCAGATCGGGCACGGGGTTGACCTGCCAGCCGTCCCAGTGACCGAGGATCACGTCGACCAGGGTCGTGGCGGTGGCCGCGCCGTAGTCGACGTAGCGGTTCCAGGCACCCCGCTGGAGGGTGAAGTAGCCGGCGTAGTCGCCCACCTGGTGGCCGACCCAGAGGATGTAGCCGATCAGGCCCCAGGGGGTCAGGAGGATGGCGGCCAGGGGGCGCGCGATGCCGTCCGTACGCCGGACGAGTGCGACGAGCGCCGCAACGGACACGGCCACGACGAGCACCGCGGCGGTCGGCCGGCCGAGACCGGCCGTGAAGGTGAGCAGACCCGCGCTGAGCCAGCGCCTGGTCATCACGCAGTAGCAGGCCCAGGCCGCGAGGGCCACGTAGAGCGAGTCGGAGTAGACCGCCCACTCGACGCCCGAGCCGGGGAACAGGCCCCACACGGCGGCGGCGATCACGCCCGTCCGGACACCGCCGACCCGGGCGGCGACGGCGTAGATCCCGGCCGCCGCGACGAACGAGGACAGGACGGCGACCAGCATCCCGGCGCCGTGGGAACCGAGACCGGTACAGGCCGAGACGATCCGGATCGACCAGGGGTAGAGCGGAAAGAACGCGGCCGAGTTCTCGTAGAGGGTCGCGTGCGGGAAGCCTTCGAGCGCAATCAGCTGCGGGTGGTAGCCGTTACGGGCGATCCGCTGGTACCAGACGCCGTCCCAGCTGCCGAGCACGTCCCAGGGTGTGGCCCCGCCACCGCGGCCCGGGTTCTTGTCCGCGTAGTCGCCCGAGAGGGCCAGGAGCCCGAGGAAGACGGCGAACCCGGCCGCCTTCACCGCCGCGTACGCGGCCAGAGCGGGGCCGAAGCGCCGGACGCTCCGGCGGAGGGTGCGGCGCACCGGCTCACGGGCCGGCCGCGGGGCGGGCAGGGCCGCCCGGGCGGCCTCGGGCGTCGTGCTGGATGGACTGCTCATGGCACCGTGACTCCTGGGACCCGGGCTCCGCCGCCGATGACCGCGCGACTCTGTACCGATATGCCGGGTGAGCCTACGGCACCCCGGCCGCCGTGCCCCGGCACCGGCTCGCCGCCGCCCGGGGCGGGGCGGGCGACGGGCCGGGCGGGGTGAGCGGCAGACCGGCAGGCGGCGGGCGGCGGGCGGCCGGGATCAGCCGTGCAGGTAGACGATGCCCAGCTCGGTGAGCTGCCAGAGCTGCTCGGGCGCGCCGGTGTCGGCCGCCAGGGCGACCGGCGGATTGCCCTGGGCGTCCGGGACCCCGCCGACGGTCGCGACCTTGCCGGTGTCCTGCGAGTCGGCCAGTTCGTACCGGCCGTTCCCGGCCGGGACGAAGACCCAGTGCTGGTTGCCGCCGCCGTTGCAGCGCCACTGCTCCAGCCTGGTGCCGGGGGCGGTGGAGGCGCCGGTGGCGTCCAGGCACATGTCCCGGTTCCCGCTGAAGTCCAGCTCGTAGCTGTTGCCCGCCTTCGCCTCCAGGACGAAGGACTGGTTCAGGCCCCCGGTGGCGGTGTAGGCGATGGCGGGACGCCCGTTGGTGCTGTCGCCGTACGTACCGCCGCCCGCGAGGTCGAGCACCTTGCCGTCGGCGACGTTGGTGAGCTGGTACCAGGAGCCGTCCTCGGGCTTGTCGTCGAACGGCCGTCCGGGGGTGAGCGGTTCGATGGAGGTGGTGTTCTGCTGGTTGAGCGTGCAGTACGCCTGCTGCTGGGTCGGCCGGGCGTAGAACTGGGCGAGGCAGCCGCCCTCGGCGCGGTAGCCCGCGACCCGCAGGTGGTACGACTGGCGGACCATGTTCATGCACAGGCCGGGAATGCCGATCTGCTGGTCACAGCCGTTGCGGACCCATTCGGAGAGGTTGATGACGTCCCCGTTGGTGTACTCGTACGGGGAGCTGGTCCACTCGGCGCAGACCTCGTGCCCGAAGGAGACCCGGCGCTGGTCGAGGTACCGGACGCCGGGGACCTCCTCGGCGGCGGCCCGCAGGGTGTCGCTGAGCACCGGCACCACCCAGTTGTGCCCCCAGGCGAGGTCCTCGGGGAAGGCGGGGCAGCCGTCCGCCACCTTGCCGACGTAGGTGTCGGTCCGGATGTCGGGTGTGATCGGGTTGAAGTAGGACTGGAAGACCAGCTGGTACGAGGAGTCGGCGTAGCCGGCCGTGCGCATGGTCTGCCGGATGTCCTGCAGCGCGGCGACCACCTTGGGCCGGACCCGCTCGGCCCGCGCGGCGATGTCGGCGCTGCCGATGGTGTCCCGGCAGCCCTGGCTCTGCGGCACCGGGAAGTACTGGCCGAGGCAGTGCATCATGATGCCGCTGAAGTCGAAGTCGTCGTTGGCCCCGATCGTGACGACGACCATCCTGACGTCGTACGCGGCCGCCGTCCGGGCGAGCTGGACGTCCTGCTTGGGCTCGCCGAAGTCGCCGCTGCCCGGGCCGGTCGTCCTCGCGAGCACGGGGTCGCTGACCAGGTCACCGGTCTGCGCGCCGGAGCAGGCCAGGTCGACGGGCGTGACGTCGGGGATGCCGGTGACGAAGATCTCCGACTTCGGGTGCCGATGGCAGTAGTCGGTCGGGCTGTCGCTGTCGGGGAAGTACGCGTCGCCGGTGTCGGTGCCCGCACCCTCCCCGGAGATGGCGCTGTCGCCCAGGGCGACGACGGCCGCGGGCTTCGCGGCGGCGGGGGTGACGGCGGCGGGGGTGACGGCGGCGGCGGTCGGGGCGCCGGCCAGTGCGAGGGTGGCGAGCAGGGCGGCGGTGGCGAGCAGGGCGCCGGCGGGCGACCGGCGCGCGGCCGGGCGACATCGCCGCGCGCTCGGGGAGAGGGACCTGATCACGCGTGACTCCTTGCGAGGGTGGGGTCCGCCCGGCAGCGGCCGGGCGACGCGGAGCGTGCGGCGTGCGACTCCCCGGGACCGGGCCACGGACCGGGGAGAAATGTGAGCAGTCCTCATATTCTAAGTACTGACGAGTAAGGCAACAAGAGTCGTGAGGGCCCCTCACCCATCGGGCCGTCAGCGCCGCCCCGGGCCTTCAGCTCCGCCCCGGGCCGGAGCGGCCACCGGGCGGACGGCACCCGGCACGCACCGAGCCGCCGTCCACGCCCCAGGAGGGAGGCGAGGACGGCGGCTCGTGACGTGCGGTGCGGAAGATCCGGTCGGGATCAGCCCGCGTTGACGCAGTTGTTGCCGAACGCCGGGTTCAGCAGGCCGATCACGTCGATCGAGTTGCCGCAGAGGTTGACCGGAACGTGCACCGGGACCTGGACGCTGTTGCCCGAGATGACGCCGGGGGAACCCGCCGCGACGCCCTCGGCGCCGGAGCTGGCCATCGCGGAACCGGCACCGGCCGCGACGATACCCACCACGGCGGCACCAATGGCGGCAGTCTTCTTGATGCTCATAGTGAGCCTCCTGAAAGATCGAAGAGTTGTTAGCTGCACGGAGCGTGCGTGATCCCTAACGAGGCCCCGGGGGACGGGTTGCGTCCACTCGGCCGCTGTCACCCGTACGGCTTACGCCAGGCATTCGGGTGATGAACGGAGCCGACCGTTTCCCGTCGGCCGCCGGGTCGTTCTTCCTGGCGGAACACGCTTCATCCGGACTCTCACGAACGGGACGACACCATGCGCAAGCTCGCCCAGGGTGTGCTCGGTACCGCGGCCGTCGCAGCCCTGCTGCTCGGCGGCGCCGCCAGCGCCTCCGCCCACCACATCCGCGGCGCGGCGGCCGAGGGCGCCGCGGTCGCCTCCCCCGGGGTGCTCTCCGGCAACCTGATCCAGGTGCCGGTGCACGTCCCGGTCAACCTCTGCGGCAACTCGATCGGCCTGGTCACCGTGCTGAACCCGGCGTTCGGGAACACCTGCGTCAACGCCTGACGGACGACGGACCGGGCGGGCGGACGCCCGCTCGGCGTACGTCTGACAGATATTCGATTCGGCCCGCCGAATCCACCTGATCTCCCGGGAGACGCCGAATCGGCGTCGAACCCCCGTTCCTCGCGGGGCTCTCCTGGTCGCGCCACCGAGCGGACACTTCCCGGCCGTGCGGTAATTGTTCGCGGGGCGCAGGAATGAAGCGGCCGAGCACCGTCCAAGCCACGGGCGACACGCACGACTTGGGCCGCCAGAGTGACAATCACGGCGCACCCCTGAACCAGCGGGCGATGATTCTGATTCGCCCGAAATCCCGACAATCGAACCGGTCGGGAAGACAATGGAGGAAAACCCCCATGCGTAACCTCAAGAAGGCCGCCGTTCTGTCCATCGCCGCTGCCGGCCTCGTGGTCGGTGCGGCCGGTGGCGCTGCCGCCAGCTCCGGTGCCGAGGGCGTCGCCGCCGGCTCCCCCGGCGTGCTCTCCGGCAACCTGATCCAGATCCCGGTGCACGTCCCGGTCAACGTCTGCGGCAACACCGTCAACGTGATCGGCCTGCTGAACCCGGCGTTCGGCAACAACTGCGCCAACGTCGGCTGAAGCCGCGGTCGCTGAACAGGCGACAGCTCGCTCAACCGAGTCCGTGCCGCACCCCGCACCCGCGGGGTGCGGCACGCTCATCCGTTTGTGATCTAGGAGATCAAACACCCCATGCAGAACGTGAAGAAGGCCGCCGTCCTCACCGCCGCCGCCGCGAGCCTGGTGCTGGGCGGCGCCGGTGCCGCTGCCGCCAGCTCCGGTGCCGAGGGCGTCGCCGCCGGCTCCCCCGGCGTGCTCTCCGGCAACCTGATCCAGATCCCGGTGCACGTCCCCGTGAACCTGTGCGGCAACTCCGTCAACGTGATCGGCGCCCTGAACCCGGCGTTCGGCAACACCTGCGCCAACGTGGACATGCCCCACGAGCAGCCCGTGGTGACCCCCCAGCCGCAGCCCGTGGACTCGGACGACTGCTGATCGCCGATCGGCGCGAGCCCGACCGTACTGCCCCTCGGCCCGCCGGCCCTGGGGCAGTACGGCGTCCCCGGCGGCCCGGCCGCCGCCGCGCCGGTCACCGCACCCGAAGCGCCGCACCACCGAACCTCCGCACCACCGAATCACCCGAAGGGTAGGTCCTCATGGTCCTGAAGAAGAGCGGGGCCGGCCTCGCCGTCCTGGGCGCCGCGATGCTGCTCGGCACGGGCACGGCACACGCGGACACCGTCCCCCGTCTCCAGCAGACCGAGGTGGCCCCCGCCGTCGGCGGCCTCACCGGCGCCCTCGGCTACGGCGTCGCGCCGGTCAAGGACCTGCGGCTGGACCCGTTCGCGCAGTCCTCCGCCGACGTGCTGAACAACGGGGTCGCCGTCCAGCCCGACAACTCCGGGCTGAAGCCGGTGGGTACCGACTACGTGACCGGGCCGCTGAGCGACGGTGGCGGGATCAGGGACCTGCCCGCGGTCGGCCCGCTGCTGGGCGCCCTGCCCGGCTGAACCCGTCGCCGGGCGGGCGCCGCCCGGCGGGGGAGCCACGACGGCCCCGGTGCCTGTCGCACCGGGGCCGTTCGCGGTGATGTGTCCGGCCGCGCCGCCCGAGGCCCGGCCGCCGGGGCCCGGCCCGGCCGCCCGCGGCGGGACCGGGCCGAACGGGCGGGGTCAGCCCCTGGCCTGCTCCAGGGCGCCGGTGGCGGTGGCCGTGGTCGTGGTCGTGAGCTGCTCCAGCGAATCGGTCAGCGAGATCCGCTTGTCACCGCCGCCCAGCGAGGCCTTGGCCCCGGGCACGGCCTGGACGGGCGCCGTGATCAGCTGCGGGTCCAGCTCTCCGAACTTCAGCGTGTCGGTCAGGTGTCCGCTGTTGCCCTCGACGTAGCTCACCGGACGGCCGAGCGTCAGGGCCGGGCCGGCCACGTTCAGCGGAGCCGCGGGGGCCTCCAGCAGCAGGTCGCCGAGCTCGGTGGAGCGGTCCGCGGCGGGCAGCGGGAGCGCCGCCTGCAGCTCGGGGCCGACCTTGCCGCCGCCCAGCGCGGGGATGATCCGGTCGGGGACGGGCTGAGCCCCGGCGCCCTCCTCCGGAACGGCCGGCATGAGCACCGAGGTCGGGATGCCGCCGTGCACGTGCCCGCCCTCGGGGAGCAGGCCGAGCCGCTCGGTGGCGGATCCCAGCGGGATGTCGAAGGGGACCTGATCGGTCGCCAGCTGCCCCTCCAGGGCGCCGATCTGACCGGGGGTGATCCCGGCGGCGGCCGCCGCACCCTGCGAGGCGAGCACACCGGCACCGACCGCCAGCAGCATCGCGCCGGCCCGCTTGGAGAACTTCATGGTATTCACCGTTCTAGCTGGAGACCTTCTGGGACGGCTGCGTCGCGCAGCCGAAAGCACCCTGCTTCAACGAGGTAGCGGGGGCCCTGATTGCGGCCGTTAGCCGATTCGGGCTAATAATCTGACCGCACGGACCACCCCACGGTGATCCGCACACGGTTTTTCCGAATCCGCGTAACCTTCCGCCCCGTCATTCTTTGATCTGGTTGTCGCAGCCACGACGAGGGGCAGGACCGGATGCCGCAGAGCATTCCAGCGTCCGTCCCGATCGGGCCAGTGACCGCAGACCGGGTCTCATCGTTGAACGCACGGAATCCGAAAAAAGCATTTCAGAGAGGGATCTCCCCCATGCTCAAGAAGTCTTTCGCCGCCGCCGGCCTGGTCACGGCCGCCCTGGCCATGGCCTCCGCCCCCGCCTCGGCCATCGGTGACGCGGACGGCGCCTCCGCCTCCCTGCAGGGCAACGGCGGGACCAACAACACCGGCACCTGGGGCGACCACAGCCCGAACTTCCACTTCCTGGACAACCCGAACATCTGCCTGCCGGAGATCCACAACATCGCCGTCGGCGCCCTCGGTGGCATCGCCGTCCCGATCGAGGTCCCGATCGCCAACAGCGGTGGCAAGCAGTACTGCGTCCAGGGCCAGGGCAGCCAGTCGCACGGCGACGCCGGCGTCTCCCACCTCGTCGGCTGACCCACGGCCGCGTCGGGACCACTGAACCACTCCGTCCCACCCGGGCCTCCCCGCCCGGCGAGTACCACCCCGCTCCACCGGAACCACCCCCGAATCGCCCCCGATTCACCCCGAGAGGAACACCAGAAATGATCAAGAAGACTCTGACCGCAGCCGGCCTCGCCGTCGCCGCGATCGCCATGTCGGCCGGCTCCGCCTCCGCGATCGCCGACTCGGACGGCTCGGCCGTCTCGGTCCAGGGCGACGGCGGCACCAACGCCACCGGCACCCAGGGCAACCACAGCCCGAACTTCCACACCCTCGACAACCCGAACATCTGCCTGCCGGAGGTTCACAACATCGCCGTCGCCGCGCTCATCGGTGTCGCGGTTCCGGTCGAGGTCCCGATCCTGAACAGCACCCCGAAGCAGATCTGCGACGTGGGCCAGCCGACCCAGTCCTCGGGCGACGCGGGCGTCTCGCACCTGATCGGCTGATCAAGGACCGTCGCCGGATTCGGTCCGTGGGGCCCGGGGGATCGTTCCCCGGGCCCCACGGGCTTCTGTACGAACCGCGGTGGATCGCACGACCGGACGGTCCTCATCCGACTCCTTCGGGTGACAGGCCGTCGGTGCGGCGCGTTCCGAGCGGCGCGCCCGCACGTCCTGTGGTCACGTGACACCACAGGCCCCCCACCCGATCCGCTCGCTCCCCGGCCCGCCGGGCCCGGGAGACGGATCGCAGGAGAGAGGACAGATTTCGATGAAGAGCATGCTGGGCAAGGCCCTCCTGACCGCGGTCGGCGCGCTGGCCGTCGCCGGCGTCTCGGCCCCCGCGTACGCGCACGTGGGCGTCGAGGGCGGCGGGCAGTTCGTGGCGTCGGCCGACCCGGTCTTCGTGGCCGGCGAGCAGTGGGGTGCGGCGCACACCAGCCACATCCACGCCGCCGACCAGCGCTGGGGCTGGGCGACGTCCACCGACCTCGGCGGCGCCCAGGACGGCTTCGCCCACGTCGGCTGACGCCCGCCCCTGACGCCCGTTCCTGACGCCCGTTCCTGACGCATCACCAGGACGCGCCGGCGCACGGCGAAGGCCGGGCCCCGTCCGCGGGGCCCGGCCTTCGTGCTGCTCCGGCTCCGCCGGTCCGCTCCGAACGACCTACCGCAGCATCGCGGCGGCCTCGACCGCCCAGTAGGTGAGGATCTGCTCGGCGCCGGCCCGGCGGATCGAGGTGAGCGTCTCCAGGATCGTCCGCTCCCGGTCGATCCAGCCGTTCGCGGCGGCCGCCTCGACCATCGAGTACTCACCGGAGACCTGGTAGGCGGAGACCGGCACCGGCGAGGCGTCGGCGACCTGCCGCAGGATGTCCAGGTACGCCATCGCGGGCTTGACCATCACCAGGTCGGCGCCCTCGGCGACGTCCAGCGCCAGCTCGCGCAGCGCCTCCCGGGCGTTCGCCGGGTCCTGCTGGTAGCTCTTGCGGTCGCCCTGGAGGGAGGAGCCGACCGCCTCGCGGAACGGGCCGAAGAACGCCGAGGCGTACTTCGCGGTGTAGGCGAGGATGCCGGTGTCCAGGTGCCCGGCCTGGTCCAGGGCCCGCCGGACGACACCGATCTGGCCGTCCATCATCCCGGACGGGCCGACCAGGTGGACGCCCGCGTCGGCCTGAACCACGGCCATCTCCGCGTACCGGGCCAGCGTCGCGTCGTTGTCCACGCTGCCGTCGGCGGCCAGCACACCGCAGTGGCCGTGGTCGGTGTACTCGTCCAGGCAGAGGTCGGACATCACCACGATCGAGTCGCCGACCTCGGAGACCACGTCCCGGATCGCCTTCTGCAGGATGCCGTCCGGATTGGTGCCCTCGCTGCCGGTCGCGTCCTGCACGGCCGGGACGCCGAACAGCATCAGACCCCCGAGGCCCGCCTCGGCGGCCTGCACGGCGGCCTTGCGCAGCGTGTCGCGGGTGTGCTGGACGACCCCGGGCATCGCCGAGATCGGCACAGGTTCGCCGATACCCTCGCGGACGAACAGCGGCAGGATCAGCTCGGCCGGGTGCAGCCGGGTCTGCGCGACCATCCGGCGCATCGCCGGGGTCGTGCGCAGCCGGCGCGGGCGTACGTACGGGAATTCAGCGGACACGGCTTCTCTCTCCGGACGGTGGGGCGTCGGGGGAGGCCGGCCCGGCCTCCCCCGACGGGGTGTGTTCTCAGCGGGCCTTGCGGCGCGAGCCGGGGCGGCGCTCGCTCGGCCGGTAGACCGGCTCACCGGCCGCCGTGGCGGTGTCGCGACGACGTGCCCCGAAGTCTGCCAGGGCCTGGGCCAGCGCGGCGGCGGACGGCGCCGGGGCCATCACGTCGACCCGCAGGCCGTGCTCCTCGGCGGTCTTCGCGGTGGCCGGGCCGATGCAGGCGATCACGGTCACGTTGTGCGGCTTGCCGGCGATCCCGACCAGGTTGCGCACGGTGGACGACGAGGTGAAGAGCACCGCGTCGAAACCGCCGCCCTTGATCGCCTCACGGGTCTCGGCCGGCGGCGGCGAGGCGCGCACCGTCCGGTACGCCGTCACGTCGTCGACCTCCCAGCCCAGCTCGACCAGGCCGGCCACCAGGGTCTCGGTGGCGATGTCGGCGCGGGGCAGCAGCACCCGGTCGATCGGGTCGAACACCGGGTCGTACGGCGGCCAGTCCTCCAGCAGACCGGCCGCGGACTGCTCGCCGGAGGGCACCAGATCGGGCTTCACGCCGAAGTCCACCAGCGACTGCGCGGTGGTCTCGCCGACCGCCGCGACCTTGATGCCGGCGAAGGCCCGGGCGTCCAGCCCGTACTCCTCGAACTTCTCACGCACCGCGCGCACCGCGTTGACCGAGGTGAAGGCGATCCACTCGTAGCGGCCGGTGACCAGGCCCTTGATCGCCCGTTCCATCTGCTGCGGGGTGCGGGGCGGCTCCACCGCGATGGTGGGCACCTCCTGCGGCACCGCCCCGTACGAGCGCAGCTGGTCGGAGAGGCCGGTGGCCTGCTCCTTGGTGCGCGGCACCAGGACGTTCCAGCCGAACAGCGGCTTGGTCTCGAACCAGGAGTGCGAGATGCGGTGCGCGACCTGCTCGCCGACCACGGCTATGACCGAGGTCGCGGTGTCCACCGGGGCGGAGACCGGCGAGGGCAGCACCCGGGCCGCCTTGAGATCGGCGGCGATGGTCGCCAGCGTCGCGGTGAAGGAGCGCTGGCGGGTGGTGGTGCCGGAGAGCGTGGCGCAGAACGCCGAGTCCGGCTTGCGGCCGTTCGCCACCAGCGCGTTGGCGGTGGCGGGCAGCTGGCCGAGCGTGGTGCGCACGACCAGCGTGGTCTCCGGGGAGCCGAGGTCGACCGGCCCGCCGGCCAGCAGCGCCGCGCCGTCCACGAACCGGACGTCCGTCCCGTTGCTGCCGCGCAGCGGCACACCCGCGTAGGCGGGGACGCCGACCGACTGGGCGACGCCCGGGATCACCTCGAAGGGGATCGCCGACTTCGCGCAGGAGAGCATCTCCTCGGCCGCGCAGCCGTCCAGGCCCGGGTCGCCGTCGACGGTGCGGACCACGTGCTTGCCCGCCCGGACGGCCTCGGCGACCAGCCGGGCCAGGTCGAAGCCGCCGTCGGGGGCGTCCGTGGCGGTGCCGGAGCCGAGGGCCGCGGTGGTGTGTACCTGCACACCGGCCGGACAGTGGCTGCGGACGGCGGCGGCGGTCAGCGGATCGGCGACCAGGATGTCGGCCGAGGCCAGCACCTCGACCGCACGCAGGGTCAGCAGCCCCGGATCCCCGGGGCCCGCGCCCAGGAAGGTGCAGCGCCCGGCGGGGGCGGGCCCGGCCTGGAACGGGTTGCCGCCCGGGAGCGGGGTGTCGGTGGCAGCGGTGGGGCTCATCGGGCTCGCTCCCCCATGAGAGTGGACGCACCCGCGTCGAGCAGCCGGGCGGCAAGGGCGTGGCCGAGGGCCCGCGCGTGCTGCTCGGCCGACTCGTCGAGGACGAGCGGACCACTGGCGGACATCTTCAGCAGGGTGGCGCCGTCGACGGTGCCGACCACGCCCTCCAGCAACAGTTCGGAGCGGCTGCCCCAGGTCGCGAGCGCCCCGACCGGGGCGGAGCAACCGGCTTCGAGGGCGGCCAGCAGAGCGCGCTCGGCCACCACCGCGACCCGGGTGGGGGCGTGGTCCAGGGCGGCCAGAGTCGCGGCCAGGGCGGTGTTCGCGCTGGTGCACTCGATCGCGAGGGCGCCCTGTCCGGGAGCCGGGAGCATCAGCTCGGGATCGAGGTGCTCGGTGATCTCGGCCCCGCGCCCGAGCCGGTTGAGGCCGGCCGCGGCGAGGACCACCGCGTCGAGCTCACCGGAGGCGACGAAACCGATCCGGGTGTCGACGTTGCCCCGGATCGGGGTGGTCTCCACGGTCGTGCCCCGGGCGGCGGCCCAGGCGTTGAGCTGGGCCGCCCGACGCGGCGACCCGGTGCCTATCCGCGCGGTGCGGCCGGCGCCGGCCAGCTTCTCCAGCAGTTCCTGCAGGCCCAGGCCCTCGCGGGCGACGAGGGCGTCGCGGACGTCCTCGCGCTCGGGGACGGCGGCCAGCAGCAGGCCCTCGGGGGCCGCGGTGGGAAGGTCCTTCAGGGAGTGCACGGCGAAGTCGATCCGGCCCTCCAGCAGCGCGTCGCGCAGGGCGGAGACGAAGACACCGGTGCCTCCGATCTGCGCCAGGGCCTCGCGGGAGGTGTCGCCGTAGGTGGTGATCTCCACCAGTTCGACGGCGCGTCCGGTGAGCCGGCCCACCTCGCGGGCGACCATGCCCGACTGCGCCATGGCGAGTGCGCTGCGGCGGGTGCCGAGCCGCAGCGGCACGGCGGACGGCGGGGCCTGGTCGTGGAGCGGTTGACCATTCATGAGGTGATCGTCCCGGTGGTACTCGTGGGATGGCTGACGGTTCATCTGGCGACCTCGCCCGCGAGGGTGCCGTTGGCGGGCCGGGCCGGGCCCGGGGTCTGCGGGCCCGGCTTCTGCGGGCCCGTCTTGGTGACGACCGGCTGCTGGGCAGCCGACTTCTGGGCGCCCGGCGTGCCCGAGACCGCGTGGACGGCCGCCGGGTCGAGGTCGAACAGCTCGCGCAGGGCGTCCGCGTACGAGGCGCCGCCGGGCTCGGCGGCGAGCTGCTTCACCCGCACGGTGGGCGCGTGCAGCAGCTTGTCCACCACGCGGCGGACGGTCTGGGTGATCTCGGCGCGGGAGCGCTCGTCCAGGTCGGGCAGCCGGGAGTCCAGCCGCCCGAGCTCGGAGAGGACCACCTCGGAGGCCATCGCCCGCAGCGCGACCACGGTGGGCGCGATCCGGGCGGCCCGCTGGGCGGCGCCGAACGCGGCGACCTCGTCGGCGACGATGCCGCCGACGGCGTCCACGTCGCCCGCGCCGGGGGTGGCGGCGTGGGCGTGCGAGAGGCTCTCCAGGTCGACCAGCAGCGCGCCGGGCAGCGCGTGCACGGCGTGGTCGACGTCGCGCGGCATCGCCAGGTCGAGGAAGGCGAGCGGCGAGGCGGCGTCCCGGGCCGCGACGGCGGTCGCGACGTCGTCGGCGCCGATCACCACGCCGGCCGCGCCGGTGCAGGAGATCACCAGGTCGACGTCGGCCAGTGCCTCGGGAACCTTCGCCAGGTCGAGCGTCCGGGCGTTCGCGCTGCCCAGGATGGCCACCAGGCGCTCGGCCCGCTCGGGGGTGCGATTGGCGATCAACAGTTCGCTCACACCCGCGCGCACCAGCGTGGCGGCGGCCAGCGAGCTCATCGAGCCCGCACCGACCACCAGGGCCCGCTTGCCGGCGATCTCCCCGGCACCGGCGGCGATCTGCTCCAGGCCGAAGGTGACCAGCGACTGGCCGGCCTTGTCGATGCCGGTCTCGCTGTGCGCCCGCTTGCCCACCCGCAGGGCCTGCTGGAAGAGCTCGTTGAGGTCGCGCCCGGCGGTGTGCTCCTCCTGGGCGCGGGCGAGCGCGTCGCGCAGCTGGCCGAGGATCTGGCCCTCGCCGACCACCATCGAGTCCAGGCCGCAGGCCACCGAGAAGAGGTGGTGGACGGCGCGGTCCTCGTAGTGGACGTAGAGATGGGAGGTGAGCTCCTCCAGGTCCACGCCAGTGTGGTGGGCGAGCAGGAGGGAGAGCTCGGCGACGCCGGCGTGGAACTTGTCCACGTCCGCGTAGAGCTCGATCCGGTTGCAGGTGTTGACCAGCGCGGCCTCGGCGACGGTCGCCGTCGCGGCGGCGTCGTGCAGCAGCCGGGTGGGGACGTCACCGGTGAGCGCCGCGCGCTCCAGCACCCCGACGGGCGCGGTGCGGTGGCTCAGCCCTACGACGAGCAGGCTCATGCCGGCCTCCCACCGCGGTGAACGCGCGCGCTCATGCCGGCATCACCGCCGAGAGGTCGCCCTCGGGGCCCGTGCCCTTGGCCGGCTTGGCGGCCTTCACGGCCTTGGCCTTGGTCTGGTCGGCCTCCGGCTTGGCGTCCGTCAGGGCCTTGGCGGTGCCTGCCGCACGGCGCAGCTTGGCGGCGGCGGCCCGGACCGGACCGGGGGCCCGGTCGAGCACGGACTCGCCGCGGTCCGGCTCCTCGCCCGCCTTGCGCTGCTCGTGGAAGGCCAGGATCTGAAGCTCTATGGACAGATCGACCTTGCGCACGTCCACGCCGTCCGGGACGGTCAGCACGGTGGGCGCGAAGTTCAGGATGCTGGTGACGCCCGCCTCGACCAGCCGGTCGCAGACCAGCTGGGCGGCGCCGGGGGGCGTGGTGATGACGCCGATGGAGACCGCGTGGGTCTCCACGATCTCCTCCAGCTCGTCCATGTGCCGCACCGGCAGACCGGCCGCGCTGCTGCCGACCACGGCCGGATCGGCGTCCAGCAGGGCCGCGACCCGGAAGCCGCGGGAGGCGAAGCCGCCGTAGTTGGCGAGCGCGTGGCCGAGGTTGCCGATCCCGACGATCACGACCGGCCAGTCCTGGGTCAGGCCGAGCTCGCGGGAGATCTGGTAGACGAGGTACTCGACGTCGTAACCGACCCCGCGGGTGCCGTACGAGCCGAGGTAGGAGAAGTCCTTGCGCAGCTTCGCGGAGTTCACACCCGCGGCGGCCGCCAGCTCCTCGGAGGAGACGGTGGGGACGGAGCGCTCCGAGAGCGCGGTGAGGGCCCGCAGATACAGCGGGAGTCGGGCGACGGTCGCCTCCGGGATGCCCCGGGCACGCGAGGGTCGGCGCGCGGCGCCCTGGTCGGGCGTCTGCGAACTGCTCTGTGGTGATCGGCCGATTGCCACGGTGCTCCTGTGGGTGAAGCTGGGCTTAGGTGGCCAGGCTATGCGTTTGTGAACGTGTGCACAAAGATGGTGTCCGATTTGTCCGTACACAGTGATGCGCATCACGCCGGGTGTCCCATAGCACCGGAGTCCGTCGGCGCGACGGCCGGGGGCCGTCCGCCCGGCTGCCGGGGCCCGGCCGGAGCCTCCCGCCTGATCAGCCCGAGCGGGGCGCCGTCCGGCTGCGAGCGGGCCCGGGGCAGCCGGGGCCACGACACCCCGACGGCCTCGCGCAACGGCTCGGCCCAGGCGGCCGGCGGGCAGGAGCGGGTGCGTATGCAGTGCCGCAGCAGGTCGGCGGTGGCGCGGGCGTCGCCGAGCGCGGTGTGCGCCGGGTACCAGCCCAGCCCGGCCGCGTCGGCGCAGGCGGCGAGGCCGAAGCCGCCGGCCCCCGGCAGGTGGGCGCGGGCCAGGCGCATCGTGCAGAGCAGCGGCACCGCCGGCCAGGGCACCCCGATCCGGGCGAACTCGCGATCCAGGAAGGACTGGTCGCAGGTCACGTGGTGGCCGACCAGCACCCGCCCCGACAACAGCTCCAGCAGGTACGGGGCCACCTCGCGAAAGCGCGGGGCGCCGGCCACGTCCGTCTGGGCGATCCGGTGCACATGGGTCGGGCCGACCGGGCCGACCGGGTCGAGCAGGGTCGCGAACTCGGCCTCGGTCCGCAGCTGCCGGTCCAGCAGGACGACGGCGACCTCGACCACGCGATGGCGCCAGGGGCTGCGCCCGGTGGCCTCCACGTCGACCACGGCGAACCCCTCGGCGGCGACGGCCTGCCCTGGGATCCGGCCGGGAAGCATGGCGGCGGCACTCCTCTGCGGTCTGCCCCCGTGGCGCGAAAACGAGGTTAGATCGTAAGCCGACCATGCGGTGGATTCCCAGCCGTTGTGCAGTTTTCTTCGCCACACTCACACACCTGAGCGCGACGCGAGCGGGCTGCGAGCGGGCTCCCGGGGCGCCCCGGGTGCCGGCCCGCGGGCGCCGCGGGTGATCGGCCGGCCCGGGCCCGCCCCCGGTCAGGCGCCGAGGGCCGTCCGGAGCCGCCGCTCGTCGACCCGCCAGAAGTCGTGCTGCCGGCCGTCGATCAGGGTCACCGGGATCTGCTCCCAGTACTTGCGGTACAGCTCCTCGTCCTGGGTGATGTCCTTCTCCTCGAAGGCGGCGCCGGTCTCGGCGGTCACCCGGACGATCACCGCGCGGGCGTCGTCGCAGAGGTGACACCCCGGCTTTCCGACCAGGGTCACGGTGCGGTCCGCCGGGTTCGGGGTCTTGTCACGTCGCAGCAGTGGGCTCACCCGGCCATTGTGCTCCAGCGCTCCGGCTCCCCCGGCTCCGTCACCCCGTGCTCCGCGTCCGTCGGCCCCTTCCTTCCGGCCCCTTCGTTCCGGGCCCGGCCTCCCGCCCCGCGCGGACGGTCACGGCGTTGCCGCGGGCCGTTAACCGCTCCTGCACGCCGACGTCACGGTCATGGTCACCGGCGCTGGCTATGCTCGGTGCCATGGCCGTGCTTCGAAGGCTCACCCTCACCAGGCGTTCCCCGACCGAGCGGACCGCGCTGGCGGGCGAGGCCGCCGCCGCGGCGGCGGAGGCGGCGTTGCGGGCGCAGCCCGCCCCGGACGGGACGAGCGTGCCCGACGGGACGAGCGCCCCGGACGCGGCGGCCGGGCACGGCGGGCGGGCGGAGCACGACGAGGACGCCGGGCACGAGCCGGAGGGCGGGCCGGGCGGGAAGCGGGCCAAGGCCCCCAAGGCGCCGGCCGGCAACCACACCCCCGACCCGGACGACCCCCGCGCCGCCGCCTTCTTCGACTGCGACAACACCATCCTGCGCGGCGCCGCGGTCTTCTACCTGGGCATCGGCCTCTACCGGCGCGACTTCTTCACCCACCGGGACGTGGCCCGGTTCGCCTGGCAGCAGGCCTGGTTCCGGCTGCACGGCACCGAGGACCCGGAGCACATGGCCGACGCCCAGCACACCGCGCTGGGTCTGGTGGCGGGCAAGCGCACCGCCGACCTGGAGGAGATCTGCGAGGAGATCTTCGAGGACGTCATCGCCGAGAAGATCTGGCCGGGCACCCGCGCGCTGGTCCAGATGCACCTCGACGCCGGCCAGCGGGTCTGGCTGGTCACCGCGGCCCCGCAGGAGGTGGCCCGGATCATCGCCCGCCGGCTCGGCATGACCGGCGCGCTCGGGACGGTCGCCGAGGCGCGGGACGGCCTCTACACCGGACGCCTGGTCGGCGAGCTGCTGCACGGCCCCGCCAAGGCGGCCGCCGTCCGCTCGCTGGCCCGCCGCGAGCGGCTCGACCTCGACCGCTGCGCCGCGTACAGCGACTCGTCCAACGACATCCCGATGCTCTCGCTGGTCGGCCACCCGTACGTGGTGAACCCGGACGGCGCGCTGCGCCGCCACGCCCGGGCGATGGGGTGGCGGGTGCGCGACTTCCGCACCGGCCGCAAGGCCGCCCGGGTGGGCATCCCGGCCGCGGCGGCGCTCGGGGTGGCCGCCGGAGCGACCGCGGCCGGCGTCGCGATCCACCGGCGGCACACCGCCTGACCAGCGGCCACGGCGTCAATCCGGGCGCCCGCGCGGCGCCCTCGTACGAGCGAATCCGGCGGTGGCGCGGCGGCTTTCCCGCCCCGCCGTCCGGGCCTGCCACCTGATGACCGGATCCGATCGTTCGACAGACCGGCAAAGTCTGGGATTGCCGGGACAGAAGGCGGGGAATCCGCGCGCCGCACCGCCGAACCGGTCACCGAGCGCTCCCGTTCGATCACGTTGAGCCGAGCGAATGGCGACACGTCCGATCAGTTTCCGGCCGATTGGCATAGGTAGCGGATCCCAAACGACCACTTCGGCAACAGGGTGTAGCTGTCATTGCACAAAGCGTTATTCTCTCCTGGATGCACGCCACCCCGTCCGCCCCTCGTGACCGGGGCCGGGGTCGTGCTCTCCGCGCAGGCGGAGGTGATCCGTCCACAGTTCTGCCTCTGGGAGTCCCGTGTACCCACCCGTCCGGAACGACGCGCCTGCTCCCACCCGCCCGTCGCCCGCGCCCCTGCGCTCCCGCAGCGCCCGGGTCCGACAGGCCTCCGACCGGCAGATCTCCACC